>CAZBAR010000024.1:0-37708 GCA_964490165.1 uncultured Lachnospiraceae bacterium | reverse complement strand
CATAAAAAAGCCGCCGGCCGTTAAGGCCGGCGGCTTTTTCGGAGTTCGCTTCCTAAAACCGCTTATAGCGCTTATAAATTGTAAAAAATATCAAAATAATTCCAAAATTCTTTGACTACAGTAAATTTTTGTGATACAATAAACTGATATTCTATATGCAAGGAGGGGTAAGTCTGAAAACAAAGTGTGCCGGAGACGCATATCTGCTGCTTTCAGACCCAATTTGTTCCTTTTTGTCCTGAAGAAGAAAAACAAAACAAATTCAAAGAAAGTGATGGTCGTAAAAATGGTAATACTGGGTATTGACCCCGGAATAGCCATAGTCGGCTGGGGCGTTCTGAGATATGAAAACGGAAAATTTACCCCTATGGCATTCGGTTCTATACAGACAAAAGCGGGACTTCCTGTAGAAGAACGGCTGCGTCAGATACATAAGTCGCTGACCGACATTATCCGTCATTACAAGCCTGATGTTATGAGCGTTGAGGAGCTGTTCTGGAATACAAACCAAAAAACAGGTATCGTTGTTGCAGAGGCGAGAGGGGTAATACTTCTTACTGCCCATGAAGAGGGACTGCCGATCTTTGAATACACTCCTTTGCAGGTAAAGCAGGCGATAGTGGGGTACGGCAGAGCTGAGAAAAAGCAGGTCATAACAATGGTAACGGCGTTTCTCGGTCTTAAAAAGCCGCCGAAGCCTGATGACACCGCCGATGCGCTTGCGCTTGCCATATGCCACGGTCACTGCGCCGCATCGAAAATAGGTCAGTTTTATAACAATTAGCGCAGAAAGCACGAGGATCATTATGTGGGTATCAGATAAATGGGAAGATTATGAGCTGCTTGACGCCGAGGGCGGCGAGCGGCTTGAAAGATGGGGCGATTATATTCTTGTCCGCCCCGATCCGCAGATAATATGGAGCGGTGAGAGAGAGGACCGGCGCTGGAAAAAGGCGCACGGCGTGTACCGCCGCAGCCGTTCGGGCGGCGGTAAGTGGGTCGTTTCAAATATGCCCGACGACTGGTGCATCGGCTACGGAGACCTGACCTTTAAGCTGCGTCCTATGGGCTTTAAGCACACAGGTCTTTTTCCCGAACAGGCGACCAACTGGGATTGGTTCGGAAAATCAATAAAAGACAGATGTCAAAAGCAACCTGATAAGAAGCCGTCAGTGCTCAATCTGTTTGCATATACAGGCGGTGCAACAGCCGCTGCGGCGGCTGCCGGCGCGGCTGTATGCCATGTTGACGCGTCTAAGGGAATGGTAGCGGCAGCTAAAGAAAATCTGCGTCTTTCAGGTCTCGGCGACGCTCCTGTCAGATACATTGTAGACGATTGTAAAAAATTCGTGGAGAGAGAAATACGCCGCGGTCACAAGTACGACGGAATTATAATGGATCCCCCGTCATACGGCAGAGGACCGTCGGGCGAGGTGTGGAAGCTGGAGGAATGTGCGCACGAGCTTATACGTCTTGCAGCGAGCCTGCTTTCCGACGATCCCCTGTTCTTCCTTGTAAACTCATACACCACGGGACTGTCCCCTGCGACTATGGGATATATGGTAATGACCTCGGTGGGAAACTGCGGACATATTGAAGCTGAGGAGATCGGACTTCGCGTGTCGTCCACGGGGCTGTGTCTGCCTGCGGGCGCCAGCGCAAGATGGACTGCAAAATAAATTTGTTAAAGCAGAAAGAGAAACGGTAAGCATATGAGTGCAGTTATAAAAGCAGAGCATTTATCATTTGCATATCAGGGTGAGGACGACGAGCCGTCTGTTCAGGCACTAAAGGACGTAAGCTTTGAAATAGAGGAAGGCTCTTTTACGGCAATTCTCGGTCATAACGGCAGCGGAAAATCCACATTGGCAAAGCTGCTTTGTATGATACTCGCACCTGACGAGGGCAGGCTGTCAATATACGGCAAGGATATGACCGCAGATGACATAGAAGAAAAGGATATATACGATTCACGCCGAAAGGTGGGCATGGTGTTCCAGAATCCCGACAATCAGCTTGTTGCCACAATGGTAGAGGAGGATGTTGCCTTCGGCTGCGAAAACCTCGGTATGGAGCCGTCGGAAATACGGCGCAGGGTAGACGAGGCGCTTGAGACCGTGGGCATGACAAAATATGCCCGTCACGAAACGCACCGTCTCTCCGGCGGACAAAAGCAGCGTATAGCTATAGCAGGAGTTATAGCGATGCGCCGCGGATGTATTATTTTTGACGAGAGCACGGCGATGCTCGACCCCAAGGGGCGTAAGGAAGTAATGGACACCATCTGCCGCCTTAACCGCGAGGAGGGCATTACCGTTATACACATCACGCATTATATGAACGAGGCGACGCTTGCCGACCGCGTTATAGTTATGAGTGACGGCGGAATTATAATGGACGGCACGCCGCAAAAGGTGTTCAGCCGTGTAGACGAGCTTCGTGAGGCAAGACTTGACGTGCCCCAGACAACAGAGCTGCTTTGGGGGCTGAGACAGGCGGGCTACGACGTTGCCCTTGATATTTTTGACGCTGACGAGTGTGCGAGAGAGGTTGCGCGTGCACTTTCGTCAAAGAAGGACTGAAAATGGCAAAGCTTGAAGTAAAGAATTTAACATATGTATACGGCAAGGGCGCACCATACGAGATAAAGGCGCTGGACGATGTCAGCCTTACCTTTGAAGACAATATGATAACAGGTCTTATAGGTCATACGGGCAGCGGCAAGTCCACCCTTGTACAGATGCTTAACGGACTGATTAAGCCTGAGAGCGGTGAAGTGCTGCTTGACGGCAAAAACATATGGGACGAGCCGAAAAAAATAAGCGCCGTCCGCTTCAAGGTCGGACTTGTGATGCAGTACCCCGAATATCAGCTTTTTGATGAAACAGTTGAGAGGGATATATCGTTCGGTCCGCGCAATATGGGAATGAGCGGAGATGAGCTGAAGTCGGCAGTGGCAGAGGCTGCGGCATTTGCGGGGCTTTCAGCGGAGCTTTTGCAAAAATCCCCCTTTGATCTGTCGGGAGGGCAAAAGCGCCGTGCGGCGCTTGCCGGAGTTATTGCTATGCGTCCGTCTGTTCTGGTACTTGACGAGCCTGCGGCGGGACTTGACCCCGGCGCGCGCACCGAGATACTGGGCAGAATAAAGGATTTTCAGAGAAAAAGCGGGACTTCCGTAATAATTGTTTCCCACAGTATGGAGGATATGGCGATGTATTGCGACCGCGTTGCCGTAATGGATCACGGCAGAGTGCAGATGAGGGGTACGCCCGCAGAGGTATTCAGCCGCGCAGATGAGCTTTATGCGTCAGGTCTTGACGTTCCGCAGATAACAAAGGTAGCAAGAAGCCTCAGAGAACACGGCGTTGATATAGGTCTTGACGTATATACCGTGGGCTACGCCCTGGAAAAGCTTTTGGACAAGGGGAAGTCTGAAAAACGTTTGAAAAATGAAGAATTATAAAACTGACTGCTTGCTTTTTTCAGACACGAGGCGAATTTCGCCTATGGCGAAATCTACACAAATCCAAAGAAAGGCTCGGTAATGTAAATGAGGTCTGATATATCCTTCGGTCAGTATTGCGAGGGTACGTCGTTTCTGCATCGGCTTGACCCGCGCTGGAAGCTGATCTTTGCAATGATGTATATCGTTGTAATATTTACGGCAAAAAATATTTTTGCCTTCGTCCTGCTTCTTCTTTGCTCTGTTGCTTTGTTCTTTTTAAGCGGAATAAAGGCAAGGATCCTTATAAGAGGCTTTAAGCCGCTGCTGTTTATTGTGGTGTTTACGGCGGTGATAAATATGTTTTGGCTGAGGGGCGAGCATCTGCTTGTTGATTTTTACTTTATCCACATATACCTTGAGGGCATAATAAACGCCCTGCTCATAGTTTTGAGAATATTGCTTTTAGTTGCGGCAACAAGCATTCTGCTGACCTATACTACAACGCCGCTGGCGCTGACGGACGGTATAGAACGGCTGCTGTCGCCTCTTACAAAAATAAAGCTGCCCGTGCACGAGTTTTCTATGATGATGACTATTGCACTGCGCTTTATACCTACACTTATTGAAGAGACCGATAAGATAATGTGCGCCCAAAAGGCAAGGGGAGCCGATTTTACGCAGGGATCTCTTGTAAAGCGTGCAAAGGCGCTTATACCTATTCTTGTTCCTTTGTTTATATCGGCGTTCCGCCGTGCAGAGGAGCTGGCGTGCGCTATGGAGTGCCGCTGCTACACAGGCGGAGAGGGACGTACAAGAATGCTCGTGCTTCATTCCACATGGCGCGACGCCGTAATGCTTATCGCAATGTGTATGCTGATCGCGGGGGTTATACTGCTTAATATTTTTGCCGGCGGATACTCACTGACTATGTGATGTATCGCGGCTCAGAGGAGTGAGCGTGACTCTTGAAAATACTGTTAAAGCTTAAGTATATCGGTACATCGTACTGCGGCTTTCAAAGTCAGAAAAACGGTGTTGCCGTGCAAAATATTATGACGGCGGCAGCCGAAAAGGTCTTCGGCACGCCCTGCCTCGTTACGGGCTGTTCTCGCACAGACTCAGGCGTGCACGCACTTGGCTTTTGCTGCACCGTAGAGCCTTCGGAGAAAAGAGAGGGCTGGTGCCGTATTCCCACGGCGAAAATACACCGCGCTTTCAGCACTGTGCTGCCGTCTGATATATCCGTAATTGCAGCAGCCGAGGTGGATGACGGTTTTCATCCGCGGTACAGCTGCAAGGGTAAAAACTATATTTACCGGATCTGGGACGCCCCTTGGGACGATCCCTTTGAGGCGGGGCGAAGCGGACGCTGTATTTTCCGCATTGACGGCAGCGGTCTTGAACAAATGCAGACAGCCGCAGGCCATTTCATTGGCAGACATCATTTTGATGCCTTTATGGCTAAAGGGTCGAAAATTGTAGATACAGAGCGGGAGGTGCTTGCTTCCGAGGTCTATCGCGTCAGCGACGGGGCAGTAGTATTTTCCGTCAGCGCCGACGGATTTCTTTACAACATGGTTCGGATCATGGCCGGCACGCTTATTGACGTTGCCGCAGGGCGCATACCTGCGGACAGTATCCCCGATATTATAGCGTCTGGGCAGCGCAGCGGAGCGGGGCAGACTGCCGCTGCCTGCGGTCTGTATCTGAACGAGGTCTTTTACGACGAAGACATAAATTGGCAGTGCAGATAAGATATTTAGTGAAAGGAGGTTTGCACCGTGGCAAAAAGAGAGCCTGAATGGGAAGATGAGCTTATAGATACAGGCAGAAAAAAGAAAAATAAAAGAAAAAAGACAGATACGACAGAAAAAGAGGTCTCGCGCCGTCAGCGTGTGAACGTTGATTTCGGAAAAAGCGAAGCGCCGCAGAACGGATATTATTTGGCAGTTGCCGAAAGATATAGAGCCGCACGGTATATCTCCTTTATTCTTCTGGTTGCCTTTCTTATAACAATGCTTGTTTTCTACAGAGACAGCATAACATATTCAAATCTGATGTACCTTGTGCGCGACCTTGACTCCGGCACCGGCATAACCGTAGGCAGCTTTGCAGACATATCCTATGAGGAGCAGTATAAACGCGGCTTTACAATGTTTCGCGTGCGTGTTGCCACTGTTTCTTCAACCTCCTTTACTCTGTACGGCTCTGCCGGCTCGGTGGATATTTCAGACGATATTTCCTATGCCTCGCCTGTGATCGATGCGGGAGAAAAATATGCTCTTATATACGATGCGGGCGGAGAATCCTACAGTATATATACCGGAGTTTCAAAAGTTCTTTCGGCGAATGACGAAAATGTTATAGAGGACGGCTGCGTAAGCGACAACGGCAGCTATGCGCTCATGACGCGCTCAAAAGACTCTAAATTTCTTATAACAGTATATGACGCGGGATTTCGGCCTCTTACCGAGTATTACAAGGACAAGTATGTTGTCGATATTGCTCTTGACGCAGACGGAAAAGAGCTTGCCGTAGTATCTGCTGAGGTCGGCGCTTCCGATGTTTCTTGTGAGATAATGCTCGGCAAGGTCGGCAGCGAGGACAGCGAGACTGTAAATATTTCCTCGCAGATGCCGCTGTTCTGCCGTTATGCGGCTGACGGTACTCTTATGGTGCTTTGCGATAAAGCGGTCGTTGCCCTCAGAGACGGCAAAATAGCGTGGCAAAAGGATATAACATCAATGACGCCGTCTGCCTTCGATATGTGCGAAAACTTTTTTGTTCTGTCTGCTTCTAAAAACGCCATAGGCAGCGAAAATGAGCTATTTGTATTTGACACTGACGGCAATATATTATATAATAACATAATAAGCAAAAAGGTGTCCTATGTTTCAACAGACGGTGAGCGCTGCGTTTACGCCGTAGGTGACGGCACTGCTGACAGAGTGATCGTTTCAGGCGATGACGCAGGGGTGACGGATACCGAAGCGACAGAAGGACGCATACTCGGTGTGCTGTCTGCACCCGGAAATCTTATAGTTTGTTTGCCTGACGGCACAAAATCTTTGTTTACAGGTGAATGAGCGCCGAAATACGGCAATAAACTTATATAAATAAAATCTACAGCTTTACATTGACGAAAGGAAAAAGGAAAAATATGAGTTTTGTCCTTGATATAATTTTAATTGCTATTGCAGCCCTGAACATTATTCTCGGTGTGCGCCGCGGCTTTTTCAAGTCCGTAATGTCGCTTATATCGGGCATTGCGGCGCTTCTTGTCAGCTTTGCCTTCTCCCCGTCTTTGTCCGTTATATTAAACGAAAAATTCATCCTTCCGTCGCTGTCATCAGGCATCAGCCAGACGCTTGCGTCTATTGCCGACGGAGGCGTCAACGCATCGGGCGAGACCGTATATGACCTTTCGCTGCTCACTGCGAGCGAGCAGTTTCAAAACGTGCTTGAGAGGTTCGGTGCAAATAAGGACGCGGTATCCGAAATGGTAGATCAGATAGGCGTCGGTACAAGAGCCGCCGTTGACAAGGTGGCAGAGCTTGTCGCAAAGCCGATAGCAAATATGCTTTCCGATATCGTGGCGTTTATTATAATATTCGTGGTATCGCTTATCGTTCTGAAGCTTATTGTATGGATAATAGGCCTGATATTTGAGTTGCCCGTATTTAAGGGGCTTGACAGGAGCCTTGGACTTGTATTCGGTATTATCAGCGCTTTGCTTTTTATATGGATATTTTCCATGCTTGCAAGCACTGTTGTTACTGCGCTCGGCGCGGCATTCCCGTCAGTGTTTAATACCGAGATCATAGAAAACTCTCATTTGGTCAAATTCTTTTCTGAATATAATGTTATTTCCAGTATAAGCAGTGCGCTTGGCTTTATAGACTGACACGCGCAAAAGAGTAAAGAATAAAACGGAGGTTTAAGATAAATGAAAGCAAAATATATTCCCAATATACTGTCGGTCATAAGACTGATCATGTCTTTCGCTTTTGCGGCAGTATTTATTTGGGCTCCCGACCGCTTGTGGATAGCGGTGGTAATATTTACCCTTGCCGGCTTGACCGATGTGGTTGACGGCATTCTTGCAAGAAGAAACAACTGGATAACCGAAGCGGGAAAAATACTTGACCCTCTTGCAGATAAACTGATGCAGTGCACCGCGCTGCTTTGCGTTGTGCTGCGCGGACTTGTTCCGTGGTGGATACTTGTACCCATTATTTTTAAGGAACTGACCATGGGTGTCGGCTCTGTAATTTTCTACAAAATGTTCAAAGAGATCGGTGTATCCAAAAATTACGGCAAGGCGTATACGGTTATATTTTATGTAGTTATAGCAGCAATTATCGTATTTTACGATTCTTGGTTCAAATATAACGAATGGGCAATATATGCCCTGTGCATAATCACTGCGCTGACAGGATTTGCGGCAATAGTTATGTATTATATGAGCTATCTTAAAGGAAAGCTGTTAAAGAAAAACAGAAAGGCTGAAAACTGATGGTAATGTGTTCAAGATGCCAGAAGCGTATGGCTGTCGTGTTTATTACCCGTGTTGAAAACGGCGAGTCAAAGCAAGAAGGCATTTGCATAAAATGTGCAAAAGAGCTTGGTATAAAGCCCGTAAACGATATAATAGAAAAAATGGGTCTGGGCGACGACGACATAGATCGTATGAGCGAGGAAATGCAGAATATTATGGACGGCGTTGAAAACGGCGGCGATCTGCTTGGCCTTACCGATCTTACGGGGGCAAATGATGATCCGGACTCTTCAAACGCCCCTGCCGTAGACTTTGCAAGACTTATGCGCGAGGGTATGGGAATGGGTATGACCCCCTCCGATAAGGATAAAGACAAAAAGAAAAAGAAGACCGATAAGGTCGAGGGCGCGAAGGATAAAAAGAAAGAGAAGAAGTTCCTCACTACCTACTGCCAGAATATCACCGAAAAGGCTGCAATGGGTAAGCTGGACAATATTGTGGGACGCGAGCGCGAGCTTGACAGAGTCGTTCAGATCCTTTGCCGCAGACAAAAGAACAATCCCTGCCTTATAGGCGAGCCGGGTGTAGGTAAAACTGCTATTGCCGAAGCACTGGCGCAGAAGATCGTTCGCGGGGACGTTCCCTATAAGCTTAAAAATAAAGAACTTTACTTAGTAGACCTTACGGCACTGGTGGCGGGCACACAGTTCAGAGGACAGTTCGAGTCACGCATACTGGGACTGCTTAACGAGGTTCGCGTTGCCGGCAACATTATTCTTGTTATAGACGAGGTTCATAATATTGTAGGCGCGGGAGATGCCGAAGGCTCTATGAATGCGGCAAACATAATGAAGCCTGCTCTTTCAAGAGGAGAAATTCAGGTTATCGGTGCAACGACATTGTCGGAGTACCGCAAATACATTGAAAAGGACTCAGCCTTGGAGCGCCGTTTTCAGCCTGTGACCGTAAATGAACCGGGTATTGACGACAGCGAGACCGTGCTTCGCGGAATCAAGCATTATTATGAGGAATTTCACGGTATCCGCATACCGGAGAGAGTTCTGCGCAGCGCAGTTACTCTGAGCGAAAGATATATTACCGACAGATATCTGCCTGATAAGGCTATCGACCTTATAGACGAGGCGGCAGCGCATATTTCGCTGTCAAGTCCTGCAATAAACGAGCGCTGCGAGCTGGCAGACCGCCTTCAGAGCGTTGAAAATGCAAGAAAAGAGCTTGAGGCGAAGGCTGAGAGCGGAGAGGGCGCAGACGAAGCTACCTATAAGGAGCTTGCAGACCTCAAGGTCGAGGAGTTGCAGATAAAGGGCAGGATCAATGAGCTGAAGCCGCTTTGTGCAGAGGTTGAAATGACCGAGAGCGACCTTGCCGATGTTATAGAAATATGGACCGGCATTCCTGCTTCAACTATAACAGAGGATGAATATACAAAGCTGGAAGGGCTGGGCGAGCGCATCCGTCAGCGCCTTGTAGGGCAGGACGATGCGGTTGACGCCGTAGTTCGGGCGGTACGCCGTTCGCGCACAGGTGTTTCACCCAAGCACAAGCCTGTGTCATTTATTTTTGCAGGACCTACAGGCGTAGGTAAGACCGAGCTTGTAAAGGTGCTTGCGGCAGACCTGTTCTCATCTCCCGAAACTCTTATACGTCTTGATATGAGCGAGTTTATGGATAAATTCTCCGTTTCGCGCATTATCGGCGCGCCTCCGGGATACGTTGGTTATGATGACGGCGGTCAGCTTACTGAGAAGATACGACGCAGACCTTATTCCGTTGTGCTGTTTGATGAGATAGAAAAGGCTCACCCCGACGTTATGAATATCCTTTTGCAGATACTGGACGACGGCAGAATAACTGACGCTCACGGAAAGACCGTAAGCTTTGAAAATACCGTCATAGTTATGACAACTAACGCCGGCTCATCAAGCGGAAGCGCTTCTGCGGGATTTTCCGACAACCACTATGCACAGACTAAGGATAAGACTATGAAGGCGCTCAGCGATTTCCTGCGTCCCGAATTCCTTAACCGTGTTGACGAGATCATAACGTTCAATTCTCTCAAAATGGAAAACTTTGAGTCTATCGCGCGCATTATGCTGTCCGATCTTGAGGCGGCGCTGCGTGAGAGATTTATTGCATTTTCTTATACAGACGCTGCGGCAGCGCGCATTGCAAAGGAGTCCTACAGCGCAAAATACGGCGCGCGTAATATGAGAAGATATATTCAGACTGCCGTAGAAGACAAAATAGCGGAAAAAATAGTAATGTCTCACGGCGATGTGTCTGCCGTCAGTGTTGATGCTGACGAAAACGGTATGATAATTGCCGCTCTCTGATAAACTTTTCAAGAAAGGCAGCTTTTGGCTATGGAGAGGGACAGAAACTGGCACCGTCTTACAAATGCACAGCTTGAAGCGCTTTTCCGCAGTGACAGCGCTACGGGGCTGAGCGACAGCGAGGCGGCACGGCGGCTCCGCCGCGGAAAAAATACAATATGGCACGTTGAGGGCACAAGCGTAAAAAAATACGCTGCAAAGACCCTTATGGACCTTGCAACGCTGCTGCTTGTGATAACGGTGGCGGCTGCCGCCGCTTTCGGCGGAGGCAAGCTGGCCGTCGCGGTGCTTGTAATGCTGGCTATAGGCAGATCGGCACGTATTGCCGCATATGTGTGGGCGCAGAGAATTCTTGAAAAAAACGCGCGCGCTGCACTTCCGCGGGCAAAGGTGGTTCGCGGCGGCAACGTAAAGATAATTTCGGCAGACCTTATTGTGCCGGGCGATGTTATAATACTTGACTCCGGCGATACGGTCCCCTGTGACATAAGACTTACCGCCGCTGACGGCGTTATCGTTTCGGAAAGCGCCGTTACGGATAACAGCGGCATCGTTTCTAAAAATTCAGCCCCGCTGGAGGGTGACGATATTCCCGTAATGCTGCGCACAAATATGGTGTATGCCACCAGCGCGGTCGTCAGCGGCTTTGCTATCGGCATTGCCGTTGCTACGGGGCGCGACACTCTTGCCGCTGCAAGAGAGGGCGTGGTAGAGCTTTCCGATGCAACGGAGGTTCCCGTTCTGGAAAAGCTTTCAGACTGGAGCCGCATATGCTCCCTGTGCCTTACGGGTGCTGCGTTTGTAATAACGCTCATCGGTGTGCTGATAGGCGGTGTGGGACTGTTTCAGGTGTTCCTGCCTTCGGTGGCAATGGCAGCTGCGTGCCTCAGCGAATATCTCGGCGCGGCGGGTGCTCTTACATGGGCCGTTGCTCTGAAGGGCGACGGAAAAGAAGTAATGCGCAGCGCGGCAGCAGCAGAAACGGCGGCGAATGCCGACGTTATGATAATACGCTCGCCTAAGGTAATGCGCAGCGGAAAAATAACACTTCATTCATACTACAGAAATTCAAAGCTTTCACTGATGGGCACCAAGGGTGCGCTTCCTCCGCAGCGGCTTCTGGCTCTGGCGTGCTACTGCACCGGCTGCACACCGGGAGGCAGTCTTGCCTCCGGCTCCTTCGGTATAAAAACAAGGCATACAGGTGTGCTGGACTATACTTTGATACGCTCTCTTTGGGAGTGCCACGGAAAGAAAGAAAAAGATCCCGGGTATACTATAGTACAGCATATCGCCGCAGGGGAGGAGCTGTCGGAGGATCTTGACAATGTGCTTGTGGCAAAGGGCAACAGCTTCTATTTTGCCGCAATGGGCAAGGTGTCAAAGATACTCAGCCGAAGCAGCTCGGTCAGAGTGGGCAACGAGGTCGTTCCTCTTGATGATGCCGCGCGTGCAAAAATAGAGGACTACGCAAAAAATCTGAAAAAACGCGGCGTTACTCTTTGTGCTATAGGATTTCGAAAATCTCATTATAACAGTCTCCGACGTGTATCCGTTTTGCAAACAAGCCTTTGCTTCGAGGGCTTCTTTGCGGTCTCCGACAGAATGGAGGAGGAGGCATCGTCAATGGTAGATTCCTTCAGACGCGGAGGGGGCAGCGTTGTTATATTCTCCGATGCTGCCAACGCAGATGAGGACAAGTATTTTCTTGAGGCAGAGGGCGTTCTGAAAACGGGAGACGCGTATATCAGTGCCGCAGAAA
The DNA here is from genome assembly GCA_964490165.1 of uncultured Lachnospiraceae bacterium. Lineage (GTDB taxonomy): Bacteria > Bacillota > Clostridia > Oscillospirales > CAG-272 > Avispirillum. The sequence goes on along the minus strand of CAZBAR010000024.1, from coordinate 25,649 downwards.
GTGCCGCTTTCAAATCAAGGGCGGATGAAAAAGGTTCGCTTTCGGTCATATGTGTGCCCGACGGCGCGGCAGGAATAAGCGAGCGTCTTCGTATATTAAAGCTGTATACGGGTGAAGATACTAAATGTGTATATATCGGCTGCGGCGTTGAGGATATGTGGAGTATGCAGGCGGCAGACGTGTCCTTTGCCGTTCCCGTAAGCGCCTCAGGCGGTGTTCCGCAAATACTCAGAACTGTGGCAGACGGTATCATCGGCGGCAGCGGCGGCGGATTTTCCGGCGCTTTCAGGTTAATGGAAAAATGCCGGCACGCGCTTGTTAATATACGTCATATGCTGAAATATCTGATAGTGTCGCACGTGGCAAGGGTGGTGCTGATGCTTGTGGGCGCAGCGTCCGCTATGCCTATCCCAAGTGCCCCTCAGCTTATTTTCTGGGGACTTATCGTGGATCTTGCAGCGTCCGCAGCGATCGCGGCGGTGCCTTATGTCCGTGGGCAGAATGGCTATTCTGCAAGTAAGAGGGCATATGCTACGCCGGACGACGCAGGCGATGTGCTTATCCCCACGCTGTACGGCGCGCTGTGCGCGCTGTTTGCAACGGCTGTGCCCTTTGTGGCAAGAGCTGTTCTCAGAGCAGCCGGCATGGACGCCCATGTTACGGACGGCGGATATATGTCAAGCATATTTATCTCATGCATATTCGCCATGCCGTTTGCGGCATCGGAGCTTGCAGGCGGCTTTGGTATATTTTCTCGTCAATCGGTGTACGGCAGGGCGTTTGTGCTGCCATACGTCGCGGCGGTATTCGGAATAGCGGCTGAGCTTTTAATGCCTGTTCTCGGCATTGATCTCGGTTCGCAGTTCCCGGGGTGGTTTATTACGGCGTTTTCCGTTCTTCCGGCGGCGCTTCTTGTATGCGTAATGTCGGTGGTTCGCGCGCTGAAAAATAAAAAGAAAAGCAATGATAAAAAGGCGAGTGCCTGAAAAGGAGAAACAAAATGGCTGAAAACAATGAATGCACTCATGACTGTTCCAGCTGCGGCGCAGACTGTCCGTCACGCGGCGGTGCGGAGATTGAAAAAGAGGCGCTGAATCCGGCGTCAAGCGTCAAGCACGTTATCGGTATAGTTTCCGGTAAGGGAGGAGTCGGTAAATCTATCGTTACCTCAATGCTGGCTACCGAAATGCGCCGCCGTGACTGGGGCGCAGCTATTCTTGACGCGGATATTACAGGTCCTTCTATTCCCAAATCCTTCGGAGCGAAGGGCGGTGTTGAGGCAAGAGAGAACGTAATGCTGCCCCATATTACAAAAACAGGCATACAGCTTATGTCTGTAAACCTTCTGCTTGGCGATGAGACAAGCCCCGTCGTATGGCGCGGACCTGTTATCGCAGGCGCGGTAAAGCAGTTCTGGACTGACGTTATCTGGAACGACGTAGACTATATGTTCGTAGATATGCCTCCCGGAACAGGTGATGTTCCCCTGACTGTATTCCAGTCGCTGCCCCTTGACGGTATTATTATTGTCACCACACCTCAGGATCTGGTGTCTATGATAGTTGAAAAGGCTGTCAATATGGCAAAGCTGATGAATATTCCGATCCTCGGACTTATTGAGAATATGTCATACGCACTGTGCCCCGATTGCGGCAAGCGTATAAACATTTTCGGCGAAAGCAAGCTCAAAGAGACTGCTGCACAGTACGGCATCCCCGCGCTGGCTGAAATACCGATCGATTCAAAGCTTACGGCACTGGTCGATAAGGGCATAATCGAGCTTATGGAGAACGATTATGTCAAGACTGCCGCCGACGCACTTGAGGGGCTTTGATAAACGCCGATACTCATTAAATCTCACTTGACAATTTTCAGATCTTCTGATATAATTATTAAGTCGAACAGCCAAAAGAGCGTAGAATCACGACGATTCTGCGCTCCTTTTTTGTTCTTCGCAGTTTTCAGGCAGCTTTTCTCTGATAAAGACTCCGAATAACTTTTCTTTCAGGAGGATCATATGAGTCAGTCAGAAAACAGTCAATTTTTAGGAACAGAAAAGATTTCAAAGCTGATGCTGAAATTTTCTATCCCCTGCGTGCTTTCGCTTTTGGTAAGTGCGCTTTATAATATTGTTGACCAGATATTTATCGGCAACAGTGAGCTGAGTGCCCTCGGAAACGCGGCTACGGGCGTAGTGTTTCCCATATTTATCATTGCTCAGGCATTTGCATGGTGCTTCGGTGACGGCTGCGCAGCTTATCTCAATATCTGTCAGGGCAGAAATGACGCAGAGTCAGCACACAAAGCTATAGGTACGGGAATTATTATCACTCTTGCCTCAAGCCTTGTGCTTATGGCAGTGTTCTTTCCGTTGAAAACACAGCTGCTTACATTGTTCGGAGCGTCTGAAAACAGCATCGGTATGGCGGTAGAGTATTTTAATATTATTTTATTATTTTTCCCTGTATATATGCTGTCAAATATGATGAACGCGGTCATCCGCGCAGACGGAAGCCCCGCATGGTCTATGGCTTCAATGCTGCTGGGAGCGATCATCAATATAATTCTGGACCCTGTATTTATCTTTGTGATGCATTGGGGTATGACAGGCGCGGCGCTTGCTACTGTTATCGGACAGTGCGTTTCGTTCATTATCAGCTTCATCTATTTCTTCCATACTAAAACCTTTAAGCTCAATGCAAAAAGCTTTGTCCCGAGCCTCAAAGCATTTTCAGGTGCGCTGAAGCTGGGAACGTCATCTTTTATTACGCAGATGACCATTGTGATAATTTCGCTGGTGTGCAATATTATGCTGGCAAAATACGGTGCTATGTCGCAGTACGGCGTAGATATTCCGATCGCAATTATCGGTATCGAGAGCAAGGTCTTTACCGTTGTTATAAACCTTGTTGTGGGAATAGTACTCGGATGCCAGCCTATTATCGGATATAATATCGGAGCCGGTAATTATGACAGAGTAAAAAAGCTGTATAGATCCATACTTACGTGTACGCTGATCATAGGTGTAGCTTCTACCTTGCTTTTTGAGCTTGCACCGCGGGCGGTAGTCGGTATTTTCGGAACCCCCACAAACATTCCGAATCCTGCGGATTATTGGGTGTTTGCAGAAAAGACGTTCCGCATCTTTTTGTCGCTCGTCACCTTTACCTGCACTATAAAAATGACATCTATTTTCTTTCAGGCGGTGGGCAAGCCCGCACAGGCTGTTATCTCGTCAATGATAAGAGATATTATCTGCTTTATACCGTTGATCCTTATTCTTCCGGAATTCTTCGGTATTGAGGGAATTCTGTTTGCTGCGCCTATTGCGGATTTTATTGCAATGATCGTGGCAGCAGCGCTGACCGCAGCGTTTTTGAGATCGTTGAAAGCAGAGAAATAATGATCAATAAAAAGAAGTAGCTGACCGATTAAGATCGGTCAGCTACTTTTCAGCTTGTTGAAACACTAAATGATGGCAGCAAAATACCCAAAAGATTTCGCCGCCGCAGGTGCCGAAATTCTTTTCTGTGCAGTTTGCTATTTCTGCGGACTTTTTCGACAACCTCAAGCTTGCAGAAACCTGCAAGCTTTTTATTTTATACTTTCGCGCCTTTTGCACCCTTTGTGCCTCCCGAGCTGCGGGCAGCGCCCATGGCAAGGACGTTGGTGTCAAAGGAATATGTAATATCAGCCTCCTCGCGGCTTCGTTTAAGGGCAAGGGAGATAAGCTTATCGAGAAGCCGGCTGTAGGGCACTCCCAGCGGCTGCCACAGATAGAATGCAAGCGAGCCGGGGATAGTATTGAACTCGTTGATATACACCTTGTTTTCGTCGCAGTCTATCATAAAGTCAACTCTTGATACGCCGTTGCAGCCAAGCTGCTGGAACGCGCGGCACGCCATAGTGCGTATCTCCTCGCGCAGCTCAGGGGAAATATCAGCGGGTATCTTTCTTTGCAGGCTTGCCATTCCGCTGCTTTTTGAGCCTTTGGAACCGCCCTTTCCTCCGCCGAGGTACTTGTCACTGTAGCTGAGTATTTCATCGTGCATAAACGGTTCCTCGCACTCAGAAGCCTCCGCTTTTGTGCTGTCTCCTACCACCGCGCAATTTATTTCGCGCAGATTTACTATTGCACGCTCTGCCAGCACGCATTCCGCATAGCTGAATGCGTCTTTAAGCGCTTCCTCCAGAGACTCTCTGTCAGCTGCCTTTGATATGCCTACGCTTGATCCGAGGTTTACAGGCTTTATTATAACGGGGTAGGGTATATTTTTTTCTATCTTCTTAATGCAGTCCGCAGTCTTATCTCTGCGGCGGTTGAATCTAAGGCATTTCAGAACGGGGAACCCCTCGCTCTCCAACACGGTCTTCATAACGTATTTATCCATGCCCACTGCAGATGCAAGTACGTCGCACCCTACAAAGGGAACGCCCAGAGTTTTCAGATAGCCCTGAAGCGCGCCGTCCTCAACGTTAGTTCCGTGGACTATGGGGAAGGCAACGTCTATTTCGGATATTATATTTTTTCCGAATTTCTTTGCGGGATAGCGCTCAAGTGCGACCTTTTCACCGTCTCTTACCAGCACTACCTTTTGCGAGGTCTTGCAAAGAGCCTTCAGATCCTTGTAGGAGTCGGCATTTTTTAAGGTGTCACCGGTATACATCTCTCCTGATTTTGAAATGTACACGGGAATAATATCGTATTTTTCGGCATTCAGATTTTCCATAGCCTGCAGGGCGGAGATAACAGAGATCTCATGCTCAACGCTTTTTCCGCCGAACAGAACGCAAAGTCGTGTTTTCATATTGTATTACCTTCTTTATCAATAGTTATCCGGCAGATCGTTTTCAAGCAGTACAGCCTTGGGGCGGTCTGTTTTAATAGTGTAGACCTTTGCCATAGCGTCGCCGAGGTCTTTTGCAACGTATATTTTTTCGTCGCTGTAGCCGGCATCGTGGAGACCTGCCAGAATAGGCTTTGTCTGACGCTCTCCCACAAGAATTACAAAGTCGCATACTGCGGCAGCTTCGGTGCCGAACTCGCGGTTCAGACGCTCCTCCTCGCTGCCGAGCTCTACCATTCCGGGGGTAACAAGTATTTTGTATTCGTCAAAATAGCTCAGGGTATCCAGCGCGGCGCGGCATCCGTTGGGATTGGAGTTGTATGCGTCGTCTATGATGGTCAGCCCGTTTTTACGCGACAGCTCAAGTCTGTGTGCAACGGGAGTAATGCGGCTGACGCCCTCTGTTATGTATTCATCCTCAACGCCGAGAAAATGAGCCATTGCGACAGCGCCGCAAAGATTTACAACATTGTGTGCGCCGATAAGCACCGTAGAAAAGCTGTGGCAGGTCTTATCGGGATATGTAACCGTAAACTCTGTTCCGTGTCTGGAAACGGACGTTACCTCTGCCCTGTAGTCGGCGTCCTCAGAGGTGCCGTAGGTGATCGCGCCGTCTGTCAGGTTTTCGCGGATGTATTCGTTGTCAATATTCAGGAAAGCCTTGCCGCCGCAAAGATTGTTTGCCAGCTCCAGCTTTGTTGATATAATGTTCTCTATGGATTTGAAAGACTCAAGATGCTGAGGTCCTATGGAGGTTACGATGCCGTGCAGCGGCTTTGCAATGTCGCACAGCTCCTTTATTTCTCCGACTCCCTTTGCGCCCATTTCACAGATGAAATATTCGTGATACCCCTTGAGCGAGGAGCGCACGGTCCTGACTACCCCCATAGGGGTGTTGTAGTTGCCGGGGGTAATAAGCACATTGTGCTTTTGCTTGAGTATTGTGTAAAGGAAAAACTTCATAGACGTTTTTCCGTAGCTGCCTGTTATGCCTATGACCTTCAGGTCGGGGCAGGAGCGCAGCATTTTCAGCGCGTCATTCAGATACCACCGCTTCACCGCTGCTTCCACGGGGGCGTTTATGAGGTTTGCAAGAAGCAGTATAACAGGGGAAAGTGCAAATGAAGCGAACATTATAAGGTATGCCAGGCAGCGAGGGCAAAGCCATGCGGCAGCGCCTGAGGCAAGCATAAGTATAAGATATGTCGCAAGCATCCGGCGAACTCTTGCAGTAAATACAAGAGGTGTTTTTGCTCCTTTTTTCGGTATGTTTATCATAGCAGAAAGAAGCATGGCCGCGCACATAATTATGTGAACGATCACAGCGGATATTTTTGCGGTGCAAAGCACTACGTCGCACAGTGCGGCAATAGCACAAAAACCGAGAGAGCAAATATTCGGCGTTATGCCGGATATGTTTTTCAGCGTCCATTTTGTATGGGTCTTTGCACTGTAGGAGTTGAGCTGAAACATATGTGCCTCGTACAAAAAGCACGTAACGGCGGCAAAGAGCCAAAATAGAGTAAATACGGCTAAAATTACTGTTTCTGTTATCATTACTGTGACCATTCCTTTTATATTTTGAGGTACGATCGGATTATTGCGTCAAATACTGCCGGTGCGTCAAGCCACGAAAAATGTCCCGCACCGTCTATTACCGCGAGTCCTGCATTGGGAATCAGCTTTTCCATTTTTTTGCCGTCGTCAAGGGGGGTAGCGTCGTCAAGACTGCCCCAGACAAGCAAGGTGTCCTGCGCTATCTTAGGAAGCAGCGGCTCAAGATCCTCGTTCACGGCTTTTACAAGGCAGCCCCGCATAACGGGCGATGCCGCGGCATAGTCGGCACTGCCTCGGTTTTTCTGCATTTTCTCTATGGCGTGAGGGAACAGCGTGCGCATCGGCGCGGTATTCATAAGCTTTTTTGCCGCCTTATAAGAGCCTACGCGCAGCTTGTAGTCAAGACCGCGCTTCGGCAGTATTCCGGCGCTGTCTACCAAAATAAGCTTTTCTATCACAAAAGGCAGACTGTCTCTTGCGGCAAGCTTTATTGACACGCGCCCGCCGAAGGAATGACCGAGCAGTATTATTCTGTCAAGTCCCAGCGCCGATATAAATTCGGCGCAAAGGTCGGCAAACTGCGATACGTCCCACGCTGAGGGCGGCTCTCCGCTGCCTCCGAAGCCGGGAAGATCAAGGGCGATAACGCGGTACTTTTCAGATACGGTGTTTATCACATTCTGATACAGCTCTTTTGATGCGCCCCAGCCGTGAAGCATAACTACGGCGTCTCCGCTGCCTGTATCCGTATATTCGAGAGAAATTGAATTTACTGTAATATTCAAAGGGATACCCCCATAAAGCTATAAGCATAATAATACAAAATAATAATACCACATACACCATTTTATGTCAAGGAAAAGGCTGTCGTGACACGAAAAAAATAGAATATGCGGTGGTAGCGAATGTGTTTTCTGCGAATAGAATATTAAGGGGCAGTGAATTACCCCGGATCACATATAACAGGAAAGGACGCGAAAAATATATGAGCGAGAAAGTATGCCTTTCGGATATAATGCCTGGAGAGGGGGCACGGGTAGCATATCTTGAAGCATCGGGCAGTATGCGCCGCCGGCTTTTGGACATAGGACTTACTGAAAATACAAGGATCGAATGCATCGGTAAAAGTCCGGCAGGGGATCCGTCGGCGTATCTTATAAGAGGTGCGGTAATAGCTATCAGGAAAGAGGACGCAAGGGACGTAAAGGTCAGGCGTGTATAGCGATGAGATACAAAAGAAGCGCCGAGGCGCTTCTTTTGTCAGACTGTTGAAAAACTAAATGGCAGTAGCAAAATAACTAAAAGTTTTGGTCAAGCTTTTTCAAAAGCTTGTGGGTTTTTAGGGCAACGCCCTAAATCGATCGCCGCAGCGATCGAAATCCTAAGACTGGCCGGAGTACAGAGGGAACCTCTGGGCGCGGCTCGCGAGCCGCGAAATTCCCTTTTTGTGCATTTTGCTATTTCTATGGACTTTTTCGACAAGCTCTAAAGCTTTTTGTTACTTGGCTGCTGTATTTTAGCTTTTCGACGCTTAAAATATTTTCTGTACAGCAGATTTACGGGCAGCATCAGCAATGCGCCGAAAAATAGTGAGACAAAATAGATCGGCAGTGTCTGTATAAAAAAGATCTTCGGGTAATGCTCAGGCGAGTGATACTGCGGCATTGTACGGTAGACCCAAGCGTCAAAAAGGTGTGACAGCATATATCCGCCGAAGCAACCGCCCGCGGCGTATCTGAACGGTATTCCCAGTAGCTTTGGCGTATTGATTCGGTAAAGAGCAAGAAAAATGCAAACGCAAATAAGCAATATCCATATGTCGCCGAATTCTTGCGTAAATGCCTCTCCGATGGCTTTATCAGTAGAAATAAGCGTAGCAGCGCCGAGGGCGAGTGAAATTGCTCCTGCCGATATCAGGCAGAGCAGAGGAGACGGCTTAGGCTGAAGACGGCGTATTACCGCTCCCAGCATATAGTAAGTAAGCGGATATGCTGCGCGCCAATAGTCGGGAAAAAATGTCAGCCTTGTAGCACCCGGCATAGCAGTAACAATGATTGCGCAGATCACGGGGATAAAAAGCCTGCGTTGATCTTTCACTTTTTCAATAGCCAGATTGATGATCGGACTGAGCAGTAAAAGTCCGACATACATTTTTACGTACCAGCCGTAATACACGCCGCCGAAAGCGAAAAAACGATGGATCCATTCCCCCGCGCTCTGCACATCTCCAAGCAAAAAGTGGCGTATGGGTATCGATATTGCGGAAGCAAGGGCGTAGCCTGAAAGAACGGGAATAAGCGAACGGAAATATGTTCGGTCTGCCTCCTCGGCAGATTTCAAATATCCTGTCAGCATAACAAATATTCCTATGCAGCTGACGCTCAGCCAACGTGCAGAGTTTGCAAAAAGCATATAGATACCCGTTTGCGGCTCTGAGTAAAATCCGTTGTATAAAAACGAGTGGAATACAACGACAAACAGTGTTGCCGTGCATCTCAGCATATCGAGTCCCGAAATGCGTTTGTTCATAAAATATCCCGTACCTTTCGTATTTTGTTACGAATATGATACGGGATAAAGCTTTCAAAAAAACTGATGTATTTCTTAAGAAAAGCTTTCAGTTATTATTAGTATTATTAGTTTTTTTCGGCACGTATACGATCGCACTGAACTGTTCTCCGTCTACTTCAACATTGAATTTTCCGCCGATAGATTCGCTGTAGGTCTTTGCTATGGCGAGGCCGAGCCCGCTGCCTTCCGTGCTGCGTGCTTTATCTGCACGGTAAAAGCGCTGCACTGCCTCTTCCGGAGTAAAGCTCATTTCATAGGATGCAATATTTGTCATGCGTACGGTATAAAATTCATCATTCTCCCGTACTTCAATGTGTATACGGGTGCCGCTCATTGTGTATTTTACTGCATTTCCGATAAGGTTGGCAAATACCTGATGCAGCCTTGCCCCGTCGCTTATTACGGGAACTCTGTCGGAAACGTAGTGTCGGCGAATTGAAAGCTTTGCTTCTGTCAGCCGGTCGTCAAACAAGCCCAGCGTCTGCTCCAGCAGCCGTATTAAGTCTATCTGTTCACGCTTTGCCTTAACAGTACCGCTTGATACCTTGGTAAGCTCAAACAGCTCCTCAACAAGATCACGCATATATGCGGCTTTTTTATTAAGCCTGTCAAGCTGCATTTTGCCTTTTTGAGAAAGGGGCTCTTCCGACAGCAGCTCTCCGTAGCCGAGTATGGCGGTAAGCGGCGTGCGCAGATCGTGAGACACATTTGATATGAGCTCTACTTTGAAACGTTCGTCGGCAACGGCTGATCTAATTGCATCGTCCATTTGCCGACGCATATCGATCAGCTGCTTTTCAGTGTCTTCAAAAACGCCTGTCCTTGCCTCTGCCTCATCTCCGCGATGTAAGCGTCTTATCTGCTCTGCCAGATGATCTGTATCGCTGCATAGCCGCCAAAGCAGCAAAAACGATATTGACGCCATGACAGCGCATATAACAGACAGCACAGCCAAAATGGGACGGTATACAGCTCCCACAGCCGCAACTGCGGCGGCTTCTGCAAGTATAAGCGTCCAGACAAGTTGAAATACCATATATCTGCTGTAATGGCCTGCAGAGACAGCGCGCCCGAGACGGTGCGCCGCGCTCCATTCAAGAGGCATACCGCGCACGATCCACGCCCACACTTCCCGAAGAAGAGCTAGGGACAGTGCAGCTCCGCACAGCAGCATTGCGGCGCTATATGGATGCACCGCTTTATGAGCACCTGCCATAAGCGCCGCCGCGCCGGTCAAAAGCAGCAGCGATAAGTCTGCGCCGAACAAAGGACGGCGCGCCGTCAGAACAAATATATAAACTACCGCGGCAGCAGCACCGAAAATCAGAAGAAAAATGCTGACAGATCTCAGCACAAAATACGGCTTTGGTTCGCTCTTTTCTGTGTCCTCCTCCTGTTCATCAGCTTTCACAGTGTCAAAATCTTCGGGTTCCGACGGAAGAGGCAGCGTGCCCTCCATAGTTCCGTCAGGCACCGTAGAGGGCGACTCAGTTTCCGCAGGCTTTGACGTTGTCTCTATGGCTGTTGTGTTCACACCGCTCACTATTTCGTCAGGCTTTACAAAGGTCAGGGACAACAGCGTCAATCCGGCAGTGAGCATAAACGTCGCCGCCAGCCAAAGGATCACGGTGAGCGATCTATTTTTCTTCAAAGACATATCCTATCCCCCATATAACTTTTAAGTGCTCAGGCTTTCTGGGATCTATCTCAAGCTTTTCGCGAATTCGGCTTATATGTACCATTACGGTGTTTTCAACAGCATACGCATCGCTTTCCCAAACGCGTTCATATATTTCCTCGGCGGAGAAAACACGGCCGGGGTGGGCCATAAGCAGTTGCAAGATGCGAAATTCGGTAGCAGTAAGGCGAACGGTGTCACCGCGCGCTATAAGCAGCTTCTTTTCGGTATCAAGCACAATATCTCCTACCGCTATTCTGTGCTCGTGAAGGTTGTCCCGTGCAGATCCGAGATCATTATAACGCCGCAGCAAAGCCTTTACCCGTGCAAGCAGTTCTTGAGTGAGAAAGGGCTTGACAAGATAATCGTCCGCGCCGGATTCAAGCCCGATCACTCTGTCGCTCCCCTCCGCCTTGGCAGAAAGCATAAGTATCGGCACATTGCTCTCCTCGCGTATACGCATTGTGGCGACTATGCCGTTGCAGCAGGGCATCATCACGTCCATAATAACAAGCTGAGGTGATTCGGAGCGTACGGCGATGAGCGCGGCTTCTCCATTATCGGCACATACCGTTTCATATCCGGCAAGAGCAAGAGTAGTTTCTATAATATTGACGATCGCAGGGTCGTCATCAACAACAAGTATCTTGTATTTTTCCGCCATTACAGTCTACGCTCTCTTCTTTGATATATTATATTTATTTTAACATAACGGCGCAAGAAAAGAAAGCCTTCCGAAATAAGTGTCAGAAAAATGTAAGAAAGTATTCAGATATTAACTGTAAAAAGCAAAAAAGGAAAGCGTTAAAGCTTTCCTTTTTTGGATCAATTTTTATATGGAATTATAAACACCGTCGAGTATCGTATCAACTATAGTGTCTGCGTATTTTTCAATATCTATATCAGGATAATGTTTGTATTCGATAAATATCACATTGCAGCCGATAATATAGCTGAGAATGCAGTTTGCTTTGAATTCAAGCGCGTGTGCCGGGATCTTGCCTGAGTCGGAGGAATTCCGGAGAATTTCCATAATAAGCCCTACCCAAATGTTCTGACCGCTGCTGTGAATATGTCTGTTAGAGAAGAGCCGCTTGTAATCGTCAGGGCGGTACTTTGACATTTTGTATATGCTTACGCATATATTTTTAATGGACTCACGCTCGGTAAGATTAAAATCAATGTATGATTTTACTGTGTTGTAGGCTTCTTCATCAAGCTTTTCGTCGATGGCTTTAATAATGTCCTGCTTATCCTTAAAGTGATAATAGATAACTCCGGTGGAGTAGCCTATCATGTCGCCGATCCTGCGAACGGTGATCTTGTTCGGACCTTCCTCAAGTTCGATTTTGATAGCTGCATCGAGGATAGCTTGCTTCATAGCTTCGCTTCGTGCACGCTGTTGTTGTCGTGACATTTGTATTCTCCTAAAATTAAAAATAGGGCTTGCGTTACAGCGTGCTCTATAATGCGCTGCTTGGTTTTATACAGCACTGCTATATACATTATAATACTTATTATAGGATTTGTCAAGTTTTGACAAAAATTGATAATAATTGGTTAATTGGATAAAAAAATCCTGCACTTTCGGAAAAAATATAAAAAAATAACAAAAAACTATTAACATTTGAAAAGGATTGTGATATAATAACAACAGAGGAAGAAAAAAATATTTGATTTTGTGCAGAATGTACATATATGTATAACTGCTTAATTTATAATCTTTAGAAAGGATCGTAATGCAATGAAAATTCTTGTTTCTCCGGACGCGTTTATGGGGACGATCGATAGCCTTAAGGCTGTAAAAATAATCAAACGCGCAGTTAAAAGAACGCTCGGCGACTTTGAATTTGTCGGTATGCCACTGGCGAACGGAGGAGAGAACACGGTCGAGCTTATGGTTAATGCCGTCAACGGGCAAATGGTCAAAATTGAAATAGAAGGACCTTTTGCAAAGCCTGCGCGTGCGAATGTGGGATTTATTGATAACGGCAAGTGCGCTGTAATGGAGATCTCACAGGCTATAGGTCAACCGTTGGCAGGCAAGCGTTCCAACCCCGAAAAGACTTCCAGCTACGGCGTAGGGCAGATGATATCTTATGCCACCTCAAAGGGTGCAGAGAAGATAGTTCTTTTGCTTGGCGGCAGCTGTACCAATGATCTCGGTACGGGAATGCTCAGCGCCATGGGCATAAGCTTTATTGATATATGCGGCAACCGATTTACCCCTGTGGGCAAAACTATGTACCGCGTTGAAAATCTGGAGTATACCCAGGCGTTTTCAAAGTACAGGGACGTTGATTTTACCCTTATTTGTGACGTCAATAATCCGCTGCTCGGCGATAACGGCTGTGCAAGGGCCTTTGCGCGTCAAAAGGGTACTGACGAAATGGGCGTCGAGCGGCTTGAGGAGGGCGCGCAGAAGCTGTCTAAAATAGTAAGCCGCGTTACAGGCACAAGCTATGCCGAAGCGTCCGGCGCGGGCGCCGCAGGCGGTATAGGATTCGGCGCGATGTCATTCCTCGGTGCATCTGTCAGAAGCGGTATCGACACTATGTTTGATCTGTATTCATACGACAGAGCCGCAGAGGACAGTGATCTGATAATCACCGGAGAGGGCAGTATTGATAAGCAGAGCCTGGCTGGCGATGCTGTCGGCAGGGTAATAGCATATTCTGTTGCGGCAGAAAAGCCGTGTGTTGTTTTTTGCAATAAATATGACGGAACACCGCTTCCCGATAATGTAAAGGTAATACCGATTGTTGAGGAACAGGACGACGGGGTTACCGCAGTGCATATAAGCGAAAGTCTGCTGGCTGCTGCCGAGGCGTACTTTGCCGCTGTTTCCAAAAAATAAAAAACGATCCCCCGAACGGAAAAAACCGTTCGGGGGATCTGTGTTTTGTAGAAAAGGTCTATAGGAATAACTAGGTGTACAAAAAGGATTTAGCGTTTTGCAAAGCGCTAAATCCCTATAGTTACTCTGCTGCCGTTTTGGGGTCAACGAATCTATCAGCTAATAGTCAGACCGGTCTCCATTTCCATCTGGCGCATCAGTTTATCGTTGAATTCTTTAGCGGTGTTGTAGCCCATACGCTTCTGTCTGTTGTTCATTGCGGCTATTTCAAGAATAACTGCAAGATTTCGACCGGGCTTTATAGGCACGGTAAGTGAGGGGATGCTTATGCCCATAATTTCCGTAAAGTCCTCTTCAATGCCGAGACGCTCATACATTTTTCCCTGCTCCCAAGGTTCAAAATGCACTACAAGGTCTACCTTCTCGGTCTCTTTGATAGCGCCGATACCGAACAGGCGGCGGACGTCAACGATTCCGATGCCGCGAAGCTCGATATAGTGGCGGATAAGCTCGGGGGAAGAGCCGACGATGGTTTTTGCCGATACGCGGCGCAGCTCTACTGCGTCGTCTGCAATAAAACGGTGTCCGCGCTTTATAAGCTCAATAGCCGTTTCGCTTTTTCCAACGCCTGAGTCGCCGACAATAAGAATACCCTCGCCGTATACCTCTACAAGAACACCGTGACGTGTGATCATGGGGGCGAGCTTTACATTGAGAAATGCAATAAGCGCAGCCATAAAATCGCTTGTGTTTGTGTCGGTGCAGAGCAAAGGAATGCCGAATTCCTTTGCAGCATCAATAACGACCTCATCTACGGGATTTCTGTGGGTGTATATAAGCGCAGGGGGGCGCTTTGCCAGCAGGGCGCGGATGCGCTCAACTCTCAGATCATGGTCAAGGCTTGCAAGATATGCGTACTCAGTAATGCCGACGATCTGAATTCTGTCTGCCTCAAAGCATTCAAAAAAGCCGGAAAGGGGAAGCGCGGGGCGGTTGATCTCGCTGCGGGATATGTATATATCCTTGGGATCCTTCGGTGTATAAAGTGTTTTCAGCTGAAGCTCATTTATTACGGCTTCAAGTGCTACTGTTGCATTTGCCATTATTCAGTTAAGTCCTTTCGGTGAAAGAATTGATACAAATGTTGTTCTATAATTATACCATATTGTCGTTGGCTTTTCAATGCTTTGTTTGCGTTAATTTGTATATTGGTATTTTCAGCTCCGTTTACATCACGGACACAATATATTAAATAATTTTTAACATAAGTTTGATATCATAAATCAATATATAATATTGGAGGATACATATGAAAAATGTATTTAAGATAAAGGCGCTGATATGCGCGGTCCTTGCTGCGGTAATGTGCTTCAGCGGCTGTTCCGTAGATCTTTCTTCGAGCGAGAAGGAAAAAGAAACGGTCATGCGCGTAGGTGATTACGATGTGCCGTATGAGGTGTTCCGTTATTATGTAATGAATTTCAGAGCAGACGGAGTAGATAATGCTGAAGAGAAAGCAGTAGATGCCATAAAAGATCTGTATGCGATGACCGCCGTGGCAGAGAAATACGGCATAGATCCCGACGGAGAGTACGTTTCCTACATGGTAGACTCAGCTGTCAGTGAAACGATAGCGCAATGCGGCGGAGAAAAGAAATATAAAAAGTCAATTGCCGAAAGCAATATGAACGACAGTGTTTTTAGGCTGTTGACTAAAAATGATGTTCTCAGAGAAGAAATATATGCAAAGATGATAAAAGAGGGGTATATTGTTTCAGATACCAACAATATGCGCGAGATAATTATGAGTGATGAGTTTATTTGCGTAAAGCAGATACTCATACTCGGAGATAGCTCTAACCGTGTGCAGGACGGCACCGTGTTTATGCCTGCGGCTGAGCATACAGATGCAGAGGCAATGGCTCTTGCCGAAGAGGCGAGGGAAAAAGCCGTGTCCGGCGAGGATTTCGACGAATTGGTGTCACAGTACGGCGAGTCGCTGTATATGTTTTCCAATACCGAAGGCTATTACATTTGCCGCGGTATGTGGGAGAGTGAAAATGAAGATGCGGCATTTTCCTTGGAGATAGGCGAGGTCAGCGAGGTCGTAAAAAGCAGCGCGGGATACAGTGTTTTTAAGAGATGCGAAAAAAGCAGCGAATATGTAGATAAGAATATCAGTTCAATCTTAAATAACTACTACGGTGCAAACCTTATACTGTCAGTAGAGGATATGGCAATGTCTATGAGCGTAGAAATACTTTCAGATGTTGTAATCAGCTTCCCGGATAAAGAATAGGAGCCTTAGGGCGTGCTTTTCGGAGGATATACGTTTTGAATAAATTTAAGGCATATAAGGCAAAAAAATACAGAATATGGCGGCGGGTTTTGTTTTTTACGGTCATTGCCGTGATGATAGCAGTCTTTACGGTAATACTGGGCAACGTTCTGAAAACAAGGCTTGAAAATACGGATATCTCCACAGATGATATCCCTCCTGTCACTACGCCTGATCCTTCGCCGGCAAACGATGCGGAGGAGTCTGTTTCTCACGATGAGGCGCTGCGCGGCGTTATTGCTGCCTGTCTTGACTTGTCCGACGCAAGCGACGGGGGCGAGGCACGCGCTGTTATTGACGGACTGCGCGCTGAGGGCTATAACGCCGTAAGCTTTGTGGTTCGCGACGGCGACGGTATGATCACATATGCTTCTCCCGCTCTCCAGTCTTATTCGGGACTCCGTGCGTCAGAAGCTCTTGTGCCTGTTGATGTACTGAAGGCGGCTGTTGCATACGCAAAGGACCGCGGAATGCGATGCTCCGCTGTCTTTTCGGGAAGTGATGCCGACCGTGACTCTCTCATTTCGGCAGAACTTGCCGAAATGGGCTTTAACGATATACTTATACGCAGCTTTGAGAATATAAGCGCCCTTGATAACAACGCTGTCGGTGAAATGGTCTCGTATTTGGAGACTGTCAGAGGCAGTCTGAATGTTGTATGCGGCGTAAGCCTTTCTCCCGATGTGCTCACAGTTGCACAAAATGCACCTTACATTGAAAAGCTTTACAAAAAGTTTGAGTACCTGGCAATAGATATGACAGGCATCGGCAGTGACGGAGCCGCCGACATTTGCGGCAAGCTTCAGGGCAGCTTTTCAATGTATATGCTTCGTCCCGTTCTTGACGGAGATAACGCCGACAAGCTTGCCGAGATAAGAGATGTGCTTACTGCGACAGGAGTCGGAGCAAGACAGTATATTTCGTGGGTAAAAAAGCCGGTCGATCCTGATGAATAGTATATTTGAGCTGTTTTTTGAAGACGGTGTTCCCGCACTGCTGTGTGCGAGAGGCTCGTATGTGGCTGCGGTGAACGGCGAAGCATTGCGGGTATTTGACAGCAGTGCAGAGGGAGAGCGGCTTTGTGAGTTTATGACGCCTCTTGATGCACTGCGTTTTCAGGCGTCCTTTGAGTCACGCTCTCCCTTATCTGTATTGATCTTAAAGCTTAATAATTACAGAGGCTTCAAAGCAGCCGCCGTAGTCTTTCAGCGCATAATGAGCCGTCGCTTTGCAGTTGTATGGCTGTTTGAGACGGCTGAAAAATGCGAAAGCTTTTGTGAATGTATCAATATCGGACCTGACGTAGGTCGGAATATCGATGCGCTGTCAAGATTCATGTCGCTGCTCACGTCTATACCCGAAAAGCTGCTGGACGAGGGCGCAAGATACGGTCTTCTTGATCTGAAGGCGGCGACCCGACGTTGTGTTGACGACATTAAAAATTATTGCGGCAATATGGACTGCATAGTTGATATTACCGAGAATGATGATATGATGGCACGCGAGTGCTCACCTGTTCCCATCCCTTTAGGATGCTTTATGCAAATGATATCGTCTATGCTTTTATGTATGAGTGATATATCGCAAAGCAGAATAATAGGAGTTCGCCTTTGCGGATACGGAGACGAGAGCGAGATCCGTATGAGTGTCGATGCGCTGCGCCTGAGCGTGAATGCAAGAGATATTGACAGCCTTATAAAAGAGCTGCCCTCCTGCGCTGTGTACCTTTCTATCGGCGAGTTTGCAGCAGGTGTTTCAGGCTGCGAGCTGTCTCTCAGAAGATCTGAGGATTTTGAGACAGTAACACTTATACTTTCCTTCAGACGAGAGCCTTTCGGCGCAGTGGACTTCAAAAGCCGCGATCAGTTTGCATATTATGCAGAGGAGCTTGAAGCGCTCTCCGAACAGCTGAACCGACTTATCACCCTGCGCAGAGAAGCAGAGCCAGAAGCAGAATAGTATCAGTGTCGAGACAGTCGCGCTCGCCTGCGAGGATTATGATAAGGGCGATTATCAGCAGCTCCTCCTTGCCGATGCGCTTCAGAATAGGCGCAAGCAGCGACATGGGAGATACTTCGGAGCTGTTTTCGCGGCATGAATTTTTATTTGTCTTTTCGTCCTCCGATCTTTCGCATAAGGTGCAGACCGCAGCCTCGTTTGAATTTTGCGCAATTTGATCAACTTGCTCGATTTTATCAATAAGCGGCGGTTCTGACGTTCTTTGCGTCAGTATGCGCTTTTGGGGGCGTACCTGACTTTCATACAGCGGAAAGCTGTCGTCTCTTCCGTCGCTTCTGCCGCGAAAGCGGCTGCCGTCATATCCGGGCGGCGGAGTAAACGATGCTTGCTGGTAGCCGAATCCCTTGTTTTTGGAATACATACGCTCTATCTCCTTTCGTTATCGGTATTTGTACCTGCCGATGCGCTTACCGAACCAAGCAGTCCTGCAAACCCCTCGATCCGCAGCATATTATCAATTATGTTTTGCCTGTGCGGATTGAGATACGGGCGAAGAGATGACAGGAGAGCTTTTCGCTGCTTGTCGCCGGCGCGCCGCGGCTTTTCATTGGGCGAGCTTTGCTGTTCGGCTTTACGCACAGCCCCGCCGCTGCCGATGCCCATGCCTGACAGCGCGGATATCATAGACGGCAGTTTTTCCATAATGTCGGGAGGGATCTCTATACCGCCGGCGGGCGGGCGCTCTCCGACCTCGTTTTTTTCTCCATCATTGGCAGGCACGCCCATAGACGCAATAATGTCTGCCACCTCCGGGCTTTCCATAAGACGGCTGACCGTCTCGGAAAGAGACTCTACAAAATCGTTTTCAGCCATAGTGTTTATCACCGTGCCTTTCTGTTGGCGTTATTTGCTTTGCTTTTTGCAGTTGCTTATTATTTCCGTGGCTCTCACTATATCGTCATCAGTCAGCTGGGACATTGCAAGGCGCACCTTGTCAAGCTCCGCAGGCGTTACCTTTACGGTGGAAAGGTCTATTCCGGAGGAAGAGCCTAAAGCGCATATTACCCTCCAAAGCTTGTCGTCTGAAAGCGAGGAGATCTTGTCAACGGCGTTTTTGTCGATTTTCATAGTAGTTATTACCTTTCTTGAAAAATGTTTTCGGTGCTGTTTACAGTATATGCTGAGTTTTTCTGTAAGGATATTATTTTTTTCGAAGCAGATCATCAATTTGTTTTTTTGTGTTGGTGAGTAAAATTTTCTTCTGCCTCGGGGCAGAAGAAAAACAAATCAAATTCAAAAAAGAGAAGGTCATAATTGTGAAGCTTTTAGTTTTTTCGGATTCTCACGGACGGTATAAAAAGCTGGAGTGCGCCGCTGCCATGCATCCTGACGCGGATATGTTTATCTTTCTCGGCGACGGACTTCGGGACGCTGAGCGGGTTTTTGAGCTTTTCGGCGACATTCCTTCAACAATAGTTAAGGGCAACTGTGATTCGCTGTTCAGCGACTCTCATCTCAGCGAATGCACGCTTGATCTCACAGATGCGCGCGTCATGTGTACACATGGGCATTTGTACGGAGTAAAATCGGGTCTCGGTACGCTGGCTGCCGCTGCAAAGCAGAAAAACGCAGGGATAGCCCTGTACGGTCATACTCATATTCCTTTGGAGACAAGGATGGATGGAGTTCTTCTGTTTAATCCGGGCAGCGTGGCGGAAGGCTCATACGGCATTGTTTATATAGAGAAAAACGGCATTCTGTGCTCTCACGGAAATGTTTAATTAAAAATAAAATAAAATTTAAGGAAGACGGACAGATGTATACAGAAAATAAAAACGGAAAATATACGGTAAAAACAGATACATATACGGCAGTTATGAGCGATGAGTGTATCGATTTTATTATTGCGGGCGAAGTGCTTGCAGGGCTGCGTCCCGTGTCTGCTGTAAATACTTTGACAGGCACGGACACTGAGATAGGGGACGCTGTGCTTTCAGCGACCGTTGAAAACGGTATTCCCACCTATATCTGGACTTCAGGATCATCGCTTTGGGAGAAGAAAGAGTATATTGTAAGATGCTTTGAAACTCATTTTGAGTATTCCGTTCGCCTCAGCGGTCACGGCGCTGTTGATACTGTCAACTATTTCAGCGGCAATATGGGCGAGGGACGTCGCGGCAGTATGTATGAGTTTGATACAGGCTTTACACCTATAGTTACCGTCACAGGTGCAAGGCAGTGCTATTTCTCTGCTATGGAGGATCAGGAGGTGTTTTCTTATCTTATGATCCCTCCGATGTTTGTGTACAGCTTTACAACGCCCGGAGTGGAGCAGAAAATGGCGTTCGGACTTGCCGCCGATAAGGGAGAGCATAATTTTACTCAGTTTAATTATAAGACGGAAACAGATAAAAACCGCCGCCGCTTTTGGCTGTGGACGGATCAGAGCGGACATACTGTAGTAGACGGCGTGTGGGAAACTCCGAGGGTGCTTTGCTACAGCGCCGCAGATGATATGGACTCGCTTCGTTTTTACAGTGACTACTATTTCACCCGCGGTATTGCCGAGCCTAAGGATACGACGGAGAAAAAGCCGCGCTTCTGGCACGGACCTATTGCCTGCGGCTGGATAGAGCAGGCGGCATACGGTGCGTATTATAATGATACTTCGGGTTGTATGCGCCTTTCCTGCGAGAAGGTGTACAGAAACTTTCTTTGCGAGCTTAAAGAAAAAGACCTGCATCCGCAGCTTATGATAATAGACGATAAATGGCAGGAGTGCTACGGCAGCGCCGAACCGTCAAAGGAGCGCTGGCCCGATATGCGCGGATTTGTTGACGAAAATCTTGAAAAGAACAACATACACACCATGCTGTGGTTTAAGCTTTGGGACAGCGAAGGACTTGACAGTGACATGTGTATGCTTGACGAAAAGGAAAACCGCCTTGTGGCGGATCCTACAAATCCGAAATACCGTGAAAAGCTGAGAGATATACTGTATAGGCTTCTTTCAGCGGACGATGGCTGCTGCAATGCATACGGTCTGAAGCTTGACTTTGCCTTCTGGCAGCCTGTGGGCAGAGCGGCAAAGTCATATTCGGGCAAGTACGGCGTTGAGCTGCTGCTGGAGTATATTTCATATATTTACAAGAGTGTCAAGGAGATAAAGCCTGAGGCTATAATCAATTGCAGTCCCTGCCATCCTTTGTTTGCGAAGTTCTGCGACCATGCCAGACTGCACGACTATCATCCCGATCTTCGCCGTTGCTATGAGGAATTCAAGTTCCGCGGCGAGGTGTACCGCACAGCTGTGCCCGGTGCGCTTATAGATACTGACGGTGCAGGCTTCTCCTCCTACAGAGACACTATGCGCTATATGCGCCTTGCGCCGACGCTGGGAATTCCCGATCTGTACTGCATTACTCCCATGCCCAGCCTTGAACTCAGCGATGATGACTGGAAAACGGTCAGCAGCGTTTGGGCGGATTACAGCAAAAAGATCGATAATATGTATAAGTGATAAAGTTATATTGATAATGGAGCTACAGTAATGGACCAGAGAAAATTTATTGACTTTTTGCACATTTTAGAGAAGCAGAAATGCAACACACGTCATTCGTGGACCTCAAGCGGCAGGCGTGAGTCTGTGGCTGAGCATACTTGCAGAATGACTTGTATGGCGATGCTTCTTGCCGACGAATATCCTGAGCTTGATATAAACAAGGTCATAAAAATGTGTCTGATCCATGATTGGGGAGAGGCTGTCACGGGAGATATTCCGGCTTTCAACAAGACAGACGCGGATGAAGCGACTGAGGACGAGGCAATTCAGTATTTGCTGTCGCTGCTGCCCGATAATACGCGGGACGAGCTGTCGGCGCTGTTTTCGGAGATGGCTGCGCTTGAGAGCGGCGAGGCAAAGCTGTATAAGTCTCTTGACAACCTTGAAGCTGTTATATCACATAACGAAGCGCCCATTTCAACGTGGACGGAGCTTGAGTATGAGCTAAATCTTACATACGGAGAAAAAAACTGCGAATGGTCGTGTTGGACAAAGGATCTTAGAGAAGAGGTAAAGCGCGACACTGTTGAAAAAATGAAAACTGAACGCTGATTTTATTATCGGAATCGGCAAATTATTAAATTTGAAGCGGGAGATATAACAGGTGAGACTCTGCATTGTATCTGCTCCATGCAAAGTTTGAGGACACTGCATGGAGGATCATCCAAGTCCTCGGACTTTGTATTCTGATTTACTGAAAATTCAAAGGAGCAAAGTCAATTATGAAAATAAAACAACTTAAATCGTATTTAATGCTTTGGAGTACGCAAGCTTTTTCTGCGCTTGGCAGCGGCATGACAAGCTATGCGCTTGTCTTATGGCTCTATCTTCGCAGCGGTTCCGCGCTGGAAACTGCGCTTTTGTCGGTCTGTTCTTATGCGCCTTATGTGCTCATGAGCATATTCGCAGGTGCTTTGAGCGATCGGTGGAACAAAAAGCGCACTATGCTGGTGTGCGATCTTCTCGCGGCACTGAGCACAGTTATTGTTTTTCTGCTTATCAAGACCGATTCTCTATGTGGGTGGCATCTGTATGCTTTGAACGCCGTGAACGGACTGATGAATACCATTCAGCAGCCTGCAAGCGAAGTGGCGGCGACACTGCTGATCCCAAAAGACTATTATCAGAAGACAAGCGGTCTTCGTTCCTTCTCGCAGTCGCTGAACTCCATTCTGACACCGATACTTGCAACGGCTTTGTTTGCATTTGCCGGGATAGACGGTGTGATCGTCGTTGATCTGATCACTTTTTCAGTCGCCTTTATAACTCTGCTGTTGTTTATACATATCCCCGAAAGTGATGTGCCAAAGCAGGCGGAGGAGAAACTGCTGTCAGCAGCCCGAAAGGGGCTTGCATGGCTCAAAGAGAATCCGTTGATCTTAACTTTGATCCTGTATTTGGCGTGCATCAATTTGGTGGCATCCGTATATGACGCGGCGCTTCCTGCTATGGTGTTGTCAAAGCAGAACGGCGGGGAAACGGTTTTGGGGATCGTCAATACATTCGTCGGTATTGCGGCGCTTGCCGGTAGTGTGCTTGCCACATTTCTACCTGTGCCGAAAAATCGGATAAAGGTCATTTCCGTCGCCTTGCTTGTGTCTATGAGCAGCGAGAATTTTCTGCTTGCTTTCGGAAAAACGCCAATAGTCTGGTGCATCGGAGCTGTTTTGGGCTGGTTATCCATCCCTATCATGAATGCAAATCTGGATGTAATCTATCGGAGCAGTATTCCCCTGAATATGCAGGGACGCGTCTACTCCTGCCGCAACACCTTACAGTTTTTTACGATTCCCGTAGGATTTCTTTCGGGCGGTGTGCTTGTAGATAAGGTTTTTGAGCCGCTGATGGCTGCGCAGCCGGAGAACAGTTTATTAGTATCCCTTTTCGGAGAAAGCAAGGGTTCAGGTGCGGCTATGCTGTTTTTCATTATCGGCATTGCCGGAGTTTTTGTTTGCATGATCTTTAACTTAATGCTGAAAAAATACAAATGGTGCGAGAGCACTGCTCAAAATGAGACTGCTTAGAGGATATCGGAAATATGATGAAAATTATGAAGCGCAGGACGGTTGCAACGGATATCCCGTGCGATATTAAAACCGTGTGGGATATTGTCACGGATAACCGTAATTACGCATGGAGAAGTGATCTATCCAAAATTGAGATCATCGATGAGACCCATTTTGACGAATATACGAAGGACGGATTTGTCACGCATTTTTCTATTACCGAAAAAGAACAGTATAAGATCTACCGCTTCGATATGGAAAATCAGAATATGAGCGGACACTGGGCAGGGTTATTTGAAAGGTGTGAAAACGGCACGCAGCTCACCTTTACCGAGGAGGTGCAAGTCAAGAATCCGATCATGAATCTGTTTGTGTCGGGATATTTGAAAAAGCAGCAGAATACATATATTGCCGATCTGAAAAGAGCTGTGGAGAAGAAAGAGAATTGAAGTGAGCGAGAGATCGAAAGAGAAAAAAACAGTTTGGCAGCAATATATAGCCATGGCGTTCTTTATGCTTATCGGCGCTGCGGGCGGATTTTTAATGGTAGCGTATATTGACCGGGGAACAGGTGCAGAAACGCCGCTTTACGAGAAAATACTGTCTCTTGTCGGGTTATTCCTCGGAATGTATGCTGCAATATTTGCACAGTTGATTATTCACGAAACGGGACACCTGATCTTCGGTTTGCTTTCAGGTTATAAATTCAGCTCCTTCCGTATTTTCAGCTTTATGTGGGTAAGGGAGGATAAAAAGATAAAATTCAGACGACTAAGCATTGCAGGGACCGGAGGACAGTGCCTGATGTCTCCTCCTGATATGGCGGACGGAAAGATCCCGGTTATTCTGTACAATCTCGGCGGATCGATCATGAATATTGTTTTCGGGCTTATCTTCCTTGGACTTTTCTTTATTTTTACGGATATACCGTTTCTGTCAACTGTAACGCTGTTATTTGCCGTAATAGGTTTTATCCTCGCTGTTATGAACGGTGTCCCGATGCGGATGGGCGCGGTAGACAATGACGGCTATAATGCTTTTTCGCTTACACGCAACCCGGAGGCAATGAGAGCCTTTTGGGTACAGATGAAAGTAAATGAGCAGGTTGCAAAAGGAGTCAGACTTAAGGATATGCCTGACGAATGGTTTGCCGTTCCGTCCGATGAGGCGATGAAAAACAGCATGGTTGCGGTCATGGGAGCGTTTGCCTGCAACCGACTGATGGATGCAGAGCAATTTGAAGAGGCAGACGGACTGATGGCTCATATGCTGGCGATCGACAGCGGCATGGTCGGTCTGCACCGAAGCTTGATGATATGTGACCGTATGTATGTGGAGCTTATCACCGAGAACCGCCGTCAGGTGCTTGACAGTATGCTAACCAAAGAGCAGAAGAAGTTTATGAAATCGATGAAAAGCTTCCCGACTGTTATCCGTACCGAATATGTGTATGCGTTGCTCTGTGAAAAGAATGCGGTGAAAGCCGATCAGGCTAAGGCTCGATTTGAGAAATGCGCAAAGACGTACCCTTATCCGAATGATGTGCAGTCTGAGCGTGAACTGATGGAGCTCGCAGAGAAAAAGCTGTAAAACAATGAGTCTTTTCCGGACAAGGGGAAAAATGAGGTACATATTATGAGCGATATAATGGAATTTGCCGCCAGAGAAGAATTTCGAAAATGGCTTTCTGAAAATTGCCTGTCAAACGACGGCGTTTGGCTTTTATTCGGTAAAGCCGGCGGCCCGAAAACAATAAAAGCCGCGGAAGCGCTGGAAGAAGCGCTCTGCTTTGGCTGGATCGACGGACAGATGCAAAGCATTGACGATAAAACCTATAAGAAATATTTTTCTATGCGCAGGGAAAACAGCAAGTGGTCTGAAAAAAACAAGGCGCTGGTGAAAAGCCTTGAGGAACGCGGGTTAATGACAGACCACGGCAGAAAGAAAATAGAGGAAGCAAAACAAAACGGTCAATGGAACGCACCGAAATCCGTTGAGATCACGGAAGAGCATATCGCCATGCTTTCCGAACTGCTGAAGGAATATGAGCCCGCTTTCACAAATTTCCAAGCTATGTCCTTATCGGTTAAGAAAACCTACACCCGCGCGTATCTTGACGCGAAAACGGACGCGGGACGAGAAAAGCGGATAGCTTGGATGGTTGACAGACTAAACAAAAATCTGAAGCCCATGTGACCGTATTTCGGCTTCATTTCAAGCAAATAAATTATGAGAGGTAACTGTTATGTTAGCAAAACGAATAATCCCCTGTCT
>CAZBAR010000023.1:0-41260 GCA_964490165.1 uncultured Lachnospiraceae bacterium | reverse complement strand
CCCCATAAAAAATATGCACCTCCAAAAGTGTCTAACTTTTGGGGTGCATATCAAAACCTTCAAAAACTTTATGAAAAGGGATTTCAAATGGTGCGATGAAGCCCTGCGTAATACTTTGTCTTCAAACTGAATGGCTGTAGCAAAATTACTAAAAAGATTTGGTCAAGCTTTTTCAAAAGCTTGTGGGTTTTTAGGGCAACGCCCTAAATCGCGCTCCGCAGAGCGCGAAATTATATGCCTCCCTCTTTGAGGGAGGTGAGCAGTTGCTATGCAACTGCGGCGAAGCGAGACGGAAGGAGTATACAAACAGCCCAGCATAGCAAAACTCCCTCAGTCGGCTACGCCGACAGCTCCCTCAATGAGGGAGCCTTGGTTTGGAGCTTCTTATTCTTTGCTTTACAGACATTTAACTTTGCATTGTCTATACTTTGAGTTATTTGTATACCTTAATCTTTTAATTGTTTTGCTACAGTGATTTTTTAACAAGCTGAAAAGCCATCGGGACACTGTCCCGATGGCTTTTATCATATTATTATTTCAGCATTCCTGCAACGATATCCTTCGCCGCTGCGAGGGCATCTGCAATTTTTGTAATGTCCTTGCCGCCGCTCATTGCGCTGTCGGGACGTCCGCCGCCCTTACCGCCGCAAACTGCCGCAACAGCTCCGACTATCTTGCCCGCGTGCGCGCCTGCCTTTACTGCGTCTGCGCCGCAGGATACGATAAAGTTAAGCTTTTCGCCGTCGTGTATTGCAAGCACTGCAACGCCTGAAGCGTCCTTATCGCGTATTTTGTCGCCCAGCGCTCTCGCCGCGTCGGCACCTGTTGCGCCGAGATCTGCACAGCACAGCTTTACGCTGCCCACAGTCTCAGCAGAAGCAATTATCTCATCAAGCTTTGAGCCTGCAAGCTTTGAATTCAGTGCGTCGATCTCTTTTTTCAGCTTTGATACCTCGCCCTGAAGCTGGCGAACCTTTGCAGGCATATCAGCTGCAGTGCTCTTGAGAGCAGATGCAGTATCAGCTATAAGCGCCTCGCGCTCGTCAAGCAGTGCAAGAACTCCGCTGCCTGTAACAGCTTCGATTCTTCTTACTCCGGCAGCTACGCCGCTTTCGGATATAATTCTGAAAAGTCCCAGCTCAGCAGTGTTTGATGCATGGGTACCGCCGCAAAGCTCCGTAGAAAAGTCGCCCATTTTTACCATTCTTACGGTCTTGCCGTATTTTTCGCCGAACAGAGCCATTGCGCCCTCTGCTTTTGCCGTTTCAATGTCGGTCTCCTTGGTCACAACGGGCAGTGCTGCAAGAACAGCAGCGTTTACTGCAGCCTCTACAGCCTTAAGCTCTTCATGGGTTACGGCTGCAAAGTGGTTGAAGTCAAAGCGCAGGCGGTTTTCATCAACATAAGAGCCTGCCTGCTCAACGTGGCTGCCCAGCACCTGTCTGAGTGCTGCCTGCAAAAGATGCACGCCTGAGTGGTTGCGGCGAATAGCGCCGCGGCGCACGCTGTCAACAGCTGCGCGTACAGTGTCGCCTACAGAAACCATACCGCTCTCAATATCGCAGTGGTGAATGTATATGCCGTCAGTCTTTTTCGTGTCAGTAACAGTGCAGGCAAAGCCGTCGGAGGCAATTTCGCCCTTGTCGCCTACCTGACCGCCGCCTTCACCGTAGAAGGGAGTCTTGTCAAGCACGATCTCCGCGCAACCCTCGGATACACTGTCAACAGCTTCGCCGTTTGCAATAATGCAAAGCACCTTTGCGTCATCTGCACTGTCGCTGTCGTACCCGCAGAACTCGGTTTTTGCAAGCTCAGAGAGAGCGCCGCCGGAGGCGCTGTCCCAGCTGGAGAGGTCGGCTCTTGCCGCTCTCGCTCTTTCCTTTTGCTCAGTCATAAGAGCAGTAAAGCCGTCGTTGTCAATGTCAAGTCCCTTTTCCGCTGCGATCTCGGCAGTAAGGTCGGGAGGGAAGCCGAATGTGTCGTACAGCTTAAATACGTCCTCGCCGCGAAGAGTTTTTTCGCCTTTGGACAGAGCGTCTGTAATAAAACCTGAGAGAATGTTCAGACCGCCGTCGATAGTCGCGTCAAAGCGCTCTTCTTCAAGGGAAATGATCTTTTTAATGTAATCCTTTTTCTCGCGCAGCGTGGGGTAAGCGTCCCCGCTCTGCTCGATAACTACGTCGCAAAGCTTGCCGAGGAACTGTCCGGTAATGCCCAGCAGCTTGCCGTGACGTGCGGCGCGGCGCAGCAGTCTGCGCAAAACGTAGCCGCGTCCCTCGTTGGAGGGCAGAACGCCGTCGCATATCATAAATGTAGCGCTGCGGATGTGGTCGGTAATAACTCGAACGGACACGTCCTTTTTGTGTTCCTCGCCGTACTTTGTACCGGAAAGCTCGCATACGGTGTCAAGCACGCGGCGAATGGTGTCTACCTCAAAGAGGTTGTCCACACCCTGCATAACGCAGGCAAGACGCTCAAGACCCATACCGGTGTCGATATTCTTTGTTGCAAGCTCGGTGTAGTTGCCCTCGCCGTCATTGTTGAACTGAGAGAAAACGTTGTTCCAGATCTCGATAAAGCGGTCGCACTCGCAGCCGGGGCGGCAGTCAGGGCTGCCGCAGCCGTATTTCAGTCCGCGGTCGAAATAAATTTCAGAGCAGGGACCGCAGGGGCCGCTGCCGTGCTCCCAGAAGTTGTCCGCCTTGCCGAGACGCACTATGTGGCTCTCGGGAACGCCGATCTTGTCTCTCCACAGTGCGTAAGCTTCGTCATCCTGTTCGTATACTGAAGGATACAGCAGTTCTGCGGGTATTTCCAGAGTTTTGGTCAAAAATTCCCAGCTCCACTCAATAGCCTCGGTCTTGAAATAATCGCCGAAGGAGAAGTTGCCCAGCATTTCGAAAAATGTGCCGTGGCGGGCGGTCTTTCCGACGTTGTCGATGTCGCCTGTGCGGATGCACTTCTGACAGGTGCATACTCTGTGACGGGGAGGCTCTTCCTCACCTGTAAAATATTTTTTCATCGGCGCCATGCCGGAGTTTATAAGCAGCAGAGACTTGTCTTCTGCTGAAGGAATAAGCGAAAAGCTTTCCAGTCTCAGATGTCCTTTTGACTCAAAAAACGAGAGGAAATCTTCACGAAGCTCGTTAAGCGACGTCCATTTCATACGTATACCCCACTTAGATATATTTAGAATAAAATTTTATACATAAATCAGAGCATAACACTCCATCTATCATTATAACATCATCAATAGTGATGTGTCAATATTGTATTTCTTTTCGTAGAAAAGAATGTGGGAAGAAAAGCTTTTTTTGTCTTAACTTTCTTTTTTATGTAAAAAAGAAAGTTACAAAGAAAAAGACATCCAAGAGGGAGGAATCCCTCTTGGATATCTCCCTATGTGCTTCTCCCAAGGGAGAAGCATACGTTAGTATCAATCAAACAATATTGGGTCTATTGACCCCTAACGCTCTGCCGTAAACCTCGTTATGCTTCCACGCCCGCAGTTTTACTCAGGCATTGAGCCAAGCTCAATGCAGAGCAGCGCAAGCATATATGCGCTTTAATTTTACTTTGGCGCTGCGGGGGAAGCTATAAGGAAAATAGGATTTCCAAGGGAAGAAACGTAGTTTCTTCCCTTGGACTTTTGCTTCACTTTGCATTAACGGCGGCAAGCCGTTAATGGGGCACAGATCAAGAGTACTTACGTTTTTGGCTTTTTATATGATCTGTGCGTTTCTTGCCAAGCATTCTTTTTTTCTCAAAAAAGAATGCGGAAAAAAACCAAAATTTTCTTTACAACATTCTTTTTCCAAAAGAACTCCCCCAAGCTCTGGGTATTGACAGCCCGACCGCTGTAAGATAAAATATATGTATCTTAACAGCGAGGAAAAACACCATGACACATGAAGAAAAAGCAGGACAGCTGTTCCGCGAAGGCTATACCTGCGCACAGGCAGTGCTTCTTGCCTTCGGCGATGTAACGGGACTTGACGAAAAAACAGCGACGGCGATATCTCTGTCCTTCGGCGGCGGTATGGGAAGACTTCGCGAGGTCTGCGGGGCGGTAAGCGGTGCTTTTATGGTAGCAGGACTCTTGTGGGGCGAGAACGGCGGCGCTCCTGCGCAGGATGAAAAAGCAGCGCACTATGCGCTTGTGCAGGATATAGCTGCCAGACTGAGGGAGAAAAACGGCTCTATAATCTGCCGCGAGCTTTTGGGACTGGGAAAAGGCGCGTCTGCCCCCGTGCCCGAAGAACGCACGGCGGATTATTATAAGCGCCGCCCCTGCGAGGCTTATATACGGACAGCCGCAGCAGTCCTTGACGAGATAATTGCGGAGAAAAATAATAAATAGAAGCTCGTTTTTACATTTCTCTTACATTTTTATGATGCCTTCTTGCATTTAGCCGTGCTATGATGTACTTGTAAAAGTATATGACATAGTTACTTATAATTACTTAATGAAAGAAGGGTCTTGAGTATGAAAAGAAAAGCTGTACTTCGATGCCTTGCGGCAGTAGTTTGTGCTGCGGCGTTTGCCTTGCCGCAGGGGACTGTTACTTCATCGGCGGAAAGCGCCGGTATCAGCAAATGCAAGGACCGAATAGCTCAGCTTGAAAAAGAGCAAAAGGAGCTTATGGGTCAGATTGATAAGCTGGGCAAGGAGGCTGCCGCCACACTTGAAAATAAAAGGTATCTTGACAGCCTTACGGAAGCTATGATGCTTAAGATCACTGCTGCCGAGGAGTTGTCGGCGGAGCTTGACAGTGAAATAGAAAAAGCGGAGCTTGCAATGGCCGAGAGCGAGGAGAAGATAGCGGAAACGGGGGAGAAGATAAGAGAGCGTGCGCGCCAGACCCATGAGGACGGCAACGTGGGATATCTCAATGTTCTTATCGGCTCAACAGGTGTTACGGACTTCCTTTCAAGGCTTGAGAGGCTTAATACCATGCTTGAGTATGATAAAAAGACCATGGAGGAATATAAGTCGGAAAAATCAAGGCTGGAGGATGAAAAAAATTCTCTTGACACTTCAAGAGCCTTGCAGCAAAGCACGCTTGAACAGCTGAAAAAGGACAAGGCTGAGTTTGAGCAAAAAAGCAAGGAGGCTGCCGCATATTTTGACTCTCTGAACGCCGATAAAGCCGCTGCAAAGGACAAATATGAAAAAGCGGTTGCTGCCAAAGCTGCCCTTGACCGTGAGATAGAGGAGCTTATGCGCGCTGCTGCAAGCAAGCCTGCGCCCAATGCTCCAGTTGTCCCCGCAGGGGATTTTATGTGGCCGCTGCCGCAGGGCAAGGGCTACATTTCCTGTAATTACGGCGATACCGACCCGTGGAACAAACCTCATTACGCAACTGATATTGCCGTCTCCGCAGGGACGCCTATATATGCTTCGGCGGATGCTGCTGTTGTCCGCGCTGCGTGGCATAACAGCTACGGCAACTATGTTCTTCTTGACCACGGCGGCGGAAAAAGCACTTTGTATGCTCATTGCTCGGCGCTTGCGGTAGCGAGCGGGCAAAGCGTGAAAAAGGGGCAGGTCATAGGCTATGTCGGCACTACGGGAGACTCCGAGGGAAACCATTTGCATTTTGAGTTCAGAATAAACGGATCTAAGGTAAATCCGCTGGGCTATGTTCCGAAAGGGTGCTGAATTGTTATTTTACATTTCTCTTACACTTATCTGATGACTTTTTGCATTCGGACAATGTAGAATAATGCTGTACAAAGAACAAGGGCGCAAAAATACGCCATGCGTAAATACATTTTTTGCGCTGCTCGGAAAGTAGGAGTCATATGAAAAGTAAAAAAAACGTTGCTTTGCTTCTTGCGGTGTTGACCGTGTGCGTATGTACGGCGTTCTCATCCTGTGCGCTGCCGTTTGCAGCCTTCGGAGATTCAGGAGACACAGCCGGTATCACACCTGAAACGGACAAGCCTGACGCCGCGCAGTATATCGATGCGGCGAGGGAATGGGTATGTGTTCTCTCCGATTACGTTACCCGTGAGTACCGTGCCGGAGACAATGTAAGCGATATAAATGTTTTGTATCTCGGATGCCGATACTGTTTTTACAATTCATCTGAGCTTGACGATCTGATAATATCAGGCCCCGGCGATTTCCCGACTGCTATAAGCATATCAGGCTCGGCAATGGAAAGACTGTGCCGAAAGCTTATTGCATCGGATTTTTCCCTCAGTGATTATCATACGAGCTTAAGCAGCTACGTAGACAAATATTATGATGCAGACGATCTGTATGTATTCAATCGAAATAATGACTACTGGGCGGGAAACAGCTTCAATACCATTGACGGCGAAAGAAAAGCCACGGTTCTTGAGAACGGTAATATATCCGTTCTTGCCTGTGTTTGTGTTAATGACTACGGTGGTGTGAATGAAAATTTCCGTATGCTTGAATATGTTTTAGAACCTATTAACGACGGAAAAAATGTGTACTTCAAGCTGCTTCAGGTAACGGATAAGGGCAACGCGGCAGAGTCATCCAAAACAGTGACAGCAGAGATGAATTCGTATAGAAGACTCAGTGACGGTGAGTTCGTCAATGCAGCAGAGGACGACCCTGTTCTGGCAAGTGCAAAGCTTGAAGTTCCTGTGCCCTGGCTTGAGGGCGGCAATGAAATATTAGCCACCGCAGGCTCCAGATATGTAAGATGTCTGAGCTTTCAGCTTGTTGAGGTAGACAAGGACTATATTCTTGACCACGGTATACACAGGCAGCTGTCGCCGAAGGTAGACCCCGGCACGGATGAGTACGGTACAGTATGGAATTATCTTGAAGGTTATGAAGAGTATAAGGGGCATTCCTCCTCAGGCTACGATTATATAGGATATTATCTTGATGAGGCAGATGCAGACGGCAATATCAGCAGATCGGAGCAGCGATATTACCGTATCAGTGATGAATACGTGCTCTCCGTGTACTACGGAGGCTATGAGGATGTTTCCGTAACAGTGCAAACAGCTCTTGACAATATGACAGTTGAAGTTAAATAACAAAGCAGCCGCATTTGACACGTCAAATGCGGCTGCCGTTTTTATTTGTCGTCAACAACCTTTGCTATGCCCATAACTAAAACTATTTCATTGGGCAGCATTTAGTTTCCGGGTCAATTCTGTAAACCAGGCTTTCTGTCTGTATTCATCAAAGCAATTCCAATTCAATTCTGCACTGAGTGCTCTCACGATCTGCATATTATCAGAAGGTGCGTCGGCTATCTTCCAACCGTATACCAATGGATGCGTGAGGCTGTGCGATCTTACGTTTGCAGATCTTAGTGCGCACTCAACTGCCCGGGTAAGATGTTTTTTTACAACAGCTTCATCGCTGCCGAGCGATATTTCATCCTCCGCAATACAACGGTGCAAGGTGCAAAGATGTCCCAGCGATTCATACCCCATATCGTCATTCGGATATGCAGCTTCAAGCATACTGACAACAGCTTTGTTTACTTTATAAATGTAATCGTCGCCGTAACATTTTACATTGCACATATTGAGGCGTGCCGCCATATGGAAAAGAGTATCCAGGTACCAATGGTTGGCAAAGCTAAATGTATCGGTAAGCCAATCTTCCTCATCGTGCACCTGCATATACAGCATTTCCTGACAATGGTTTATCTGATGCGCTTTCCGTGCCCACTCATCTGCTTTCTGATAATTGCCGTTTGCGTAATAGGTTTGTGCTACTTCCGTGATAGCCTGACCTTTATAATAACTATTTCCCCCGTCAGCTGTGTCAGAGTTGTAGATCTCTGTGCCAAGCTCAATAATTTCATTCTGATACTTTGCTTTATCGGTATCAAAATAAGTTGACATAAGCATTTCTTTGACGCGGATGTCGTTTGGCAGTTTTTTGTACGCTTCAAGCCATACGGGAATTATTTCCGCGCGCTTACCGTCCCGAAACAGCTTTTCCGCTTTCATGCTGCATTCTTCAAAATATTTGTCAGCTTCAATTTGTTCGGTCTGCAGCAATTCATCAACAGTTATTCCGAAATATCGTGCAATGTCAGGCAAAAGCAAAATGTCAGGGGAGGTTACGTTGTTCTCCCACTTGCTCACGGCTTGATAAGAAACACCGAGATATTCCGCAAGCTTCTCCTGAGATACATTTTTTGCTTTACGTAATCTTTTCAATTTATCTGCAAGGTTCATATTCATAAGGTTATTCCTTTCTGTATTTATTGTAGCTACGCTTTTATTATAGCACTCAAACGATGATAAACAATAACTCATTTTACGAAATTTAAGCGAGCATCTCAACTAAATTTATAATTTGCGCCGCCATATGGAAAAGAATAAACAGAGCATAGTTCACCCGTGGACTTTTCGGGTGAACTATGCTCTGTTTTTCCTATCGTGAACAAAAACCTCCGGCTTAGCCGGAGGTCCTGACTTACTGACATTACGTCTCAACAAATTTGAGAACTACAGTGTGCAAATCTCCGCTTTCTTCTGTATTGACAATGAACGAAAAAGTTGTCGTGAAAGTATCGAACTTCCCCCATGCCTCAAATCGGTAAAATCCGTTTTCACCTGTGGGAGTGGCACTTATTATCACAAGCATAGCGTTATCTTCGCAGTAAGAATTACAAAGATCGGTAAGTGCAGAACTTATACTGTTTAAAGTTAGTGCAAAATCTTTCTCTGCTTTATCGTGCGGATGTATTGTTCTGTTGCTGTAATCAAGATTTACTATTGTCCGAACAATCATTCCGTCGTTAACAATAAAGGTTTTTTTGATATATTCTTTGGAAAACCGACCCATCAGTATGCAGAACATTCTATATTGACAAGCTACATAGAATGGTATATTGTTTTTCTGCGCTGTATTCATTGCCTTTTTCAAAAATGCATTCTCTTTTACTTTACCCGTTGCGGGATCGACGGTAATGGCTGTATTGTTGTCAGTAATATTATTAAAACTGTTCATGTTGTTCTCCTTATAATTCATATAAGGCAAGCGTGAACTGTCGGTAAGACGAATTTCGTTTTCACTGACACGCTCAGCTCGCCCTTTTTTTATTAACCCCTTTGCTCTTTTGGGGTATGTGCTTGTGAGCTTATTTCCGAATTCGTCCGTTACAATTACGTTTTTTTCTATGGGTATCTCCCCCTTTGCAACATAAGTATTCAATTGATCTGTTTTTTGTGATGGGTGCCGTCCCCTATTGAAATACTAACACAGCTGTATTATTTTGTCAAGATTATTTGGGCAAAATGCCGAAAAAATTCATAGTTTTTTGCGAAAAACGTGAAAAATACAATATGCCTCCCCGCAAGGGGAGGCGTATCAGCGTTTCACATTATTCAATCATCAATTACCGTAAAGCTTTCTTCGAGCTCATACAGCTGCATAAGTCTGTCCTCAACGGTGATTCGTCTGTCATCAAGCTCGCCTGCGCGAACATAATCCGTTGCCGCATCTCCGAAAAGCTCGTCCGTTATGTCGGCAAGCTCCTTTTCAAGAGATGCTATCTCTGCGGCGACCTTGCGGCGGTATGCCGCCTCTCGCCGTCTCTCAGCCGCATTCGCTTTGTTCTGCAAATACTGCTCCTTTGCAGCTGAGGGCTTTTCTTCAGCCTGACGAATTTCCGCAGCTTCCTTTTCGGCGGCAGCTCCTGCCCATTCGTCCCAGCCGCCGCGGCAGTCGCGCACGCCGTCGCTAATGTCGATAACTCTTGTTGCAAGGCGGCGTATAAAATATCTGTCGTGGCTTACGGCGATTATCGTGCCGTCAAATTCCGACAGCGCTGCCTCCAGCGCCTCGCGTGAGGGTATGTCAAGGTGGTTTGTGGGCTCGTCAAGTATAAGCACGTTTACTTTTGACAAAATAAGCTTTGCAAGCGTAAGTCTTGCGCGCTCGCCGCCGGACAAAACGCTTACCGTTTTTTCAATGTCGTCTCCGCGAAACATAAATGCCGCCAGTACGCTGCGTATCTGTGTCTGATGTGCGGTGGGGTAGGCATCCCAAAGCTCGTCAAGCACGGTCTTGTCCTCGCTGAGGTTCTGGTTTTCCTGATCGTAGTAGCCTATGTGCACGTTGTAGCCGAACTCAGCCTTGCCGCCGAGAGGTGCAAGCTTGCCGAGCAGAATTTTAAGAAGTGTTGATTTGCCGCAGCCGTTAGCGCCGGCAATAAACACCTTTTCGCGCTTTTTCACTTCAAAGCTCAGAGAGTCAAACAGGATATTCGTTCCGAAGCCCATTTTCAGGTTTTTTACTGCCAGCACATCATTGCCCGATTCTCCCGCTTCTCCGAAAGAAAAGCTGATAGCCTTCGGCGCGTCCTCGGGCCGCTCCACCTTTTCCATTCTGGCAATAGCCTTTTCGCGGCTCTCTGCTGCGATGATGTTTTTTTCTCTGTTCCATCTGCGCTGTTGCTCTATAAAGGCTTCAAGACGCGCTATCTCCTTCTGCTGAAGCTCCCAGCGCTTCATATCAGCCTTGCGGCGTTCTTCCTTCTGACGTACATACTCGGTGTATGCACATTTGTAAAGCTCTGCCTTGTGGTGCTCTATATCAAGGGTCTTGTTTGTTATGCGGTCAAGAAAATATCTGTCGTGGCTGACTATAAGCAGAGTCTTTTTGTACTGTGACAGGTGAGATTCCAGCCACTGCATAGTGTCAAGGTCAAGGTGGTTTGTCGGCTCGTCCAAAATAAGGATGTCAGGCTCGGCAAAAAGCAGACGCGCCAGCTCAAGGCGTGTTCGCTGTCCTCCTGACAGGCTGCCGACGGGCAGACTGTGAGTCTCCTCTCCAAAGCCGAGACGCGACAAAAGGCTTTGGCACCGCGATTTATAATGCAGTCCTCCCGCGTCGGTAAATCTTGCAGTAACTCGGTAAAGCTCTGCGCTGAGCCGCATAGCTTCCTCGCCGACGGCGCTCTGAAGCTGATGCTCAAGCTCTGAAATTCGCTTCTCGTCGCGGCAAATATCGGGGATCGCGCCGTACATATGAGAAAGCACTGTTGCGCTTGCCTCGGTGCGGTCAAAGGCGTCATTCTGCTCCATCATACCGACTGTTTTGTCGCGGGCAATATATATTTCGCCCTTGTCAGCATCAGTCTTGCCGCTTATTATTCGCAGCAGCGTAGATTTTCCGCTGCCGTTTACACCTACGATACCCAGCTTATCGCCTTCCTCCACGGAAAAGCTGACGCCGGAAAGTATTTCCTTAGTGCCGATGCCGTAGGCTATGGAATTTACGGATAAAGTTATCATATTACAATTTACAATTTATAATTTACAATATTATTGAATTATTCAGTCAGAGTTTTTTCGTCCTTTTTTGTTTTTTCAACGATCTCAAGCTCGGCGTCCTTTGCAAAGAAAAGCTTTACAGTGCTTCTTGCGGCAAATGCGGTAATAAGCAGCGCGTCAAAAATATTTTCTCCCGGTACAGTGCCGCCGGAAGCGATAACAGCCAGCATACCGATGCCTACCGTGCCGCTGACGGCGACAGTGGCACACAAGGTAAAGAGCCAGCGTGGGAATATGTGCTTTCTCTGCACATTTAAGCCGACCTCTGCGGTAAGAGCAAGCATAATGCATATCAGGGCAACCTGCGGGCCAAGCTTTGCAGGGCTGTTTACCGCTATGCGTGTGTCAAAATACTGTATCATTATTTTGTCTGCCAGAAACAGGGGTGCGGCAAAGCCGGCAAGCGCTCTTTCGGCGATGCTGTAGCTTTTGGGCAGGGCGCAGACAAGCATACACGCGCCTGATACAAGTCCCAGCACCCAGAAGAGATAATGTATTGCGGCAGGTGCGCCTGCGGTAGTATAGCCGTTCCGCAGATATTCCACAAGGTCCGCAATAGCATCGGCGAAGATCGCCACGGTGCATACGGCGCACACTGCGATGTGAGACACGGGCTCGCCTACGGTGATATGATCGCCTGTGCCGCGGCGCGCAAAAAGTATCCATGCTGCAACACCGCAAAGGGCACCCGCCGCCATACATACATACATTATGGGGGCAAACACGGAGCCTGCGGCAAAGTGACCGATGTCAGCGTCAAAGTCTTTCGTAAAGCTGATAAAATAGCTGACTGCGCCGAAAAGCATAAGTATTATCGAGACTGCAAACAAGCAGTATATTTTAGTTTTGTTGCGATCCATTTCAGTGACCTGTCCTTTGATTTTCAGTAGTTTGAGGTAATACTACTATAGTATCACAAATAGTCCTTGCTATCAAGCGTTTTAACAAAAAATTAACTGAGGCAGCCGTCAGCTATATCTGAGTTTCCGGAGGCGTTTATCTGCTTGTCTCCCGCCTCGATAAACAGGCTGCAATCTTTTACGGTAATACTGCCCGCCTGCACCCCGTCATCTGCGCATTTTATGTTTATATCGCCGCCGAGGATATTTACGTATCCGCTGCCGCTCTCCGATACATCGTTGCTTTTAATACCGTCCTTGCAGCCGGATATCTCTATTTTTCCGCCTGTTACGGTAATTCCGTCGTTTCCTTTAACAGCGTTTTTCGGAGCGGTTACGGTTATATTTCCCGAATTTATTTCAAGGCGGTCTTTTGTTCCTATTCCGTTGTTGCACTGCCCGTAAACCGTAAGCGTTCCGTTTCCCGTAACGGTCAGGTCGTCCTTTGAGAACAGGCAGGCGTTAGGCTCGTCCCCGCGCGCGGCAACGTAGCCGCAGCCGTCGGCAAGATGGTTTTCGCTGCCGTCTGCCAAGGTGATCACAGTGCTTTTTGCAGATTCTATATAGATAGCCGCGCCCTTTTCGTTGTAAATGCCTGCGCCGTCAAGTATCAGCTGCACGCTTTCGGTATTCTTTACGCTGACCCTCACTCCTACAGAGCTTTCGGAAAAAAGTCGGTAGGTTCCCGCAGCCGTAATGCTGTAGTAGCCGCTGCTGTCAGCTACAGCTTCAGAAAGGTCGATGTCGGTAACGCTGTCCTCAGGGGCTGTACTTTCGGCAGCACTGTCGGCGGGCAGCGGAGTCATACTGTCGCTGACGCACGCGGCAAAACAGAGCACCGACAGCAGGGCGCAAAGTATTAAGATGTATGCTTTTGTTTTATTCATATATGTTACCTTTAATTCCTATAACCGCGCCCATAGTGCCGCGTTTGCCGCCCGTTGCACGGTGTGAATGGTAAAGCGACGGCTTGCAGGCGGTGCATTCCTGACATATGTCGATATTCTCAACTCCCGCCGAGCGCAGCATTTCTTCATTTATTCCTGCAATGTCGGCATAAAGCGCGCCGTCACGCTCGGTGATATGCCGTCCGGCGAAGGCTGCCCCCTGAAGTCTCGCGACCTCGTCGCGCATATCCTCGCCCACCTTGTAGCAGCAGGGATGAATACACGCTCCTATAGCGGCGTGTATCCCGGCAGCGCCGAGCTGTTTCATCTTTTTCGCGGCTACGGCAGCTATGCCGCCTGCCGCACCTCGCCAGCCCGCGTGCACCGCTCCTATAACGGGCGAGCCGTCATCTCTTACGGAGCAGAGAAGTATGGGTGTGCAGTCGGCAACACGAACGAGCAGGGTAACGTTTTCACAGTCTGTAACAAATCCGTCGCAGGGATAGGGGACGTCTTTGAATATGCCCTCTCCGACGTTTTCCGACGTTACGTACCGCACTTCGGTAGAATGTATCTGCGGGGTGCACACTACGTTTTCGCTGACGCCTGTGTATTTGCACAGCAGCCGTATGTTTTCGCGCACTTCCCCGTCGCTGTCCCCTCGGTGAAAGCCCGTGTTCATAGACGCCGTGTGGCAGGCGGTGCTGACGCCGCCTTCTCTGGTGGAAAAACCGTGGTTCACGGTGGGAATATTCAGTATGTCGCTTTGCCATACAAAGCTGTTGTAGGTAAACATCAGTCAGTATCTCCCGTTACGGTCAGATGATAAGCAATGCGCTCGGTACCGTCGTCAGTATATACGGTTCCGCAGGGGCGAAAGCCCGCTTTTTCAAGAGTTCGCTGCATTGTTTTGTTGTCTTTGTGTGTGTCGATCTTAAGTGCAGGCGTTATTTTTTTGCAGTAGTCCGCTGCGGCGGCAAATATTCCCCGGCGGCTGCCGTCACCCGCAACGCGGTGTATGGCGCCGTAGGGCTTGTCGTCCAGCCATGCGCCGTCAAAAATGTTATCGTATGCGCTGTCTCCGTTTTCAAAATACGAAAACACGCCGCAAATATCATCTGCATCTCCGTCTCCGTCGCAAATGCAGAAGCAGCAGCCGTCGCCGATATCCTTTTCAACAAGCTCGCGCGGCGGATAGCTGTCGCGCCACTGATCGGGGTTTCCGCTCTCCTTCATATATGCGCGGGCATGCTCATATATGCTCAGTATTTTTTCAATATCGCCCATTTCGGCTTTTCTTATATCCACACTGACTCCTTAAAAATAGGCTCTGACAAAGCGGTGGTGCCGGCTGTCAGAGCCCATATGTTTCGTTTTTCTTAAATTACTTGATTATTTCACCGTAGCACTGACCGAAAGCGCAGGCAGCGTTTGCCTCGTCGGTATCGATGTGCATAGCAGCGGCAAAATTGGGGTTTACACGAACTACAACATCGCCGAATACAGTTGTTCTGTCGCTGTTTTCGATCTTAACGGATACGATCTCCTTGTCGCTTACGCCGGCAGCAGCAGCTTCGTCGGGAGTAAAGTGAATGTGGCGCTTTGCGGCAATAACGCCTTCAGCGATCTCCACCTCTCCGCAGGGACCTACGATCTTGCACGCACCGCTGCCTGCAACGTCTCCGCTTTCGCGAACGGGAGCGGCAACTCCCAGTGTTCTGGCGTCTGTAAGAGATACCTCTACCTGAGTGGCAGCTCTTGCAGGTCCGAGAATGATAACGTTTGCAATTGACTTCTTAGGTCCTACCAGAGTAACTCTTTCCTCGCAGGCAAACTGACCGGGCTGGCTGAGATCCTTTTTATGGGTAAGAGTTGCACCCTTACCGAACAGAGTTTCAATATCTGCCTCACAGAGATGAACGTGGCGTGCGCTTGTTTCTACAAGAACCTTGTTTGACATTTTTTATTCTCCTTAAGTGTTAAAGTTAAATATGTAATTATTAAAAGTATTTTACACTGTTATTTTATC
The DNA here is from genome assembly GCA_964490165.1 of uncultured Lachnospiraceae bacterium. Taxonomy (GTDB): domain Bacteria; phylum Bacillota; class Clostridia; order Oscillospirales; family CAG-272; genus Avispirillum. Next base: position 26,153 of record CAZBAR010000023.1, on the reverse strand, counting down.
ACGCCGCGCGCCCAAAATCAAGGTGTTGAACAAATATTGTTTACGGGTGTTGAAAAAGCAAACAAAAAATGTTATACTTAGTAAAGTTAAATAGTTTTTGCATTCATAAAAAGCTTATATTAAGAGAGGACAACCGAAATGAAAAAGATCACAGCCCTGCTTCTGGCAGCAGCTTTGGCGCTCACGCTCTGCGCCTGCGGCAAGCAAAGCGATGACGATAATAAAAACGAAGGCGACGATACCGTAACGGTAAGCCCGGAGGAGATCGTTATCAGCTCCGAGCATTTTTCCTTTACCGTGGCGGAGGCATCGTATATTTTCTTTGAGAATTACAACGATTTTCGCTATAATAATTCCGAAAGCTTCGATATTTACAATATTGACAGCAGCAAGTCGCTTAAGGATCAGATATATCACGACGACATAACGTGGTTTGATTATTTCAGCGAGGCAACGGTAAGCTACCTTGAAGATGTGCTTGCATTCTGCGAGGCGGCTTTTGCCGACGGTATGGAGCTTGACGAGGATGATAATGCGGCGATCGACGCAAACATTGAGTCGATCCGAAAGTATGCCGGGGACTACGGATATACCGAAGAAGAGCTGTTCACCATGTGGTGGGGCGAGGATATAAACGCGAATGTTCTGCACAGCTATCTCGAAAAAGAGACTCTTGCCTTTAAGTATTACGACAAGCTTCTTGCCGCATATGATTTTACCGACGAGGATATGGCTGCTTTTGCAGAGGAGAACCGCGATAAATTCTACAGCATCAACTATATCAAATACACCTTTGACGAGGATCTTGACGATAATGCCGACGTTAAGGCGGAGGATCTTGCAAAGATAACCGATCCCGATGCTTTTGCTGCATATATAGAAAACTATATGAAAAATGAGCTGGAGTACGACGGTGACGCGGTAACGCTTAAGTCCTGCTATGTAAACTACGCTGCCAAGAGCGAATACAGCGAGTTTTCAAAGTGGGCGTTTGACGGCGCGGCTGTCAATTCTACGTATATCGAGAAAAACGAGGTAGACGGTAAGTATACAGTATATCTTCTTACCTCCGCTCCTTCAATGCAGGATTACAGAACAAGAAATATAAGATATATTCTTGAAACGGTCTCATCCCACTCCTCAAATCAGGAGACTCTGGAGTATGTAAACGGCTTGCTGGAGCAGTGGAAAGAGGGAGACGCTACAGAGGACAGCTTTGCTGAAATGGCGAATAAATACAGTAAGGATACGATTACCAATCTGAACGGAGGCCTTGAGAAAAACGTTGCAAAGTCCTCGCAGAATCTGCCCGACGGGCTTATAGACTGGCTGTTTGAAGAAGGCAGAGCCGTCGGCGATACTACGGTCGTAAAGGGTGACCAGACGTATATAGCAGTATATTATGTCGGCGAGGATGAGGTGCAGTGGAAGCTTCTGGCGCATCAGGGACTGACTGAAAAGACTTATTCGGAAGACCTTGAATCGATGAAGGAAGTATACCCCATAACCGTTGACGAGAACGCGCTTAAAGGCATTAAGGGGTAAGAGCTAGCATCGCAGGTCAAAAAAGCCTGTGAACAGAATATTTGAATTTTCAAGGGAGAAAACCGAGGTTTTCTCCCTTGAATGATTTTTTGTAAAAACGAAAGCATTAAAAAACGATTATTTCTTTGAACATTGAGGCAAATAATGTTGACAAAGAGTTAGTATTAAGGTAAAATATAAGGTACGAAATTATATTTACTTAAAACTACTATCTATGGAGGTGCAAGGTGGCAAGACCCGTAATAATAACCTTTGCCAATCAAAAGGGCGGCGTGGGCAAAACCACCTCCGCCGTTAATATAGCCGCGTGTGTGGCGTCAATGGGCTACCGCGTTCTGCTCTGCGATCTTGACCCGCAGGGCAACTCTACAAGCGGTGTGGGTATACGCAAAAAAGGACTTAAATATACTACATACGATGCTCTTATAGGCAGCTGCGATGCAAAGCTCTGCGTCCACAAGACCGAGTATCCAAATCTGTATGTTATGCCTGCGACGATAGACCTCGCAGGCGCCGAAATAGAGCTGCTCAGCCTCGATTCCAGAGAATACAGCTTCAAGCGTGCGGCGGATGTAGCGGGAGAGGGCTTTGATTTTATCTTCACCGACTGTCCCCCGTCTCTCGGTATGCTTACCATCAACGCGCTTTCGGCGTCAGACGGCATCGTCATTCCCATGCAGTGCGAATATTATTCGCTGGAGGGACTGTCGCAGCTTATGATATCCATAAAAAAAGTAAAGCAGCTTTATAACAGGGACCTTACCATAACGGGCATACTTATCACTATGTATAACGGCAGACTTAACCTTTCTGCCCAGGTGCTTGAAGAGGTAAAGAAATATTATGCGGATAAGCTGTTCAAAACGCCGGTGGCGCGCAGCGTAAAGCTGTCCGAGGCGCCCAGCTTCGGTGAGCCTATACTTTATCACGATAAATATTCAAAGGGCTCGCTGGCATATATGGAGATAGCTAAGGAGCTTGTCTCCAGAGTGATGTGATTTCTGCCGCAGGACGGTTTGAAATGCATAGAAAGGTAATATTACAATATGGCAAAAAAACCTGCCCTCGCAAGAGGACTTGACACATTATTTTCAGATAATGCCCCCGCCTCATCCGAGAGCGGTATAACAACGCTCCGCATCTTTGATGTAGAGCCTAAAGGAGATCAGCCGCGTAAGGAGTTCGATACGGAGGCGTTGTCGCAGCTTGCCGACTCGATCGCAGCTAACGGAGTGCTTCAGCCGATCCTCGTAAGAGAGCGTGACGGCGGTATGTATCAGATAATCGCCGGCGAGCGGCGTTGGAGAGCTTCCAAAATGGCAGGGCTTTCCGAGATACCCGCTATTGTCATGGAGGCAGACGATCTTTTGACCGCAGAGATCGCGCTTATAGAAAACCTGCAACGTGAAAATCTCAATCCCTACGAAGAAGCCGAGGCTTACAGAGCTCTTATAGACAGCTTTGACCTCACACAGGAGGAGGTCTCCGCCAAGATCGGCAAATCGCGCAGCGCTATTGCAAACTCTATGCGCCTTCTCGATCTTCCGGAGAACATTGCCGTATATCTTCGCGACGGTTCGCTGTCGGCAGGACACTGCCGCGCGTTGCTGGGACTGCGCGACAAGAGCGCTATGGACACTCTGGCAAAAAGAGTTGTGGCGCGCAATCTTTCCGTAAGAGAGACAGAGGCGGCGGTGAAGGCAATGAACAAGGCAAAGCCGTCGGAAGAAAAGGAAGCCGCACCGCTTCGTGTGGACTATGTGGCAGAGCTTGAAAGACGTGTGACCGGACTTTCGGGCAGATACTGTAAGATCACCTCAAGAGGCAAGCGTAAGACTGTTACTCTTGAATACAGCTCGGAGGACGATCTTGAAGCGCTGCTGGGCACTATCTGCGGCGCAAAAATAACCGAGGACTGAACGCTTTTGCGTTATAAATAAAAATTTTTTCAGAAAAGAGATATAAAAATGCTGGACATTAAGCTTATCAGAGAAAATCCTGAGGATGTTATCGCACGTCTTGCCGCAAAGGGCAAGGACGCTGCCGAGGACGTAAAAAAGATACTTGAGCTTGACGCTCGCCGCCGTTCTATGATTTCGGAGAACGAGCAGAAAAAAGCAGAGCAGAACAAGCAGTCAAAGATGATCCCTCAGCTTAAAAAAGAGGGCAAGGACACTACAGAGCTTTTTGCAGAAATGAAGAAGCTGTCTGAGGCTATCAAGGCAAACGATGCTGCTCTCAGCGAGGTTGAGAATGAGTATAATACCCTTATGCTCGGTCTGCCTAATCTTCCCGATACAGACCTGAAGCCCGGCGGAAAAGAGAATAACGAGCCTCTGCGTTATTGGGGCGAGCCTCATCACTTTGATTTCGAGCCCAAGAACCACGTTGACCTTTGTACCGACCTCGGTCTTATTGACTATCAGCGCGGTACAAAGCTTTCCGGCAACGGCTTCTGGATATACCGCGGCATGGGTGCGCGTCTTGAATGGGCGCTGCTCAATTATTTTATCGATACTCATATTGCAGACGGCTACGAGCTGGTTCTCGTACCTCATATGCTGGGTTATGAGTGCGGACTTACCGCAGGTCAGTTCCCCAAGTTCAAGGACGAGGTATACTGGCTGGAGACTGCTGAGGACGAGCGCCGCCGCTTTATGCTTCCCACTGCGGAGACTGCTCTTGTCTCTCTCCATCGCGATGAGATACTTACCGAGGCAGATCTGCCCCGTAAGTATATTTCTTATACTCCCTGTTTCCGCCGTGAGGCAGGCTCCTACAGAGCAGACGAAAGAGGTATGGTAAGAGGCCACCAGTTCAATAAGGTGGAAATGGTACAGTACACTATGCCCGAAAAGTCTGACGAGGCTTTTGAAGAGCTTGTAGGCAAGGCAGAAAAGCTTGTAAGCGGTCTGGGCTTCCACTTCCGCACTGTAAAGCTTGCAGCAGCAGACTGCTCCGCTTCTATGGCAAGAACATACGATATAGAGATACACATTCCCTCTATGGACGGCTACAAAGAGGTATCCTCTGTTTCAAACGCACGTGATTATCAGGCGCGCCGCGGCTCTATCCGTTTCCGCCGCGACGGCTCCAAGACCACAGAGTATGTTCATACACTTAACGGTTCAGGTCTTGCTACCAGCCGTATTCTGCCCGCTATCGTTGAGCAGAATCAGAATGCAGACGGCAGCGTAACCGTCCCCGAGGTTCTCAGAAAGTATCTCGGCGTTGATGTTTTGAAGAAAAATGACTAATATATTTTCCGTCGTATACGAGAACTTTACGTTTGACAATCCTACAATAACGCTTACCGTTATTCTGTGGGCAATGTACGCAGGGCTTCTTATTGCGATCATTGCGTCAACGTACAACCGATCATATGTCGGTGAGGCGGTGCGTGCCATAGTAAAGAATGAGTGCTACAGTCCCGATACCGCGCTTACTCTTGAGGAGCTGGGGATAAAGGCTTCGGCTTTGCGCAGATATTCTCTGAGAGATAAGACTACCGTCAGAAAATATATAAGAATTGCAAACGGAGAAGAGTGTAAAAGTGTGAAAAAGAGGGGCAAGGCTTCTCTTGCCGTTCGCAAATTCTTCTCTATGGATACAGCAGATGCAGCAAATTACGATTTTTCGGCAGCGCGCTTTTATATTCCCGAGGATAAAAAAGATACTGCCGAGATCCGCTTCGGCGGACGTAAAAAGGGCGTTCCGGGCATTATCGCGTTTATCGTAACTGCAGTGCTGGGACTTGCTGTTGTTCTTGCACTTATGTATTTTATACCTGAGATCCTTGAGCTTCTCGACGACCTTGTTACGTATATAAAGAATGCGTTCGGAAATGAGTAAGTAAAAAGTACGGCGCGATAGTTTTAAGATGATCCTTAAAAGAAAGGTGTGATCGTGAAAATGGCAGCTGAACAAGCAGCGCCCGGAAAGCGAAAAATGAAAAATCGCCCGGGACTTCGCGCAAATATAATTATGGCTGTTATGAGCGTTGCTGTAAGCGTGGCGGCGATCATACTTATTTTGTATCTTTGCGGTGTAAGATATGTAAAATATACTTTTGACGATGGATTTTCCGTAAAATTTATCGGTATTACCGATCTTTCGGGATATCCTAAAAAAGGACGCATATCATATATCGGAGGCGGCGATATTGACGGGCTGAGCGCTACCGTTGACGCTGAGAACGGCACTATAGTTTATTCCAACGGCGATGTTTACGAGGGCGAAATGCGTGATCTTGTAAAGCACGGAGAGGGAAAGCTTGCGTATGCCTGCGGCGACGTTTACGAGGGCACTTTCTCAGTGGATAAGCCGGAGGGCGAGGGCAAAATGACCTACGCCGGAGGCGATGTCTACGTCGGCGAGTTTTTTGACGGCAAAAAGAGCGGGCAGGGAACCTTTACCTTTACCGACGGCAGCAGCTATACAGGCAGCTTTGAAAATGATATGAAGAACGGAGACTGTGTATACACATTCGCAGACGGCAGTGTGTACACAGGCTCATACAAGGACGACGCCAAGGACGGCAGCGGAGTGTTTCAGTATGCCGACGGAAGTGTATACGATGGCGAGTTTGCCGGCGATATGCGCAGCGGTAAGGGCATCTATACCTACGCTAACGGCGAGAAGTATGAGGGCGAATTCAAAAACGGCGCCATGTGGGGCAAGGGCACTTATACATGGCCGAACGGCAGAACCTATACGGGATATTTTGAAGACGGACTTATAGTCCGTGCAGACGACACTGAATAAAATAAAAATAATAAAATAATAAAATAATAATGTAAAGATCGGAGCATAGCATATACCGTGTATAAATTTCTGATAATTGCAATGGCTGTAGCCGTAGCAGCAGGATTTGTTTTTATATGGCACGAATGGAATGTACGGCGTACTCTGCCGTGGCTTATATGCAGTATACTGATCACCGTGATCGTTGTAATGTGCATAATATTTGCAGCGGTATCGCTTGTTTTTACGGCATTTGAGCTTTGATAATGCCGCCGCAGGGCACAAATCAAAAGAAAGGTACGGTCATAAGTTTATGAAAATAAGAATTGAACTGAATAGAAAAGAAGTGCGCCGCACCGTAAATAAGGTGCGCGGGCTTATGCCGAAGGGCGTGCGCGAGCTGTGCAGCGAGGTATCTCAGGATATAGACGCTATCGTGGACCGCGACCCCGCAGTAAAGAGCCGCACCGAAGCTGCTCTTTTGTATTCAGGTCTGCACGCTATACTTGCGTACAGAGTTGCAAATAAGCTTTATAAAAAAGAAAAATTTACTATGGCAAGACTTATTTCGCAAACAGCGAGATTTCTTACCGGTGTTGAAATACATCCGGGCGCTACTATCGGCAAGGGTCTGTTTATAGACCACGGAAGCGGAGTAGTTATCGGCGAAACTACTATAATCGGAGATAACTGCACCCTTTATCAGGGCGTTACTCTCGGCGGTACGGGTAAGGACAGCGGCAAGCGTCACCCCACGCTCGGAAATAACGTTATGGTGGGCGCTGGCGCAAAGGTTCTCGGAAACTTTACCGTCGGCGATAATTCAAAGATCGCGGCAGGCGCTGTGGTTCTGGGTCCCGTGCCCGAATACAGCACGGCTGTGGGTATCCCCGCTCATGTGGTGCGCCGCAACGGTAAAAAGATCGATGCGACCGACCTTGACCAGGTACATATTCCCGACCCTATTTCTCAGGAGCTGTGCGCTATAGAGCATAAAATGCGCCTGCTTGAAGAAAAAGTAAAGATACTGGAAAATAATAAAGAGGGCGAAAAGCTTCAGTAAGGATCGTTCAAAATGCAGAATGAAATAAGATACTGTTCTTCATGCGGCAGTCCGCTGGCAAATGCGGGCGATGTATTTTGCGTACGCTGCGGTGCAAGACAGTTTACTCCCCAACAGCAGTTTACTCCTCAACAGCCTCCCAAGCCGTCAAAGCCCAATGCAGGCGTGTCTTTTCTTAAAGGTCTCGCATATGTGGCACTGTTTTTCGGCATTCAATTGATTGTTTCCTTTGGCGCTCAGATAGTTATAATGGCTGCCATTGACGTGGATATTGTCAGCGGCGATTTTGTTACGGCTATGTACAGTGAGCTCGGCAGGTGGTCGTGGCTGTGCGGAATTATAGAAGCCGTTATTCTGTTCGGTTTTCTTTTGATATTTTTCAAGGCACGGCATAAGAAGATTTCCGAGGAAATAAAAATAAGATCGGTAAGCCCCGCCGCTCTCGGCGGATGTGCGGTATGCGGTCTGGGCGCTCAGTTTGCCGCTGTCATACTTCTGACGATCATATACGCATTTCTTCCGTTTTTGGCAAATTTTTCTGTCAGCGACGATCTTGCAAATATGCTCTCCGCACCCAACCCGCTGCTTGATTTTATGTATATTGCCGTGCTTACCCCGCTTATGGAGGAAACGGTTTTCCGCGGACTTGTTTATACAAGACTGCGCCGCTCTATGAGCGCAGGCGCAGCAATAGTTCTTTGCGGTATTATTTTCGGCGCGGCTCATATGAACATAGAACAGTTTTTGTATGCGGCGCCTTTGGGTATGCTTATGGCTGCCGTGTATGAAAAATACGGCTCGCTCTGGGCTCCGTTTGTCATTCACTTTGCATTTAACGGAGGCAACTATCTGGCCGGGTACCTGCCGGAGTCACCCGAAATGCTTGTTCCGGCTCTTGCCGTTATCGGCACCGGACTTATGCTTATAGCTATTGCGTTTATGCTTTGCACAAATAAAAACACCCCTGCAATTGAAAGGAAATTCTGACCGATGAAGCTTTATAACTCACTGACCCATGAAAAAGAAGAGTTTGTGCCGAGCGTTCCCGGCAAGGTGTCTATGTACACCTGCGGACCTACGGTGTATCACTTTGCACACATAGGCAATCTTCGTACCTATATTATGGAGGACGTGCTGGAGAGATATCTGCGCTGGGACGGCTATGACGTAAAGCGCGTTATGAATATTACGGACGTCGGTCACCTTACAAGCGATGCAGACGAGGGCGAGGACAAAATGCTTAAAGGCGCAAAGCGCGAGCATAAGTCTGTTATGGAGATAGCAAAGTTTTATACAGATGCGTTTTTTGACGACTGCAATAAGCTCAATATCAAGCGCCCCGATGTTGTGGCTCCCGCAACAGCTTGCATCGGGGAATTCATCAAGGTCATTAAAAAGCTGATGAGCGACGGCTATGCTTACGAAGCCGGCGGAAATATATATTTTGACACCTCAAAGCTTGAAAAGTATTATGTTTTTCATAATTTTGAAGAGGAGGACTTGCAGGACGGCGTGCGCGAGGGCGTTGAAAAGGACGATAACAAGCGCAATAAAGCGGATTTTGTTCTGTGGTTTACAAAGTCAAAGTTTGACGATCAGGAGCTTAAATGGAACAGCCCCTGGGGCGTCGGTTATCCCGGCTGGCATATCGAGTGCTCCTGCATTTCAATGAAGCATCTGGGCGAGTACCTTGATATCCACTGCGGCGGTATCGATAACGCTTTCCCCCATCATACCAACGAGATCGCACAGAGCGAGGCATATGTAGGACACAAATGGTGCAACTATTGGTTCCACGTTCTGCATCTTAACACAAAGGGCGGCAAAATGAGCAAGTCAACAGGCGAGTTTCTCACAATGTCGCTTCTTGAAGAAAAGGGATATGCCCCCATGGCGTACCGTTTCTTTTGTATGCAGTCACATTACCGCAAAAATCTTGTGTTCTCATATGAAAACCTTGATAACGCCGCAAACGCATACGATAAGCTCGTCAGCCGCCTTGCGGAGATCGATCCCGAGGACGGCGAGCTTGACACTGCTGCTTTCGATAAGCTTCGCGCAGCATTTAAGGACGCAATGGATAACGACCTTAATACATCTCTTGCCGTTACGGCACTGTACGATGTGTTAAAGGCTGATGTAAACGGTAAAACAAAAATGGCGCTGGTCGAGGACTTTGATAAGGTGCTTTGCCTTAACCTCATAAGCGCGGCGGCAGAGCGCCGCAGCGAAAACGCGCTGGCTGCCGATCCCGAGCTTTGCGAAAAGATCGAAGCGCTTATTGCTGAGCGCGCAGAGGCAAAAAAAGAAAAGAATTTTGCCCGTGCGGACGAGATCAGAGGAATACTCGGAGATATGGGCGTCGTTCTTGAGGATACCAAAGAGGGAACTAAGTATAAGATAGTTAAATAAAAGCTGAGAGCAGCCTGAAAAGGCTGCTCTCAGTGTATCGATGTCGATGTGTCGGAAAAGTCCGCAGAAATAGCAAAGAGCACAAAAGGCAGCTCTTTGAAAGTAACAAGAGAAATTATTTATTCTGTAATAAAAATATCAACACTTCGGAGGGTAAAATTAAGATGAATGTATTACTGCTAAACGGATCACCTCGTAAGAACGGAAACACGTCACTTGCACTGCAGGAGATGGCAAAGGTCTTTGATAAGAGGGGCATCGACGCAGAGATCATCCATATAGGAAATAAGGACATACGCGGTTGTATTTCCTGTAACGGCTGCGCTTCTACAGGAAAATGTGTCTTTAATGACATTGTAAATGAGATCGCACCGAAATTTGAAGCTGCAGATGGACTGGTTGTCGGAAGTCCCGTTTATTATGCTTCTGCAAATGCTACTCTGATCGCACTTCTTGACAGGCTGTTTTATTCGTCGCACTTTGATAAAACGATGAAAGTTGGTGCGAGCGTTGTTATCGCCCGCCGTGGCGGACTTTCAGCTACCTTTGATGAGCTGAACAAGTATTTTACTATTAACTCTATGCCTGTAGCGTCAAGCCAATACTGGAACAGCGTTCATGGCCGGTTGCCCGGTGAAGCATCGCAGGATCAGGAAGGACTGCAGACTATGCGTGTCCTTGCTGAAAACATGGCGTTTCTGATAAAAAGCATTGCGCTTGGTAAAGAACGATACGGTCTGCCGAAAAAGGAAGAAAGAATTTCGACACATTTTATCAGGTAAGAACTATATAAGAAGCACTTCTTACGAAGTGCCTTCGACAGACTGAGAGCAGCCCCTCGGGCTGCTCTTTTTTTGCTGAAAATTTACTTTCATATCTTGACAAACAATACTATGCGTGATATAGTATAATGCAAAGGGAGGTATTGCCTTGGATATTCAATTGAAGCGCGGTATGCTTGAGGTCTGCGTGCTTGCCGCCATAAAGGCAGAGGACTCATACGGCTATAAAATAATAAAGGATATGAAGCCGTATGTGGAGATATCGGAGTCAACCCTGTACCCAATACTTAAACGGCTGGAGGCGGCAGAGCTGCTCACGGTCCATTCGGTAGAGCATTCGGGCAGACTGCGAAAATACTATCATATAACAGATGCGGGCATCCGCCGGATAGAGGCTTTCCGGGAGGAATGGAAGGAAATGATGTCCATATATAAATTTGTTGTGAGGGAGATTGAGAACAATGAATAAACAGGAGTTTCTTTCGGAGCTGTCAAAGGGACTTGAAGGACTGCCGCAGAGCGATATCGACAAGACTCTTGAATATTACAGCGAGATGATAGACGACAGAATGGAGGACGGCGAAAATGAAGAGGCTGCCGTCGCCGGTATAGGCAGACCTGAAGAGATAGCCCGTCAGGTCCTCCTGGATACCCCGCTGCCGCGCCTTGTTGCGGCTAAGGCTAAGCCGTCTCATACGCTTCGCGCGTGGGAGATAGTACTGCTGATACTCGGCTCTCCAATTTGGCTGCCGCTGCTGTTTGCAGTGTTGATCGTGATCTGGGCAGTATATTTTGTCATATGGTCCGGAATAGCGTCGCTGTATTTTGCAGATTTTGCTATTGCGATATCGTCAGTGGCAGGCTTTGCAGCCTTCGGCGCGGCGCTGGTCGGCGGCAGCGAGATACAGGCTGCAATGAATATCGGCACGGCATTGGTGTGCTTCGGACTTGCAGTGCTTATGTTTTTTGCCCTGAATAAGCTTGCATGGCTGGCGATCAAGGCAAGTAAGCTTATACTTCGCGGAATAAAATCCATCTTCGCTCATAAAAAGGCTTGAAAGGAGCATTACAAACTATGAAAGTAAGAAATGTACTTATAATAATTGCGTCAGTATGCCTTGCAATAGGCATTGTAATATCGGCAGGGGCATTTGCCGCAGCAGGCTTTAAGCTTCACAATACGACAGGTAATGAGTACGAGGTAAAGACCTATTACGTGTCGGAGGAGTTTGAAAAGATCGACATAAAGACGGTGGACGCAGATGTGTCTGTTATCCCCGCAGACAGCGACGAGGCAAGGGTGGAATGCCTGTCCAGCGAAAAAGTCACCTACAGCGTTGAGGTTAAAAACGGTGTTCTGAAGATAGAACGGCATGATCATACAAAGTGGTGGGAGCATATAGGCTTGTTTTTGAATGTTCCCAGCTTTACCGTGACAGTATATCTGCCCGAAAAGTATTATGATCTTCTTGCTATCACTGCCGTAAGCGGGAATATCTCCATAGAAAGCGGAGTAAGTGTAGGCGAAATTCAGCTTAAAACTGTCAGCGGCGATATCGGCTCAGATGCCTCGGTAACAGAGCGGTTTGGCTCATCTACCACCAGCGGAGAGGTGAGGGTAAGCAATATTACAGGTGCAAGCGTAGATTTTCAGACTACCAGCGGTGATATAAGCTTTTCCGACGTGGCTGCGGAGAGTATCAGCGTTTCAAGCGTGAGCGGAGATGTGGATCTTACATCTTCATGGGCAACGGAGGAGCTCAGAATAAGAACCACAAGCGGCGACGTGTATTTCAGAGGCTGCGATGCGGCTGATATTTCCGTAAAGACCGTAAGCGGAGATGTGGAGGGCAGCCTGTGGACGGATAAGAGCTTTGACATTCATACTGTCAGCGGAGATGTCCGTGTGCCCGGCAGCGTAGCATCCGCTCCGCCGTGTGTGATCAGTACGACCAGCGGAGACGTCAGCATAAAGATCAGAGGATAGGATTCAGAAAGCAGCCCCGTAAGGCATTTAAGCCTTGCGGGGCTCAGACTGTCGAAAAACTAAATCGCTGTAGTAAAAAGCTAAAAGTTTTGGTCAAGCTTTTTCAAAAGCTTGTGGGTTTTTAGGGCAACGCCCTAAATCGACCGCAGCAGCGGTCGAAACTCCTAAGCCGCCACGGAGTCCAGAGGGAACCTCTGGTCGACCACCGCAGTGGTCGAAATTTCTTTTTTGTATTTTGATATATCTATGAACATTTTCGACACGCTCAAGGGGAAGAAACAATGTTTCTCCCCTTTTTTGCCAAAAAAAATAAACCGTTAAAACCTGATTTTCAGAACAAAAAGTCATTTTGTTCTGAAAATCACACAAAAATAATTTATTTTATGTATTGACAATGCGCAGGCTCGGTGGTATAATAATTCGTAATCAGATATAAACACGATGAAGTGGAAAAGTAGACAAGCTTACTGACTTTTCAGAGAGACGCCGGTCGGTGCAAGGCGTTAAGACAGGGTGTCGAAACTCACCATGGAGTGGTTGCAGTAAAATCGCAAGAAAGTAAGTGCAAACGGGAGCTCCCGTAACAGAGCCAAGGTGTATACGGCACCTAAGGTGCGCCCGACACGTCGGGTGAAAAAGAGTGGTACCGCGGAAGCAGGGTCTGAAATTTGAATTTTCGGCGCTTTCGTCTCTTTGTTCTTTAGACAGCAAAGAGGCGGAAGCGTTTTTTTGCAGAATTACTGATACAGTAGACTATAGATTTGGAGGTTATCGTATGCAGATAGGAAAAAGCGAGAAGATGACAGGCTCGCGCATTATTATCGAAACACTTATTGAACAGGGTGTAACCGATGTGTTCGGCTATCCCGGCGGTCAGGTACTTAATATTTACGATGAATTGTATAAAGCAAGCGACCGTATAAATCATGTGCTCACTGCTCATGAGCAGGGCGCGTCCCACGCGGCTGACGGATATTCCAGAGTAACAGGCAAGGTCGGCGTTGTTATTGCCACCTCGGGCCCCGGCGCTACAAATCTGGTAACAGGTATTGCTACGGCAATGCTCGACTCTATCCCCATGGTTGCAATTACAGGTAACGTACCTACGTCGCTTATCGGCAGAGACAGCTTTCAGGAGATAAACATTACCGGCGTAACGCTTCCTATTACAAAGCACAACTACTTTGTTCAGGATGTCAGCGAGCTGGCTGATACTATCCGCGAGGCGTTTAAGATCGCGAAATCCGGCAGACCGGGCCCCGTGCTTATCGACGTTCCCAAGGACGTACAGATCGCTGAGTGCGACTTTACTCTCGGCGAGGTGGTAGATCATTACCCGCAGGAAGAAGTCTGCGACTGTGATATCGATAAGGCAGTAGAGCTTATAAATCAGGCAAAGAGACCTTATATATATATCGGCGGCGGTGCTGCCGGCAGAGGAATGACAGCAGATCTGAAGGCTCTTGCCGAAAAGATCGACGGCTACATCGGCTGCTCCTTTATGGGTCTGTCCGCGCTGCCCAATTCTTACGACCGCTTCCTCGGTATGCAGGGAATGCACGGCAGATATGCTTCGTCGATGGCTAACAAGGAAGCCGACCTTATTATCGGCGTCGGCGTAAGATTCAGCGACAGAGCCACAGGCAACACTGCAAAGTATGCCAAAGGCGCAAAGATCATTCAGCTGGATACCGACCTTTCCGAGATCAACAAAAACGTCCGTGTTGATGTAGGTCTTATAGGTAATATCGTTTCTTCCTTCTCCCGCATTTTGGAACGCTGCGACAAGGCAGAGCATCCTGAGTGGAGAGAGTGCGTTGAGGCTTTGAAGGCTGAGGAGGCAAGAATTGCAGACGAGGCTGAAAAAAAGTCCCGCGTTGAAATGACGCCCAAGAAGATATTTGACGTTATAAACGACGTAAAAGACGAAAATACTATCATCGCTACCGACGTAGGACAGCATCAGATGTGGGCGGCTCAGTATACAGATTTTGAGCGCACGCGCCGTTTCGCTTCCAGCGGCGGTCTCGGCACCATGGGCTACGGTCTCGGCGCCGCTATCGGCGCACAGATCGCCAGCGGCGATAAAACCGTGCTTATTACAGGCGACGGCAGCTTCGGTATGAACCTTAACGAGCTTGCAACCGCTGTTGCATACAACACTCCCGTAGTTATCGTTATTCTGAACAACGGAGTTCTCGGAATGGTTCGCCAGTGGCAGACACTTTTCTTCGGCAAGCGCTATTCAAACACTATGCTTGACAAGCGCCAGACGGACTTTGTAAAGCTTGCAGAGGCGTTCGGCGCTGTCGGCGAGAGAGTAGATAACCTGAAGGACTTCAGAGCATCATTTGAAAAGGCTATGAAGCACGACGGTCCCTATGTTATCGATACTGTTATAGATATGGACGAATTCGTTCTTCCCATGCTTCCCCCCGGAGGAAGTATTGACGATATTATTACCACAAAGGAAAGTGAGGACTAATAATGAGAAGCGTTATAGCGGTATATGTTGAAAACAAATACGGTGTTCTGGCGCGCGTTGCAGGTCTGTTTATGCGCAAGGGCTTTAACATCGACTCATTAACTGTCGGTGAGACAGACGACCCCAACTTTTCAAGAATAACGGTAACTCTCAACGGAGACGACTACGCAAGAGAGCAGCTTATCAATCAGGTCAAAAAGCTGCACAACGTAAAGCAGGTAAAGCTGCTTGACCCCATGTCCTCCGTAGAAAGAGAGCTTATGCTGGTCAAGGTTCGCAATACATCCGAAAACAGAAGCGAAATAATGGCGGCAACGGAGATATTCCGCGCTAAGATCATAGACTATACCACTGATGCCATGTGTATAGAAGTAACCGGAGAGCCTTCAAAAATAAAGGCCTTCATTGAGGTTATCAAGCCTCTCGGCATCATCGAAATGTGCCGTACAGGTGTTGTTGCTCTTGAGAGAGGCAGCAGCATCATGGAAAAATAAATTTAATAACAATATCCAAAGGAGATACTAAAATGCAAAACATCTACTATCAGCAGGACTGCAATCTTTCAAAGCTTGACGGCAAGACCGTTGCTATCATCGGCTATGGCTCACAGGGTCACGCTCACGCGCTGAACCTTAAGGAGTCAGGCGTAAACGTTATCGTAGGTCTCTATGAGGGAAGCAAGAGCTGGGCAAAGGCTGAGGCTGCCGGTCTGAAGGTTATGACCTCCGCTGATGCTGCAAAGAGCGCAGACTTCATTATGATCCTTATCAACGACGAGAAGCAGGCAAAGCTTTACAAGGAAAGCATCGAGCCCAACCTCACCGAGGGCAAGACTCTTGCATTTGCACACGGCTTTAACATCCACTTCGGCTGCATCAAGCCTCCGAAGAACGTAAACGTAGTTATGATCGCTCCTAAGGGCCCCGGTCATACAGTTCGCAGTGAGTATCAGGCAGGCAAGGGCGTTCCCTGTCTCGTAGCTGTAGAGCAGGACGCTACCGGCGACGCTCTTGAGCTTGCTCTGGCATATGCTCTGGGTATCGGCGGCGCTCGCGCAGGTGTTCTTGAAACTACCTTCCGTACAGAGACTGAGACAGACCTGTTCGGTGAGCAGGCAGTTCTTTGCGGCGGTGTATGCGCACTGATGCAGGCAGGCTTTGAGACTCTTGTTGAGGCAGGCTACGACGCAAGAAACGCGTACTTCGAGTGCATCCATGAGATGAAGCTCATCGTTGACCTTATCTACCAGAGCGGTTTTGAGGGTATGCGCTACTCTATCTCCAACACTGCTGAGTACGGCGACTACATCACCGGACCCAAGATCATCACCGAGGACACAAAGAAGGCTATGAAGAAGGTTCTTGCCGACATTCAGGACGGTACCTTTGCAAAGGACTTCCTACTTGATATGTCTGACGCAGGTTCTCAGGTTCACTTCAATGCTATGAGAAAGATCGCAAGCGAGCATCCCGCTGAGACTGTAGGTAAGGATATCCGTAAGCTGTACAGCTGGAGCGACGAGGATAAGCTCATCAATAACTGATTATAAGGCGGTAATAAGAATGGTAAAGGATACCATAGTTGATGGATTTCAGAATGCGCCTCACCGCAGTCTGTATCACGCCCTCGGTATGACAAAAGAGGAACAGGCAAGACCTCTTATCGGTATTGTCAGCTCCTACAATGAGATCGTACCGGGTCATATGAATTTGGATAAGATCGTCGAGGCTGTAAAGCTCGGCGTAGCAATGGCAGGGGGAACACCTATCGTGTTCCCCGCCATCGCAGTATGCGACGGCATCGCAATGGGTCACACGGGTATGAAGTATTCTCTTATCACCCGCGACATTATTGCCGATTCCACCGAAGCAATGGTCATGGCACACGGCTTTGACGGCCTTGTAATGGTTCCCAACTGCGACAAAAACGTGCCCGGTCTGCTTATGGCTGCGGCAAGAGTTAATATACCTACCGTATTTGTCAGCGGCGGTCCTATGCTCGCCGGCAGAGTTGACGGTAAGAAGACCAGCCTTTCAAGTATGTTTGAGGCTGTAGGTGCATACTCCGCAGGAAAGATCGATGAAGCGCAGCTTTGCGTTTGCGAAGAGAACACCTGCCCCACCTGCGGCTCATGCTCAGGTATGTACACTGCAAACTCTATGAACTGCCTTACCGAGGTTCTCGGTATGGGACTTCGCGGCAACGGAACTATTCCTGCTGTTTATTCTGCAAGAATAGAGCTGGCAAAGCACGCAGGTATGCAGGTAATGGAGCTTGTTAAAAAGAATATCCGTCCCCGCGATATTATGACGGCTGCTGCTATTAAAAATGCGCTCACTGCCGATATGGCGCTGGGCTGCTCTACTAACAGTATGCTGCATCTGCCTGCTATCGCTAACGAGTGCGGCGTAGAGTTCAATCTTGATATGGCAAACGAGGTAAGTGCTGTAACGCCTAACCTTTGCCACCTTGCTCCCGCAGGTCCTACATATATGGAGGATCTTAACGAGGCAGGCGGCGTTTACGCCGTTCTGAAGGAGCTCACAAAGCTGGATCTGCTGGATACATCTGTAATGACCTGTACGGGTAAGACACTGGGCGAGAACATTGCATCTGCGGTCAACCGTAACGACAGCGTTATCCGCACCGTTGAAAATCCCTACAGCAAAACAGGCGGTATCGCAGTGCTTCGCGGTAATCTTGCACCTGACGGCTGCGTAGTAAAGCGCAGTGCCGTTGCTCCCGAAATGCTTGTGCATGAGGGTCCTGCAAAGGTGTTTGAAAGCGAAGAGGATGCAATTGCCGCTATATATGCAGGCAAGATCGTCAAGGGCGACGTTGTGGTCATCCGCTATGAAGGCCCGGCAGGAGGTCCCGGCATGAGAGAGATGCTCTCTCCCACCTCCGCTATCGCAGGTATGGGTCTTGATAAGGACGTTGCACTTATCACTGACGGACGCTTCTCCGGCGCTACCCGCGGCGCGTCTATCGGTCATGTATCCCCCGAGGCTGTTCGCGGCGGTGCTATCGCCTATGTTAAGGACGGCGATATTATATCAATAAATATCCCCGAATATCGGATAGAGCTTCGCGTCACCGACGAGGAGCTTGAAGAGCGTAAGGCGTCTATGCCCATAAAGAAGAAGACTGGCATCAAGGGCGCGCTTGCAAGATATGCGGCACAGGTCAGCTCCGCAGACCATGGCGCCGTTATCAATAAGTTTGAGGACTGAAAATGTGCCTCCGGCGGCTTAGCCCCTTTTTTGAAAAAAAGGGGCTGAGAACCCCAAAAAACTTTCAATTATCAATTAAAGATTAAATCCCCCCTTTTTCTCTAAAAAGATTCTAAGTGGGGCAACGCCCCAAATATATAAAAATCAACTACTGCCGCGAGGCGGCAAACGGAAAGCTGTGAGAGTTAATGACTGAAGAAAAAAGAAAAGAACTGGCGTGTGCTGTGGGAGCGCTCAGCGTATTTCGCGGAATACTGAAGCTGCGGCCTGCTGCTGCGCTGCTCGAATACTTAAAATGCGACGGCAGCACGCAAGAGAGAATGGAGCGCTTCGGAGAGTTTGTGTACTCTCTCTCCGATGATAATTACAGTCTTTCCGACTTTTTGTGCCGCGCCGTATATGCTGACGAAAACAGATATATAATCGATACGGCGCAGAAAAAAACTATTTCAAAGCCGCTTCTGAAAAATGCTGCGGCTGAACTTGAGCTGTTCTCGCGTCTCACGGAGTACAGCGCTGAAGAGCTTTGTGAGGGTATCGGATATAACGGTCCCCTGCCTGAGTTTTCTGTAACAGCTGTGGATTTTACAAAGACCTACAGCGAGCGTCTTGCCAATATAGGACGTTACGGCTACGGAGTGTTCTCCGGAGCGAAGATGTTCCGTGTGGAGGAAGACGGAGAGATCGTTCCTGTTGCGGCGGCGGACGATATTTCAGAGGATAAATTTATCGGCTACGATGAGGAACGCAAAAAGGTGTTTGATAATACCCGCGCTCTTATGGAGGGACGTAAGGCTGCCAACGTGCTGCTGTTCGGCGACGCCGGCACAGGTAAATCCTCAACAGTCAAGGCGTGCGTCAACCGTTTTGCAGACGGAGGCGTAAGACTTATAGAGCTGAGAAAAAATCAGCTGTTCAGCCTGTCTCGCATAATGGACAAGATCGCTGACAATCCGCTGAAATTCATCATCTTTATAGATGACCTTTCATTTAATAAAAACGACGATTGCTTCAGTATGCTGAAAGCGGCGCTTGAAGGCTCCGCGTCGGCAAAGGCGGGCAACGCCGTAATATATGTCACCAGTAACAGGCGGCATATCGTAAAAGAGAAATTTTCCGACAGGGGCACTGAGGACGATGTGCATCACAGCGACACCGTTCAGGAGCTTATGTCGCTATCAGACCGATTCGGTCTTGCGGTCTATTTTGAAAGACCTAATAAATCGCTGTATCTCGATATAGTACATAAGCTGTGCGAGAAAAACGGCATCAGTATGCCTGAAGAAGAGCTTGATATTAAAGCTGAGGCATTTGCTCTTAATAAGGGCAGCCGCTCTCCCCGTGCGGCAGAACAGTTTGTAAACAGCTTAACACAAATTCAGTAGAGGTTATAAAAATGGGAGAAAAAATGCTAACACTTGATAACGTTTATAAAGCTAATTATGCGCTGAAGGAAGTCGTAAGACAGACAGACGTGCTGTACGCACCTAAGCTGAAGCCCGGTGCAGAGCTGTATCTTAAAACTGAAAATCTGCAGGTAACAGGCTCATTTAAGGTGCGCGGCGCTTATTATAAGATGACAAAGCTTACCGAAGAAGAAAAAAGCCGCGGCGTTATTGCCTGCTCGGCGGGTAATCATGCTCAGGGCGTGGCTCTTGCGGCGCAGCGAAACGGCATCAAGGCGGTCATCTGCCTGCCCGACGGAGCGCCTATTTCCAAGGTGGAAGCAACAAGAAGCTACGGCGCGGAGATATGCCTTGTAAAGGGTGTTTACGATGATGCATATCAGAAGGCGCTCAGCCTTCGCGACGAAAAGGGCTACACATTCATTCATCCCTTTAACGATCCCGATGTTATTGCAGGTCAGGGAACAATAGCTCTGGAGCTTGCAGAGCAGGTTCCGGATATGGACGCGGTAATAGTTCCTATCGGCGGCGGCGGACTTATCTCCGGCGTTGCATTTACACTGAAAAGTCTGAATCCCAATATTAAGGTCTACGGCGTTCAGGCGGCAGGAGCACCGTCAATGCTCAATTCCATTCACGATGAGCACATTGAAAAGCTTGACTCCGTATTTACCATTGCAGACGGCATTGCGGTAAAGGAGCCGGGCGATCTTACATATGATATATGCTCAAAGTACGTAGATGAGATCGTAACCGTAACCGATGACGAAATATCCGCGGCTATCCTTGCACTTATGGAGCAGCACAAGCTCGTAACCGAGGGCGCAGGCGCAGTTGCAGTTGCAGCGGCTATGTTCGGCAAGGTAGACCTTAAGGGCAAAAAGACTGTCTGCCTTTTGTCCGGCGGAAACATTGACGTTACTATACTTTCCCGCGTTATTACCCGCGGACTTATAATGTCAGGCAGAAGCTGCCAGCTCAACATCGAGCTTGTGGATAAGCCCGGTCAGCTTCTGGATGTTTCAAGAATAATTGCAGAGCGCGGCGGCAACGTTACCGCAGTTCATCACGAGCATACTAACGAGGGCTCCGATATAAACGGCTGCTACTTGCGTATGACCCTTGAAACAAGAAACTTTGAACACCTTGCTGAGATCAGAAAAGCACTTACCGATTTCGGCTTTAATATAATTGACTAAACTAAGGAGATAACTAAAATGATAGAGAAGATATCAACAACCAACGCCCCTGCGGCAATAGGTCCCTATTCGCAGGCAATAAAGCTTAACGGTATGGTATACACCTCAGGTCAGATACCCCTTGATCCCGCAACAGGCACTATGGTAGGCAGCGACGTTCGCGAGCAGACCGAGCAGATAATGAAAAATCTTGCCGCAGTTCTTGAGGCTGCCGGCACTTCCTTTGACAATGTAGTAAAGACCACCTGCTTCCTTGCGGATATAGCAGATTTTGCTGCATTCAACGAGGTTTATGCTAAATATATCACCTCTGCACCTGCACGCAGCTGCGTTGCAGTCCGCGATCTGCCCAAGGGCGCGCTGGCAGAGGTAGAGGTCATTGCTGCTGTTTGATCGGCGGCGCACAGAAATAAAATATGTGCCGCATTTGCGGCTATAAAAAGATAAGTTTGGAAAAGGAATAGTCATAGTTATGATAAATTCATCTAAATATACGCCGCAGTTCTATCCGGTAAAAAATCCGGCAAGAAAATGGGCAAATAAGATTTATGTAGATAAAGTGCCGACATGGTGCTCCGTGGATCTCCGCGACGGAAATCAGTCGCTGATAATTCCTATGAGTCTTGAAGAAAAGCTGGATTTTTTCAAGCTTCTCGTAAAGATCGGCTTTAAGGAGATAGAGGTCGGTTTCCCAGCAGCATCCGAAACGGAATATACATTTCTGAGAGCACTTATAGATAACGATATGATACCTGATGATGTTACTGTTCAGGTGCTTACACAGAGCCGCGAGCACATCATCCGCAAGACCTTCGATGCGCTGAAGGGCTGCAAGAACGCTATCGTTCACCTGTACAATTCCACCTCTGTTGCACAGCGCGAGCAGGTGTTCAGACGCTCTAAGGAGGAGATCAAAAAGATCGCCGTTGACGGAGCAGAGCTTTTCAAAAAGATCGCCGACGAAACAGGCACAAACTACAGATACGAATACTCTCCCGAGTCCTTTACGGGAACCGAGCCGGAATACGCGCTGGAGGTATGTAACGCGGTGCTGGACGTATGGAAGCCTACACCCGCCCGCAAGGCGATAATCAATCTGCCTGTAACAGTGGAGCTGTCCTCACCTCACGTGTATGCAGATCAGGTCGAGTATATGTGCGATAATCTGAAGTACAGAGACGCTGTAGAGGTCTCACTCCATCCCCATAATGACCGCGGCTGCGCAGTGGCAGATTCCGAGCTGGGACTGCTTGCGGGCGCTGACCGTATCGAGGGTACGCTGTTCGGCAACGGCGAGCGTACAGGTAACGTGGACATTATCACGCTTGCACTGAATATGTATACTCACGGCGTTGAACCTAATCTTGATTTCACTGATATGCCTTCTATTGCCGCTCTTTATGAAAGAGTTACAAGAATGCAGGTGTACGACCGTCAGCCTTATGCAGGCAAGCTGGTGTTTGCGGCATTCTCAGGCTCGCATCAGGATGCTATTGCCAAGGGTATGAAGTGGCGTGAGGAAAAGGACTGCGACACATGGACAGTCCCTTATCTTCCTATTGATCCCGGCGACGTGGGCAGAGAATACGAGACTGATGTTATCCGTATAAATTCCCAGTCCGGCAAGGGCGGTATAGGATATCTTCTGGAGCACAACTTCGGATATGTGCTTCCCGTAGGTATGCGTGAGGATGTCGGCTATACTGTAAAGAGCGTTTCCGACCACGCACACGCAGAGCTGTCCCCCGCAGAGGTTCTGGATGTGTTCACAAATACATATGTTAATAAGAACGACTGCATAGAGCTTATAGATTATCATTTTGTCCGCACTCCTGAGATCAACGTAACTCTCACTGTCAAGGTAGACGGCGAGGAAAAGGAGCTGACCGCTGTGGGCAACGGACGACTGGACGCTGTAAGCAATGCGGTGAAAAAACAGCTGGGTATAGAATTCTCAGATCTGACATATGAGGAGCACGCGCTGACAAAGGGCTCATCCTCAAAGGCTATAACATATGTCAGCATCACGCCTGAAAACGGCAAAAAGGTTTGGGGTGCAGGTATTCATGACGACATTATTGCGTCGTCTATAAATGCACTGTTCTCTGCTATAAACCGCAGTATGGAAATGGAAGGAGTTAAATAATATGGGCATGACAATGACTCAAAAAATACTGGCTTCCCACGCAGGTCTTGATACAGTCACTGCGGGGCAGCTGATCAGCGCAAAGCTGGATATTGTTCTCGGAAACGATATTACAACTCCCGTTGCAGTAAACGAGTTCAAAAAGGCGGGCTTTGACGAGGTGTTTGATAAGGACAGAGTGGCTATCGTTCTTGACCACTTCGTTCCCAATAAGGATATAAAGGCAGCAGAGCAGTCCAAGCAGTGCAGAGAGTTTGCCTGCGAGCACTGCGTAAGCCATTTCTATGATGTAGGTAAAATGGGAATTGAGCACGCGCTGCTTCCAGAGCAGGGCGTAGTTACCTCAGGCGACTGCATCATCGGCGCAGACAGCCACACCTGTACATACGGCGCGCTGGGCGCTTTCTCCACCGGCGTCGGCAGTACCGATATGGCAGCGGGCATGGCAACAGGCGTTGCATGGTTCAAGGTTCCATCTGCTATTAAATTTGATCTTACAGGCGCTCTGCCGAAGAATTGCAGCGGCAAGGACGTTATTCTCACTATCATCGGTATGATAGGCGTTGACGGCGCGCTGTATAAGAGCATGGAGTTTACAGGCGACGGCGTAGCTTCCCTTACAATGGACGACAGACTTTGCATATGCAATATGGCTATCGAGGCAGGCGCTAAAAACGGTATTTTCCCCGTTGACGATGTAACCCGTGCTTATCTTGACGGCAGAAGCGAGAGAGAGCCTGTAGTATTTTGCGCCGACGAGGACGCAGAGTACGAGCAGGTCATAAACATCGACCTTTCTGCTATAGTACCTACCGTAAGCTGCCCTCATCTGCCTGAGAATACTCATCCCGCAGCAGAGCTTTCCGATATCAAGATCGATCAGGTCGTTATCGGAAGCTGCACTAACGGACGTATGGAGGATATGGAGGCTGCATACAGCATCCTGAACGGCAATAAGGTTGCCGACGGCGTTCGCTGCATCATTATTCCCGCTACTATGCAGATAATGAAGGAGTGTATCGAGCGCGGCTATATAACTGCATTTATCGACGCCGGCGCTGTTGTATCTACTCCCACCTGCGGTCCCTGCCTCGGCGGATACATGGGTATCCTTGCTGCCGGAGAGCGCTGCATTGCTACAACCAACCGTAACTTTGTAGGACGCATGGGTCACGTTGACAGCGAGGTATATCTTGCAAGCCCCAAGACAGCTGCAAGCAGTGCGCTGACAGGCTATATTACAAGCCCCAAGGAGGAATAGTCTGAAAACAAAGTGTGCCTAAGGCGCATATCTGCTGTTTTCAGACCCAATTTGTTTCTTTTTGTTCCTCGGAACAAAAAGGTTTGTCCTTAGGAACAAAATTTTCTTCTGCCTCAGGGCAGAAGAAAAACAAAACAAATTCAAAGAAAGTGATGGTCATAAAGATGAATACAGAGGGAAAAGTATTTAAGTATCCCGACAATGTCGATACGGACGTTATAATCCCCGCGCGTTATCTGAATACTCCCAATGCTGCCGAGCTTGCTCTCCACTGCATGGAGGATATCGATGCGGATTTTGTAAACAAGGTCACCCCAGGTGACGTTATGGTTGCAGGCTGGAACTTCGGCTGCGGCTCTTCGCGCGAGCACGCGCCCCTTGTGATCAAGACCTGCGGCACAGGCTGTGTTATAGCTAAAAGCTTTGCGAGAATTTTTTACCGCAATGCTATCAACATCGGTCTTCCCATTCTTGAATGCCCCGAGGCTGCCGAGGAGATATCGGCAGGCGACGAGGTAAGCGTAGACTTTGATACAGGCGTTATTACCAATAAAACTACTAATAAGACCTACAAGGCTCAGCCTTTCCCGCCCTTTATTCAGAATATCATTGCAAAAGGCGGACTGCTGGCATCCCTTAAGGGTTAAATGAGGAGGCTGCTATGAATAAAAAGATCACAGTGCTTCCCGGCGACGGCATCGGTCCTGAGATCGTCGGCGAGGCTATAAAGGTACTTAATAAGGTAGGCGAGAAGTTCTCCCACACCTTTGAATACACCTATGTTGATATCGGCGGCTGCTCTATAGACAAGTTCGGCGTGCCGATCACCGACGAGGGTATGGAAAAGTGCAAGAACTCCGACAGCGTGCTGCTGGGTGCGGTCGGCGGTCCCAAGTGGGATTCCTGCCCCCCTGCTATCCGTCCTGAAAAGGCGCTGCTTGCAGTAAGAAAAGAGCTGGGACTGTTTGCAAATCTCCGTCCTACAAAGCTGTTTTCGCAGCTGGCGGATGCGTCTCCCCTGAAGCAGGAGATAGTCGGCGGCGGAATTGATCTGCTTATCGTCCGTGAGCTTACAGGCGGCGTATATTTCGGTCAGAAAAAGACTGAGGAGGTAGACGGCGAGCTGGTCGCTACCGATATTATGCCTTATTCCGAGCACGAAATAGAGCGCATCGGCAGAGTTGCCTTTGAGACTGCTATGAAACGTGGAAAGAAGCTTGCATCTGTAGACAAGGCTAACGTTCTCGATACTTCAAGACTTTGGAGAAAGACTATGCACCGCCTTGCAGAGGAGTATCCTGAGGTGGAGTACAGCGACATTCTTGTTGACAATACAGCAATGCAGCTTATTAAAAATCCTACTCAGTTTGATGTTCTTGTAACAGAGAATATGTTCGGAGATATTCTGTCTGATGAAGCGTCAATGCTAACAGGATCTATCGGTATGATGCCCTCTGCATCTCTGTCCTCAGGCACGCTTGGTATGTATGAGCCTATTCACGGCTCAGCGCCAGACATTGCGGGTATGAATATTGCAAATCCCCTTGGTACAATACTTTCCGCTGCTATGATGCTGCGCTATTCCTTCGACATGGCAGAGGAGGCAGACGCTATTGAGAACGCTGTAAACAAGGTTCTTGACGACGGATACCGCACCGGCGATATTATGCAGGATGGCTGCAAAAAAGTCACCTGCACAGAAATGGGAACACTGGTCGCAGAAAGATTATAAGTCGATAAATGATCGGGAGGACTTTTTAAGGAAAAGTCCTCCCGAACCCTCTCAAAACCTTTCAAAAAAGATTGGATACATTTTTTTGAAGTTTTTTAGGGTTCTGATATGCACCCCAAAAGTTAGACACTTTTGGAGGTGCATATTTTTTATGGGGAA
>CAZBAR010000022.1:0-41650 GCA_964490165.1 uncultured Lachnospiraceae bacterium | reverse complement strand
TTGCAACCTTCCATTTAAGACCTGTGGGGAAGCCTGCGCCGCCGCGTCCGCGGAGACCGGAGTCAAGCAGTGTCTGAACAACATCCTCACGGCTCATTTCGGTAAGAACCTTAGCAAGTGCGAAATAGCCGTCCATTGCGATATATTCGTCTATCTTCTCAGGGTTGATAACGCCGCAGTTGCGGAGCGCAACTCTGTGCTGCTTTTTATAGAAAGCAGTGTCGTTAAGAGAAGAATGAATTTCTTTTTCAGCTGCATCCTCATTCTTATCGTCAGACTTGTTGTAAACCAGTCTGTCCACGATACGTCCTTTAAGCAGATGCTCTGAAACGATCTCGGGAATATCGTCAACCGTTACTCTCGAATAGAAGGTGCCCTCAGGATAAACTATCATGATAGGACCGAGTGCGCAAAGACCGAAGCAACCGGTCTGCACTATTTTGATCTCTTCGTCAAGTCCCTGCTCCTTGAGCTGGGTCGCCAGCGCTTCTCTTATAGATGCGCTGCCGGAAGAGGTACAGCCTGTACCTCCGCAAATCAGTACATGTGAACGAACCATACTATTTTATATCCTCCGACTTAAAGCTTAGTATTACCGATAAGGTATTCTTCAACAGGCTTGCCGCCCTTGAGATGCTCTTCAACAACTCGCTTTGCCTTATCCGCAGTCATTTTTACGTAGGTAACCTTGTCCTTGCCGTCCTCGAAAATTTCAACTACGGGCTCATACTGGCATATGCCGATGCATCCTGTCTGGGTAACCATGACCTTTTCTGACAGTCCTGCGCCTGTTACCTCCTCAACAAAGGCGTTGAGAACCGGACGCGCTCCCGCCGAAATACCGCAGGTTGCCATACCGACTACTACGCGAATTGCTCCGCTGCCTGTACGGATAGCCACCTTGTCCTTCATCTGCTCTCTGATAGCAGCAAGTTCCGCTAAAGATTTCATGTTAGTGTTCCTTTCATACTGTATGTTAATTTATTTATTGATCGTATTGATCGCGGAGGTACTCTTTTATAAATCCAAGCACCTCATAGCTGTTCAGCGGCACATCGCCGCCGAGGATCACACGCATCTCAGACGTGTCCAGCCGGACTTCTGCCTTCTCCGTCTTATGTGAGAAGAAGAAATCAGTATCGGGACTTCCCTGAATGAGCGTCAGCATCGTCTCAACCAGGTCGCCGAGAGGTATGAAATCAATGTGATCAGTGTGAAAAATCGCGGTGACCTCGGTTCCGTGTCCCTCTCCCTCGCTCTCAGGCTTTGAGATAACTGAAACACTGCCCTCTGTCATTTCGGCAAGCATACGGAGGAACGGGACTCCAAGTCCCACCTTTCTCGTTTTTCTTGTGGTGAAAAACGGATCGGACAGATGCTCCACCTGTTCTCTTGTCATTCCGCAGCCGTCATCCTTTATGCGCAGTGTAAGCACACTGTCTTTTTCTTCAAGGGTAACGGATATATGCGCGGCTCCCGCTCGCACACTGTTCATTGTAATATCAAGAATGTAGAGTGATAAATCCTTCATATTGACAGTTTATCCCCCAAGCATTTCTATAAGTCTTTTTCTGACGAGAGCACTTGAATACGGCTCGTCGTCTATCTCCACCGTGTTCCCTGCCTCGGATATATCCCACAAATAGTGAGCGTCTGAGCTTTTCACACAGTGAAGCTGACCCAGTAGCGGGTCTTTTTTCTTTTCCTCTGCCTCGTCTCCCGAATTGCTTATTTCAAAAGCAGTGTATCCGAGACTGTGCGGAAACGCACCGAGCACCGCTACAGCTCCGTTTGAAGCTCTGTCTATATGAGCAGGCCAGCACACTCCGCCCATACTGCGGCAAAGCTTTGTGCCATCCTCCAATGACAGCTCTGTAGCATTCAGCAGAAGATTTTCTTCCTCGCCTATAATATTATCCTCTTCGTCCATTATAAGCTGACGGCCGAAGATATCAGGCTTGTTTTTAATAGGTATTTTATATTTTTCAACGCTCTCGCCGAAGCTTATTGCTTCTTCAAGAGTAGGAAACAGGCACAGCAGATGTATGTCCTCCGCTACAGTCAGCTCCATTCCGCCGACCGGTATTATACCGTAGGCCTTGCACGCCTTAAAAAAGGCGGGGCAGTTTTTTGCGGAGTTATGATCTGTAAGCGCTGCGATCTGCAATCCTTTAACCGCTGCCATACCTGCAATGTTTGCAGGGGTCATATCGTTGTCCCCGCAGGGAGACAGACAGGAATGTATGTGCAGATCGTAGTTGTATTTATTCATCCTGAAGCTCTCTGCCTACAAGGCAGCAAAGCTCATATGCGCTGCGGTTGTCCGAAAAAAGTGTAATTCCCTTTTCTCTTGCCACGCGAAGCACTTCTTCATCTGGAGTAACGCCCTCTGCCATAATGACACAGGCGCACTCTGTAAGACTTGCAACGGCAATAACATTGATGTTGGACATTATAGTTATCCACACGTCGCCGTATACTGCATGGCTCATTACCCAACTCAGAAGATCGCCGCAGTAGCAACCGGTAACCTCGGCATCGACCTCTCCGCAAAGAGGAGCGATCTCCAGGGCAGCAGCTATATCCTTAACTGTTTTCATCAGCCGACGCCTCCTTATTCTTTAGCTGCATCTGTTCCTTTTTGTGTCTTGCTATATAATCGTGAAAGACCTGACGCATAAATACCACACATTCGTCGGCACAGGTCTCGCCCCTGATTATATCCTCGGCAAACGCTGCACAGGTAGGTGCACCGCAGCTGCCGCAATCCAGATCGGGAAGATCCTTGCGTATCTCCTGTATGCACGCCATCATACGCATGGCCTCTGCTCTGTCCTCAGACAGAGGAGTCTGCGGTATGTATTCAACCTCAGGCATAAGCACCTCATCGGGTACGTCTGTATTATTCTGCGGATGATAATTGGGAGACACAGGCAGATACCTTCTCAGCGACTGTATCCTCGCCTTGGCTATATAGGGATTTGCAACAGTCATGACGCCGCCGACGCAACCGCCGTTGCACGCGTTAAGTTCAACAAATTCAAGCTCCGGGAAATCGGAATTTTCAATATGGTCAAGAACCTTTATAATATTTTCAATTCCGTCCGCCGCAAGATATTTCTCGTTAAACACCGCTGTTGACTCGCCCCCGGCTGTTGCCCAGCCGACGCCTATATTTCCTGCCTCAGTCGATTTTTCGGGCACCTTTATTTTATTCATGCGCCCTACCAGCTCGAAATATACATCACTTACCGAAAGGACTACATCTATGCTGCTTGCCTTGTCCTCAAAGCCCTGCTTTACATAGCTGACCTTTGCAGGACACGGTGATATAAAGAAGCAGCCTATTTCAGTCTCCGACAGTTCGGGATGCTCATCCCTCGCCTTTTCCTTTGCCAGCCTTGCCGCAAGCTCTACCGGCGGAAGTATCGGCAATATGTTTTCGCACAAAAACGGGAAACGCATTCTTATAAGTCTTACTGCCACGGGGCAGGCGGAGCTTATAACGGGAAGACGCAGTCCCTTCTTTTTCATATACTGTCTTGTATAGCCCGAGACGAGCTCAGCCGCCTTAGCGACCTCAAACACGTCGTCAAAACCCATATCATACAGTCCCTGCACCACGAAGTCTATATCGGAAAGATTATCGAACTGACCGTACAGAGCAGGCGCGGGAAGCGCTATTTTGTATTTGAATTTCGACAGGCTCTCAAGAGTATCGTGAGTTGCCTTTTTTGCATTATAGGGGCACACCCTTATACACTCTCCGCAATCGATGCACTTCTCTGCATCAATGGCGGCGCGTCCCTCTCTGACTCTTATAGCCTCGGTGGGACACCGCTGCAAGCAGTGGGTGCAGCCCTTACACTTGGATTCATCAAGTGAAACGGAGTGTTTATATTCCGCCATTATACGGCACCCCCTTACGGTTATCAGATAGCCACGGTCATAGTGATCTTTGTGCCCTTTCCGAGCTCAGTCTCTATTTCCATCGTATCTGTATATTTTTTCATATTAGGAAGACCCATTCCGGCACCGAAGCCGAGAGAACGAATATTCTCCTTCGCTGTGGAAAATCCCTCCTGCATTGCAAGAGCCACATCGGCAATACCGGGTCCGTGGTCTTCGAGCACCATAGTCACAGCATCAGGACTTACCTCGACCTCTACGAAGCCGCCGTTTGCGTGAATGACCATATTTATTTCGCCCTCATACATTGCTATAGCAACACGGCGTATAACGTCAGGCGATATGCCCAGCTGACGCAATCTTTTCTTCACCTCTGCAGACGCTGCGCCCGCAGAAGAAAAGTCATTGCCGTCTACATCAAAGTGAAATTTTACAATATCGTCAACCATTAGCGCTGCCGTCCTCTATGTGTCCGCAAAGTCCTGCTTTATACAGAATGCCGCACGCCTCAAACATACGAAGATCAGTTTTCATAAGCACGATGCCGGAGTCCTCTGCAAGCTCGCGCATTTCTTCGGTTGGCGCCTTTCTTCTGACAAATACGATACAACGCATATCCATCATCTCCGCCGTTCTGATGACCTGCGGATTTACAAGACCTGTAAGCAGCACTGCCTGATCTTTAACAAAAGCAAGCACGTCGCTCATCATATCGCTGCTGCAAGCGGAAAAAACCTCACAGTCCAAAGAGTCCTCGCCGCACACCAGTGCAGCATTCAGACATTCCATTATCTCTCTGATCTTCATAACACAAGAGCCGTCCTGTTAATCAGTTATATTTTGCGATGATACCTTCGATATCATCAGGAGTAAGTCTGCCGTAAACATCCTCGCCCACAGTAAGAACAGGGGCAAGACCGCAGGCACCGATGCAGCGTGTAGCATCAAGGCTGAAGCGCTTGTCGGCAGTAATACCGCCGTTCTGAATACCGAGCACGCTCTCAAGCTTCTCCATAAGCGCGCCGCTGCCCTTTACGTAGCAGGCAGTACCGAGACATACACTTACGGGGTTTGTTCCCTTGGGATTAAGCAGGAACTGTGAATAAAAGGTGGCAACACCGTAAACCTCGGATACGGGTATGTCAAGCTTTATTGCAATATACTTCTGAACCTCAGGCGGCAGATATCCGTAAACATCCTGTGCCTGCTGCATTATAGCCATCAGGCAGCCCTTCTGGTCCTTCAGATTTTCTATGATCTCGTCAAGACGAGCCTTCTGCTCGGGGGTATCGGTAAAGGGTACCGACGTCATTTGCTTTTTCATTCAATATGTCCTCCTGACCATATGATTTATTATCCTAATCATTATATAATATATCGATTAAAAATTCCATAGGTTTTTACAAATTTATTGCCCTTTAAGCTCTTTTTTTGTAAAAAAAATTGCGCGGGCAGGAAAATTGTATCAAATGATACAGTTTTATGGGTGATTTTATATCCGATACTTTCCAACCGACGCCGTTATGAAAAAGGCAGAACGAGTAATATATATAGTTTTTTGCTTAAGGAAATCGGCAAATATTATTGACAAAACAGCTGTATTCGTTTATAGTGAACAAAGAAACCAACTGCTGTATAAAAATGGCACACCGTAACACAAAAAAACGATGCAAAAGCGCAGAACGGAGAAAAAATATGCTTGCAAAAACACCGCCTAAGGACCGGAACTCACGGAATACCTTTTGCCCCAACATCAAGGTACTTATATTCAGTATTTACTCCGCCGCAACAGCACTGACCTGTCAGGGCTTTAAGCTTTATAAGGCAAGGCTTGTAAGATGACGGATCACTGCTGTATAAAGTGCGGCCGTCCGCTGGAGTATGATGAGGTCGCACTGCACCGAAAGCTTATAAACCGCGGAAGCACCGAATTTATGTGCATAACCTGCCTTAGCGAATATTTCAAGGTCAGCGAGGAACTGCTGCGCGAAAAGATCCGGTACTTTAAGAAGTCCGGATGCACTCTGTTTACGCTTTAGGAGATCATATGATAATAAAAATACTTATATGCTTTTTATCAGGACTGGGAGCAGGGGTGGGAACAGGCTTTGCAGGCATGAGCGCCGCAGCGGTAATATCACCTATGCTGATAACATTTCTGAATATTGAGCCGTACACCGCCGTAGGCATAGCACTTGCTTCAGACGTCCTTGCAAGCGCAGTGAGCGCCGTAAACTATAAGCGGCACGGCAATCTTGATATAAAAAACGGACTTGTCATGATGGCAAGCGTGCTGTGCTTTACCGTTGTCGGAAGCTGGGTATCAAAGCTTTTGCCCACATCAACCATGGGTTCATTCAGCGTTTTTATGACCCTGCTTCTGGGAATAAAATTCATCATAAAGCCGGTCATGACCACCAAGGAAAAAATGAATTCCGTCAGCCGCAAAAAACGTGTTGTTCAGTCGGTGATACTCGGAAGCCTGATAGGATTTATCTGCGGCTTTGTGGGTGCGGGCGGCGGTATGATGATGCTTCTCATACTTACGGGAGTTATGAGATACGAGCTGAAATGCGCCGTGGGAACAAGCGTGTTTATAATGGCGTTTACAGCGCTTACGGGAGCCGCATCGCATTTCATAATAGGCGACGGCCCGGATCTGCTTATTCTCTCTCTGTGTATGATATTCACTCTGATGTGGGCGCAGATCGCGTCACACATAGCTAACAGATCAACACCAAAGGTTCTAAACCGTACTGTCGGTGTTGTGCTTGTCCTGCTGGGAATTGTAATACTTGTGATGAATTATATTAAATAAACAAAAGCAGTGCGCACTTGGTGCGCACTGCTTGAGTGTGTCGAAAAAGTCCATAGAAATAGCAAAATGCACAAAAAGGGATTTCGCTCTCTGCGGAGAGCGACCAGAGGTTCCCTCTGGACTCCGGTGCGGCTTAGGCATTTCGCACTCTGCGGAGCGCGATTTAGGGCTTTGCCCTAAAAACCCACAAGCTTTTGAAAAAGCTTGACCAAAACTTTTAGTTATTTTGCTACTGCCATTTAGTTTTTCAACAGTCTGACAAAAGCAGTGCGCACCAAGTGCGCACTGCTTTTGCTTTTTGTTTTACCAAAGCCATTTCTTTTTCTGTCTTGGTGGCTGGCTGCATTCTGACACGGGAGGTGGTGCTTCAACAAGTATAGCATCCTCCCCGATCTTTTTGATCTTATCCCACGGTATTCTTAACTCCTGCGATCTGCCAAGTCCTAAAAAACCTGTATCTACAGGAATAAATATCGCCGTTATCCTACCGTCGCAAAGATCCACCTCATAATTACATATATGCCCCAGCTTTCTGGCGTCGCATACGCTTATTACCACCTTGCGCGAAAGGCTGTTTGTATTACAAGCCATATTCTCGTCCCTCCCCTGCATATATATGTTTCGCTACACACATATATATGAAAAGAGATCCACCATTATTACAGCAATATATCGCAAAGCTCGCGTATATTCGCGACTATTTTATCCGCTCCGTTTTCCTCAAGCTCCCTGCGGCTGCCGTAGCCGTAAAGCACACCTATGGAATAAAGTCCTGTCTTTTTAGCGCCGACGATATCGTGAAGTCTGTCTCCGACCATAACACATTTTGAGCGGTCTGCAATGCCCATACGCTCCAGAGCGCATTCTATTACCTTAGCTTTATCGACCCTGCTGCCGTCAAGCTCGCTTCCCGTTATACAGTCAAAATAGCTGTCTATCTTGAAATGCTCGGCTATCCTTTTTGCAAAGCATTCCGGCTTTGAGGTTGCCATTATTACCGTTTTTCCCGCCTTTTTCAATTCCTGCAAAAGTCCCGGAATTCCTATATACAGTTCGTTTTCAAATATTCCGCGATCGTTATAATACTCTCTGTATTTTGTTACTGCATCAAATGCAAGCAGAGTCGACATATTATAGTATTTTACAAAAGACTCGTGCAGTGGCGGGCCTATAAAGCAATTAAGCTTTGATCTGTCCTCTACCTCAATGCCGAATGCCTCAAGGGCATAAGCTACCGACGAGGTTATTCCCACACCGGGATCTGTCAGAGTTCCGTCAAGATCAAACAGTATGTTGTCAAACATTTTATATTTATCCTTTCGTATCGTATTTTATTCATTAAGTATATCACCGCGTTATGCCTGCGGTCAAGCTTTTCTTTATGGCAAAAAAACTTATGCAGTTTCTGTCGAAACAGCATAATGGCAATTATTGCCAATTTATTTCCCGTAAATTTGTGCAACATTAAAACGTAAAATACTTGAAATAATTACCAGATTATGGTATTATTTTGTTACCATAAATTACCAATTAAAAAACGGAGATGAAAGTCATGGAAAAAATTAAAATACTTATTGCAGATGAAAATGCCGAAAGCCGCAGAATGTGCCGTGAAGCGCTGAACCGTGCAGGAATACGCACGATAGAAGACGCTACTAACGGAGAAGAAGCACTGAATATTATATCGCGAACCCACCCGGACATTGTTATCGCCGACGTATGGCTGTCCAAGCTGGACGGAATAGGTCTTATCCGGCAGGCAATGGCTCTGAACTATGCTCAGGACAAAGCGCCTGCTTTCATTATTGCTTCTCTCGTAACCAACCAAAACATTTTCATCGAAGCAGCAGGAGCCGGAGCTGTCCTTTGCCTGCCCAAGCCTCTTGATTATGTAAGTCTTGCCGACCATGTAAGCTCTATTTTCCGCGGCAGAGCTGACGGCACCATTACCACAGGAACCCAGAACACCACTCCGCCAGACATCGAAGCTCAGGTAACAAAAATAATTCATCAGATAGGCGTGCCCGCGCATATTAAGGGATATCAGTATCTGAGAACCGCCATACTTATGACCATCAACGACAACGATATAATCAACTCCGTAACAAAGGTTCTCTACCCCTCTGTCGCAAAGAAGTATTCGACCACAACATCAAGAGTGGAGCGTGCTATTCGCCACGCAATTGAGGTAGCATGGGACAGAGGCGACATTGACACACTTAACTCATACTTCGGCTACACTATTCAAAACAACAGAGGGAAGCCCACAAACAGCGAATTTATTGCCATGATAGCAGACAATCTTCGTCTGAAATACAAAATTCACTGACCCACTCCCACAAGAGTAAGCTCTCTGCCGTTTGAAAGGAATACGATGCTTCCCATCTCATCTGTGCGTACATAGGGAATACCGTAATCCTCCAGCAGCTCTACAGTTACATCGTGAGGATGACCGTAGCTGTTGTTCTTACCGCAGGAGATGACCGCCCAGGACGGATCAACTGTCAAAACAAAATTCTTACTTGAAGAGGTAGACGAGCCGTGGTGTCCAAGCTTCAGAACATCTGCGCAAAGCTCGCCGCCCCACCGCTGACACATAAGTCCCTCGGAAGCTTTTTCGGCATCACCCGTAACAAGCGCAGATGTATCGCCGTAGTCTATGCGGACTACCAGACTGTAATTATTAAAATCGTCAAACTCACCGAGAGGCGCAAGCACGCTCATATCCATACCGCCTGCGCTGAAGGTATCGCCCGCCTTACCGCATATAATGTTTGCACCGCTGCCGTCCATTACATTCAAAAGATTGGAAAATACCATAGAGTCACTTGCAGCATCTGAAAGTATAATATTATCAACCTTTATATTTTCAATTATTTCCGCTGCTCCGCCTATGTGATCCTCATGAGGGTGTGTAAGCACAAGATAATCTATCGTATCTGTATAGCTTTTAATGTATTTTTCAGTATTTACAGCGGCAGACGATGTTCCGGTATCAACTACTATGACTCCGTTCTCTGTAATGAACATTGAGGAGTCACCCTGCCCCACGTCAATAAAATGAAATTCACATCCGGAAATGTCAGTCCCCGGCCCGGCGCCGAGAAAAATATCCCATATATACAAAGCTATAGCGATCGCCAGTATTGACGCTGTCAATATTCCGATCGCTTTACTGTTCTTCCTTTTTGCTGCCACGGTGTATACCTCCGAAAACAATATGATCTTCAAGCATATGGATTATACGGCAGGCATATGACGCCGGTATACTGAACACAAACCACACACCGAAAAACAGCGGACATACCTGACCTAAAATATTAAAGTGCAGCTGCGAATAATCCCACACCTGAAGACCCAACCATAGGTTTATAACGCAGCCCGACAAAAACTCCAGCACGCACACCGAAAAGGCAGACAGCAGACATTTAACAGCAAGCGGAGCGCGGTAGCTGTCGTTAAATATGTTGTACATACAAAAAACAGCCGCACCGCCTACTAATATCATAGTCCAGTGTGAATATCCGCGCCACAGCACCTCAAGAGATGCGTAGTAGAGCCCGCCTGCCGATGCAACGGCAGCGCGCCAAAGTATAAGCATTTTCATTTGCGATATGTTTTTAATTGTATCACATTCAAACTTCTTTTTCAATAAAATCACCCACATATGATTTCCCATATGCGGGTGATTTTATTCACGTATTAAAAAATTAACTGTTTAATTTGTTTTCAAAGCCCTTCTTATAGCCCATAAGCATAGCAGGAAAAAGCCACACAGCACAAGTTATAAAGCCCACAACGCTGCACCAAAGTCTTATACTGTCAAAGGGCGTGCCCCAACGCAGATTGAGCGCCGCCGCAATATAGCCTGCAGGTCCGGACAGAAGCCAGAAATCTGCCAGAGACATGACCCAAAGCAAAACGGCATACACTGCAAGGCTTATTAAAAATGTACAGCCTGCGCAAAACAGCTCGGGCTTCATTTCCGCCTTATCTATACCCTTGGATCTCAAAAAGTTCACGTCATTTGCACCTAAATTCTGCATATACATCCACACAGCACCGACAAAAAGTGCAAGTCCTACAGCCACTGCCGCACCGAACAGCAATGTATGCATCAATCCCTCCGCAGTGCTTAGATCGGCAAGCCATCTGAGGAGCATTATTATCAAATATGTAACTGCACCGGCTATAGCCAGAAATCCGAGGGCAAGGGGAGTTTGCTTTAACAGGTCAAAAAATCTCTTTCTTCTGCTCATATATAAACCTCACAAACCTATTACTGACACTACACTTATATGATACACCAAATAAGCCTCAGTGTCAATAAAACGTATGTAAATAAACTGTCAAATAATTGTCGGAAAAGCAAGATTTTTTGAAGCTTCTTACTCTTTTACTTCATCAGCAGATGTGCACATTTCCACTATCTCGTCCGTAATACCGTATGTATTATTTTTTATTTCCTCGTAGCCGTAAAAAATGCTGCCATAGTATTCTTCATATGCTGCGGCATACTCTACCTGATACCTCATAATGCCTTCGGGGTTCTGCCAGTCCTCTTCATATCTGTATGCCGCGTGGCTTACAAGAAGCTTTACGCTGCTGCCCGAAAGTCTCTGAGCCCACCAGTCGCAAAGAACATTGTAAGGAGCTGCAAGGTCAATATCACGCCAATACAGCTGAGGAGCAATGTAATCTACATAGCCTCCCTCTACCCATGCAAGAGTATCGCAGTATATGTCATAATAGGACTGAGAGCCGCGTGTCTCGCTTCCGCCCTCGTCCCCGTATCCGTTTTTCCAGATACCGAAAGGAGCAACGCCGAAAACACAGTCAGGATTCTTTTTCTTTACCGTATCGTACACGCTGTGAATAAGCCGGTTTACATTGTCGCGCCGCCAGTCGCCTATATTGTCAAAGTCGCCGCCATAGGTCTCAAATGCAGCAGCATCGGCGAATTCTGCCAGGACCTTTTCACCGCTCTCAGCCGTTATATACGTAGGATACGGATAAAAATAGTCGTCAAAAACAATTCCGTCCACATCGTAATTATCAAGTATTTCAAGAACTCCGTCGCATATAAGCTGAATTACTTCCGGAATACCGCAATTGAAATATATTTTACCGTCGTCGTATTTTACCGTCCACTCACTGTGCTGCCTTGCGGGACTGTTTCCAAACAGATCGTCAACGCTTCCGGATGTGGCGACTCGCAGCGGATTTATCCAGGCGTGCACCCGTATTCCTTTTTCGTGTGCAGCCGTTATCATATAGTCAAGCGCATCAAGGGTAAGCTCGCCCGTAGAGGACATATATCTGGAAACAGGAAATATCTGCGACTCATACAAGGCATCTGCCGACGGTCTCACCTGAAAGAACACGGTATCAAGACCGGCAGCTTCAACAGTATCTACGATATCATCTATTTCGCGGCACAGCTCGTACCTCGAAAGGTCGGGCGCTGACGGAAAATCTATATTGGAAACTGACGCTATCCACGTCCCCATCATATGAAGGTCATCCGATATGTCCGCCTCATCGTCCTGCCTTACACAAACAACGATCACGGCAGAAATTATGCCTGCAAATACAAGCACAAATGCCATGCAGACCGATATAACGAGCACAAGTGTTTTTTTGTCTTTTATATTTATATTCATCGCTACACCCCCACAGCAAATATACTTGTCCTGACAAAGAAATATTACTGGTATTATTGTATATTAAACTGCGAGGTATGTCAATATTAAAAAAATGCTGTCGTATTATGAGCTTTTTCCAAAGCTGTATTGTTTTTACGACGCAAACAATGACACTACTGCATAGCTGCTTTTCACTTTTTTCTCTTGCTTCTGAATATCAATGCGGTGAGCAGGCCGAAAACAAGGGCTGCTCCTATTCCCGCAGAAGCTGCACTGAGACCGCCCGTCAAGGCGCCCAGCAACCCTTTTTTATCCACCTCTTCACGCACGCCCTCGGCAATAAGATTGCCAAATCCCGTAAGGGGAGTAGTTGCTCCCGCACCTGCAAAATCAACTATATATTTATAAATGCCGAAGCCGCCGAGAACCACACCCGCAACAACATACGCAACAAGTATTCTTGCCGGCGTAAGCTTTGTTTTATCTATGAGTATCTGCGCCACTACGCAAAATGCGCCGCCGACTGTAAAAGCCCAAATATAAGGCATAACTGCTTCCATATCTCACCATCTCACCAATATCTATTTGAATTTTTATATAAGCGTCTCGGTAGGCACAGACTCAAAATGAACAAGATGCCCGATGCCCGGAATTGACTGCCCCTGTTGTAAGCTCATAGGGCTCATCAGAGCGCCTGTACCTATGAACAGCACGTTCTTCAAAGCGCCGCGTCTCATAGCTTTCAGAATGTTCGCAGCTATTACCGACGCGCTGCATCCGCAGCCGCTGCCGCCTGCGTGCTTATCCTGCTTTTCCCTGTCATATATAATAAGTCCGCAGTCTGTATGAATACTTTCAATATCGTGACCCTTTGTCCGCACCAGATCCCTGAGTATTATGCTTCCCTCATAGCCAAGATCCCCGGTGACTATCATATCAGGTACACCTACCATACTGTCAAGATAGGTGCAAACGGTATCAGCCGCAGCAGGCGCCATAGCAGCGCCCATATTGTTTACATCCGTTATACCGGCATCTACTGATATCCCCGGCATAACATCTGTTACCTTTACCGTATAATCGCTTTTTTCGCTGTCACTCAGCCTAGCTTTATCGCTAGTTAAGATATAAGCGCCCGCGCCTGTAACTGTCCACTGGGATGTAGGCGTTCTTTGACCGCCGTATTCAAGAGGAAATCTGAACTGACGCTCTGCTGAAGCGTTGTGCGATGAGGAAACTACGGCGGCATTGTCAACATAAGCTCCGCAAGCGGCGGCGGCTAATATAAGTCCTTCCGCAGCGGTAGAGCACGCTCCGTACAATCCCATATACGGCACATTAAAATCTATAAGTCCGTAGTTTGAGCCAACGCATTGATTGAGCAGATCACCTGCGAAAAGCACATCAATATCCTCATCAGCCATACAGCATTTTGACATCGCGCCCGACAGCGCCAGACGCTGCATTTCGCTTTCCGACTTCTCCCACGTGTCCATACCGAAAGTATCGTCCTTGCCGCCTACAGTATCAAAATCCGCACCTATAGGTCCGTTTCCCTCATCCCAGCCCACTACTGCCGAGGTTGAAAGAATATAAACGTCACGCGGTATTTTTAACTTTGATCTCACTGTTCTGCACTCCTTACACGCCTTATTTACATAAACATTTTAATGCACCAGTATATTATCCCGAAAACGGTTCCCGCAGCGGTACCGTACAGTATGACCGGTCCTGCTATTGTAAATATTTTCGCACCGACGCCCAATATAAAACCCTCGCCCTTTGAATCCAGAGCGCACGATGACACTGCGTTTGCAAATCCCGTTATGGGAACAAGAGTTCCCGCACCTGCGTGCTTTGCAATTCTGTCAAAAACACCAATGCCCGTAAGCACTGCAGTTATAAATATAAGTGTTACGGACACAAGAGTGCATGCGTCCTTCTCCGGCAAAAATTTTACGTAAACATCTTTAAGTCCCTGCGCTGCCGTACATATAGCGCCGCCTATAAGGAACGCTTTAACACAGTTTTTTGCGCAGGGAGATTTTTTTGCTCTGCCGTCTGCATATTTCTGATATGTTTTTTTATCGATATTCAAAACAGCCTCCGAAATAATGTTTATGTATTCATTATTCCCGAATTTGGGTTTTCTAATCAGACTTTACTCAAATATGTAAAACCGAGACTTTGGATGTTTACTCTTCACTTCAGCGCAGACTCCCGGCGGTATTCGGAAGTTTATTTTGCATATGCTGATTATGTTTTTTTAGTCGAGCTACTTTTGAAAAACAAAAAACTGCCGAAAGCAAAGCTTTCGGCAGTTGAAAATATTCTCTTAATCAGAAAGTATCTATGGTCTTCTTATTTCCACGAACGTAGTCACGCTCAAGGTTAAGAATACCGTTATCCATTCTGAATACGCGATCAGCCTTTTCTGCAATTGCAAGGTCATGGGTTACCATGAGCAGGGTCTGACCTCTGGTCTCTCTGATCTTCATAAGCAGGCGAAGAACTTCGTCCGCATTTGCACGGTCAAGGTTACCTGTAGGCTCATCTGCAAACAGCATTACAGGGTTGTTGATAAGCGCGCGGGCGATAGCAACTCTCTGACACTGACCACCGGACAGCTCACTGGGAAGGTGGTGCAGACGCTCGCTGAGGCCAAGGCTCTCAACAAGCTCACGGAGTGACTCCTGATAAGACATATCCGACTTATTACACATTACTGTAGGAAGCAGGATGTTCTCAAGAGCGGTAAACTGAGGAATAAGGTTATGCTTCTGATAAATGAAGCCCATCTTCTCACCTCTGAATCGGCCGAGCTCATCGGCACCCATCTTTGTGATGTCTTCGTTGTCTATCAGAATTCTACCTGCGTTTGCGCGGTCAAGACCGGCACAGATGTGGAGGAACGTAGACTTACCGGAACCGGAAGAACCGATAATAGCCACGAACTCACCTTTTTCTATTTTTATATTAGCGCGGTTTACCGCGGTAATAACGGACTCAGACTGTCTGTACTGTTTAATAACGCTTTCCGTCTGAAGCATATATTCAGTTTTAGCCATTTTTATACCTTCCTATCTTTGGTTAATTTCAAATTATGTTATCCGAGATCACTCGTCATCAGTGTTTCCGCTACCGCCGTTTTCAAGAGAATAACGGTTCTTGAAGTAGCTCTTGTAAGGAATGTAGGCGGAGAAGAAGCCGCAGGCTACAGACATTACAACTGATATAACAAGTGCATACCAGGGCATATAGAATACGTATCTTACGTACTCTCCGGAGAAGTTCGGCACTACTACGTTGTAGACATAGAACATCAGATAGCTTGCTACATAGCTGAGCAGTATACTTACTATGAGCGACATGATCGCCATGCTTATACCGCCGAGCAGGTATATCTTTCTGATATCGCTGCCGTTAGCGCCCATTGACTGGATGATGTTGAATTCTTTCTCGCGCTTGAAGTAATACAGCGTCTGAGAGAAGAACCATATGATAGGTGAAATACACAGGATAAGCACTGATATTGCAATGAACAGCTCGTTATAGTGCTCATCGCTGGAAATATTCTTCTCAGCAAGCTGATTAAGGTCTGTTACCACCATTGAACCGATCTTAGAGTAGCCGTCGCCTGAGATAATAGTTCTGAGCGAATTCTCAATAAAATCGATCTGTTCGTTTGAAAGATGGAATACTGACTTATCAGCAGGATCTGCACTGTATGTGTAGAGGTTAAGAAGCGTTGTTGTAGGCTCACGTCCTGTCACTGCCTTATATGTGTCATTAAGCATATAAACGGGAACGCTACCTGAGGGAATGTCCTTTATAACCGCACAGACTGTAAGCTCTGTGTAATTATACTTGTAGTTCTTTATCTGCTTGCGAAGCAGGTTCTTGCCGGAAAGGTTAGAGTCAACGGCAGTTACCATGCCCTCAAAGGTAGATACTGCAACCTTGTCGCCGACCTTGAACTTAAACTTTGAAATATTGGAGATAGAGTCGCCTATAATAATGTACTGGGTATCACCCTTGGAATCAAGAATATCTCT
The DNA here is from genome assembly GCA_964490165.1 of uncultured Lachnospiraceae bacterium. Lineage (GTDB taxonomy): Bacteria > Bacillota > Clostridia > Oscillospirales > CAG-272 > Avispirillum. Next base: position 25,223 of record CAZBAR010000022.1, on the reverse strand, counting down.
TGCATTACCGTCGATGGTGTACTGATCCAGGAATTCAAACAAATCGTCTGCATTGTTAGGATCAACGGCGCGGTACAGAACATCATTTGTTACCTTGTAGCTGCCGCCGTTACCGTCGTTATATTTTGAATAAGCATCGTCGGTATCATAAACGAAGAAGCCGGAGGCCATTGCCTTGACATTCTTCTTGTTTACCAGCATAAACGAAGAAATATATCTTGCCTCAGTAGCAGGGCTCTGCGTAAAGTCGGGGTCTCCTTCTGTAGGAGTAGCATTACCTGTAGCCTCTATAGAAGACAGAGCCTTGAAGTTCTCTGCAAACTCGTCACCGTATTCACGGAGCTCATCTCCGTACTTAGCAATGAAATCCTCATTTACGCTGTGCAGCTCATCGCTGAGCTTTGAGTCGTATGAAGCATATGTATTATTGGGGTCGATCTGCAATGTGTACTGCGGACGGGGATAGTTAAGGTCCGTTGTATAGATATTTGCAAGATACAGACCGCAAATAAACAGTGCGCAGAATATAATAGCAGTTGTAAGAAGCTGTATATTGTACTTTCTGAATCGCCACAGTGAATACAATTCATAGTGAGCGGGGAACTTCTTGCCGAGAAGGTTAAATGACTTTCTGGGAGAAGATACAAGGTTTGAGTTGTCCTCTGTTACGATAAGTGACATAGGATGACGCATAGATGTTGTTCTCATAGGCATAAATACTGCCGCAAGAACTACAAGAAGGCTGAACAGGAACACCTTCAGGAATACCCATCCGGAGAATGCAAAGGAGAAGCCGGAAGGCGCATATATGAGCCATACGACCAGCGTTGATACAAGAACCGAAGGAATGAACATCACAAGCATTATGACGAACATTTCCCAGAATGCCGTACCGAACAGCATCTTAAAGTCAGCACCGAAGGTCATGTAGACGCCGTATGTAAACTTGAACTGGTTCATTCTGATGTTGTATATGGACATCAGAAGGAATACAGACAGTACCAACAGCAGCGCCGTGATTATCCAGAATGTAGTATTGTTACCGTCTACTCTATTCTGATACTCCAACAGCAATGTATTCTCTGTTGAAAAGTTTGTCTGATTAGCATCCTGATATGAATAAGAGGGCTCCAAAGACTGAAGTCTTGCTACATAGAACTGTTCAAATTCGCTGCAATACTTTTTAACGGTAGCCTCGTCTGCCATTGCGCCGGTCTCACGGTCAAGCTTACCGAAGCGCAGATAGACGTCGTACTCGTTTTTCTGTTCGGCGGCATTGAATCTTTCTGTCTCATCGACGATAACATAAAGCTGCTTCGTCTGGTCCATGATACCCATGCCGTCGCTTCTCTTGTACTCTTTAAGATAATTGTACTGAGACTGTGTAAGGTTGCGGATAGCGTAATGATAATCGTACTCCTCTACGATCTGCTGGTATGCAACTGAATTGTTGTTAGTGGCGGAGATAGCCATCATACCGTAAAGCAGCTGGATTATAAAAATCGCAGCAAAGAAGCAACAATACTGCTTGAAATTGAAGAATACACTTTTCCACGCAATTTTAATGTGGCGTGTTATGTATTCCCAGAATCTTTCTAACATCGCTCTGCGGTGCTGTACTTAGTACAGCCCATCCTCCTTATTATTTCCTGACAAACGGGAAAAAGGCGTAAATCCCCTATCCTGTTTTGATTTAATCTATTATACCATTTTATTTGATAAAAATATAGCATATTCGGTGAATAAAATCCAACAAAATTATAGATCGCTTTTTGTGCAATCTTTCACATACAGGCGTTTTTGTACACAATCAGCGCCGACTTTTCGTACATTTTGTCAAATTCGTCTTTGATCTGACATCAAGCAAAAGCAAAAAACGGACGCGCAGGGCAATATTATTTCCCCCGCGTGTCCGCAGAAAGCTCAAATATTTGACGTCTGATAGGCGAGCCACCGTCCCCACTGCTCGTAGTATTTACCGGTCAAATGGAAGTCGTCAACTGCATACTCAGTGCGCAGCGCACCGTTTTCATCATCAAAAAGTGTGTTTGCATCCACATAAAATATACTTGATCCATCCGCAAAGCCCTTGATACCGTTATTCAGCTCGTTGATACCGTCGTTATTATAAACGCTGTCACTTTGCGACCGCTTTTGTACTATATGAAGATTTGCGCACAGAATAAACTTCGTTTCCGGGCTAAGCTCTCTCAGATGATCTAGCACTTCCTTATACTTTTTCAAAACAACGGAATGATCGTATCCGATCTCGTTGATACCCAACATTATATATATTTTTCTGTATTTTTTCATCTGAAGAAGCTGATCGACAGTAACGTTTCCTATGCCGTCAACATTCACGCTCTCGCTTTTCAGGCGAAAAACGTTAAGACCGGTTGTTGCAAATACGTCAGAGGCGCCGAGATCAGCATACTGATGCAATCCCACTGTGCGGGAATCACCGATAAACAGTGAGCCGCTGTATACAGAGGTATCCGCCGACGGCACCGAGACAGGATGAGTCTCGTCTTCAGACGTTTGGGCAACTGTAGTTTCGGGTGTTGTCGTCTCCGGCTCCGTTGACGCCGCGGTATCTATATTCACTTCCCCCGCAGCCGCAAGCACAGTATCCGGCACCGTATTCGCCGTGTCATTTTCGGCATTTGACTTTAATTCATCTTTATTTTCAGTTTTACAGCCTGCAAGCAGCACCGCAAGCAATACAACGAATACACAAAAAAATACAATTCTGATTCTATTTGAAGTCGTAATCATCTTAATCTTTCACCATGATCCTCTAGCATCTATAATTATAATACAGTCAGTCGAAAAAAACATTATTTTTCGTCAAGCTCTGATAATATTCTAACCTCAAAATCGACATTTTTCAATAGAAAAAACCGTAAAAATATCAACAATTTTTCAACCATTTTTTTATAGTTCTTGACAACTGTATAAATCTTCAATATAATGTTGGTAATAACTTTATTTTTTTCGGCACCGCCGTAAATAATGCAATTGCCTAAAACAGATGCTGCTTTGCTGTCGCTGCCGCCTGCCCTGCGCAGGAACAAAGAAAGGTATAACACTTATGTACAACTATTACGATCTGAAAAACCTTCCCGTTCTTGACACGAAAAGACGTGTTTTGCAGACCTCCAGCTTTGACCGGCAGTATGAGAATGCCGATTGGGGACAGTATCTGTACGAGGAAAACGGACAGTATGTTCTTTTCGACGAAATCGGAGCCGGCTGTATTAAAAGCATCTGGATGGCTGTTACCAATGAGGCCACAGCTCTGAAGTTTTATTTTGACGGCAGCGACACTCCGCGCTGGGAGACCACAACAAAGGGACTTTTTAACGGAGGCATTCCCGAGCTCAGCGGAGTCGGAAACAGCTTTGAGGAGCGCGGACACTACGATGAGGACGACTGCCACGCTGGCAACTGCTTCATTGAGATCCCCTATGAAAAGAGTCTGCGCATAGTTGCTGAGGGCGAGAAGAAGGTATTTTACCACATTATATATGAGACCTATGCGGACGGTGTACCTGCGGCTGCTGCCTGCGGAAACGCTATGGAGAGAGCCTTTGCAGGCGAGCTTCCCGTATACGAAGGCGCTGAAATATTTGAGACCTCCGCAACACTGAAAAAGGGCTACAACACCATATTCCACCGTAAGGACGAGCCCGGCGTTATAAGAGAATTCACTGTGATCTGCGACGAGAATGCCGATCTGTCAGACATCAATCTTGACATTTCGTGGGATCATTCGCGTGCGTCAAACGTCGCCTGCCCGCTAGAGCATCTTTTCGCAACCCCTCTCGGAAACACCGAGATCAACTCCTACGCTGTATCAAATAACGTAGTAGACGGACGCCGCATTATGACCTTCCGTATGCCTATGCCGTACTGGAACAGCGCCGGATTCTGTTTTGTAAAGCAGAGCGAAGGTAACGTGGATATTACCATGCGCCTTGTTATTGATAAGAACGATTACGACAAAGAAAACACAGGCTACTTCTGCGCCGATTACGAATGCGGAAAAACTCAGCTGTTCAGCGACTGGAAGATCGGTGAATTCTGGGGCAAGGGTCACGTTGTAGGACTTGTTCAGACCTGTATCGGCGGTCAGTATTGCGAGGGCAACGAGCATTTCTATATCAACGGCGCTCTTACACCCCGCATCAACGGCACGGGAACAGAGGACCTTTACCTCGCCTGCTACTGGCCGAACCTCAAGTTTGACTCTCCCCTTGCCGGCTGCGTAAACGACGTATATCTTGAAAACGGCTCTACCCTGCCCGGTGCTTTCAAATCACCTATCGGCTACTATCGCTACTTTCTCGACGCTCCCATTGCCTTTGAAAACGGCATAAAGCTATGCATTCAGCACGGCGCCGTATCTCAGACATATTCGGACTACACAACGCTTTGTCTGTCTTATCGCACCTTTGAGCCTTCATTGTTTGAGACTGATTTCATCAATCTCGAAAGCGAGGCTTCAAAAATGCTCCACGCGTACAGCACAGACGGAGAGGAGTATACCCACGAAGCAAAGCTTGAGAGCGATATGAGAGCGCCTGTCATGCGCCGCCGCGGAAACCGTTCAAACGGTGGCTCCGTTATCTTCAAGGCGTGCATAAATGAGGAAAATAACGGCGCAGTTATCCGCCGTCTGTACGATCAGACCGAGTCAAACCGCGGCGCTGAAGTATATGTTGACGGCAAATACGCAGGCGTATGGAACTGCCCCGGCATCAACACCTCCTTCGGCTTTGCTGACGACGATTTCTATATCCCCGCCGCACTTACAAAGGGCAAGGGCCTTATAGATATCGAGATCAAATGCGGCAAATTCTATTCCGACTTTGAATACAAGGTATTCTCCAGAAAATAATATTTGTATGAGCAATTTTTCACCCGAAGCGATCACAGTCACTTTTTACAAAAAACACGGCGACAGCTACGCCGTAACATGGCAGACAGAAAGCAAGGGGCAGCCCATGCTGGAGTATACAGATATACATGACACGGATTTTCGCCGCAGCACCAAGGTGCGCGGCGAAGCTTTTGTTACATCCACTGCAATGTACAAAAACAGCGCCGTTATCGAAAGGCTTTCGCCAAACGATAAGGTCCTATATCGCGTGGGAGACGAAAGCGGCGTCTTTTCCGCCCCCGCCGTGCTGACATCACCGCCTGATGACGCCGGCCGCAGCGCGTTTCTGCTGTTTACCGACACGCAGGATCAGACAAATCGCGGCGCATGGTGGAAAACAGCGCTTGACGACGCAGCAAAGCTTTTCCCCGATTTCGGATATATAGTTCACGGCGGCGATATAGTTCAAATGTCGGTCGAGCACACGGAATGGCGCGATATGCTTGAGTTTTCATCAGAATATACGCGTAAGCGTCCTATTATTGCAATCACCGGCAACCACGACTACTGGAAGGGTTTTGTCGGCGAGCATACAGGCACATTTTACGACCATTTTACATCAGATCTGCCGCCGCAAAACACAAGCTTCGGCACATACTATTCGGTGCTTCGCGGCAATATGCTGATATGCGCACTTTCTTCGGGAGATGCTGAAGAAACGGGAAGCGCTCTGCTTGAAAGCCAGTGCGAGTGGCTGAAAAATGAATTATGCACTACGTCGGCACGGTGGAAAATAGTTTTAATACACAATCCGCTGTATTCTCCTGGCAAATACGGCTCCCGTCAGCCCATAGTAAAGCCGTGCCTTGAATTGAGACATCAGCTTTCGGGACTGCTTGAGGACTGCGGCGTTGACCTTGTAATATCAGGTCACGACCATATGTTTGCAAGAACCTATCCCGTAGGAGCGGCTATGGAGCCAAAGCAGGACTGCCGCATCGCCGAGGGACATATTCTGGAACGCACCGCCGAGCTGTTTGTAGCTCCCGGAGCGCCAATACATTTCATCCCCGCCTGCGCCGGTCACCAAAACAGAGGAATTGAAGACCCGCATACAGAAAAGCAGCTTTCATATTTCAGAGAAATGCGCGAAATGACCGGCAGAGAAACTGCATACGCAGCGGTTGAAGCAGACAATGAGTGCATGAACATACTTTTCCGCATTATCAATGCTGACAGCAAGGAATGCGTTTTTGAGAGCGCATTCGGAATAAACAAGCCGCAAGGCAGCTAAACGGCGGTATAAAAAACAAATTTGTATTACTGTGCCGTTTATGTGTTTTGTGTGATATGGATCAAAAAAGCTCCTCATAGTTCGCAGTGCTTGCAGTGCGGATATGGGAAGCTTTTTATTTACACTTCAGGTGCACAGTCAACAAAATACTGCGCAGCATTATGGAAATTTATGCATTGTGCTTGTGTAAAGATTATGATACTATATATAAATAAATCAGCCTGACAATTGTCAGGCTGATTTTGCGTTATACATAATACTCACTCATATCATCAAGGCAAAGACAGGCAAGTCTGCCCCCGAAAGCCGCACCGCAATCTATAAAAATATTATTTTTTGTGCTGTAGATCTCCCACTTGCCCGAAAACAGCTTTGTAGGAGTGTGACCTGCAACAACATATACACAGCTGTCGTCAAAACACTGTCTGTCCTCCCTGGGACGCATTTGCACCAGCTCCTCAACCGTATATTCAGACAGCTTTTTATTTGCTTCAAAGTTTCCCAGTCCGGCGTGAACAAGCACAAATGTCTTTTCCCCAACATCTATGACCTCATACAGAGAAAAATCCTCCATAAACGATATCAGGTCTTCCCTATCCTCGTGGTCAAGCTTTCTGAAGCCCTGCAATGTAGTATCGCCGCCCTCACGGCTATAGTCCATAATATCACTGATATCCTGAGCGCTGATATGTCTGTCAGCGTTTTCCTCGGTTATCTCAACATTAAGCCGACGCAGTATTGATATTGCCATTACCTCGTGGTTTCCAAGCAAGGGGATAATATTAGGCTTGTCAATTATGTATTTCAGTATTTTGACAGGCTCGGCTCCTCTGTCAACAATATCGCCGAGAATAAAAAGCTCGTCGCCGTCACCAAAGCCTATAATATCAAGCATTTTTATAAATTTTTCATATTCGCCGTGAATATCGCTCATTACATAAGTCATACCGCACCTCCGTAGCTTAATTTTATCACACCTGCCGATAAAAAGCAAATTATAATCAGACAAAAATATGTTGTAGTATGTCTTTAATGCCTTTCAGCCATATTAAGCCATAAAAAAACAAGTATTTGACATAACATATTTTTGGAGTATAATATAAATGTGATCAAAAAACCGCGCTTACAATTTTTCAGTACAGAGATTACCTATGCTATCAGCTGTATAACGTATCCGCTGATGAGATACAGCAGTAATTTAATAAAATTCCGGAAAGAGGTATTTATATGAGCAAAAAATCTTTAGTAGCTTATTTTTCTGCAAGCGGTCAAACAGCCGCCGTGGCAAAAGATCTTGCAGAGGCGATAGGTGCGGACCTGTATGAGATAGAGCCTGCGGCTCCGTATACCGCGGCTGATCTGGACTGGCAGGACAAAAACAGCCGCAGCAGTATTGAAATGAGAGACCCTGCCTCCCGCCCCGCAGTCAAAGGCAAGGTAATCAATATTGATGACTACGGCAATATTTTCATAGGCTTCCCCATTTGGTGGTACATTGCACCTACAATTATCAATACTTTTTTGGAAAGCTATGATCTGAGTGACAAAACGGTAATTCCCTTTGCCACCTCAGGAGGAAGCGGCATGGGAAAGACAAACGAAAAGCTTATGCCGAGCCTCGGCGGTGCAAAGCTTTTGGAAGGTAAAGTGTTAAACGGTAAAATTTCCATAAAAGATCTTCAGAAATGGGCAAAGGAGGTATTATCATGACTGCAAAGGAATTTGAACAGATCTTTCCGCTGGGCGAGAAAAATGACGCTTACGCGCAGTTTTTTGTAGGGCAAAGCTATCTTGAAATGCTGACCACCGAACGGGTCGGCATAGCAAATGTGACCTTTGAGCCGGGCTGCCGCAATAACTGGCATATACATCACAAGGGCGGACAGATCCTGCTTTGCACCGCCGGACGCGGATATTATCAGGAATGGGGCAAAAATGCAATAGAAATGAAGCCCGGAGATGTGATAAATATTCCGCCTGAAGTCAAGCACTGGCACGGCGCAGCGCCTGACAGCTGGTTTTCACATCTGGCTGTGGAGGTTCCCGCAGAGGGTGCATCCAACGAGTGGCTTGAGGCGGTGGATGATGCTGAATATAGTAAGCTGAAATAATTACGTCCGAGAGAATAAACTATATTAAAATAAATATAAGCTTTACGGTCTATAAAAATAAAGACCGAATACAAAGAAAAGCTCCTCTGAAACAAGCTGTTTCAGAGGAGCTTTGTCCGTTCGGAACGAAAAAGATATTTTTACTTTCACAAAATGTCATCTTCGTCGATGAAGCCCATCTTCACCTGCTCTTCCAACATTTTTCTGAGGTATTTTATGTTCCCGGTTTTGTATTCCCACACTTTTTTCCTGCAAATGTAATGCTTGTTTGGTCTATCATCATCAATAGCTTTATCATCAACATATCTGTAGCTGTACATATCTACAAGACGATTTGGCTTGATACATTTTTGCATTATATATGGAAAATCGTCCTCAGTCGATGTCATGCAAACTCTGACTGTCCATTTATCCTCCGGGATTTTCTCGTCGATAGCATTATAACCGCCATAACCTTTTTGCAGTGTACAATTTTCAATAGTTCCGTGATCCAGAACAGTATAGTCTTCAAGATCGTCAAACGCAAAACCGGCACTGTACTTGTTTATAATGATCGGCGGTTCACTTTCAGGGGTATAACATAACAACTCATCTATTGTGATATGAAATAATCTTGCAATTTCAGGCAGAATCGTAATATCCGGATAGCTTTCCGCAGTTTCCCACTTGCTGACGGCGGCTTTTGTCACTCCCAGCATATCAGCAAGCTTTTCCTGCGTAAGCTCCCGCTCTGTTCTTTTCAGTTTTATGGTTTTTCCTATTTTTAATAGATCCATAAATTATCTCCGTAAAAATTATAATACCGATTATAATACCGATTGTAAAAATCGTCGCGCCCTCTTCACGGTGTCTTTATTATATCATTCATCAGATGTAAAGTAAAGCGACCGTTGATATATTTTGTCAACAGTCAGTTGATAGCAGATAGCTTTTTACTTGTATCCTCAAAATTGCCCTCTAAAACGGCATAAGCCCCGCTATTGCGGGGCTTATGCAATCATCTATAAGTTATTCACAAAGTAAATAATACTAACTTAGCGCACTGTAACCAAGTAAAAGAATAAGTCCGATGAGTAGAATGGCGCCGATAATATAAATGAGCGCTACAAGCAATCCGGCTTTCATGGCAGCAAAAATCCATATCCTTCTGTCCTGCTTTGACATTTCAACGTGGGGCATTTCAGAATGTGACGTATCATCACCTGAAATGCTTGAAGTTTTGTTTCCGAATCCCCCGCCGACAAATCCGGACGGAGTCAGAGTATCACTCATGTCGGCAATAGTTCTGCCGTCATCATCATCGTACTTTCTCTTATCTTTCATTACATAAATCCTTATCTGTCATAAAGATGACAAACCACAAAATGTCCGGGTTCGATCTCGCGCTGAACCGGTGCTTCCTCACGACAACGCTGCATACAATTTGCACACCTTGTGTGGAACTTACAGCCCCTGGGCGGATTTGCCGGAGACGGAATAGAACCCTCAAGAACGATCCTGTTCATCTTAGCCGTGGGGTCGGGGATAGGGATCGCAGAGAAAAGCGCCTTTGTATACGGATGAAGCGGATTTTTGAAGATATCTTCAGTATCTCCATACTCCACAAGGTTTCCGAGATACATAACACCGACAGAATCGGATATATGCTCTACAACACTGAGATCGTGAGAAATAAACAAATATGTCAGGCTGTATTTTTCCTGAAGCTCTTTTAAGAGGTTAATTATTTGCGCCTGAATTGACACATCAAGAGCCGACACAGGTTCATCACAAACTACAAACTCAGGATTCAGGGCAAGTGCACGCGCAATACAGATACGCTGACGCTGACCGCCGGAAAATTCATGAGGATAACGCTCCTTGTGAAATGGCTGAAGTCCGCAGTTATCCATAACCTTGTCGATATAATCGTTAAACTCTGCCTTCGGAACTAGGTCGTGCTCTCTTACCGCCTCGCCGATTATCTCACCAACGGGAAGTCTCGGAGAAAGGGATGAAAACGGATCCTGAAAGATTATCTGCATCTTTGTGCGCATTTTTCTCATTTCCTTCGGCGAAAGGTCGTAAACCTCTTGCCCGTTAAAGAGAACCTGTCCTCCGGTTTTTTCTCCGGAAAGACGGAGGATCGCACGTCCCGTAGTAGTTTTGCCGCATCCGGACTCACCTACCAGTCCCATGGTGGTTCCTCTCTTAAGATTGAAGGTAACTCCGTCAACAGCTTTAACATACCCTACTGTCTTTGAAAACATACCTCCCTTTATAGGGAAATATTTCTTAAGAGCGTTTACCATCAGAATGTACTGAGGGTCGTATGTTACCGGATCATAATTATTGTCTATCGAAAGAGGATTTTCTTTTACGTCGGAAACGTTTTCGCCTTCGGCAACAACTTTTTCCTTTTCTTCATTTTCCTTTGACATCATACTTCACCTCCGTTTCCCTTTTTATCACAGTAGCGGTAGCATGAGACCTTGTGAGTCTCGGAAAGACTTATCTCTCCGGGGTAGTCACCGTCGCAACCGTCAACACACATCTCACATCTGTCCTTGAAGTAACAGTAATTCGGCATATTGACAGGGTTAGGAACCTTTCCGGGAATGGAATAAAGCTTGTCGACCTGACGTCCGACAACAGGCTTTGATGCCATAAGCCCTATAGTGTAAGGATGAGCGGGATTTGAAAAAATCTCCTCCGCCGTACCTTTTTCTACTATCTTTCCGGCATACATGACAACAACGTAGTCTGCCATTTCCGCAACAACACCGAGGTCATGAGTGATAAACATAATGGAAGAGTTGATCTTATCCTTCAGATTTCGCAGCAGGTCGAGAACCTGAGCCTGAATCGTAACATCAAGAGCAGTAGTCGGCTCGTCGGCAATAATAATTTTCGGATTGCAGGCAAGAGCCATTGCGATCATTACTCTCTGGCGCATACCGCCGGACAGCTCATGAGGGAACATACTATACACTCCCTCGCTGTTAGCAATACCGACCATCTTAAGAAGCTCTATTGTACGAGCTTTCACGTCCTGCTTACTCTTTCCTTCACTGTCGTGGAGAAAAATTACCTCATCCACCTGATCGCCTATACGGAAGACCGGATTCAGAGAAGTCATAGGCTCCTGGAATATCATTGACATATAGTTGCCGCGAAGATGCTGCATTACGGAGTTAGGAGTCTTTGTAATATTGTAAGCCTTTCCGTCTCCTATATTGAGCCTTATCTCACCTTCGGTGATCTGTCCCTGCGGTCTTTGAAGAAGCTGCATGAGGCTGAGGCTGGTAACTGATTTTCCGCACCCGGATTCACCTACGACGCCCACGGTCTTGCCTATGGGGACTTCAAACGATACACCGTCAACAGCCTTTACGACACCTGTATCTGTATAGAAATAGGTATGAAGATTATCAAATTCAACGGCGTTTGTACTTGTTTTCATCTCAGTCATATACTCAGACTCGGGAACATTCTTCCTTTTGCGCAGCTTTTCAAACTGATTAGTTATACGCCGGTTTTCTTTTGAGATCTTGCGGGACTCTCTTGCAGAGAGATATCCCTCATGTTTTTTCTTTGCCATCTTAATCTCCATTCTGCCGCACTTAATCGCGTTGCGATTAAGTGCTCAGCATCGAAATAGTAATGAAATTCGACTGTGTTTCCCTTGGAAACAAAAATGGGTTGGGTCCCATTTTTAAGTTGAATTTGCGCGCGAAATAATTGTACAAAAAGTCTAATTTAATATAATTTTTCACGCTACACTCCTTAAATCAGCGTTTCATTTTGGGGTCAAATGCGTCGCGAAGTCCGTCGCCCACAAAGTTAAAGCCCAAAACGGTTACAAGCAAGCAAATTCCCGCAGGTATCCATACAAACCAATAGTTTGTCATAACAAAGGAGTTGTTAACATCGCTTATGATATTACCCCACGAAGCAAACGGGAATTTAACACCGAGGCCAAGGAAAGAAAGAGTTGCCTCCGTTAAAATTACGCTTCCGAGTCCCATAGTGCAGCTTACTATAAGCTGTGGAATTACATTTGGGATAAGATGTCTGAATATACGGTGGAAGGAGCTGATTCCGCTTGCCTCTGCTGCGGTCATAAATTCCTGCTCTCTCAGTGAAAGGATCTGACCGCGAACCAAGCGGGCAATTCCAGGCCAACCCAAGAATCCGAGGATAAGCATAAGATACAGCATTCTGAGCTGCGGATCAAGCTGCATATGGTCCATTGCAGCACCTATAATTATAATAATGGGCATAGACGGAATACAGTAAAATACGTCAACTATACGCATAATAAGGTTATCTACAAAGCCTCCGAAATAACCGGAGATTCCGCCCATTATAACACCTAAAACAGTCTCAATTATAACAACTATAAAGCCGATAACAAGAGAGACTCTGCCGCCGTACATTAGACGGGTCATAACGTCCATGCCGTTTACGTCTGTTCCCAGCAGGTGCCCCAGAGAAGGACTGCTGTATTTATCGTAAACATAAGTATCCTTTGCCTGTATTACAGACCAGACCTTCTGCATTGCATCATACTCAAGGGTATATACAAACTCATCGCCGTTCTCATCACTATATTTGAACTCATTTTCATCATTTTCCAATGTCTCGGCAAGCTTTTCCTTGAAATCCCGCGTTATATCTACACCGGGAACCTTTGACTGAACAACAAAGCGGCTGATATAAGCGAGAATTTTCGTTCCGTCGGAAATATTTCCTTCTTCATCAAGCGTATAAGTTATCCCTTCGGAAGTAAAGGATTCCCCCGCACCTGTATATGCCTTAAGGGCATTATATTTGAATTCAAAGGACTGCTCTGCCTCTCCGTCCGCAGGCATTACAATATCTTTATAAACAACGGCGGTCATTTCACCGTTTGAATATATACCCCACAGATCCTTACCTTCGTCGGCCACGCTGTAATCGGTTCCTTTATAACTGAAGGCATCCTTTGAGTCTGTAAGTGCAAGAACAAACTGAGCCTGAGCGGCAGCTCCGAACTCTTTTCCCTCGGGTATCAGATAACGGTACGAATCATTTTTTGTAACTCCCACATACTCCTTTTTCATTGAAGAGTATGTGTAAAACTGCTCCGCCTGTCCGTACGGGTTCAAAAGTCCGCCGATAAACGAAAAAACGAACATAACGATAAGCATTATAAGACCGACAACCGCCAGTCTGTTTCTGAAAAATCTTTTTACAACAAGCGCGCCGGGAGAAAGAACCTTTACACGGCGATCATCGTTAAGAGAAAACTCTTCTCCCGAGTCTCCGCCCGAAGAGCCGCTTTTTTCTGTATTTACAGTTTTCTTTACGTGCTGCTCCACTGCTTTTTGAGGAATACCCGCTACATGAGCGGGACCCGAAACATTCGCATCAAAAGCGGATTTGTCTTTAAGCTCGTCCATATTGTCTCTCATTTAGCATTTTCCCCTTTCTTAAGCTATACGCACCCGAGGATCGACCACTGCATACAGTATGTCCGATATAAGGTTTCCGAGGAGCGTGAGCATAGCAATAAATGTAAGATAGAACATGGTGAAAGGAATATCACCCGATATCATTGCACTGTAAGAAATATATCCGATTCCGGGTATTGAGAAAAGCGTCTCTGTGATAAGTGCGCCTGAAAAAAGTCCGGGCAGAGATCCTCCGACTATTGTAACCAAAGGAATAAGCGTATTTCTGAAAGCATGATGATAAATAACCTTATTTTCACTGAGTCCTTTTGCTCTTGCCGTTCTTATGTAATCAGAGTTCAGCACTTCAAGCATATTGGTACGTGTGTAGCGCATCAGAGAACCTATAGAAATTATAACAAGCGTTGCGATCGGAAGAACAAGATGCTGCGCTTTATCAAGCACCTGTGCAAATGAGCTCATTTGCATATAATCACGTCCCACAAGACCGTGAGTATCAAACCATCCCAGCTTCACCGAGAAGATCAGCTTCAGAATTGTTGCAAAAAAGAATGTGGGAAGTGAAATGCCTACAAGAGCACTTGCCGAAATGATATAATCGGATTTCGAATACTGCTTGGTTGCAGCTACTATGCCGAGAGGTATCGAAATTATGAGCTCAAGCACCATTGATATAGCACCCATTATGACAGATATCCCGATAACAGAAGCAAACTCCTCCACAACGGGAACTGTATATTTCCAGCTCTCACCGAACTGCCCCTGCAAAAACTGACCGAGCCACATAAAATATCCCTTGATAACGGTCGTATCAAGTCCGTACTGTGCATTAAGCTGAGCCAGCCATTCCTGGTAAGGCTTTGCACCCGGCTTTGTAGAAAGCTGCATTGCCATATTCTCAACATATGACGACGGAAGTGAACGCATAAGTCCGTAAATTATGAATGTCACACAAAACAAGATCACAATTGAAATAAGAAGACGTTTGAAAATGTATTTACTCAAAGAATTTACCTCCGTTTTCTTCCCGCATGATCGGTCAGGATACATATATGCTTTATCGCATAGCAGATGTTCGCAAGAAAAAGCAAAAAGCATATGTTCTGCGGCCATCTGCAAAACGATAAAGAAAAACAAACATAAATATGTTCTCCGCCTCCCAAAATGGGAGGCGGAAAATGCATATTCAGAAAATGTCAGCCTTTATTCAGCTGTATTTACCTCGAGGGTCTCGATCTCAGACATCCATCCCCAGTAAGGAGTCATATCCTTGGGAAGAGTCTCAACCTTAACGCGCTCAGAGGAAACAAGAACGCACTCACTTCTCTGGTAGATCGGGATCTCTACGCCCCAATCCATAATAACTTCCATCGCTGCCTGATAGATCGACTTTCTGTAATCCTGCTTTGTTGAAGCACGACCTGCCATAATAAGCTCATCAAGCTCATCGTCAGCTATGTGGTAATAGTTGGTGGAACCGTTGGAGTGGTAAAGCTGGAACATATCGGGGTCACTGGAAGCCTGCCATGCAGCGCACCACATCTCAGCAACACCTGTCTGATATGTTGCATAGAGGTCATTGGGGTTCGCTATATCGTTTACATTAAGTGTAAATCCGATAGCCTTGAAAGCTTCTTCAGCACGCTTAAGAAGCAGGAAGGAGGGGTGATCGCCCTTGCCGTCTGCACCGATATTTACCTGATAGTTAAGCTTTGCGCCTTCGGGAGCAGCTGTAAGCTTTCCGTCCTCAACTGTATATCCTGCAGCCTTGAAGTAATCAAGAGCAGCGTTCATTGCAGCTTCATACTTAGCCTCAGCATCCATATCAGCGGTGTAGATATCCTTTCCGTCAACGTCAACAGAGTATGCAACCTTGTAACCCTCATCGGTAGTCTGAGGTGCAGCCCAGCTTGTGTTGGAAATAGGATAGTTTATAACCTTTGCAGTTGAACCGTAGTAAGAGTCGATAGCCTCATCGCGGTATACTGCAAGAACTGTAGAAATAGCTTTTCTGAGGTTCTTGGATGCATCGGAGGAAGGATCGTCTCCAACCTTTACATTGTTGGGGTTGATACCGATATATCCGTATCCGCGGTAATCGATAAGCTCAGTTGTGAGGACAGGACCCTCAAACTTTTCCCATTCGCTCTTATCAAAGCCGTTCGCTACTGCGATCTCCTGTGCCTTTTCAGTGTTGTAGCTGGGATCTGATACATCAAGTGTACCTGCCTTTACGCCGGATACCTTGTCAGCCTCTGCTGTTTCACGGTACTGAAGGTTGAGGATCTTGGGTGCACCCATAACGTAATCGGGGTTAGCTTCCATGTAAACAACGCCGTTTTCATAGCTCTTGTAAATATAAGCGCCGGCGCCCAGAGGAGCTGTAGTCTTGCTCTTTACACCTGAAAGGTCGCCCTTTTCAAAGCCGAACTTGTGCTCGTCATAGTTGTAAAGCTTCTTATCGCCGTAGTAGTGCATGGGGGCGATAGCAAAAGACATCTGATAGATCATTGTTGCATCAAGCTTTGTTGCAACTACACGCATGGAGTAATCACCGGTCTTCTGGATACCCTTGATATAATCAGCGGAATCACCGGTATTAACACCGATAGTGTATTCTTCATATTTTTCCATAAAGCTTGTAACAGGGGCAGAAGCCTGTTCTGTGTCAGACATCTCCATAATGTCTCCGTCATAAGCCTCAACGAGAGTATTTGCGAAGTCTTCTGCTGTAGCATCTTCTTCGAGATCAAATCCCCAGTTTGCAGCGCATGCAGCAACAGAGTCAGTTTCCTCATTATATCCGTTGTCTATGCAGTAATCAACTATGCTCTGAGCAAATTTAACAAGTGCAGCATCAAGATCTGCCCACATAGCATCCTGCTGTTCTTTTGTCCAGTTCGTGAAATCTGTGTTGTCTTTGCCGGCTGCAACCATAAGGTTAAACATGGTATCCATGCCGCTGCGGTACTCTTCAAGACCGTCGATAGGGCAGGAATAGAGAGTCTGGTTGCCGTCATAGGTGGGGTCAAGAACAACATACATACCGAAGATAACATCATCGATAGTAGCTTTTTCGCCGTCGCTGAACTTGATGTCGTCACGGATCTTCAGATCGTAGTATACAGATCCGTCATCATTCTCTGTAATTTCGATATCGGATACACCCTTGTAAGTGTAGTCCGTACCGTTATAAGAACGAGTCTCCCCTTCGATTCCCTTGAGAACAGGGTTACCGACTCGGTCAGATATCATTGTATACAGTGTAAATGTATCAACTATCTGTTGGTCATTTGCGCTGAGAGCAAAGAAGGGTGAAAATTTTCCCTCAAGCCCGTTCTCAACAGAAACCACCAGCTTACCCGTGGCTGTATTCTGTGTCTTTCCGCAGCTTGCAAACACGCCGCAGCAAAGAACAAGAGCCAGGACAAGTGAAATGATTTTTCTTGCGTTTTTCATGATTGAAAATTCCTCCTTAAAGAATTTTTTAATTGAACTATATTTTAAGAGCACTCTATGCTCTTAGTTCCGATAAAGTAAAAGAATGTATAATATTCGCAGAAACCTTGATAGGATAAAAATTTCTTTTTATGGAAATATTATATATTACATTTACTCAAATGTCAACAAAAAAAATGAGGTAAATAACAAAAATATTGAAAAAAATCACTAAAATGAATGAAAAAGAGGAGTTTTTTACAAACAAATTCATAACAATACGGAAATTTGCAATAAAAAAACGGAGTTTTTTCGCTCATTTGTTTTGAGAAAAAAACTCCGTTTTACACACCAAAAAGGCGCTCGTTTTTGGTTTTTGACTGTGCTTTTTTGGTTCTCCGAGGATTATTTGAAAATAGCACTTATGAACTAAAAAATATCAACGGTCAACCTTGAGTGATCAGCTCCCACTCTGACGACATCATAATGTTTCTTACTGAAACTGCAAGGATTGCTGCAGCCACGAACATTACAACTGACAGAATATCATAAATTCCTCCTGAGTAAGATCCGTTTATAAAAGCAAAAACCGTTTCCCCGACTGCTGTCAGAAAGCAGAACACAGCACAAGATAAAGATGATACCGTAATGTTTTTTGTGTTCTTTTTATAAATATACTCCCGGATCCTGCCGCCTTTTACAGTCATAGCAGGAATGTAATAAATACATATCACGGTAAACACTATTCCCAAAACATACGGAACTATGACATAAAATGTATTCATCATGCTTTCAACCGGAATGCATCCGCAGACGATCTGAAGCACAAGACACCCCACGCTGAAAAGCCAAAGAGAAACAACGTATTTTTTATAAGCAGCCGAATCTCCGCAAAAACGAAATTCCGCACCCTTGTATTCATATTCGCCTTTTTCATTTTTGCGGATGTTTTCAAGATGTTTCTTTTTTGTACCCGTAAAAGCACCTGATCTCTTTTTATTTTGTGCCATTACACCCTCACTTTATTCCGTCAAGATCGTATTCGCAAAGCCATTTTTCGGCAGCCGAGCAGACGTTTTTCAGGCATTTTTCATCAAAGGGGCTTTCAAGTCCGGCGTTTTTAAGAAGCTCAGTAAAGACCGCACCGCCGCCCTGCTTTGTATACGCCATATAATGCTCCCACGCATCGGAAAGATCCTCCTGTATCATATTCCAGAACTGAAGAGAAACAGTTTGCGCAAGACAATAGTCTATATAATAGAAGGGAGACGAATAGATGTGATGCTGGCGCTGCCATCCCTCGCCCTCGCTGTAGAACGGTATATCTCCGTCAAGACGCAGCCATGGCATATATACTCCCAGAAGCTTTTTCCAGACTCCGTGACGCTCAGAAGGACTCATGTCCGGGTTTTCATATACTTCGTGCTGAAAATGATCGACCATGGTTCCGTAAGGGATGAAGGTAAGTGCCGACGCAAGGTGACTGTATTTGAATTTTTTCGTATCTTTTCCGAAGAAGTCCTCAGCCCACGGCCACGAGAAGAATTCCATGGACATTGAGTGTACCTCACAGGCTTCAAGACTCGGCCACTGACAGGAAAGGGGCACTCTTTTGCGGTTCATATAATAGGCAAAGGCGTGTCCTGCCTCATGAGTCACAACCTCAACGTCTCCCTGAGTGCCGTTAAAATTAGCAAATATAAACGGCATTTCGTAATCGGGTATTCCGGTGCAGTAACCGCCTGCCTGTTTTCCCTCTGTAGATAAAACGTCAAGCATTTCTCCCTCAAGCATTTTTCCAAAGAAATCCGATGTTTCAGGCGACAGCTCATCATAAAATTTCCCTGCCGCCGACAGTATTTCATCGGCACTTCCCTGCGGTCTCGGATTTCCGCTTCTGAATTCAAGAGCAGCGTCCGCAAAGCTAAGAGGGTATTCATTGCCCAGCCTCTCCGCCTGGCGGCGATAAATGCTGTCGGCAACAGGCACAAGATATTTTATAACTGCATTTCTGAATTTTTCAACGTCGTTTTTATCGTAGCAGTTCCTCTGCATACGGTAATATCCAAGCTCTACATAATTTTCATAGCCCAGCTTTTTGCCCATTTTGTCTCTCAGATGTACAAGTTTGTCATAAATATCATCAAGCTTCTGTTGATTTTCCTTGTACCATGCTCCCTCTGCCTTCCATGCAGCAAGCCGCCTTTCATCATCGGCATCTGTCTTAAACGGTGTGAGCTGTGACAAAGTATATGTTTTTCCCTCAAAGGGTATCTCAGCGGATGCAAGCAGCTTTTCATATTCCATAGTCAGATCATTCTCCTCCTGACTTTCGGAAATGATCTCAGGAGAAAAGCTCTTTATTTCAAGCTCTGCATTCACGAACATAACATCTCCGAGTTCCCTTTCAAAATCCTCTCTGAAGGGTGACTCCAGCATCGCACTGCTCCAAAGCTGAAAATATTCCGTAAGCTCAGGCATAGCCGAGTTCCAAAAAATCTCCTCACCGTGATAAAACTCATCCTTTGTGTTTACGGAATGACGTATAGACGCAATCGTCGCCAGCGTCTGGATGCTCTTTGACACCTCTTCCTGCTTTTCAAAAGCAGCCTTCGCCTCATCATAGCTTTTTGCTGCCCGAAGGGCGGCAATGTTTTCCTTTATTTCCGACTTAAGCGCTTCTGTGTCAGGTCTTTGATACTTCATGTCTGCAAATTTCATACTATTTTCCCCCTTATTAAAAAGCAGCGATCTGCACGGTAAACTCTATTGCAGATCAATATTGACCGAAAAGAAAGCCGTGACGCCTTATCAAAGGCAGCCGCCTTACTTTCATTCACAAGAATATTTTAACATATAAAAAATGAAATATCAACAAAAAATATACCGCAGGTAAATTAATAAATTCACATTTTTCTCTATATATAATTCGTATACTCAAATAAAACAAATTGAAAATACCGCTGTTATCATTCGGACAGCGGTATTTTCTTTCACATAGTACTATCAGTTTTGACAGACAATTGTAAAACTCTGATCTTTGCAACTTTTCAAACGATTTGTTCAAATTCATCTCAATATACTTGATTTTTTCGGTTATTTATGATATATTATTATGAATCAAAACGTGTACTTTTTGAGGGAAATTTGCAAAAAAGAATCGGATGTTCCCTTGCTAAAAAAGTTTTGCACAAATCCAACGATTATCGAAAAGAAGGAATTAAATTCTATGAACGCCGAACGAAAAACGAATAAAAATAGTAATGGATTGCAGCGAACATTGTCAGTCATAGGGATAATTTTATGTGTTATTTTCGGTTTGATGCTGCTGTGTAATCTCACGATCATTATAAAAGGAACGATAAATCCCGAAAGGCCTCCGTCTGTCCTGGGTATTACCCCTATGGTAGTGCAGTCCGGCTCCATGAGCGGCGATGCGCCCGATCATATCGAGGTGGGCGACCTTGTCTTTGCAGGCAAGGCTGACATAGAGAAATTGAAGGTTGGCGACATTATCTCTTTTATGGAAGGCAAGATCGTCGTCACCCACCGAATCACAGCGATCGATACCGCAGAGGACGGCAGCCTTGTTTTCACCACTAAGGGTGACGCCAATAACGCAGAGGACTCCGAGACTGTAGCGGCAGACAATATCGTCGGCATATATAAAGGACGGATCCCGAAGCTCGGCGACTTTGCCATGTTTTTGCAGACTCCCCTCGGGATGATCATTTTTGTGGGCGTTCCGCTTCTGGCGTTCATCATATATGACATTATCCGCAGACAGCGTTCTGCAAATAAAGACAGTAAAAAGACTGCGGAAATGGAAGCTGAGCTTGATCGTCTGCGTAAGCTCGCGGGAGAAAAGGCTGAGACTTCCTCAGACGAAAGCAAAGCGGAAGAAGACACTTCCGAAAATTAAAACGCTATTTAGACGATGCGGCGGCCACATGTCGGCAAAGTCTGGATATATGTGGGGGCAGCTCCTCACGTTGGGACTGAAAACGTCCTGAAACAAACAGGGATGAATTTTGTCCCAACAAAAATCTATTTAAGGAGGTCTTTTCATAATGAAAAAGACAAATAGCATGAGAGTTGCAGTTGCTATGCTGGCTCTCACATTGATTACCAGCTGCTTTGTCGGCGGTACATTTGCGAAATACACAACGAGCGAAAATGGTGGTGACAGCGCAAGAGTTGCAAAGTTCGGCGTTAACATTGATGCCGGAAAATCGACGTTTTTAGACGAGTATGAAGCCAATGACGAGACATATAACGGAAAATACTCTGTTGCAAGTTCTGACGGTAAAAAAGTTGTGGCTCCCGGAACAAGCGGCGAAATCGATCTGTTCTCCATCAGCGGTACACCCGAAGTTGCGGTTCGTATCAACGCAGAAATGAGCAAAATACAGAGTATCTATATGAAGATAAAATCGGTAATTACATTTGAGGTTGATATTGAAGCGTGGAAAGAAGAAAAACACTCTTTATCATATAATCCTGCAACGGGTGGTTGGGATGATGTTGTGGCTCCAATCCCAGAAGATCAAGCAGAACTTGAAAAAATCTATAATGATTACGCGAATGATTCTTGGATTGCAGATCAGAACCCCATCACGAAAACCGAAGTTCCGGGAGTAGAGTATTACCCCATCAAATGGACGCTCGAAAAAGACGGTACAGCTGTCGTAACGGATGATACACTTGAAGCTGTTAAAGATTACATTGATGCTAACATTAACGGAAAAGAATACGGCCCTAATACCGACTTAGCTGATAAAATCGGCGGCGCTTACAAGCTGAAATGGGAATGGAAATTTGAAAGCGGTAATGGCGATAATAACGTTGTGTACGATGCGTACGATACGCTTCTCGGTGATATTGCAGCAGGTACAAAAGAGAACAATGCAGAGATCAACCTTAACGAAGCATTTAATTTCTCCATCACTGTAACCCAGATCGACTGATCTGAAGGTAAGACTTGACCTTACATAGAAAATCAGCCCCGTCCATGTGGCGGGACGGGGCTGCACTTCTTAGATCTGTATGAATGTCCCGAGACAGACAATGAGAACATCAGGACCTTGATACAGCTTTAAGACTTCACCGTAACGGATATTATAGAAACGGAGGTGGGACGTATGGGAATGAATACTTTTTTTAGCAAACAACGGAGCTGGCTGCTTCCCACGGTGCTGATCCTGTTTATATTAGAAGTTATCACCTTTCCGTTTGTTTTAAGCTTTACATTGGCTGACAGAAGTGAAACTCCCGAACGCATTCTCACCTATACCCGGGGCAAACTTACCTGGGACAGTGCGGCAAATATCGATGCAAACGGTGTGGCTGAGCTTTCACTGTTTGAATCGTTATATCAGGATGTAAAATCGGATAACGGAGAAAATACCGTCGTCCCCGGTACGGAAGGAAACAGTATTGTCAGACTAAAAAACAGCGTCAGCGGTGCGGTCAGCTATACGGCGGTGCTCTACTGCATACGCTCGACAGATAAGCTTCCGGTGGAAGCTGCCCTTAACGGCGACGGCTTTACTGATACAGATACCTATACTCTGCCGGAAGGCGCAGCCGACGGTGATGTGATCCGTGCAGTACGCGGAACTGTCGGGGGCGGTATGATACAGGACTTCGATATCGGCTGGAACTGGAGATTTTACGACGGCGAACAGCAGGACATTATAGACACATGGCTCGGCGATAAGGCGGCAGACGGCGATGCAGACGATGTCACAGTCGGACTGTATATCGTTGTGGAGGACGACAATAATTATATTATACCTGAAGCTCCGCAGACGGGCGACCTCGGCATAGGCATCTATGTAGGTCTGATGTGTGTCAGTGGTGCTGTACTGATATTACTTATTGTGGACAAAAGAAGGGCACGCAAATGCGAGGAATAAAAATTGCGGTCCGGGTTATTCGTTTCGTTCTGATAACTGTATTGGTGCTGTTGCTTGCGTTCAACCTTTTTCTTTTAGCGTCAAAGGCGATCACAGGAGAGATGCCATCTGTTTTCGGCTATTCTTCAGCGGTGGTTATCTCCGGCAGTATGTCCCCGACCATAGAGGTCGATGACATGGTGATCATTCACCGTGAGGACGTCTATTCACGCGGTGATATTATTACGTATAAAGACGGCAAAAGTCTTGTAACGCACCGTATTCATGAGATTATGGAGGACGGTTATATCACAAAGGGCGACGCAAACAATACTACTGACGGAACAGTATCTCCCGACAGTGTGGTCGGTCGTGTGGTTCTGGTGATTCCTAAGGTCGGGAAGCTTATTTTTTTCCTCAGAACACCGCTTGGTATGTGCGGAATCGTTCTGATCGGAGTTTTATTGATCGAATTTCCTGCCCTATCGGAAAAGATCAAGGCAACAAAAGATCGAGGAGGGGAAGATGATGGCAAGCAAACTAAAAAATGATGTCTGCGACAAGTATAAAAAGTCAAAAACTAAATTCAGTCTTCCTATTTCAGCGTTGCTGAGCTATCTTTGTATTGCCACTCTGATCCTCAGCGGAATAAGCCTTGCAAAATTTACCACGGCTTCATCTGACAGCGTCTCTGCACGGGCGGCAAGCTTTTCTGTTTCAGCAGAAATGAAAAACGCTCAGGATAATAAAATCACCTTACTTAACAGCGGTGAGTGTCAATTTGACGTTATAAACGACTCCGAAGTATCGGTCATATACAAGGTAATAATAAAAGGGCTGCCCGCCGGTGTTGCCGTGACATTGACCGCCCAGGAAGAATCAGTTCAGATGATATCTGATACAGAAAACGCCGGTGAGCTGGTGTTCGCCGGAAAATTGCTTGAATCAAGCGAGACTGACGTCTGCACGCTCTTGTTTACCGCTTATGAAGAAATGACAGGGATTCATAACGTTTCGGTGCAGGTACAATTTGAGCAAACGGATTAAATGGAGGGAGAGGCACAATGAAAAAATGGATATTAAAAAACAAATATCTTATTCTGCCCACTCTTTTTCTTCTGACAGTTGCGATGTCTGTTTCTGTAAGCTTTACCATAGCTAAGTACACAAAAACAGTTGATGTGGGTACGATACGGCTTGATTTTTCAAAAGATAACACGACGGAACAGTCAACCGAATCGTTTGACAGCAGCTATACTGTGCAGACAGGCGACACACTATCTGGAATTGCGAAGAGATACAGTACGACTGTGGAAAAACTGCAAACGTATAATGATATTGAAGGAACTTTGATAACCATAGGTCAGAAACTAAGCATTCCTCCGCAGGATTATGTGATATCTCAATCGGAATCCACGGGATCGCAGGAAATGATGCCTTCTGAAAGCAATTCTGTTTCAGAACCGACAGATATATCTGCAACAGATCCTTTTGCTTCAAAGAGAGAACCGTAAGCATGATCCGACAGAACAATTAAATACGGAAAAGTACTGAGTGCATAAAAACAAAAAATGAATGCATCATAAAGAACTTTGACAAATATGTTGAGCAAAGCGATTGCAGGGTGCTTCACCCTATTCTATCCGATTATGCCGGATATGAATTCAACGCTCTGTGTATTGAGTTCGGCAGCGATGTTTAACAGGGATTTGCCCGATAGATAGCCGTTATAGATCTCTCTGACGATTGCCTGCTCCTGCGATTGAACGGCAATACAGCCGTTTTCGAAGCAGTATCCGTAATGTGAAAAACCGTTAAAAAAACGCTCAAAATATATTTCTAAAAAACAGCAGTCTGGCGAAACAGACTGCTGTTTGAATTTTTTAATTGTACCCAAACCGATACCCGACATCGCAAATACTTTCTATTTGATAGGCAGGCTTTTTATCAGTGTCAGAAAGTTTTCTGCGAACAAGGTTAATTCCAATTCCGTGAAGTAATAATATCGGCTCATCATTCAGTTTGAATCTATCAAAAGCAGAGTGTTTTTCCAATGCCCGCATAATTTAATTTCATCAAGTACAGGAGAATCCTTATCGGCAAACTCTACCACTAATACTCGTCCGATTCTATCACCTCCTTGTGTTTATAAAATCTCCCTGATTT
>CAZBAR010000021.1:0-41707 GCA_964490165.1 uncultured Lachnospiraceae bacterium | reverse complement strand
CAGAGCATAAAGAAAAGCCCGCAAACCCCGATATATCAAGGGTTTACGAGCTGTTTGGGTCTGGTGCCGGCGGCGGGACTTGAACCCGCACGCCATCGCTGGCAATGGATTTTGAGTCCACCTCGTCTGCCAATTCCAACACGCCGGCATTTAATATTTTAAGTCGTCTCCCGATGTCCTGTCCGAGAAATCGGAGGGACATCGTGGAGGGACATTAAAAGCAAGTTACATATTCAGTTTTCAAAAACCCCCGTAAAATCAAGGGTTTACGCCAAAGTGGTATGAAACGGCGTTGTAGATTTTGAGTCCAGCACGTCTGCCAATTCCATCATTCCGGCGTTATTACTTCAATATATTATCATATTTTTTGCCCTTTTGCAAGATGTATTTGAAATTTTTCTTGAAATAAACTGATTTTAGCTGTATACTAATGAAAGAATATTGTTAATTTCATCTTTTACTATAAAAATGATCGAGGTGCTATATGAAAAAACTGCTGATAGTCGACGGAAACAGCATACTCAACCGCGCTTTTTACGGAATACGTCCGCTTACAACAAAGGACGGTCTGCCAACCAACGCGGTATACGGCTTTGTCACTATACTTAAAAAGCATCTTGATGCACTTTCACCCGACTATCTTGCCTGTGCATTTGATCTCAAGGCGCCCACTTTCCGCCACAAGATGTACGACGGCTACAAGGCAAACCGCAAGGGGATGCCTGACGAGCTGGCAGCACAGCTGCCGTGGGCAAAAAAGGTTGTCGGCGCTATGGGATTTCACATTATAGAATGCGAAGGCTGGGAGGCTGACGACGTACTTGGCACTGTTGCGGGTATTGCCGACAGTGCAGGCGAGGTTCAGTCATATATTTTAACAGGCGACAGAGACTCGTTGCAGCTTATTACAGATACTACCTCGGTCATCCTTGTCAAAACTAAGGAAGACATTGTTTTTGACGGTGCGCGTTTCTTTGAGGAGTACGGAGTCACACCTACTCAGTTTGTAGATGTCAAGGCGCTTATGGGCGACAGCTCGGACAACATACCCGGCGTTGCCGGTATCGGTGAAAAAACAGCGCTGAAGCTTATTGCATCCTGCGGTTCTCTTGATGCGCTGTATGCCGACGAGGCTATGGGCGGTGCCGGAAAAAGTGCAAAAGAAAAGCTTGCGGCCGGTCGTGAGTCCGCGTATATGTCGTATGACCTTGCAAAGATCAGCAGGGAAGCGCCTGTGGGCGTAGCACTTTGCGATATTGAAAGCCGCGGAACAGATGGGGCGGCTCTGGTCGAGCTGTTCACCCGTCTTGAATTTTCTGCGCTTATAAAGCGTTTTGAGCTTGACAGTGTTAAAACGGAAGAGACTGACTCTCAGGCCACGGAGGCGCCGGCTGCGAGTGATGCCGACCTTGATATGATAACTCAAACAGATCATCCTGCTGTTTTTGCAGACGGCGATCATTTGTTTGTATCTGACGGAGAAAATTTATATAAGATCCCGCTTGATGAAGTGAGCGGTGCTGTGCTGCCGCCTGTAATATGTCACGACTGGAAGACTTTATACAAAATATTCAAGTCGCGCGGAATTAGCGCTGAGTGCATATTCGACAC
Organism: uncultured Lachnospiraceae bacterium; assembly: GCA_964490165.1. Lineage (GTDB taxonomy): Bacteria > Bacillota > Clostridia > Oscillospirales > CAG-272 > Avispirillum. The sequence goes on along the minus strand of CAZBAR010000021.1, from coordinate 40,096 downwards.
TATGAGTGCTGCTTATCTGCTGTCTCCCGGTGAGAGCGCATATTCGCTCGAAAAAACCGTGCTTCGATATCTCGGAGAGCGACAGGCAGAGGGCGCTGATGCATGGTATATAAGCAGGCTGTATGAGACAATGAGCGGTGAGCTTGAAAAAGAGGGCATGACTGAACTTTTGCACAGCATTGAAATTCCTCTTTCACCCGTACTTGCCGATATGGAGACTGTTGGCTTCAAGCTTGACAGAGAGGGCTTGCACGACTATATTTCACAGCTTGTTTCCATGCAAAATGCACTGTCTGAGCGCATATATTTTCAGGCGGGAAGAGAGTTCAATATAAACTCTCCGAAGCAGCTGGGCGAGATACTTTTTGAGGAATTGAAGCTCCCCGCAAAAAAGAAGACTAAGACCGGATATTCCACAAGTGCTGAGGTTTTGGAAAGTCTCAGACCCTACCACGAAATAATCGAAGATATTCTGGATTTCAGACAGGTAACAAAGCTTATCGGCACGTATGGCGAAAATCTTATAGCTCTGGCAGATGAGGAAGGAAGAATACACACGACCTTTAATCAGACGGGAACTGCTACGGGCAGACTGTCCTCACTTGATCCGAATATGCAGAATATCCCCGTGAGAGGTCAGTTGGGACGTGAGTTGCGCCGTTACTTTATCGCTACGGATGACGACCATATTCTTATAGACGCCGACTATTCTCAAATAGAGCTGCGCCTTCTTGCCGAAATATCGGGGGATGAGGTAATGTCGCAGTCATTTATAAACGGCGCTGATATACACGCGTCAACCGCGGCAAGGGTGTTCGGCGTGCCGGAGGACATGGTAACAAAGGAATTGCGCTCTAAAGCAAAGGCGGTAAATTTCGGAATCGTATACGGAATCGGCGATTTCTCGCTGTCACAGGACTTAAAGGTGTCGCGAAAGGCGGCAAGGGAGTATATAGACAGCTATCTTGCCACATACACAGGCGTTGACAGCTATTTGAAGAATACTGTTGATCAGGCGAAACAGGACGGATATACTACGACTGTATACGGCAGACGCAGACCCATTCCCGAACTCAGCGCAAAAAATAAAAATTTGCAGGCGTTCGGCGAGAGGGTGGCAATGAACAGTCCTATACAAGGTACTGCTGCGGATATAATCAAAATTGCAATGATAAATGTTGACAAGGCGTTGAAGGCGGCAGGCATTGACGCGAAGCTTATATTACAGGTACACGACGAGCTGATAGTGGAAGCGCATAAAAGCTGTGCCGACCAAGCGGCGGATATTTTGAAAAGGGAAATGGAGAGCGCTGCAAAAACAAATGTACCTCTTGAAGCAGAGGTTGCCATGGGCGCAAACTGGTTCGACGCAAAATAGTATTAAGTCTTTTACTAAAATAAAAAAATGACTGAAGGCATTGAAATGCCTTCAGTCATTTCAGACTGTCGATAAACTATATGGCGGTAGCAAAATAACTAGAAGTTTTGGGCAAGCTTTTTCAAAAGCTTGCGGATTTTTAAGGCAGAGCCTTAAATCGCCCTTCGCAAAGGGCGAAACTCCTATGACTTCACGGAGTCCAGAGGGTCACCTCTGGTCGACCGCCGCAGCGGTCGAAATCCCCTTTTTGTGCATTTTGCTATTTCTATGGACTTTTTCGACAAGCTCTGACTGAAGGCTTTGACTAAAGCTTTCAGTCATTTTTCGTTAAATATAATAATCTATGTTGTCAATAAGAATTTTGCCGTTCTGTTCCACAAGCTCAAAATACAGAGTTTTTGAACCGTCGCTGCCTATGTCGTTTCTGAAAGTGCCGTTGTTTCTGAATATTTTATAAGACACATTATATGCATACACCGTATCGTCAGACTCCGTATTGACCGAAAGCCTTTCAATGCTTATGTCGTATATCATTTGCTGTGTAAAGCTGTAATACGGCTCGTTTTTCTTATAATAATTGTCCGTAAACAGGGAATTATAAGTATTATAATCTCCTGCTATGGCGCAGTCAAAATAGGTCTTGAAAAACTCAACGTCCTTGCCGAAAACAGATATTATATCGTCGGTAAGAGCAAATGTCTCAGCGCCGAGAGTCAAGTGAATGGAGCGGTCAAGCTCCATATATTCATCTACAAGTGTTACATCAAGCGAGTCGTCTATAGGATAGTATATATAGCTTTGTCCGCTGCCGTACATTCCCACTATCTTGTCCTGCACGTTGTCTGCGGCATCTTCAAGTATCTCCGGCTTTGCATACAGCAAAAACCAGCTGACAGCTCCCAGCACAGTCATAATGCATATGCCGATAATAACTGCACGCTTTGCCCTGTTTTTAGGCTTTTTATCTTCATTTGGTATATTATCCTGCGCCTGTACAGGCTCTTCTGAAATTTCCTGCTTTTTCTTCATTTTGTCAGTCCAATTCAATAAATCTTTTAAGATTTTCAAGTCCTACGCGAATTCCCCAGAATTCCGGCTCGCCGCCTTCGTATTCAACGGACATATATCCGTCATAACCGGCGCGCTTCAGAATGCCTATGCTTTGTGCGGATCTTGCGTTGCCAAAGCCAAGCACACAGCCGCGAATATAGTTGCCCGCTCTTGTTCTGAGCCAGCCTTCACCGGGTGCAATATCCATACCGCTTCTGAAATAGAAGTCCTTGCAGTGTACGTGGAACGCATACGGCGCAAGAATACTGACGCTGAGCTCGGGGTCCTCATCAGCGCACATAAAATTGCCGATGTCAACAAGAGCGCCGAAATTGGGGTGATCTACAGCATTTATCAGCTTTTCAACACGCAGGGCGTCCTGAGAGAAATAGCCGTGATTTTCGGTCATGGTCTTTATCCCTTTTTGCTCAGCGTACTTTGTAACCTCGCGTATAGCGGGTACAACAACGGGAAGTATTCCGTCATAGCCTGACGGTCTCGGGGTTCTGAATGGGCCGTATGCGATATCATGGCGAAGCATTTTGACGCCCATTTTTTCTGCAACGTCTACAAGGTTCTTGACGCGCGCGACCTCGTCTTTCAACGCTTCGCTGTCCTCCATCGCAAAATTCGCGCCGACGCAGAAAGCAACAGGTGTTATTCCTACTTCTTCACATTTTGCACGAAGCTCAGGGGCTTTTTCTATGGTGGTAAATTCGCTTTCGGTAAATTCCATGGCGTCAATGCCCATTTCTGCAGCTTTTTCTACAACACCCAAAACTCCGAGCTGACTTTCATCGTTTTGCCAGCCGAAGCCGTATCCGCTTACACAAGTTTTGATCATATTTTATACCCGGTCTTTCGTTTGTGTTTTTCCACATTATAAACTATAAACATTACAATTTCAAGCTTTTTGATAGTTTTTAACAAAATTTCTTAATATGCCGCAAAGTGATTGACAAACTGCAGAAAAAATATTATTATAGATTACAATAAACAAAAAGATTTTTGTATAATGCTGATTTAATGTGCATTTTGACGTAAGCTTGCTTTAATGTATGTACGGAGGTTTGTATGCGTAAAATAATTTCAACAGTTTTGGCAATTGTGATCATGCTGTCGATGATAGGTATTCTGTCCGTGGCAGGAGACGTTGTTCTTGTGGGTGACATAAACGGTGACGGCGTAGTTAACACAAAGGACTGTTATATGCTGAAATGTTATCTTGTTAAAGATATAGAGCTTGACAATGAGAGTGTTGCCGATATAAACGGTGACGGTTCTGTAAATACAAAAGATTCACTGCTTCTTCGCAGAATTATTCTGGGTGCATCTCTTGACGACGTTGAGGAGATGTTTATTTCGGAATACACTGTGGTTTATCCCGAAAAGGCGACGGTGTATGAGATCTATGCCGCAGAGATACTGCGTGATTTTGTAAGCGATAATTTCGGTATAGAGATGAAGTCTTGCACCGATGCAGAGCCTGAATCACAGTACGAAATTCTGATAGGCGCTACGAACAGAGAAGAAAGCGTGACAGAATCTGTTATCGGAGATAATCAGTACCTTGTTCAGCTTGAAGGCGATAAGATAGTGCTTCAGGGTAAGGACTATATGATCGGCGGCGCTGTAGGTGAGCTTGCTTATGAATATCTTATCGGCGATGAAGTCGACGTTTCGGCTATACCTCAAACCGAGATCGTACGTGACTATGCCCCTGAGACTGCCGACAGTGTTATCCTTATGATCGGCGACGGTATGGGCTTTAACCACATTAAATTTACACAAACGTATTTCAAATACTATGAAAAGGAAAAGAGATACGGCGGATTTATAGCTGAAAAGTTCCCTAACCGCGGTGAAGCTAAGACACGCAGTATCACAGATCTTGACCTGGGTTCCGGTGCGTTCGGCACACAGGTGACTGACAGCGCAGCGGGCGCAACAGCTCTGGCTACCGGTTGGAAAACCCAAAACGGTAAGCTCGGACTTGACGGGTTCGGCAAACCTGTACAGAGTGTTCGTGAGCTTGCTCACTCTCAGGGAATGAAGACAGCGGTAGTCTCGACCGAGGACGCAACCGGTGCTACTCCGTCAGGCTTTACCGTGCATATACCCAGCAGAAAGAATATTGACGACATAAGAGCAGCACAGGCAGAGCTTGTAGAAAGCGGCGGCATAACATATCTTGCCGGCGGTGTTTACGATGATCTGTTGGCTGAGACAAAGAAAACACTTGATATAGTTTCTACCGACTCTGACGGTTTTTACGTGATGATCGAGGAAGCTTATATTGATAAGGCTGTTGACGCAAGCTATAACGGAGGCGACAGTGCAGGCGCACTTGCAGGATATGTATACCGGTTCAATACTGCTATACAGTATGCGGCTACCTTTACTGCTGCAAGACCCGGCACAGTGCTTATAATAACTGCCGACCATGAGACAGGTAATCTTTCCGCAACAAGCGGCACAAGTACAAATTACGGTCTTCACACCGACCTTAACGTACCTGTATTTGCTATGGGGGCGGGTACAGAGATGTTCAACGGTACAGCAGTGGAAAACACGGATATTGCAAAGTTTACTGCTACTGTGTTCGGCGCTGAGAACTTCGGCGGCACATACGCAAATATGAAGTGATTATTTAATACGTGAAAAACACGGCAGGAAAAACTTCTGCCGTGTTTCAGACTGTCGAAAAACTAGATTGCTGTAGCAAAATAACTAAAAGTTTTGGTCAAGCTTTTTCAAAAGCTTGCGTGATTTTCCGACTTCCTGTCATTGACAGGAAGTCGATCAGAGCCTTAAATCGACCTCCGCAGAGGTCGAAACACCTAAGACTTCCCGGAGTCCAGAGGGACGTACTTCCCGCCTATGGCGGGAATGTACTTGGTCAGCTCTCTTCAGAGAGCGAAACCCTTTTTGTTCATTTTGCTATTTCTATGGACTTTTTCGACAACCTCAAACACGGCAGGAAAAACTTCTGCCGTGTTTTTTATGTTACAAAAAATTCATAAAATAACCGCTTCAGTTGATATTCAGTTAATAAAAGGGTGATAAAATACAGGCTAAAATGGGGTAAAGGGGGATAATATCGTGTTTGGGCTTGTAGTTGCAGATATAACACAGCTTGATGCGAAAAGCGCAGAATTGTATCGCGGTGCATATTGCGGACTTTGCTCGGCGCTCTCACGCCGTCACGGTTCGGCTATGCGTCTTACACTTAACTACGAAATGACCTTTCTTGCCCTCTTTTTATCATCGGTCTATGGAGTCCCGCCTGAGAAGAATTATAAGCGGTGCGGTGTTCACCCTGTAAAGCCTCAGCTGTGTCTGTCAAGTGAAATAATAGACTATGCCGCCGATATGAATGTAGCGTTGTCATATCACAATGCTATGGATAATTGGAGCGATGATAAAAATCCTTTTTCTCTTGCTGCCGCCCGTGCTATGCGCGGCGAATACAGAAAGGTATCGTCGAAGTATCCGAGACAGTGCGGTGCTATAGAAAAATGTATGGAAGCGCTTGCCGCTGCAGAGCGTTGCGGCGATCCTGTGCCTGACAATGCCGCAGGTGCGTTTGGCGAGCTGCTAGCCGAGATATTTATCTGGCAGGAGGACGCGCTCAGCGAGAAGCTGCGGCACTTCGGATATGCCCTCGGCTCTGCCGTATATATTATGGATGCGGCAGTTGATATAAGATCCGATCTGAAGCATAAGCGCTACAATCCCTTGGCGTTCATCAGCGCCGACAGGGAGGAAATACTTAACACCATGATGGCAAGATGTACGGCGGCGTATGAAGAACTGTGCATTTCGGACTATAAAGATATTTTTGACAATATACTGTACTCAGGTATTTGGAGCAAATACAGGTACAAAAAGAGAAATGGGGTGAAGTACAGTGGCAAAGGATCCGTATAGTGTATTAGGAGTTTCCGGAGATGCCGGCGAGGAAGAGATCACAAAGGCATACAGACGGCTTGCAAAAAAGTACCACCCGGATCTCAATCCCGGAGACGAGGAAGCGGCGCGAAAAATGTCGGAGATAAACGACGCCTACGAGCAGATCAAAAATCCCTCAGCTTCAAAGGGTGACGGGCAGTCGTCATCGTACTCATCATATAAAGACTTTGGCTACGGAGGGTTTTACCGAGCCGCAGAGGATCACATAGCTTACATTGAAATAGCAAAAAGCTTTATGATGCAGGGACGGTACAACGAGGCGCTGAATGTTTTGTCAAACATAAAAAACAGAAACGCCGAGTGGTTCTATGTAAGTGCCGTTTGCCATTCTGAAATGGGAAATGTTATAATAGCTATACAGCATATTGAACAGGCCGTGCGAATGGAGCCGTCAAATATGCGCTACCGGCAGGCAATGGAGATACTTAAGGCGGGCGGCAAGGTGTATAACCGCCGCGCAAAAACTTATTCGTCTCCTCTTTGCAGGATAAATCCTATATTTACGCTTTGCCTTATGTGTATGGCGTGCAATATATGTACAAATATTTTTTATGCTCTGTTTTTCAGAGGAGCAGAGCCGTCTGATCCGCCGCTTGTGTCGCATAATGAGGCGGTCTGTAATGACGGCATAACGGGAGACAATATACCCGGAGCAGATACAAGTAATTTTCAGAACAGGATATAAAATAAATGCGATTGATTGAAACAGTAAATGCAGGAACACTTATAGGCATCGATATCGGATCTACCACCGCGAAAATTGTAGTAATACGCGACGGCGAGGTGGTTTGGGAAAAGTATGAGCGTCATATGTCGCAGGTAAGACAAAAAACGCTTGAGATGCTGAAAGATGCGTCTGACGCTATCGGCAGCGGCTCGGTAAGAGTAGCTGTTTCCGGATCGGCAGGTCTCGGTATGGCAAATGCGGCGGGACTTGCATTTGTACAGGAGGTATTTGCTACCGGAGAAGTTGTAAAAACGCTGGTGCCTGAGACCTCTGCTGTAATAGAGCTTGGCGGAGAGGACGCAAAGGTTATCTTTTTCGAGGGCGGCACAGACGAGCGTATGAACGGCAGCTGCGCGGGCGGCACAGGCGCATTTATCGACCAGATGGCGACACTGCTCAACGTAACTCCCGATGAGCTTGACGAAATGTCTCTTAAAAGCGAAAGAATTTATCCTATAGCGTCGCGCTGCGGAGTATTTGCAAAGACAGATATTCAGCCGCTGCTCAATCAGGGCGCGAGAAAAGAGGATATTGCAGCAAGTATATATCAGGCGGTAGTAAATCAGACTATTGCAGGTCTTGCGCAGGGCAGAAAGATAGGAGGAACAGTAATGTTCCTCGGCGGTCCTCTGTATTTCTGCAAGGGACTTCGCCGTCGGTTTACGGAAACGCTGAAGCTTGATGATGAGCACGCTGTTTTTCCGCCGTATGCCAGATTTTCAGTCGCGCTCGGCGCAGCGCTTTACGCTGCGAAAAATGTCAGTCAGGAGATATATGCTGACGAGCTTCGCGAAAAGATAGAGGGCGCTGTATCTGCAAGGTCGGAGACTCATCATCTGAAGCCGCTTTTTGAAAATGAAGAGCAGTATAAAGAGTTTTGCAAGCGTCACAACGCTGCCAATGTTCCTTCGAGCGATATCGGCGAATACAGCGGTAAAGCATGGCTCGGCATTGACTGCGGAAGTACAACCACAAAGCTTGTGCTTATCGGAGAGGACGACAGACTTCTTTATACATACTATAATTCCAATAAGGGTAATCCTGTCGAGATAGTCCGCGAGCAGTTGGAGAAAATATATTCGCTGTGCTCAGACAGAGTGACTATAAGCGGCAGCGCAGTCACAGGATACGGCGAGGAGCTGATATGCAGCGGTTTTGGTGTTGACCGCGGAATTGTTGAGACTATTGCACATTATACAGCGGCGCGTCACTTTGATCCTGATGTAGACTTCATTCTTGATATCGGCGGGCAGGATATCAAGTGCTTCCGTGTAAAGAATAATTCCATAGACTCTATTATGCTCAACGAAGCTTGTTCTTCGGGATGCGGCTCATTTCTTGAGACCTTTGCGCGCTCTATGGGCTATACCGTAGAAGAATTTGCAAAGCTCGGTCTTTTCGGCAAAGCTCCCGTTGACCTCGGCAGCCGCTGCACAGTATTTATGAATTCCTCTGTAAAGCAGGCGCAAAAGGACGGCGCCGGAGTTGAGGATATTTCAGCGGGTCTTTCCATAAGCGTTGTAAAAAATGCAATATATAAGGTAATCCGTGCGGGAAGCGCAGATGAGCTTGGCAAAAACATAGTTGTTCAGGGCGGTACTTTCTATAACGACGCGGTGCTGCGCAGCTTTGAAGCCGAGCTTGGCAGAAATGTTACCAGACCCGTTATAGCAGGCCTTATGGGCGCATACGGTGCAGCTTTGTATGCGAAAAATCTCGGACTTGAAAAGTCTTCACTTATAGATCGCGATGCGCTTGCTGCCTTTACTCACAAGGCCGTCAGCGTTCGTTGCGGAGGCTGTGAGAACAGGTGCCCCCTTACTGTAAACACTTTTTCAGGCGGTAAAAAGTTTATATCCGGCAATCAGTGCGATAAGGGCGCGGGAATTTCAAAGGAAAATTCCGTAGAGCTGCCTAATATGCACGCATATAAAAGGGAGAAGCTTTATGCTCTGGCGTGCGATATGGGCGAGAGCGTGCGCGGCACGGTAGGCTTGCCCCTGGCTCTCGGTATGTATGAGCTTGCGCCGCTTTGGCACGGAATCTTCAAGTCCCTTGGCTTCAAGGTAATACTTACGGGTCAGTCAAGCAAGGAGATATATGCAAAAGGTCATTTCTCCATTCCTTCAGATACTGCGTGCTATCCTGCAAAGCTTATGCACGGTCACATTCAGTCACTGATAGAGGCGGGAGTTGATGCAATATTCTATCCCTGCCTTACATACAATATGGACGAAAAGTGCGGAATAAACCACTACAACTGTCCTGTTGTTGCCTATTATTCCGAGCTTATCTCAGGCAACACAGAGGAGCTTGAGGGCATTAAATTCCTGTATCCTTACCTGAATATAAACGATGAAAAGCAGCTTGCAATAGAGCTGTATAAATACCTCGGTGAGTTTTTTGACGGCATTACGAAAAAGGAGATCCAGGCTGCTGTGTCGTGCGGAATGCAGGCGTACCGCGATTGGATGGAGGATGTTCGTAAAAAAGGCGAGAGCTCTGTAGCATGGGCAAGAGAGAATAATGTACCTATAATGATACTGGCAGGCAGACCGTATCACGTGGACGCGGAGATCGGACACGGCATTGATCGCCTTGCAAATTCTCTCGGATTTGCCGTTGTAAGCGAGGACAGTGTCTCTGATATGGCAGAATGCCCGGAGGTGTCAGTGCTTAATCAGTGGACATATCATTCGCGCCTTTACCGCGCGGCACAGTATGCACTTGAGCATGACGACTGTCAGCTTGTTCAACTTGTATCCTTCGGCTGCGGCGTTGACGCGATAACAACAGACGAGGTGCGTACTATACTTGAGTCAAAGGGTAAGCTGTATACGCAGCTTAAAATAGATGAGATCACAAATCTGGGCGCGGTAAAAATACGCCTCAGAAGCCTTATGGGCGCTGTGGAGGAAAGAGAAAAGCTTGCAGGGGGTAAGTCAAAATGAGTGAGAGAGTCCAATTTACAGAGGAAATGCGTAAGGATTATACAATACTCATTCCCACAATGCTTCCTATGCATTTCAAAATGATAGCCAGAATACTTGACCGTTACGGCTACCGTGCAGAGCTTTTGGAAAACTACGGCAAAAGTGTTGCCGACTGCGGTCTGAAATATGTACATAACGATGCGTGCTATCCTGCGCTGTTGGTAATAGGACAGTTTATAGATGCACTGAATTCAGGCAAATATGATACGCATAAGGTGGCACTTCTGATCACTCAGACGGGCGGAGGCTGCCGTGCTTCAAACTACGTTCCCCTGCTTCGCAAGGCCTTGGAGAGAGCCGGATATGAATATATACCTGTCATAAGCATAAACTTTTCAGGTCTTGAAGACAGCCCAGGCTTTAAGCTCACATTGCCTATGCTGCACAGAATGGTGTATGCTGTAATGTACGGCGATCTGCTTATGCTGCTTCGCAATCAGTGCCTGCCTTATGAAATTAACAAGGGTGAAACCGATGCTTTGTGCGACAAATGGACAGTGCGCCTTACAGAGGAAATGTTTGCGTCCCGTATCAGCTACCGAAAGGTAAAAAAGAATTACGCAAGCATTATCAGAGAGTTTGACGCAATACCGAAAAGCGGCGAGAAGAAGATCAAGGTAGGTATCGTAGGCGAGATCTTCGTTAAGTTTTCGCCTCTCGGAAACAACCACCTTGAGGATTTTCTGGTATCAGAGGGCGCTGAGGTAACTATGGCAGGTCTTGTTGATTTCTGCCTGTACTGTGTACAGAACGGTATAAATGATACCGATCTGTACGGAGTAAAGCCTATGGGCAAGAAGATCAACGCGCTTGTGCTGAAATTTATAGAAGGTAAGCAGAATGACCTTATAAATGCCGTAAAGCAGAACAGCTCATTTGCACCTCCTACACCCTTTGAACATACTAAAAAGCTTATTGACGGCTACATAGGCAAGGGTACAAAAATGGGAGAGGGCTGGCTGCTTCCTGCCGAAATGCTGGAGCTTATAGACTCAGGCGTTAAAAATATCGTTTGTGTCCAGCCCTTCGGCTGCCTGCCAAACCACATAGTCGGCAAGGGAATGATGAAGCCGATAAAAGAAAAAAATCCCGACTGCAATATTGTTGCGGTTGACTATGACCCCGGTGCAACTCAGATAAATCAGGAAAACAGAATAAAGCTTATGCTGTCATGCGCGGCTGAGGCTAAGAACGCTGCTCCTGAAAAAGAGAAGATCAAGGTCAATGCATAAATATGGGAAATATTATGAAAAACGTACTTATCTCAGGGGGCAGCAGAGGCATAGGCGCAGCAGCTGTCAGACGTTTTGCAGCTCTCGGCTGCAATGTAGTGTTTCTTTATAAAAGCAGCGACAATGCAGCAAATGAACTGTGCCGTGAGACCGGCGCGCGCAGTATAAAATGCGATGTGTCAGATCCTGCGGCAGTGACTTCGGCGGTGGAAACGGCTGTAAGGGAGCTTGGCAGCATAGACACTCTTGTCTGCAATGCAGGCGTTGCCCATATATCGCAGATATGTGATACAACTGATGCGGAGCTTCGCAGAATTATAGATACCGATCTTTCAGGTGCATTCTATTTGTGTCGCGAGGTATCGAAAATAATGGTAAGCGCCCACAGCGGTTCTATTATAAATATCGGAAGTGTGTGGGGACGTGTCGGAGCATCCTGCGAGGTGGCGTACAGTGCCGCAAAAGCAGGAGTACGGGGGCTGACCATGGCGCTTGCAAAAGAGCTTGCCCCGTCAGGCATCAGAGTAAATTGCGTCGAACCCGGAGTTACAGACACCGATATGAATTCGTGCTTCAGCGACAGCGAGAGGGAAGCCATATGCGAGGAGATACCTATGGGCCGCTTCGGTTCTCCCGATGATGTAGCGTCGCTTATAGCTTTTCTTGCTTCTGACGCTGCCGGGTATATCACAGGACAGTGTATCGGTGTTGACGGCGGATACGGACAGTAAAACCTCAAAAGACCTAAGACGTCAAGTCTTAGGTCTTTTGAGGTTGTTGAAAAAGTCTGCAGAAATAGCAAACTACACAAAAGGGATTTCGCGGCTTGCGAGCCGCGACCAGAGGTAGCCCTCTGGACTCCATAAAGTCAGCACTTCCGCATATCGGAAGTGCGAATTTCGCCCTCTGCGGAGCGCGATTTAAGGCTCTGATCGACTTCCTGTCATTGACAGGAAGTCGGAAAATCACGCAAGCTTTTGAAAAAGCTTGACCAAAACTTTTAGTCATTTTGCTACAGCCATTTAGTTTTTCGACAGTCTGAGACCTAAGACGTCAAGTCTTAGGTCTTTTATAAATATTTCATACCCTTTTTAGCTTGCGAGTATTCGTCGCGGTGCTGTATTCTGTATTGCTTACCGTTCATCACAAAATTTGAACCTGTCTGATGAAAGTCAAATTTTACGTGATAGCGGTCGCAGTCATTTTTGATCTTCTTGACCCAGTCAAAATTGCATATCCTTGCTCCTTTATATGACTCGCCTCCGACTGATATCATATCTATCTCACCTGATGCAAGAAATTCCGAAAAACCGATCTCCTCCAGAATGGGCGCGGCGAACACATACTTTGTTTTTGCCTTCAGATCAATAAGATAGGGAAGTCTTTTATTCGCCATCGCCTGATTTTCGCAGGTGACGGCGATTTTTACGTTGTCATAGCCCTCTCCCCAATCGTCGGGTATGCATTCCGTAAAACGGTGTATGCGCTTTGTGCAAATAAGAAAATTTACGTCGGGGCGCTTTTTGATTATATCCCACGCCTCCTGTCTCCATTCGTCCGCGTCCTCTATGAAAAAATCTGATGTAAAACACGTAGCAAGCTCGGATCCGGGTGCTATTTTGTAGCTTCCGCTGCGATCTTTTTTCAGAGGCAGGTTAAAATTCGTTTTTGAACGAGTGACAATGCCGGCATCCCTGTCGCGCAGAGAGTCAAGGTAGAATACATAGCAATTCATACATCCGGGGCTGCATTTGTGACATCCGTGCCACGGATTCCAAAGATTTTTTGCCATATATTCCACCCCCCTTGTGTTTTTTATTATTTTACAATATTTTTTATTCAAAAGCAAGCAATACAGCGTCCGTATACGGGAATACTGTAAAAAATACGTTTTTCGGAGATCGCGTGAAAATCACATTAGATTAGACTCTATGTACGAATATTTCACGCCCAAATTCACTTAAAAATGGACCAATCCATTTTTAAGTGAATTTCCTTACTGTTTGTGCCGCCGCAAAGCGGCGGAATGGAGTTTTATATGAAAAATAAACTAACAGGTCAGATCAGGTGCGATATTCTTGTTGTCGGCGGCGGTATGGCGGGGCTGATGACTGCTTATAAGCTGAAGCAGGACGGAATTAACTGTATTGTGTGTGAGGCTGAGACCGTAGGCAGCGGCATATCTAAAAATACTACAGGAAAGGTAACGGCGCAGCACGGTCTTTGTTATCAAAGCCTTGTGAAAAATTTGGGAAGTACGGCGGCGCGCAAGTATTTGCGGACAAATCTTGATGCAGTCGAGCGCTTTCGGTCCATATGTCAGAAGGAGGGCTGCCTTTTTGAGACAAAAAACAGCTATGTGTATTCGGTATATGACAGAATAAAGCTTGAAAACGAGCAGGCAGCATTAGCTAAAATCGGATACCGTGTAGATATACATGACAAATTGCCGCTGCCGTTTAAGTGTGCAGGAGCTATAGCTTTCAGGGATCAGGGACAGATAGACGCCTGTGAGGTGATGGAAAAGCTGGCGTTAAAACTCGACGTTTTTGAACATACGCCTGTCAGGCGTATTTCAGGCAGCAGGGCGTATACTGACGATGCAGAAATATGTGCAGACAAAATAGTTGTTGCAACACACTTTCCCATTATAAATAAATTCGGTTTTTATTTTGCAAAAATGTATCAGGAAAGAGAATACTTTCTTGCGGCATCGGGCTGCGGAGACATTGACGGAATGTATGTGGAAGACGGCGGCGGACTCTCTCTCAGAAATATGGGCGAGCTTTTATACGTGGGCGGCGCGGCGCACAGAACGGGAAAGCCGGGTGTAGGCTGGACCACGGCAGAAGAGTTTGTAAAAAAGTATTATCCGGGTGCCGATGTAAAATATAAATGGGCAACACAGGACTGCATTACCCTTGACGGAATGCCTTATGTCGGCAGATATTCACATTTTACTCCTGATCTGTATGTTATAACAGGCTTTAACAAGTGGGGAATGAGTATGTCAGCGGCTGCCGCACAGATCATCTCGGACGCAGTACAGGGCAGGGAAAATGCCTATGCGTCGCTGTTTTATCCTCACAGGGGTATGCTGCATCGCAGGCTGTTTACTAATTTGGCCGAGACAGCTTCGGGACTGCTGAGTCCGAGTGTTAAAAGATGTCCCCATCTGGGATGCGCGCTCAAATGGAACAAAAATGAAAAGACGTGGGATTGTCCGTGCCACGGTTCGCGCTTTACCGCTGACGGAGCGCTGATCGACGATCCGGCACAAAAGGGAATAAAAAGGACATCCGCGCGTTGACCGCGCGGATGTCCCGGACTGTTGAAAAAGTATAGAACATAATAAAAAGAATGTATAAACTATTATAAATAAAAATTCGTGGGTAAGGCGGGCGTGTACCGCCGTTAGCCCACACTTTACAGTTCCGCGAGTGTCGAGAAGCGTAGCTTCGAGGCGCGACGGCGCGAGCGTACGGAACTTCCTGTCGGAAAAACCGATAGGTTTTTCGACAAATTCAAACATCCGCGCGTTGACCGCGCGGATGTTTTCTTTGGGTTGTGTGTTTTATTCGGCGTGTGCAATTATTCTTTTCAGAAGATATGAATCCTTTGTTGTAATATATCCGTCACCGTCAATATCAGCTGTAGCAGATTCTTCATCTGTGGGGATGTATTCTCCGATCAGAATATTCTTTAAGATATTGGAGTCCTTGAGGTTGACAGCGTTATCGTTATTGATGTCTCCGGTCAGATCTAATGAAAAGTCAGGATCTCTCTCTTTGCAAACGGTGCATATGCCGTTTTCGTAGCTGTGACCCTTTGCAGGAATAACGGTAGCTTCTGTGTAGGAGCACCGAGTGCACGCAAGTCCGTCGAAGCCGTCCTCGGTACAGGTAGCCTCGGTCCGGTGAGAAACAAGGTCATGGCCTTTTGCCTCGGCAATGCCTGACTGCTCCGTATAGTCGCAGTAACGGCAGTATTTTTCGTATACACCGTCCTCGGTACAGGTAGCTGTATTCCTTGTAAGCAGAATATGAGCGGAAACATCTAACTGTGCGTTACATACATCGCAGCTCACAATGTGATTTGAGCCGTCTCTGCTTGTGTAAATATAATGTGACGGGTCGTTATGGAACGCCTTTGTTCTGTCGTACTTCTCATGACCGCATATAGCGCATTTCAGCAAGAGGGTGCTGTCCTTGGTGCAGGTGGCAGCGTTGCCGCTTATTATGCTGTAGCATTCGCCAGTGGTGTGAAGCGTGGGGATGACTTCAGTCTTTTCAGCTCCGCACAGCTTGCAGGTAAATGTCTTTTCGCCCATTTCAAGGCAGGTAGCCTTTTTTACAGTCTCACCGTCGTTCCATTGATGGATGCATTTCTCAGCATTGCTCGCTGCCTCTACAGCGTTTCCGAGCTCTCTGCGAACCGCTTCCATATAGTCGTAATTGTCCACATCAGCCGACTTATTAGCTGTAAAGTTAGGCATTGAAAGGTAGTTTACAACGTTGCTTGATACCTTGGAAACGATTGACTTAGCATAGCCCTCGCCCTTCAGCTCTTCAAGCATTTTGAACATCTGATATTCTTCAACACCGTCGCGCATAATTTCGACTCTCAGACTTCCTACAACGCCTGAAACGCCCATGATCTGCGCCTGCTTGCTGTTGTAGAACAATACTCCGTTGCCGTATATTGAATATCCGTTTGCATAAGGCAGCTTGTTGGTCTTCCACTGTGAGGTAGTCTTGTCGCCGGTAACAGTTTTATCAATAAAGTAACCGTTGTTTACGTCATACTCGTTCCAGTTATTTGTTCCGTAGTAGAGGTATCCGGTAACGTCCTCCTGATAAAGCTGCCAGAACAGCATTTTTGTCTGAAGTCCGGTATTTTCAATAAGATGATTGCAGTATGAATAGCTTTTATTCCATCCTGCACTGTAAGTCCACGATTCTACATTTTTTCCTGAGTCATTTGCCACAGACATATATGAATTAAACCTGTCTGCGTAATAGCCGTTCACAGCCTCCCAGTTAAAATAGGAGTAATAGCTGTTTGAAAATGCGGAAGAATAAGGACCGCTCATTGTTCTTATCTGGTCAGACCAGCCCGCAGGGTTTTCAATGCCGTTATATTTTCCGTAAGCGTCTATTTCGGATTTGGGCGTAAATGCGTAAATTCTGGGACACCAAAGTGTGATGCTTCCGTTATCCATAAACGCCTGTGTTGAGTCGTACAGGTCGCGGGTGGGGTATGTGGTCAGAGGATTTGTAAAGGCAGCGTTGGGATAAGCGTGCTCCTCGCAGATCGGAACTACAATGCGGGGATCATCCCAATAATTACGGAGAAAGTTTGCACGCTCTATAACATCGTCTGCGTTTGCAAGCGAGTGATCGTCCGGAACGGGAAGCGGTTCGTCCGCGGTGTAGAAATAAAGCTTATCCTTAACAGTCTCCCATATATCCGAGCTCTTCATACGGTCGTATATTTCGCCGTATTTACTGTAGGCTGTGGGGAATATATCAAGATATCTGCTTACGTTTCCGCAGCCGCTTTCAGATACACGGATAGCGGAGACTCTTTCATTTGTGAAATACGGATTTGAGGGATCCATATAAGTTGTTCCCTGCATGGGAATATCCATACCGCACAGTCTGTTGTCAAGCAGGTAGTCATAATAAGCTTTGTATGAGTCGGATGTGTTGTCCGGATTGCTTATGTAAAAAGCGGTTTGCAATTCAGTTTTTTCAGATATAACAAAGTCCCATACATAAGCATACACTGTTGCGGTCTTTACGATCTGCTTTGAGCCATCAAGAACATTTAGTGTAGCTGAATACCAGCCGGAGGGTGTTGATTCAGAGCTTCTGAGCTTAATAAAGAATGCCTGGCTTTTGCCTCCGTTAAGCGTAAAAGTGCGTATTTTTGAAAGAGGGACAACAGGATCGGGAGTTTCTCCGCTGCGGATAAGCTCGCTGCTGTCATCAGTTCCCAAAATGCTGTTCGGATTTACCTTGTCTACCGTGACGTACATTTCGTAGTAAAGCTCAGCCGGAATAACATCGCCGTCGGAATTAGTAAAGTTAGTAACCTTTACACTGAGTTTATCCTTGTTCGTATCTGAATACAGCACGAATTGGGCGTTTTCAACTTCGTTTTTCGCCATATAAACGCTGTAGGTATCCTTACCTGAGGGGGTAGTATCGCTTGTCAGTACCTTTTTGAAGGACGGTTCGAACCAAAGAGATATATCTTCGTCCTCGTGCGGTGCTGTTTGTTTTACATAACTGTCTGCAGGATCCTCAGACAGTCCGCCTGCGGAGAACGCGCACACGCTTGCCGTAAACATAAGTGCTATTACGGCAACAAAAGTTAATAGCTTTTTCATAAAAATCTCCGTTCCGTTATGTATTTTATGATGATTATATTATAATTTCAAAAGATGTGTTTGTCAACATTTATAAAGGAATTAACAAATAGTTTGCCGGTTTTGTGCTTTTTGCGCGCTCGTTATGCAAAAAAGACTGCCGCAGTGCGTGGCATATTGAGTAACAGGTGATTTTCGAAAAGTTACACAGTTTTGTAAGAGGGGGATTTTCCTGCATTAGATAAGCCGGACTTTTTTGTCTGAATATGTTGCATTTTTTACGGGTTTTGTTATAATTAACTTAAGAGTCATGTAGTCAGATTTGATATATGTAAATTTGATT
Organism: uncultured Lachnospiraceae bacterium; assembly: GCA_964490165.1. Classification (GTDB taxonomy): domain Bacteria; phylum Bacillota; class Clostridia; order Oscillospirales; family CAG-272; genus Avispirillum. The sequence goes on along the minus strand of CAZBAR010000021.1, from coordinate 22,028 downwards.
ACACAATAAGAGCTATGCTGCTATAGCAAAGAAAAGAAAGGATGATTTATTATGGATCGTTTGAAGAAATTGCTTTCTGTGTTTCTGGCGGTACTTATGGCAGTGTCAATAGTCCCGTTTGCCGCACTGACGGTAAGTGCGGTAAGCTCGGGTTCGTGCGGCGACAACCTCACGTGGACACTTGATGCCGATGGAACGCTGACAATCAGCGGCACGGGGGAAATGACCTCTCATCCGTGGAACAAAACTAATGTAAAAGCTGTTATTATCGAAGAGGGCGTAACAAACATAGGCAGTCGTGCGTTCGAAGAATGCCGCTCGCTCACATCGGTAACGATTCCCGACAGTGTTACAAATATAGGAGACTGGGCGTTCTTTTGGTGCAGCTTGCTCACATCGGTAACTATCCCCGATAGCATTACAAGTATAGGTGAATACGCGTTCGGAGACTGTACCTCGCTCACCTCTGTAACGATACCAAACAGTGTCACAAGTATAGGAAAAAATGTGTTCTGTGGTTGCAGCTCGCTCACATCGGTAACGATTCCTGACAGTATTACAAGTATAAGCGATTCTGCTTTCTATGATTGTACCTCTCTTACTTCGATAATCATCCCCGATAGTGTAACAAGTATAGAAGACAGGGCGTTCCTATGGTGCACCTCTCTCACATCTGTAACCATCCCTGACAGTGTAACAAGTATAGGAATGAGTGTGTTCTCCTACTGCCGCTCACTCACATCGGTAACGATTCCCAACAGTGTAACAAGTATAGCAGACTCCATGTTCTATTATTGCAGTTCGCTCAAATCGGTAACTATCCCCGACAGCGTTACAAGTATAGGAGACTATGCGTTCTACCTGTGTAGCTCGCTTACATCGGTAACGATTCCCGATAGCGTTACAAGTATAGGAAATTCTGCATTTGAATATTGTAATTCAATTTCAACTGTATATTACAACGGAACAGAAGAAGGATTTTTCGATTTGCTTAAAAAAGGAATCGAAGGTGCAACGGTTTATTTCAGCGACGGTACAAGCAAGATGTGTCCCAGATATTGCGGAGATAATGTTACATGGACTCTTGATGAGGACGGTACGCTTACGATAGGCGGCACTGGAGAGATGATCTCTCAGCCGTGGGACCGTAATGAGGTAAAGACCGTCGTTATTGAGAATGGCGTAACAGGCATCGCTGCCGGGGCATTCGAATTCTGCGAAACGCTCATATCGATAATAATAGGCGACAGCGTTACGAGTATAGGAGAAGGTGCGTTCACTGACTGCGACTCGCTCACATCGGTAACCATAGGCAAGGGTGTAACAAGTATAGGAGACTGGGCATTCAGTGGTTGCATCGCGCTCACCGATGTATATTACACCGGATCGGAAGATGAATGGAATAGCATTTCAATAGGTTGCGATAATGATTACTTAAATAATGCAGCCATCTATTATAACACCGTTCTGACGGAGAAGTATGCTACCGGAGATGTAAACGGTGACGGAGTGATCAACCTAAAGGACTCCAATCTTATAAAGCGTATTATTGTCGGGGCATATTCGCCGGACGAAGAGGCTATGAAAGCCGCGGACGTAAGCGGCGACGGAGTAGTCAATACAAAGGATGCGTTTATGCAGAAAATGCTTATAATAACCGGCTGATACGACAAATATATTCCGGCTAAAAAACCGCAGTCGGCACTCCTTTCGGGAGCGCCGGACTGCGGTTTTATATATTCAGAAATTTGTTTTTTATGTGATCAGTCGCATACTTCAATTATCATGCCGTCGTGCAGCTCTGCCGCATCAAGGTAAAGCTTTTCGATGCCCATAAGAGCGCACTCTGTTCCGCTCTTGACGTTTCCGTCAACAGAGAATGTTCTTGCTCCGTTTCCGCTGTTTTTATACTTCACGTGAATGGGATGACCCTTAACACATATATCAAGCTCAGCCTCGTTGCAGGGCATATATGCGGGCATTTGCAGCCACAGACCGTCAAGGTCGGGGCAAATACCGAAACCGAATTTTACAGTTTCTTTAATAAGCACTGTGCCGCTGCCGGTGTACCAGTCTCCCATTGAGTCGCCGTCAATGTCATATTCAGACGTTTCACAGTAGGAGTTGGGCATTACAAACGAAGTCTTTGTACAGTTGTCGTGAGATATAACTACGGATTTCTCCATTTCCTCCCACGCACGCTTTGACTCTCCCAAAGAGAACAGAGCCATAATGGCAAACATACTTGCGTGTACATATGCAGCAGCGTTTTCATAAGTACCTGCGGTGATAGTGCTGATACGTCCTGCCTTGTCTCTTATAGACATAGGGAATGCCTTATCAAATGTCTTCAGACCGTAATCGGAAACTACTGAGTTGAAGGCATTCACAACGACCTCTTTCATTGTGGGGTCTTTTTCTATCATGCCTGACAGTACCCAGAAGGAATGAGAGGTAGTGCTGAGACGGGAAACACCGTCGGGATCGTTCCATGAACCAAGCTTGTAGGACATTCTGTCGCCCCAGCCGTGGATAACTCTGCGCTCGCCTGCTTCATTTATATCGATAGCATACTTGCGAAGACCTGCTTCGATTCCGTCGCTGTATTTCTTGTACTCGGCGATCTTCTCTGTGTGGCGTCCGAGCTTTTCGAGAATATTTGTCATCTCTCTCAGGTTCTGCCAGTATTGGAGAGAAGCCATAACGGTAACGCCTGTGCCGAAGCTCTTGCCGGGTTCTTTTGTTCTGCCGAGTCCGTCTATTGCGTCGTTCCAGTCGCCGTACAGCGCTCTGAGGCAGCCGGTGCCGTCCTCAGTGTCAAGGTTGCGTGCAAGGAAGTCCATGATTTTCAAAAGATGATCGAGAACTGTGTCGCGTATCTCGCTTTTCTTTGTAATGTAAGAGTTGTCCTCGCTGGCAACATAGTAGGAGCACTCTTCATCAAGGATGGAGTAATCGTCTGTATATGAAAGGTATGTGTAAACGGTGGAAATGATCCAAACGCCCTGGTCGATGTACATTCTCAGATCCATATCAGGTATCATATCCTCAGTTGCGGGAAGGGAGAACTGTCTCGGCGGTCTGCCGTCCTCAAGAATGTAGTTCAGAGCGGTTATGATCTTTGCGCGGCTTTCCTCCGGCTGCCATATAAGGCTGGATTCAAGCTGCTGCATTACATCGCGTATGCCTATGTGCGGGCCTGCGTAGTTCTTTCCGAGCGCACAGAAGCTTACCTGCTTCTGCACGTTTCTGAGAAATCTGTTGAGGACCTCGCCGCGAAGCTTGCCGTTCCAGTCCTTGAAGTTTACCTTCATAGTCTCAAGCTTTGCGCGCTCGGCAGCCTCGCTCTCCTCGAGAGCAGCATCAATAGCAGCTGTGTCAATATCGGCTCCTGTTGCCGCCTCTGCATCGGGAATGCTGTGGTAGTAAGAAAGATCGTACTCGCGGCGTATCATTTCTCCTCCGCCCAGCTCATAGTGCACCATATCGGCAGCAACGGGAATATCGGTAGTGTTTGCAGCGCTGCACTGCTTTGTAAACTTACCCTCTTTAAGAGCGAGAGCGTTTGCAAGAGTTCTGCCTACTCCGCCGAGCAGGTCTGATTTGCCTACAGTGTGGTACTCATCGGTGATCTTACCGCCGCATGCCTTGCTGTTTATAACAAGGCACTGATTCTCACTGCGCAAGAGATATGAGCCGTCTGCGTATCTCTTACCGAACTTTGACATTCTGTCCCAGAAGGACTCTACCTCAGCGAAGCGGAGGATCGCTTCAATATCAGACTCCATATAGAACTGCTGAGGTTTGTCGGTCTTGTTTATAGCCACATAAGCGAAACGAATGTGCTTTGCAGTGTCAACGTGAAGACGAACTGCAAAGGTAACGTTTTTTGTGTCTGTAATATAGTACGCACAGCGGGGCGCGTATACAACATAGCGCTGTACATCAGCACTTTCAAACAGCTGCTTTGATGCACCCGTAACCGAAAGGGGAAGATAGCCGTTTTCAGTGGGAATACCTGCGAAGAAGCCGACAGAGGGATCTTCTGAAAAGTTTACGGTCTTGAATATGGAAAAAGTAGACTCGCAGGCTTCGATATAGCCGGAAGAACGCGCCCATACTACAAGGCCGTCGGCATCGTAAGGGTAGCGGCTCTCGCCGACACGTCTGTCCATACAAACAATGTCGCTGTCATTCAGATAATATGTGTTCTGGGGCAGCTTTTTATCGGGAGAGGGAGAGCTTTTCAGAGCTTCTATCTCTGAAAGCAGTTTTTCTATTTTTTCTCTCAGTGTCATTTGCGTATTTCCTTTCGGACAATCAATTTTATTAATAATATTCTACCATATATTTTCCCTCACTGCAAGATAGCTATTGATTTTTAGACTCAAATTATGTAAAATTAGTTATAGTTTGCATAACTATTTTGTGCAGCGAAATGGAGATCTTTATGAAAAGAGTGCTTACAGTAAACGCTATGCGTAAATGCGACAGTGCAGAAATAGCAGCAGGGACGCCGTCGTCAGTTCTTATGGAGCGCGCGGCATCGGCTGTTGTCGGGGTGATCGCTGATAGATTTGACCCCACCCGTACTGTAGCTGTATGCGGCGGAGGAAATAACGGCGGCGACGGAATAATCGCTGCGATCATGTTGCACGATATGGGATATGCCAGCAGTATATATCTTGTGGACACAGGAAAGAGAAGTGCAGAAACAGAGAGGCGTATTACAGAAGCAAGACTTCGCGGACTGGAGTTTATAAAAACTCCCGATTTCGGGAAGTATACCGTAATAATAGACGCGCTGCTGGGTATAGGTGCCGACCGTGCGCCTGCCGGCAAAATGCTTGATGCTATTGATGCAATAAACACATCAGGTGTGCCTGTAGTGTCTGTAGATATACCGTCAGGCGTCAACGCCGATACGGGAGAGTGCTTCGGCGAGGCGGTCTTTGCAGATGCCACTGTTACAATGGCCGCATACAAAAAGGGGCTTTTAGCGTCTCAGGGACTTGAGCACTGCGGACAGGTGTATGCTGCGGATATAGGAATAAAGACCGACGGAGATGATGGCAGCATATATGTCCTTGAGGATGGGGATCTGTCACTTATTCCGAAGAAAGCGAGAAATTCAAATAAAGGCACCTTCGGCAGAGTGCTTGTTATCGGCGGCAGCGAGGGAATGTGCGGTGCGGCGTATCTTTCTGCAAAGGCGGCGTACAGAAGCGGTGCGGGACTTGTGGAAATATTTACTCATGAGGCAAACAGGCAGATATTGCAGACACTTCTTCCCGAAGCTATAGTGACTGCCTACAGTGATATTACAGCAGAGCTTGACAGGTTAAAAAGGAGCATCGAGAGGGCGTCTGTAGTTATTATCGGTCCGGGACTGTCAACCTCTGCCGCGGCGCGCTTGATGGTGCGAAAAACATACGGGTGGTGCAGGAGTCCGATTATAATAGACGCTGACGCTCTGAATGTTACTGCGCTGGACGCTCTTGCATATCCTACAGACTGCCCTGTTATTATTACGCCGCATCCGGGAGAGATGTCAAGACTGCTTGAGTGCAGCATCGCCGATATTACTGAGGATCCGTGGAATATTGCCGCAGGCTATGCGGCGGAAAACGGCTTGATATGCGTTCTGAAGGGCGCACGCAGCGCTGTGGCTGACGGCATAACAGGAACTATGTTTGTAAATGCTTCCGGCACACCCGCACTGGCAAAGGGCGGCAGCGGAGACGTTCTTACGGGTGTAATAGCAGGTATGCTGTGTCAAGGTCTGTCGCCTGTGGGCGCGGCTTCTCTAGGCGCATTTGTTCACGGCAGAGCAGGGGAGAGAGCGGCTGAAAAGTACGGTGATTATTCGCCCCTTGCAGGCGAGGTCTGCGACGCAGTTGCCGAAGTGCTGCGGGATATAAGATAGAGGACATAAAAATGGCACAAATAAAAACTAACGCAATGCGCATTCTTGATCAAAAGAAGATCGCATATAAGCATTATCAGTATGACCCTGGTGAAACTGAGGGGGTCAAGGTAGCCGCGCTTATGGGGCAGGACGAAAGACAGGTCTTTAAGACACTTGTAACTGTTTCATCAAAAAATCAGAATTATGTTTTTGTAATACCTGTTGCCGAAACGTTGGACTTAAAGGTTGCTGCAAAAGCAGTGGGCGAAAAGTCCGTTGTTATGATAAAGCAAAAAGAGCTTTTGCCCCTTACGGGATATATTCACGGAGGCTGCTCCCCTGTGGGAATGAAAAAGCAGTTCAGAACGCTGATAGATATTACTGCCGAAAATTTTGATACGATATTTGTATCGGCAGGGCAGATAGGAAATCAGATAGAGCTGTCCCCAAAAGAGCTGGCAGCGCTTATAAGAGCCGATTTTGTACCGCTGACCGTGTAAAATTGATGGATGATATAATTCATAATACGGAGATACATATGAAAAAAGATTTCTATGAGGTTAAAGTCCCCGAAAGGATAAACAGAAATATTACGGCAAAGGTCTGTGTTCCGGGATCAAAATCTATTACAAACAGGGCATTGCTGCTTGCGGCTGTGTCGAGCGGAACCAGTGTGCTTCGCGGCTGTCTCACAAGTGACGATGCAGTACATTTTCTTGAATGCCTGAAAACGCTGGGATTTTCCATAGAGCAGACCTATAACGACGGTCTTGGCTGTGATGTGACTATAACAGGTCTCGGCGGGGATATACCAAATAAAAAGGCAGAGATCTATGTGGGAAGTGCGGGAACGGCAGCGCGATTTTTAGTTGCAATGCTTGCTTTTTCAGACGGTGAATATACAGTCAATTCATCAGAGCAGATGAAAAAACGTCCTATGCAGCCTTTGATCGAAGCGCTGAGAAATGCAGGCGCAGGAGTTGAGTGTCTGGAAAACGAGGGATATTTTCCTCTTCGCATTACGGGCATAAAAAACAAAGCGCTTATTCCCGAAAGCTTTACGGTCAACATAGATAAAAGCTCTCAGTTTTTAAGTGCGCTTCTTATTGCGGCGGGAACCTTCGGCAAAAAAACAGAAATATGCATAGAGGGTTCTCACGGACTCAGTTATGTAGATATTACGGCAAGTATGATGAAAAGCTTTGGCGTGGACGTGCAAAAGGATACTTCCGACGGGCAGATCAGGTATCATATTTCGGGGAAAGACACCTACAGGGCGCTTGAATACGAAATAGAGCCTGATATGTCCGCGGCATCGTATTTTTATGCTCTTGCCGGAGTTTTAGGTGCGAGGGTCACAGTTAAAGGCGTAACTTCAAAAATGCTTCAGGGTGATATACAGTTTCTTAATGTTTTATCTGAAATGGGCTGTGAAGTAACGGAGACGGACGGAGGCAATGTGACCGTGACCGGCGCTGAAGGGGGCAGACTTCGCGGCGGATTTACCGTTTCTATGTCAGCGTTTTCTGATCAGGCACTTACTCTGGCGGCAATTGTTCCGTTTGCAGATGCGCCTGTAACGATAACCGATATCGGACATATACGCCTACAGGAATGCGACAGAATAAATGCGATCGCCGTTAATCTTACTGCACTTGGAATCAAGGTCGATGAGGGGCAGGATAAAGTAACGGTCTACCCGGGAGTGCCCAAGAGTTGCGATATAGAGACTTATGACGACCACAGAGTTGCTATGTCGTTTGCGCTTACGGGACTGAGAACGAAAGGCGTTCGTATATCAGATCCAATGTGCTGTAAAAAGACATTTGCAGAGTATTTTGAGGTGCTTGAAAAGGTAATTGAATTTGTTGAGAGGGACTGACGGCACAATTTTACCGTCTGCGCCTGCTTTTCAAAAGCGGATCAATTATAAACAGCAGTACCGAAACAAATGTAATGACAGCGCCGCATACTACTGCGGTGATCCACCAGCTGTGCTGCATAAAGATAAGACCCAGCCATATAAGTCCGTAGCCGAGTGCTGCAAATATTGTTTTCAGCAGCAGAGCTATGGATTTCCAAATGCTGCCACCGTGGGTGAATTCACTCTTACTTTTTTTATGCATCGTTTACATACCTCCTGAATAGCCGCTTTGTGAGAGTGCCATCAGAACCGCAGCAGCGGCTTGTACGGCAAATGAAAGCCATGCGCCGACGGCAAAATGAAACTTTGTTCTGAAATTTGATTTGTGGCGTATAAGATAAATACCGAGCAGAGCACCGACACTGCCGCCGACGGCAGAGAAGCACAGCAGCGTTTCCTCAGGAATACGGATGCGTGCTTCTTTTTTTGAAAGCATTTTGTCGGCGAAAAACAGTGAAAAAGTAATTACGGTCATAGCAGCAGTGTATATAAGATAAACTTGAAGCATTGAATATCTCCCGTTTCGGATTTTATATGTTTAGTATATTATAATATTTCGCCGAAGTAAAGTTAATATTGCCGAAAAATAAAAAAATCGTAAAATATTATTGCCGAACGGGTCAAAATATGGTATCATATTCTGTGAAATAATAACGCCTTGTAGGGAGAATTGTAGCTGTTATGAAGAAAGGCTTTGATAACAATAAGTATATGACCATACAGTCCGAATGTATACGCGAGCGTATTGCTCAGTTCGGCGGCAAGCTGTATCTGGAATTCGGAGGCAAGCTGTTTGACGATTATCACGCGTCCCGCGTGCTTCCAGGCTTTGAGCCTGATTCCAAGATCAGAATGCTTGCAACAATGAAGGACGAGGTAGAAATTATTATTGCCATAAATGCTGATGATATTGAAAAAAACAAGCTCAGAGGCGACCTCGGTATCAGCTATGATGACGATACCCTCAGACTGATCGATGTTTTTCGCGGCCTTGGCTTTTATGTCGGCAGCGTTGTTATTACAAGATATACAGGGCAGAGCGGGGCTGATAAATTCCGCCGCCGTCTGTCTGACCTCGGTATGAAGAGCTTTTTGCATTACCCTATTGCCGGCTATCCTTCCGATGTTGATAATATCGTAAGCGATGAGGGCTACGGCAAAAACGAATATATAGAAACCGAGCGCCCTCTTGTAGTCGTTACTGCTCCCGGCCCCGGAAGCGGAAAAATGGCTACTTGCCTGTCCCAGCTGTATCACGAAAACAAGCGCGGCATTAAGGCGGGATATGCTAAATTTGAGACATTTCCCATTTGGAATCTGCCGTTGAAGCACCCTGTAAATATTGCTTATGAGTCGGCTACTGCTGATCTTGACGACATAAATATGATCGACCCCTTCCATTTGGAGGCTTACGGCAAAACTGCGGTAAACTACAACCGCGATGTTGAGATCTTCCCCGTGCTTCGTGCAATGATGCAGCAGATACTCGGTGAGTGCCCTTACAAATCCCCCACGGATATGGGCGTAAATATGGCAGGCTTCTGTATTTTTGACGATGCTGCTGTCTGCGAGGCTGCAAACAAAGAGATACTTCGCAGATATTTCAGCGCTGCAAAGGATGTTGCCTGTCACGCAGCACCTAAAAGCCTGCTTCAGAAAAACGAGCTTATAGTTCAGCAGGCGGCTGTGTCAAAAAGTATTTGTCCCGATGTTGCGGCAGCTGTCGCCAAGGAGGAGGAGACAGGCAAGCCTGCCGGAGCAATGGAATTGCCCGACGGAACTGTTGTTACAGGTAAGACCAGCGACCTTTTGGGAGCGTCAGCGGCGCTTTTGCTGAACGCTGTCAAGACTGTAGCAGGAATAGACGACTCTATTGATCTTATAGACGCTACGGCACTTGAGCCTATTTGCCGCCTGAAGACCGGAGTGCTCGGCAACAGAAATCCCCGTCTGCACTCTGATGAGGTACTTATTGCCCTTGCAGCAAGCTCAGTGGGCAGCGAATATGCCCGCCGTGCTATGGAGGCTCTGCCTCTGCTTCGCGGCTGTGACGCACATTTTTCAATAATACTGTCCTCCGTTGATGAGAGGACCTACAAAAAGCTTGGTATAAATACTACATCTGAGCCGAAATACGAGCATCGCACACTATATCACAGAAGCTGAATATTTCTCTGAAAACACTTGACATTCAATTAAAATATGGTATAGTTTAGGAGAGTGCAGCCGCCAATCGGCGGATATATGAAAGGAATACATACAATGATACTTGCAGAAAATTATGAAAGCTCATATCAGATAATTTTTCCCTCGAATCCTACACCGGCTCTTGAATTTGCAGCAGCCGAGCTAAAGAAATATCTGTTTAAGATAAGCGGCGCTATGCTGCCCGAATTTTGGGATAACAGGCACGTTGAGGATAAGGAGATCGTCATCGGCTATACGAACCGCGGCGGCTACTCCGACAGCGATGTTGAGCGTCTCGGTGAAGAAGGATTTATTATCCGTGCAGAGGGCGAGAAGATATTCATTATAGGAAGCGGCGTTCGCGGTGCGCTGTACGGCGTTTACACGTTTCTTGAAGAATATTGCGGCTGCCGTTTCTATACAAACGATTTTGAAGTCGTTCCCGAAAAAAAGAAGCTTGAGGTCACTGTAGACAGCGAAAACTGCCAGATCCCCACTTTCTTCTACCGTAACTCTTACTGGTATTCTGTTACCGACCCCCGCATTTCCGCAAAACTCAAAATAAACGGCTGCCACGGCAGAGAGCGTTTTCCCGCATATCTCGGCGGTGATGTAAACTATCAGGGTGGATTTGAGCACACTATAGGCTGGCTGTCAGGTCAGTGCCCCTACGGCGAGCGCGCATGGGTGCAGCCCTGCCTCTCAGATGAGACTGTATATCAGACTGTGCTTTCCAACGTCAGAAAAACTCTCAGCGAGGACCCTACTGCACGCCTTGTTTCCATTACACAGAACGACGGCGATACAGGCGCCTGCAAGTGCGATAAATGCCGCGCTGTCAACGAAGCTGAAGAGAGCGAAATGGGTACGATGCTTAAGTTCGTCAACCGTGTGGCTGAGGAGCTTGAGGATGAATTCCCCAATGTTACATTTGATACCTTTGCGTATCGCTTTACCCGTAAGCCTCCCAAGACCATTCGTCCCAGACATAATGTTGTTGTCCGTCTTTGCGATATAGAGTGCTGCTTCAGACATCCGCTTGAAGAGTGCGATATTGCGCCTGCACTTGATCATGCGGACAGAAGCTTCTCCGATGATTTGAAGGAATGGTCACAGATTGCTGAAAATCTTACTGTCTGGAACTATACGACAGACTTTACTAACTTCTCAGTGCTGTTCTACGACCTTGAAAGTCTCAGACCCAATGTAAGATATTTTGCCGAGCATAACGCAAAGGGTCTGTTTGAGCAGGGTAACTTTGCGTCTCCCAACGGTGAGTTCGGTGAGCTGAAGGGTTATATTATCGCACGACTTCTGTGGGATCCCTATATGTCAGAAGAGAAGTACCGCGCACTGATCGCTGAGTTTATAAACGACTATTACGGCGCAGGCGGACATCATATTGCAGACTATCTCAATATGATACGCGACAATTCTATGGATTCTCACTTTAACATATACTATGATAACGCGGCTAATTACATCTGGATAAGAGACGCAGCAACAAAGCTTGAAGGCCAGTGGGAATTTATTCTTCGCGGAAATCAGATGTTTGATGCTGCCGAGGCAGAGGCTGACAGTCCCATAGCGCTTGCAAATGTTCGCCGCAGCAGAATACAGCTTTTCGACTATATCGATTTCACACTGCGTGAGGAAATGAACAGCTGCGAGGATGAGGACGAGAAGAAGGATTTCGCCGAGCAGGTCGCAGAAAATAACAAAAAGCGTTTTGACTATATGAAGCGCTACGGCATTACTTATAATCATGAATTCCATGATATAAAATCACTGAGCGATCCGGATTATATGGACTACGCTATGTTCTGGAAACGCCCTGACGAAGTATAATTTATTTAAGGAGTAACGATATGAAACTTGGAATGATCATGCCTTGCGAGCCTAAGAGCCTTGACGAGGCAAAGGAGCTGGGTCTTGACTTTATAGAGCTTGACCTTAATCACCCTGACTACTGGGGCGTTAATATGGACGGTATTCTGCCCAAGACCGACGAGATGAAAGCTGCTATCGAGCGCACAGGCGTTGAGGTCGGCGCAATAGGCCGTTGGGCAAGCAAGCTTATTACCGCAGAGGGCACCACTGATGAGCATGAGCTGAGTGAGATCAAAAAGGCTATTGACTTTGCTCACGCGCTGGGCGCACCTAACTACCTTGTTTCCTGCAACTATGTTAAGGAGCTGACATACTATAAAAACCTTTCTGCTGCTATCGTCGCTCTTAATCAGGTCGTTGAGTATGCTAAGCAGTATGACATCACCGTATCTATCGTCAACTGCATGATGGGCAACAACTACATCCGTACTCCCGAGCAGTGGAAGATAGTTCTGGACGAGGTTCCCGGTCTGAAGATAAAGTATGACCCCTCTCACAGCTTTGTTCACGGCGGTGACAAAGGCGCGTATATGGAAGAAGGCATGATGTGGGGCGACCGCTTCGGCTATGTTCATATCAAGGGTGTTATCCAGTACGGAGATTCCGAAGAGGTTGACGCTTGGAACAGATTTGATCTTATCAGAAAATATCCCGAGCTTCAGGGTAAGCTTGAGCAGAGCTTTGTTCATAAGAATTACGACAATCCTCCCGCAGGACTTGACTCTATTAACTGGAGAGCATTTTTCGGCATTCTTTATAAGTACGACTTCGACGGCTATTGCTCTATAGAGCCGCACTCAGCTTCATGGTACGGCGAAAAGGGCGATTGGGGCGTTAAGTACACGATCAACTATATCAGAAGCCTGATGAGATAAGTATTTTTGATAATGCTAAAGCCCGCCTTTCGGCGGGCTTTCTCTATTTTATGCATATTGATATCTGATATCTGTCGCTGTTGATATTAAAAGGGAAGGAGAAATAGCTGCATCCGTTATCGTCTGCCTTACAAAACAGTCCTTCTCCGCATAGCTTTCCGAACGCTTCTTTTCTTGTCCAGAGATCATAGAATTCATCTCTTGAATTTATATCGGCAGAAAGATATCGGCGGGATATTTTTTTCAGGCGCTCTATATCGCTATCCGGGTCAACAAACTGGATATCTGCACCTATTTCAGTACCCTCCGAGACAATGCTGAATACATCGGGTGGCGTTGGAATTGACTTTGGTAAAACAACAGCGCACAGCACTGCATTTTTGCTGTGGGATACAGAAAGATCAATACCGTCAGCCTTAATATACGGTCTGCCGCTTTGTGCTGTTTTTACCTCGTCTGTAATTTCCAGAGCGGAAAACAAATACTCGCGCAGCTCTATTCCCGTTTTGTGCTGTGAATTATAGTTATCCTCGCAAGCTCTCAAGGCATAGTAGATCATTTTCTTTTGAGCTTCTCGCGCCATGTGCCGAAGTAGAATTTCGGCAGGCTCATCATCCTGCCTATTCGCTGCGGCTCGCACAGTAAGCGGTAAAACCACTCGAGTCCCAGCTTTATGAATATTCTAGGGGCGCGCTTTACATTGCCGGAGTATACGTCAAGGCTTCCGCCGAGGCCAAGAAACACGTGAACTCCGGGAAGTGAGACGCGATTTGCTGCAATCCACTTTTCCTGCAGGGGTGCGCCGAGACATACAAACAGGATATCAGCGCCGGAATCGTTTATCATACGAATAGTCTCGTCATTGTCATCGCCATCTTTTTTGCAGTATCCGTCTCTTGTTCCCACAATATTTATGCCGGGATACTTTTCTTCAAAAACAGCCTTGCACTGATCGGCAACTGACACTCCGCTTTCCGTTCTGCCGGCATCCTTTCCGCCGAAAAGGAATACCTTATATCCGTTGTCAGCGGCAGATTTCAGCAGCTTTTCTCCGAGCTCTACTCCCGCTACCTTTCCTTTAAGGGGCGTTCCCAAAATACGTGCAGCTTTTACTACACCTACTCCGTCAGGTACTACAAGCTCCGCATTATTAACGGTATCCCTGAAATCGCTGTCGTTGATGCAAAGCTGTACGATCTCAGCGTTTGGAGTGTATACGGCAGCAGCGGCTCCCGTATTGACAGTCTCTTCAAGAAACGCGGTTGCCTCTTCAAGATCGACATTGGCAATATTTACGCCGCGTATATTTATTTTTGAAAGTTCCATAATTATTAAAATCCTATAACAACTCAAAAGGGGCATTTGCCCCTTTTTGATTACTTCAATTTTTCTTCCATGTAGTTGACAACATCGCCGACTGTTATAAAGCTGCGGATATCGTCGTCGCTTACAGTAATACCGAATTTGTCTTCGCACATCAGCGCAAGGTCGGCAAGCTCAAGCGAATTAAGACCGAGATCGGTAGCGAGCTGAGCATCAAGAGTGATGTCGCTTTCTTTTACGTCAAGGTCGGATATAAGTATCTCTTTAAGTTTATCAAACATGGTGAAATTCCTCCAAAGTAATTTATTTAACAAGGAAACGCTTTATCTTTTTAGTAAGCGTTTTTTCAAAGTCCTCGTGTCTGATCTCAAAACGGTTTATATGCTTGTAAGCGGGAAGAGCCTTGTTGACCTGTGCGATAGCCTCTTTGAGAACCATATTAGCGGCAGTGTCGCTTGTGCCCTCGCCGAGAACCTCGTAATCGGGAACGATTACTGCGGTAATGACTGTTTCTCCATTGTCGTCCTCGCGTCCTACAACAACGCATTCGCGGACAGCGGGCAGTCTGAGCAGGCGCTCCTCCAGCTCCTCTGGGAATACGTTTTTACCGTTAGAAGCAATAATAACATTTTTAAGTCTGCCTGTGATGGTAATATAGCCGTTTTTGTCGATAGTACCGATATCACCGGTTCTGAACCAGCCGTCCTCAGTAAATGCAGCTTCGGTAGCTTCTTCATTTTCGTAATATCCGAGCATTACATTGTCACCGCGTACAAGAATTTCGCCCTCGCCCTTTTCACTGTCGGGAAGGGGTGCAATCTTAACCTCGCAGAAATCAACGACCTGACCGACAGTTTCAAATTTAACCTTGCCGGGACGGTTTACTGCAACAAGGGGAGCACACTCGGTAATGCCGTAGCCCTGGAATACGCTGATACCGAAAGCATAAAAATCCTTTATGATAACGGGATCGATAGGCGCACCACCGACAACGACGCTCTTAAGTCTGCCGCCGAAAACAGCGGTTATTTCACCAAACAGCTTTTCTCTGTTGTCAATTCCAAGCTTCAGAAGCTTGTTGCTTATAGCCATTCCCATGCGGACCTTTTTCTCAAGACCCTTGCGGCGTATCTCGGCCCATATCTTTTTATGGATAGTCTCAAGATAAAGCGGAACTACCAAAAGCATGGTAGGCTTGTATTCCTTGAAGCAGCGAGTAACGTATCTGATGCCTTCGCAAACATAGACCGTAACACCGAGATTTGTGACAGCAAGGTGACCTGTTGTCATCTCGTATGTATGATGTATAGGAAGAACGGACACGCAGCAGTCGTCGGGACCGTACTGTGTAGAAAGGCAGGATGCGTTTGCAGAAGCAACAAGGTTGCCCTGACTGAGCATAACCCCCTTGCTTGAACCTGTAGTACCGGAGGTAAACAGTATTGCTGCTGTTTTATCCATATCAAGCTCAGCGTCGTCAAAGCGCGTGTCGCCGTTTTCAAGGGCAGCATTTCCTATTTCAAGTATCTTTTCAAATGTGAGAACATTGTCTCCGCTTACGTCGGACTTGTGAGGAATGATATATTCAAGGAAATCCAGATGCTCCAGCCTTTCCTCTATCTTTTCATTCATTCCCGAAGTATATACAAGAGCAGCACACTTAGCGATCTGCATAAAACCCTCAGCCTGAGGCATATCGAGCTCGTGGTCAAGAGGTACGATGATACCTCCGGTCAGCATAACAGAATAGTAAGCGCACAGCCACGCGGGATGAGTATCGCCTATAACGGCTACATTTTTGCCTGCAAGTCCGATCTCATAAAGACCTGTAGCAAAAGCACGGACATTATTGTAAAACTGGGTATGCGTAGTTGTAAGAAGCTCGCCGTCTTCCTTGTAAATATAAAGAGGCTTGTCATCAAAACGCTCTGCCGAAGACCTCAGCATCTGACGCAGGTCAATAATGGTCTGAGGCTTGGGGGTAGGCTTCAAATTATTGTAAGTTCCCATAGAAATCCGTTTCTCCGGCGGGATTTTTCGCTGCGCCGAGCGCCGGATTGGCACAGCGATATAAGTATGCAAAGTAATCATACATATATTTAATTATATATAACAAAAGTTGATATGTCAAGGTTTTTATTGAATATAAGCTATATATGTATATAAAAAGTGTAAAACAGTGATCGGATATATATTTTTTTGAATTCCAAGCAAAAAGAGCCGGCAAATGCCGACTCTTTTGAGGTCAATCAGATTATTCGCCGAGAATGTCAAGGATCTTCTTGTCGCCGTATACCATTTCCCAGTCAGCAGAGAATGCGTCTACTGCGTACAGGGTAAGAGGATGGTAGATCAGCTGATCGAACAGATCAGGGTTAATAGTAACTGCGGGGCAGCCTACCATAGCAACCTTATGTACCTGCTCAACGTTCTTAAAGCTTGCTGCAAGAACCTTTGAGTTTATGTTGTGAAGCTTGAAGAGCTGAACGATCTCTTCAACAACGTGAGCACCGTCGGAAACGATGTTGTCAAGTCTGTTGATATAGGGAGCAACGTAATCAGCACCTGCAAGCGCGGAGAGAAGTGCCTGCTGCTGAGTGAAGATAGCGGTAGCGGTGATCTTGATGCCCTCGCCCTTGAGGATTCTCATAGCCTTAAGACCCTCAGCGGAAACGGGGATCTTAATGTAAAAGTCGCCGCCTGCGATCTGCTTGAGCTCGCGAGCTTCTTTAACGATATCTTCAGCGACATCGCTGGTCGTCTGAATGTGAAGCATCTTGTCGGGACCGATGATGCTTCTGATTTCGGCAACAAGTGCCTTGAAATCGGACTTTTCCTTGGAAATGATAGTGGGGTTGGTGGTAACGCCGGCTACCGGGAAAAATTCCATACATCTGCGGATCGCTTTGGTATCAGCGCTGTCGATTATATACTGCATAGATAGTACTTCCTTTCTTTTATCAATATATATCATATCACCTAAGCATAAAAAAATCAATTATAGCTATTCACAAATATTATTACGAAAACGGACATTTTTCAGTCAAAATCGCAACAATAGGAACTATATTGCTTAAAAATGGGTCGGCTGTTGTTTGACAGCACCTGTGGGTAGATGCACAAAGCACATATGCTGACAGCCGGTCTTGCTGTAGCAGACGTAAATTTGCGGAGTGTGATCCATAGGTTTCCGGTTTTAATATAGCTGTTAACATATTATTTCGCTTTGTTTTTTTGCGAAAACTATTGACAAATCATTTTGACAAGGATATAATACATATTGACAATAATGGTTGTCAAAAAGACAATAAAAATTGTCGCAAGGAGGTGCTTATGATACTGAAAAACCGTTTGAAAGAACGCAGAGCCGCACTAAATGTAAACCAGCAGGAAATGGGACGTTTGTGCGGCGTGTCTCGGCAGACGATAAGCCTTATCGAACGGGGCGATTATTCACCGTCTGTCACCCTTGCCCTGACGATCGCAAAAATATGCGACGTCAAGGTAGAAGAAGTTTTTTATTTGGAGGAGGAAGAATCAAATGGACAACAATAAAGAAATAAAAAAGGTAAACCGCAGGGCTATGCCTGTGTTTATACTTTTAATAGTTATTGGCGGGATCGTCGGGGGATTACTTGCTTTTTTAGTCACCGAATACGATCTCAACACTTTGTCGGCCGGCATTAAGGCTGCAGGCAGATATTTCGGAATGAATATTGTACCGTGGCTGATGATCGCAACAGCTGTCGCCCTGCCGGTGGTCACTATTCCGATCTATAAAAAGGCAAAGAAATTGACAGCAGCATGGGATGGCGAGGACGATGAGATATTCGATGCTGTCGGTAAAAATTTGTCTGTCGCCCTTTGGATCTCCGGTGCTGCTAATATTTTCTCATTTTTTCTTATGGCTGTGTTATCTTCATACGTATATGATATGCTTGCTGATGCGAGGCACAGTGTAGTGATGTGTACCGCTGCCGCTTTTTTGTGCGCTCTGATCGAGGTGGTCATTATCCAGCAAAAATGTGTGGATGCCGCAAAAAGAATCAGTCCTGAAAAAACAGCTTCTGTTTATGATATCAGATTTCAAAAGAAGTGGATCGACAGCTGTGACGAAGCGGAAAAAATAGTGATGGGCAAATGTGCTTTTAAGGCTTACAGCGTAAGCAATAAAGTTTGTCAGGTTTTAATAGGAATTTTGTTTATATGCGCAGTAGCTTTTCATATCGGATTTTTGCCGTCGCTTGCCGTCTGCGTTATCTGGATCGTCAATCAGTCGGTATATTTCAAAGAAACATTGAAATATTCCAAAGCAGGGAATAAGATTTTATAATTAAGCACTGTCCCGATGCAAAACTTGTCTAATCTTATTGACAAAAAAAGCATATGTGTGGTATACTATTAAGTGGTGTTGAGCGCATATAAAATTATGAGAACATCAATACCGGAAAGGGAATACTTAAATTATGCTTACAGCAGTAGTAGGAATCAACTGGGGTGACGAGGGTAAGGGACGTATCGTCGACCTTCTCAGCGAAGACCAGGACATTGTAGTCAGATATCAGGGCGGCAATAACGCAGGCCACACTGTTATTAACGAAAAGGGCGAGTTTATACTCAATCTGCTCCCCTCCGGCATTCTCAGAGACGATGTAGTTTGCGTAATGGGCAACGGCATGGCTATTGACCTTAAGCATCTGCACGGCGAAATTGCAAGACTTCGCGAAAAGGGTATCCATATAGGTCCCGATAATCTTAAAATCAGTGACAGAGCTATTATAACTATGCCTTACCACGTAGACCTTGACTGCTACGAGGAAGAAAGACTTGGCAACGGCGGCTACGGTTCGACCCGCCGCGGTATTGCTCCCGTTTACAGTGATAAATATGCAAAGAAGGCTGTCCGCACAGGAGATCTGTTCCACTGGGAATATCTTAAAGAGTCACTTAAGGGAATACTTGAATATAAGAACCTTACTGTAGAGAAGGTTTACGGCAAGGCAGCAAGTGCTTATGAGGATATGGTCGAGTATCTTGAGACCTACGGCGGTGAGTTTAAGGATTATATCTGCGATACCGGCGTATATCTTCAGAAGGCAAACGAAGAGGGCAAGCGCATTATGTTTGAGGCGCAGCTCGGTGCGCTCCGCGATATAGATTTCGGTATTTATCCCTTTACTTCTTCTTCAAATACGATCGCAGCATATGCTCCTATCGGTTCGGGTATCCCCGGCGTAAAGCTTGATACTACAGTGGGAATTATGAAGGCTTATTCTACTTGCGTAGGCGCAGGTCCGTTCACTGTTGAAATGGACGGCGATGAAGCTGAGGCTCTGCGTAAGGCAGGCGGCGAGTACGGTGCGGCTACAGGCAGACCCAGACGTGTGGGCGGCTTTGATGTTGTTGCTTCCAAGTACGGTATCAGAGTGCAGGGAAGCGATAAGATCGCTATTACAAAAATGGATGTACTTTCCTATATGGAAAAGATTCCCGTTTGTACCGCTTATGAGTTCAACGGCGAAAAGATATATGATTTCCCCGTAGGAGAGGTTCTTGATAAGGCTACTCCCGTCATCGAGTATGTTGACGGTTGGATGAGCGATATATCCGGTTGCCGCAGCTTTGATGAGCTTCCGGAAAATGCTAAAAAGTACATTGAGTTCATAGAGGAAAAGATAGGTCAGAAGCTTTGGCTTGTTTCAGTCGGAGCTGAGCGCGACGCTTACTTTATGAGATAAGATTTTTGACAGAGCCGCCGGTTTAAGGCGGCTTTGATCTGTAAAAAAGCAACCATGCACCATTATTCGGGCTGCACGGCTGCTTTTTTAATTCTCACTTTGCGTGAAAAAATATCACAAAATGAGATGTTGTTTGTTGGTATAAAATAAGTTAAAATATAATCACATCAAGGCTTGATCAGCGGTACCGTGCATCTTATTAAACGCCGGCAAAAACTGCCGGCAGAATGGAGATTGTTATGAAAATCAATATGGGAGAAAACATCAGAAAATACCGCAAAAATATGGATCTTACTCAGGAGCAGTTGGCGGAAAAGCTGGGAACCACTGTTCAATCTGTAAGCCGTTGGGAATGTGGCTCAACTTATCCCGATATGGAGATGCTGCCGGCAATTGCCTCTGTTTTTCAGGTGACGGTAAACGATTTGTTTTATTGTTCTGATGAAGAACGTGAAAAGTTTTGCGATGATCTCAGCTGGAAATTAGAAAAGGCGGCAGAAGAGGCCAATGCGGAAAAAGTTGTCTCCGTTCTCAAGGAGATCCGCCGCAACTTTGCCGAATATCACGATTACTGTGCTTGGGGAATCTATCATGGTCTTTACAAAAATCATCTTGAGGAAAGTAAAGAAGTTATGGAGCAGCTGCGCAGTCTTACCGGGGAGATCATGCGCTTTTGCCCCTGGGATGAGCATACAGCAGCTATAGAATGGATGGCTAAGATGGAGGATGACGATCATATTCAGGCTTTTTTAGATGAATATTCATCGGCAGAGGATATTTCACGAAGGCGTTTGCTGTTGAATCGATATCGTTGGCGGAGAGATTTTGAAAAACATGAATCTATTCGTAAGCTGCACTTGATTGAATCATTGTATGAGGTGCTTGACGTTCCTGCAAACTGGGCTACTTTTGGAATTGAAGACTCCGCGTATGCTGTATGGTGTCTTAAAAACAATCTTACGTATCTTCACAGTATTTGTGATTGCATACCAGATCCGAAACACCCTTTGACTGGTAACGGCGAACTGGATCTGTTCTGTGATATGCGGCTGGATATCGGATGGATATTGATCTGGGCATTAGCAGAGGAAGGGAAGATTGAAGAGGCTTTCACAGTAATGGAGGATTTTGTTTCGCTTCTTGAAAAGATCACGGCGATAAAAACAGATACATTCACATTATCTGTTACGTCCCCTGCGCTCAAGGATCTTACGGTTGACGCATGGTTTGAATGGGCGGATGATTATGATAACGGGATGCAGTACAGATATTTTACTTGGAAAATGAACGATAGGTGTTGGGCTGTTATGCCTAAAGAATATCCACCTATCTTTCAAAAATATTACACTAAACTGCATTCTGATCCCAGATTTGACAGATACTTGCAGAGAGTCAACAACTGCGTGATCACACGTCCTAACCCGGAGGAGTAAATTTAACTTTTAGCTGTCCCTGTGGGAGCAGATGCTCCCACAGGGACAGCTTCAATACAGCAAATTTGGTCAATATGCAGGATTTTCAGTGCTTAAATAACACTGTAATTCGGCAAAAAGATAATTTGCAAAAAAAGTAATTTTTTTAATGAAAAAGTGTTGACAAACGGATCGTTTTCTAGTATAATATCATCTGTCAGCGGGCAACAGTCCGAAAGGCAAAATGCGAGAGTGGCGGAACCGGCAGACGCGCACGTTTGAGGGGCGTGTGGATTACTCCGTACGGGTTCAAGTCCCGTCTCTCGCACCAGGAACAGACAGCACTCGTGCTGTCTGTTCTTACCAAAGAGAACTTTGGTACTTTATACGGAAAAAGCTATGTGCTCCGTCTCGGCAGTCCTCGCCGTGTAAAAATTGAGGATATAAATAAGCGGATATGGCGGAATTGGCAGACGCGCTAGATTCAGGTTCTAGTCGGGGCAACTCGGTGGAGGTTCAAGTCCTCTTACCCGCACCAAAATGCGAGAGAAGTCGGTTGTTTTTGTAATGATCGGCTTCTTTTGTTATATTAAGTTACAGGTAAGACGTACATTTATGAGGGATTATAATGAATGAATTTCTGGAATGGCTAAAAGAGAACAAAATCAGTATTAACGGTAAATATAAAGGAAAACGGTGGGGTTCGGTCAACAAATCGGAAGATGGTGATTGGCATATTCGTATATGCGTTCAGTATGACGAATATTTAGA
>CAZBAR010000020.1:0-47370 GCA_964490165.1 uncultured Lachnospiraceae bacterium | reverse complement strand
TGAGGGAATAGAATGTTTCTTATTCAGTGGGTGTACCAAGCTGACAGAGATCAGCATTCCCCAAAGCGTGACCCGGATAAGGGAAAGCGCCTTTGAAGGCTGCAAGAGCCTGACCCGACTTACAATCCCGGACAGTGTAACAGAGATCGGTGAGGAAGCTTTCTTGAAATGTACGAGTCTAACTGACATTACCATACCGGCAAGTGTGACAGAGATCGGCAACGATGCTTTCAAGGGCTGCATTTCGCTGACCGTCCACGCTCCTGAGGGAAGCTATGCCGAACAGTATGCCAAGAAAAACAAAATCAAATTTGAAGCTGTGGCGGAATAAGACAAAAAACGAAAATTATCTCAGAATTATTTGGATTTTTTCCAATTAAATGATACAATGATAAAAAAAGAAAAGGAGCATGAATATGAAATATCCTGAATTTCAACAGCTGATTGACACCATGGAGCGAGCAAATTACGATTATAAATCGGAAATTGCCGGGATCGAAAAGAATATTGTAAAGCGCGGCCAAGGCGCTCTTACGCTGACCGACCACGTCAAAGGCATGGTGTATGCACTGCTATCCAACAATAGACCGTGGGATACAATTGCTCAGAACACAGACGAATTAAATCATATCTTCTCTGACTTTGACGTTGATGAGCTGAAAACAGCCAATCCCACAAAACTGGTTGCGCAAATAACGGCACCGAAATTGCATTGCGGAAACCGTCAAATCAAAAAGCAGATGAACTGTTTAAAAGAAAATATCGAAACACTTGAAAAAATTGATTCCGAGCAAGGAGGTATTGATCATTATTTTATATCGACAAGATGTAAAGAATTAGTTCGCGTACTCAGTCAAAGCAACAGCCCGTACAAGCTGAAATGGATGGGGGCTGCGTTGGTGTGCGAATACATAAAAGGTGTCGGCGTGGAAGTCGTGAAGCCGGATGTTCATCTGCGCAGATTGCTTGGCAGACTTGGTTATTCCAAAAAGAACCCTGCCTCTGAGTGGGAAGTAATCGATATATGCAAGGAAATCGGCGAGGAATACGGAATGTGTCAAGCATTGGTAGACACTATCCTTTGGCAATACTGTGTAACAAATAAAGACAAAAATAATAAAACGACTGGGTTCGGTGTCTGCACTGCAAAAAACCCAAAATGTGATATTTGCGGCGTACTTTCCTGCCCTAGCCGTCAAAAATAATTCTTACTACACAGAATAACGCAATTAGATCAGAAATCATTTTGACGGAGAATAAAAAACAATGACAACAAAAAATTATAACGGATTAGCTCTGGCAATTTTCGGTGAAAAGGCTTTTGCCGATCCGGACTCGCCCATAGCCGATGTGGAAGGATTTGCTGCAGATGCCGAGAAAGCGCTCGACGAGCTCGGCGAAATGAATCCTGCCTATCGCGCGGCGGTGGAAGCCGTTTGTCTGAATGGTAAAGAGCTTACCGAGGATATACGAAACAACTACGGAAAGGGTATGCGCTTTCTCCGGCATCCCAGTCATTCGGTTGCGTTCAGGGCTTATCTGAACAGAAGGGACGAGCTGGAATAATCGATCTACAGATCTTACAAAAGGCGGAAAATATTTTCTATTTTCCGCCTCAGACTGTCGAAAAACTAAATGTCTGTAGCAAAATGACTAAAAGTTTTGGTCAAGCTTTTTCAAAAGCTTGCGGATTTTTAAGGCAGAGCCTTAAATCGCCCTCCGCAGAGGGCGAAAAGCCTAAGCCGCACCGGAGTCCAGAGGGAACCTCTGGTCGCTCTCCTCAGAGAGCGAAATCCCTTTTGTGCATTTTGCTATTTCTGAGGACTTTTTCGACAACCTCAGGCGGAAAAATTTTTATTTTCCGCCTTTTTTTGTTTGTATGTACCGCATTCGGGACGTAGCTTTTGCTACAATAGCCTCACCAAAAATAATTTCGCACAAAAATGCGATCTGTGCTCAAAATCCCAAAATTTAAATTTCGGAGGTATGTATTATGGAAAGCGAGTACATCAAAGATTTTTACGGCCGCGTGATCGGCACTATCGAAACCTATCCCAACGGGGATAAGCGGATCAAGGATTTTTACGGACGGCTCAAAGGTCAGTATTTAGCCAAAGACAATGTAACAAAGGATTTTTACGGCCGTATAATCGGAAGCGGAGATCAACTGATGAGATTGTTAGACGATTAATTTGGATTTTCAACGACCTTATGCTACAATGATCCTACAATAAATTTAAGGAGTGTAAACAATGGAAAAACAAATAAAAGATCCTATGGACGATTATACCCTTGCCCCTGCCGAACTTATAGCCCTGATGTTTGATAGGACCGATGAAGACGGTATCCTGTATATTCCCGAATTTTGTTACGGAACCGGCTTTGAAGACCCTGAGAGTTATCGCTGCCATGTGGACTGGAATTTGGCCAAGCGTGATAAATTGATCGCGGATTATGAAAAACATTATGCGGCGCTGGAGAAAATTGCAGGATGCCTGGATGCGCTGGACGACACTCTTGAAACAGCCCGGGAGGTATTAAAAGACCCTGAACTGATCAACACTTGGAACACCTACATACGCCCCTTTGATATCGGCGATATGGATCATGAGCGGGTTGCTGATATTGCAGATCGGATAGAAATGATTGAGTCTGTCAAAGATGCAGCCGCCACACTTGCCAATGGCGAAACATTGAGTGAGTACGACAAACAATTATTGACCGAATATGTTAATATCTCTGTGTCGGGGGAAGAAGAAGAATACTATCATATGTATTTCCGCACGCTCCGCCGCGAAGCGGAAAAGCGGATCGGGAATAACATATTTGCTTATGAGGTGTTTTTTTATTCCAGACGCCTTTGCAAGCTTATCAACGTAAAAGCCCCGGGGATCATTGTGATAAATGAAGCGCATTGTCTGGCTCGCGCTATGATGCTTCACAATTACGGCGTTTCCGCAGAGTGCGTCAGCGACAACGTTCGGCTGCACATTGCCAGATTAGAACAGATGAGCGACCTGATGAGCGATGAGGAGCTTGACAAATTATACCGTCCCAAGAACACCAATTCCCTTAAAAGCATGGCTCCGCTGTTTGTGTATTCCATTCTTAAAGCCAAGTCCGACACGAAAACGCATCTTCGTCAGCAGGATATTCTGAAGGAGCTGGCAAAATATCCTTATGAGATCAAAATGGAGCGGAAAGCGCTCAGCCGCATTATCCACAACCTTGTTGATCTTCCGCAATATGCCGTGTTTTCGGATAAATCCGGTGTGTGGGTGGATCAGGAGCGAACACTTATTGAGGAGTAGGAAAACGTTGCACCGAAGAAAATATGTGCAAAGGAGATTCAAAAATGAAAGATATTTGGGTATTATCAATCAGAACATCATTGCCGGAAACATGTGCTCATATCGGGAATTTTGAACCGGAGTTTTTGGCCTTTGAAAGCTTCCAAAAAGCGAGAGAGGCATGCAGGGCAAAAATCAAGGATTTGGCTTTTTCGGAAAACAGTATGTTTGACGGAAAAGGTAAGATCACACACCTCAGCGAATATGCGGACGAATTTGACGAAGAATATGAAGATGAACCTGACGATAGCGATTGGTTGGGCAAAAATAGAATTACTCAAATTCATGAAGCACTCACTGCCATTTTCTCGGGTATTGATACAAAACTCAATATCGAAAACGGCGACTATGACGATTGTATGATTGCTGTTCACGTTGAGAATAACAGCGTTAACTTCTATGGAATAGGGGATGGTCCTCTTAACGAATGTGATCCGGTACTGAAAACAAATATGTTCTCTATGGAAAGGGAGTCGGATTATTATCTTTACATAGACGATTTCCTTGGTCAGCACGTGGCAACGGCAGAGCTGTATATCGATTTGAAAAAGGTTACGCCGGAATAACAAATACGGTGCTCACATCGTCATCAAATTCTGTGGTATCTATAGAATTTGATGACGATGTTCCAATTTTGGCACATGGCGGTTGCTATAATAAAAATGTACAGCGCAGATAACACGGCCAAAACAGGAGGTCAAATTTATGGAAAACCAATTACCGGTACGGCAGGACAACGCACCAAAAAAGCGCGTGGAGCTACACGTTTGCACAAATATGTCAGACGGTGTATCCTCAGCAGAAACACTGATAACAAGAGCGTCGGAATTCGGACATACGGCAATTGCAATCACTGACGTAAATGTTGTACAGGCATTCCCTGAGGCTGCCCGCATAGCGGAAAAACTCAAATCTGTTAAGATACTTTATGGATCAGAATGTCGGATCATGGGACCGTCTGGACATAGCTGCCCTACTCCCATCATTATCCTTGCCAAAAATCAAGCAGGACTTAAAAATCTGTATCGTTTGGTATCGTGGCTGCATCTTGAAAGCATAAAGAGCAGCGAACCATGGTGCCTGACACAGGAAAAACTGTCTGAATTGAAAGAGGGCTTGATCATCGGAAGCGCAGATGTTTCCGGTGAGACTTGCAGACTTTTCTGTGATAAGATTTCCGGCTTTTATGACTTTTTGGGTATAACTCCGCATATGAGCAAGGAAGAGGTACGTAAGATCGCGCGATTGGGTGAAGAATGCAGTATCCCCGTATGTGCTGTCGGGGATGTTCACTACTGCGACCCTGTGAACAACATATTCCTCGGAATGATAAAAGAGGATCAAGATCCGGATGATCCCTATTATTTTCCATCTCATTTGCTCACTACAGAAGGGATGCTGAAAGCATTTGACTTTCTGGGTGAGGAAAAAGCCTATGAGGTGGTGGTCACCAACACCAACCGCATTGCTGATGAGATAGAAGTGCTTCATCCCGTTCCGAATGGAATATACAGACCGGAAATTGAGGGTGCAGAAGATGAATTGTCTGAATGCGTATATCAATGCGCAAAATCAAATTACGGCAATCCAATTCCCGATTTTGTGAAAGACAGAATCGAAAATGAACTGAATTCTATTATTTCAAACGGCTTTGCCACTCACTATATCATTGCTAAGCGTCTGGTCGATCATGCCAAAGAGGATGGCTATGCCGTCGGCACTCGCGGCAGTGTCGGATCATCTCTTATAGCCTATCTTTCGGGAATCACGCAGGTAAATCCACTGCCGCCGCATTATATTTGCCCAAGCTGTCATCACGCAGAACAGGCAAACAGTGCTGCCGATTCAGGATATGACCTGCTCATAAAGCCCTGTCCGGTATGCAGCAGGAAAATGCAGGGCGATGGGCACAATATTCCCTTTGAGACCTTTGCCGGACTTTACGGTAGTAAAGAGCCGGATATTGATCTCAATTTTCCAAATTCCTATCAAACTAAAGCGAAGGAACATTTGCATACAATGTTCGGCAAAGAGCGCGTGCTATATGCCGGAACGATAAGTCCGGAAGGATGCCGCCGTGCCGCAAAAATCGTAGAACGGTTTGCAGACAGACATCATGTCAGTCTGAGTAATGAAGAAATTGCTTTGTTGGCACAAGGGCTCGAAGGTAAAAAGCGGTGCACCGGCGTTCACCTCGGCGGGATTATGATAATACCGGATGGATATGACGCAGAGGAATTTACACCGCTGCAATATGCCTCCGATGATCCGAAAACCAGCGCAGTCACCACTCACTTTCATTTTCACGATATTCAAGACGCACTCCTTAAGTTAGATATTTTAGGATATACGGTTCTTGATAGGCTGAAGCTGCTGGAAAAATATACAGGTATAAAGGCATCCGATGTACCGACAGACGACCCTGCGGTGTACAGCCTGTTTACCTCTCCCGAAGCTTTGGGCGTCACGGCGGAAGAAATCTGCTTTGATACCGGAACTCTATCCTTGCCGGAATTCAGCACCTCATTTGTGGAACATATGCTGAAGGTCTGTCAGCCGAAGAATTTTTCGGAATTGGTAAGGCTCAGCGGTTTGGCACACGGGACAGGTGTCTGGCGGGATAACGCCGAACATTTGATCTCTGACGGCACTGCTTCCATAAGTGAAGTGATCGGAGCCCGTGACGATATTATGCTTGATCTGATAAAGTACGGCATCGACCGCGCAACAGCTTATAAGATCATGGAGATCACCCGAAAAGGCAAAGCAGCAACGAATTTGACGCCGCAGCATATTCAAACGATGTCGGAGCATCATGTGCCGCAATGGTACATCAATAGTATTAAAAAAATTAGTTATATGTTTCCTAAAGCCCATGCAGTAGAATATGTGCGCTATGCAGTAATTCTTGCATGGTACAAGCTCTATCATCCGCAGGCGTACTATCAGGCGTATTTTGAAGTTGAAAGGGAATCTATCAGCGAGGAAGATCTGGCTGTCATCAAAAGCGGCGATGCAGCTGCGATCTGTTTGAAAATAAGTGAAACCCCATCTCAAGCGCTGCGCATCGCATACGAAGCCGCTTGCCGTGGCGTAGATGTAAGAAAACTGGTTTAATTCACCTGAATATACAGATATAGTTAAGAGCCGAATTGATTGCTGAATTGCAGTGATCAATTCGGCTCTTTTTTGGGAAATGTCATTTTTTCGAAATATAGGAACGATATTGATATTGTTTTTCCGTTTAATTATCCAACTCTTGGCGAAAAATTTAGGGTTGAACTTCTCACGTTCCGCTGTTATAATAATGTCAGCTGAAATCTTTGATATCAGTGGTCTTCGGGAACATTTTATGTTCCCGAAATATAAAGCTGTTCTTTTATAGCTTTATTCAGTGGGAATTATAATAAAGTATACACATGGAAACTCAAAAAAGAGAGGGATCATAAAATGGCTTGGTATGATGAAGCGATTTTTTATCACATCTATCCTCTGGGATTGACAGGCGCACCGAAGCAGAACGCCTATGAGGAGCCACAGCACCGGCTGAACACCCTGCTGCCTTGGATCGATCATATTAAAAGTATCGGCTGCAATGCCATTTACATCGGACCGCTGTTCGAGTCGGTCGGGCACGGCTATGAGACCACCGACTACAAAAAGCTGGACAGCCGACTGGGAGACAATCAGGACCTGAAAAATTTTGTAGCAGAGTGCCACGCAAAGGGTATTCGGGTGATTTTCGACGGTGTGTTCAACCACACCGGACGGGATTTCTTCGCTTTCAAGGACATTCAGGAAAAACGCCAGGGTTCCGTCTACAAAGACTGGTACTGCAATGTTAATTTCTGGGGTAACAACGAGTACAACGACGGTTTCTCCTATGACAACTGGGGCGGATACAATCTGCTGGCCAAGCTCAACCAGCGCAACCCCGCTGTCAGGGACTATATCTGCGATGTCATCCGGTTCTGGGTAAGCGAATTTGACGTAGACGGCATCCGTCTGGACGCAGCGGACGTGCTGGATTTTGACTTTATGCAGGCACTTCGCCGGACAGCCAACGAGGTAAAACCGGATTTCTGGTTGATGGGTGAGGTGATCCACGGGGAGTATATCCGCTGGGTAAACGAGTGGACTCTGCACTCTGTGACCGACTACCAGCTGCACAAGGCGCTGTACTCCGGTCACAACGACCACAACTACTTTGAGATCGCCCATACGGTTAAGCGTATGTACGATATGAGCGGTTGCAACACCAACCGCTTCAAGCTCTATAACTTTGTAGACAACCACGATGTGGAACGCATCGGCTCGAAACTGAGCAGTAAGGCTCACTTGATCCCTGTGCATATCCTGCTGTACACGCTGCCGGGCATTCCCTCCCTATACTATGGCTCCGAGTTTGGCATCGAGGGCAAAAAAGAGCGCCACTCAGATGATTCCCTGCGTCCCGCGCTGAACATAAATGATTACAAAGACGCTTTGACCGCTAACCCCCTCACCGGGCTGATTGCCGCCCTGGGGAAAGTTCGTCGGCGATCCAAAGCTCTATCCTATGGCGATTACCGGGAGCTGAAGCTGACAAACAGACAGTACGCCTTCTCACGCAATTTTGAGGGGGAATGCGTGGTGGTCACTGTTAACAATGATGACAGCGACTATGTGTTGACTCTCCCCGCCGGGAACTCCGGCGAGTATGTGGGGGCACTCTCCGGTCAGAAGGTCCGTGTGGTGGACGGACATATCTGCGTCAATGTCAAGGCAAATTCCGGCGATATCTGGGTGCCTGACACTATCGATCTGTCTGACGGTCAGCCTGATGTGACGCCGATCGCATCCCATGCCGCAGAACCAGTAAGTTTTCCCGCCGAATCTGTAGAAGAACCTGCTCCCACCGCTATTGTATCGGAATGCGAGGCCCTCTCCGGGGAGGCAACTGCTTCTGTACCTGAAGCTGTCCCGGTCGAAGCCACCGCCGACACCGGCGAATTTGAGCGTGGATTTGAAAGCGGAAAAATTGCCGGATTGCAGGAAGCGATCATTGCCATTATGGAAAAATACGGCCCGGTCACCGAGCAGATGCGGAAGGATGTCACGGATAATGTTTATCATGATTCGCTGATTACATGGATCAAGAGCTTCAGATAAATACAGGCTTCAGATAACAAAAAACTCTGCTATAGATCTTCCTATACAAAAAGGCTCTTGCCAGCACTCATTCGCACGGCAAGAGCCTGAATTATATTTGGAGCTTCCTCACCCGAAGTCAGAAAGAAGCACCTGCACCAACCAAAGATCCGCTGCGATGCACCGTTTTCATGTATGGAGTTTGATCATTACGAGCGTCTCCCTTGGCGTCCTTTACTCTGATTTTATATCCGCTTATTCTTCACTCTGCGGCGGTTTAGTGACGATCAGCGCCTTTACCCGTTCACAGAGTTTTTCAAAATCGGGATCACCGTGAAGCGCTTCAAACTCATTTCCTCGGAGCATAGCTGAAGGAGTTCTTAATTTAAGTTTGCCTTTGGCGTTTTTCCTCCGAGCCGCTCTGCTCATATCTCGGCTTTCCATGCACCCACGGGTTTGACTACCTTCGAGCAAGGTGTATCTGACTTTGCCGTCAGTAGATAAATAGATGCCTTTTTCGTCTTTGATATAGAATTTTGTGCTCACTTTCGTAATCTCCTTGATTTTTGAATTTTTGCGATGGGTGGCAAAAACTCGAAGATTACGGATAAAACAGCCATGTCTATCATCACTCCTTCTGATTTTTTTATGAAAGTGCCGTCAGACACAAACATTTAACATTTAGAAAAATGAAAAAAGGGCAGACCTCACGAGAAAAACTCGTAAGATCTGCCCTTAAAAGCGGTAGTATTTAGTTCAAGTCCTCCCCAAAGCTCGATTTGGGGAAATGATATCTTTTGAATTCGACTTTGAAAATGGGGACGAAAAAACCCCGAAACCGTTGTGGTTTCGGGGTTTTTGGCACCGATATCTTTTTCGGTGCTACTTGTTGGTTGCGGGGGTGGGATTTGAACCTCACGACCTCCGGGTTATGAGCCCGACGAGCTACCAGGCTGCTCTACCCCGCGATATGAATGGTGCCGGAAACCGGGCTCGAACCGGTACGCGACTTTCGTCGCATTGGATTTTAAGTCCAAGGCGTCTGCCTATTCCGCCACTCCGGCACGACGACACACGCTAAAGACATAAGCACCTTGCCTTTAAGGCTTTATCATTATATCACTCTTTTGATACTATGTCAATACCTTTAGAGAATTTTATTTGAATTGTTCTGCGACAAAAGAGCACAAAAGACTTATTTATTATCCGAAAAAGCGTTTTTAATGCCTTATTACAGGAGCACGATGGGGCAAAGCAGTGTAATTATCCATTATCGCGGAATACAAAAGGCAGCCGCAGCAATGCTTTGTACAGCAAAAATTATTCTCGTGCTCTTTTTTATCTCTTTCACATTTGAATTGAGTTACGGTTTTTGCTCCTATAATACCCTCGCAAGTGATACTCAGCTTTGACTCGCAAAGATAAAACGGACAAAACACCAGTGCATCAATAGTTTTATTAGCCATTGTTATTACCTAACCTTTCTTTACCTTTACTTACTATTTACATTTGTAACTTTAATACTGTCTTTTGCGCCGCAAGCCACAAATGGAGTCTGAAACCTTCCTGCCTTCAATCGGCATTGCTTTCAAACATATCTGCCATTACATTTTTATGTATTTCAAAGCCACTTAAAGTGCTCTCCTCTTCGGCCGGCTCTGTATTATTTCCGGACTCTGCCGCCATATACTCGCGGCACTCCCCGCAGCCATCACACTCCCGCAGACCGGTTATACATATCAGTGCCATATACACCCCAGAAAATACGTAAGACCTCATCAATATCAAGATCCAGATACAAAGATATCTCCTGCGCCTCTCTGACCGTTATCCCGCGTGCGTCACCTCTCATCTTTCTGTACAGGGTGCTGCGATCGATATCAAGTTGTTTTGCAACTGCGTCAAGAGTTGTGTTTTTCTTTACAATCATGCGTTTAAGCTCTGCTACGTCTATGTCCATGGTGATCTCTTTTCTGCCGCCGACGCGGCGTCTCAAATAATTATAAAGCTCACTGAAAAACAGGTCGACCCCCGTTTTTCGGCGATTTTAAGTTAAATAAAAGCAATACTGGAAATTTATGTAAATCCACTTAATATGTTACTCTCAGCTTCAGCGGATGTCAAGATAAATATTGACGAATATTGTTTTTTTATGTTGCATAAGTGCCCCTTTTGCCGAAACTTCGCTTGATCTGAATAAATAATACAACATTTGATCTTCGACTTCTCCCCCATCTCATATGTATTTTCGAGGCAAGCAATATCGCAGCCAAAAGCGCCGACATATACGACATAATATAATAATATGTAACCGTTTTATCACCCACACAGGCGCCGAATAATAAAATTCTTGATTTATTCATATATATGTGCTATAATTGTAATTGTGCGCCGAAAAAGCAAGGCGTGCACGGCAATAAATTTGCCGCCTGTCGGAACACTTTTTCCGGCAAAAAATTCACTGTCGAAAGACAGAAAAAATGGTGAGCTATATGAAAACGAAAAACGAAGCGCAACGAAAAAGCGCTATGTCTGAGCTTTTGTCTAAGCAAACCCGAAACGAAGCAAACAAAGCTGAAAACACTTCCGCGCTGTCCCCTAAGGCACGGCGCGGATACATCGAAACACTGGACGCACCTGCCGTAAAAAAAGCGGCTGCTGCGCCTGTTTCCCACTCACAGATCCCCATGCCTGACCGCCGCATATACAGCAGCGCGGAGAAGAGATCTGAAATGAAGCCCCGGACGCAGACAAAGCCGGCAGAACCCCATAAACCCGCGACAGTCAATAAGCCCGCAGCAATCAACAAGCCTGCGGCAAGCGCACAAAATAATAATAATAATAAGAAGAAGAAGAAGACAGCATCAGCGATCGGCAGCACTGCCGTAGTAAAAACGGCAAAGCTTATGCGAATAGCTATTGCAGCGGTGGCACTTATATGCCTTTGCACCTGCATTATATCTGCCGTCCTCCTCTCGGACTCCGATGCAAGTGAGCCGAAATCAGACGCAGTGCTCGGCATTGTACCGGATGCGAATGACACGGACAGCATCGCTGTCCTCTCAGAACCGGAGGCTTCAAGTCCTGAGAACCCCGCAGAAGATATGCACCGCGTGGACTTCACATTTTACAAAAAAGACAGTATAAGCTGCTACAGTCCGGAACGCACGGTAGGCGAGCTGATCGACATTCTGGGAATTCAGCTGGATGATAACGAGCTTTCACGCATTGACATGAATGAGCTTATCAGCGGCGACACCGAAATAAACGTTGACTGCGTTGAATACGGCACCGATACGGTAAATGTTTCTGTTGATTACGAAACACGCTATATCGATGTACAAACTATCCCCCGCGGTACCACCAAGGTATATCAGCAGGGCGCAAACGGAACAAAAGCTATCGAATATACGGTGACATACCTCAACGGTGTGGAATGCGAAAGAGAGCAGACCGGTGAGTACACCGTCACCGCACCCACCGAACGCATAGTTTACCGCGGAGTCGGCGGCACGGTTACCGTAGGCGGTACGACCTACAATTATTCCTACTATATCGACTGCAAATCCACTGTATACACAGGCGGCGGCACCTGCGCCACAGGAGTGCCTGCCAGCGAAAACGTTATTGCGGTCGACCCCCGCGTTATACCGCTGGGAACAAGAGTATACGTTGACGGTGTGGGACTGCGGACGGCAGCGGACACCGGCGGATCCATAAAGGGCAATTTCATTGACATTTATTACGAGCCCGGCAATACACGCTTTATCGGATACGGCATAAAAAATGTCAGAGTTTATATTTTCTGAAAAAAGGACACTGTTAATATATGGAATTCAAAAAACTAAAGGATCTTATGGATCATTTCACATCATGGAGAATTCCCGGCTGTTCATGCGTTGTATACTACAAGCACCGCCCTGTTTTTAAGTATTCCTCCGGCTATGCCGACGTGGAAAACAAAATAAAAATGGACGCCGACTATCACAGAATGTTTATGTACTCCTGCACAAAGCCCGTCACCTGCACAGCTGCAATGATGCTTTGGGAGAGAGGAAAATTTCTTCTTGACGATCCGGTGGAAAAATTCCTGCCGGGTTGGGGACACGTAAAATACACGGTCCGCGGCGAGGACGGCAAGAACAGCATTGCCGATTTTGACGGAAAGGTATCCATTGCAAATCTTTTTGAGATGACCTCGGGGCTGGACTACAATACAGAAGGCGCTGCCTTCAGCGCCGCGCGCAAAAAATTTGCGCCTGAGTGCAATACGGTTGACCTTATGAATGCGCTGGCAGGCGACCCTCTTTATGAAAAGCCCGGTCAGTATTGGTTCTACGGTATGTCTCACGATGTGCTTGCTGCGGTTATAGAGGTCGTAGCGGGAATGAGCCTCAGAGATTTTGCAAAAGAAAACATTTTTGAGCCGCTTGGCATGGCGGACACTGTATACTCCGACGGAGAAATAGGTGAGAGAGCCGCCGTGCAGTACTGGTTCAACGATGAAACAGGACATTTTCAGAGAGCAGATCAGAGAAACGGATATATATTCGGTACAGACTATTCCAGCGGCGGAGCGGGTATAGTATCTACCGTACCCGATATGGCAAAGTTTACGGAAATGCTGACAAACGGCGGTAAAACGCCTGACGGTGAGAGCATTATTTCAAAAAGAACGATCGATCTTATGCGCAAAAACCGCCTCGGCGACAATATGAGACGACAGTTCTGGTATCCCGGCTACGGCTACGGACTGGGAGTGAGAACTCTTATAGATCCCGCAACGGCAGGCGCAAGCTCGGCTATAGGTGAATTCGGCTGGTCCGGAGCTGCGGGCGCATATATGATCGCAGACCCCGACAGCGAGGTGGCATTGTTCTACGCGCATCATATGCTTAACAATCAGGAGCCTTACACAACACCGAGACTGAGAAACGTCCTTTACTCATGCCTTGACTGATAGTAAGTAATACATTATTGTATCTGAATAACTAAAAGTTTTGGTCCGCCTCCCCAAAAAGGCGGACCAAAACTTTTAGTAACTTTGCTGCTGACATTTGGTTTTTCGACAGTCTGTAACCGACGGCAATTGCCGTCGGTTATTCTTATTTTCCGTCCCCGACGTGCAGAGACAGGCTGAAATTCTCAAAAATCATTTACAAATCAAAACAGATATGGTATTATAAGTATGATTACTTATTAAAATTACACTGATCTCTGGGGGTGAATGCCGTAATGCTGTGCTGCGGAAGAACTGATGTCGGAAGACGGCGCAAGGTAAATCAGGATAGCTTTATATGTGATACATTTGATAACGGTATGATGCTGTGTGTAGTATGCGACGGTATGGGCGGCGCTGCCGGCGGCGGTATCGCCAGCGGTATTGCCTGCGGATATTTTGTAGACAGTTTTGCAGACTTTGCCGACTCCTTCGAAAAAAAGACTTCGCTTAACAGGAGCGACGAGCGAAAGATCAAGGCGGCTCTTGCAGACGCGCTTGCAGCGGCGAACACCGCCGTTTACGAAAAAGCGCTCAGCGAGCCTACCCTTGCGGGAATGGGCACAACCCTCATTGCCTCGCTTGTATACTGCAACACCGTTTTTACAATAAACGTCGGCGACAGCCGTATGTATCTCGTTCACAACGGCCAGGTTCGCCAGATATCACACGACCACTCTTATGTACAATATCTTGTTGATCTCGGAAAAATCACCGCAGAGGAGGCAAGACACGCCCCTAACAGGAATATAATTACCAGAGCAGTAGGAACGGGAAGCGAAACCGAGCCTGACATTTTCATCACACGTCTTCAAAAGACCTCCAAGAACAATGAATATGTAGGCGTGCTCTGCTCTGACGGACTTACAAATCACGCTGAGACCGAAGACATTGCAAAGATCGCCGTAACAGCGCTTGAAGCTGACTGCGACAGAGCGCTGGGGCATATTTGCGAAAAGCTTATCGACCTTGCCAACGACGGAGGCGGCAGCGACAACATTACCGCGGTTCTTTTCGCGGTATAAAAGTATTAGTGATAAGACCTTTCTGAAAGGAGAACTCACAAGGTGGAAGCATACGAAAAATATGTGGGAGCCGTTTTTGACGGCAGATATAAGATAGAAAAGATAATAGGCGTCGGAGGTATGGCAGTAGTGTATCTTGCCTTTGATATGCTTATGAACAGACACGTAGCCGTAAAAATGCTTAAAGAAGAGATCGCAGGGGACGAGGAAAGCGTAAAACGCTTTGTAAACGAATCCAAAGCGGTCGCTATGATGTCTCACCGCAATATCGTAAGCATTTATGACGTTAATGTGCGCGAGGACGTAAAGTATATCGTAATGGAATATATAGAAGGCATAACACTCAGAAACTATATGTCCAAGCGCGGCAAGCTCACCTTGCGTGAGATCATAAGCTACACAGAGCAGATACTGTCCGCTCTGTCCCACGCTCACAGCAAGGGCATCGTTCACCGCGACATAAAGCCGCAGAACATAATGCTGCTCAAAAACGGCATTATCAAGGTCACTGACTTCGGCATAGCAAAAATGGCGGGGGCAGAGACAGTTACCATGACCGATAAGGCTATCGGCACTGTATATTACATCAGCCCTGAGCAGGCAAGCGGGCAGACTATCGACAGCCGCAGCGATATTTACTCTCTGGGTGTGATGATGTACGAAATGGCAACAGGTGAGCTTCCCTTTACAGCGGACAGCCCCGTTACCGTTGCAATGATGCAGATAAACGACACGGCAAAAGCCCCCAGCGAGCTTAACCCCAATATTCCCAAGGGTCTTGAGCAGATAATCGGAATTGCTATGGAGAAAAAGCCGGCCTACCGCTATCAGAGCGCAGACGATATGCTGAGACAGCTGGGACGGCTTCGCGAGAACCCCAATATAGTTTTTCGCGTTCCCAAGCACCGCGATGACGAGGAGCAAAAAGGCATTATGGCGCTGCTGTGCGGCGGCGGTCCTATGTTCCCTGTTATAGCGGCGGTAGCACTGGCGTTTATTATCGTTTTTTCGGTAGGCACCGTATATGTGCTGGGAAAAATGACTGCCGCAATGACACAGACCTCTGAAACCATTACCGTAGATGACTTTGTGGGCCATGAGTTTACAGACGAGCTGGAAAACTGGTTTGACAATTCCGACACATACAAGCTGAATGTCGAATATATATTTTCGGAAAACTACGCTCCCGGTCTTATTATAGAGCAAACTCCAAAGGCGAATTCCTCAAAAAAGGTTGTTCGCGGAGAGCAGCTCTGCGAGCTTACGCTGAAGGTATGCAGCGGTCAGAAGGAATCGCAGATACCGCCCCTTTCGGGTCTTGACTACAGAGAAGCAAAGCAGAAGCTGAAAAAGCTCAGCATATCCTGCACTGTCGAATACAAAAAGAGCGACAAGTATTTTTCAGGTCAGGTCATAGGAACGCTGCCCGAGGAGGGAGAAAAGGTTCCTGTTGGTGAAAAGATAGTGCTTTATGTTTGCTCCGGCAGCGAGGAGGGCGATATTGAAGTGCCCGACTTCAAGAATATGACCGAAAAAGAGGCGCTTTCAAAGCTTATAGAGCTTGAACTGCTTCCCGGTAAGATAACCTATGTAAAGGACGCCGCAAAGCGCGGAACTGTCATTGCCCAGACAGATGAAAAAGGCACAAAGGTAACAAAGCATACAAAGATAAACCTTACGGTCAGCGGAGGTCCGGACTATGACCCCAATGATCCGGAAGGCAAAAACACTACGGCGGCCCCCGTTACCACCAAGGCACCCGATACCACCGCGGTAGTAACCACAAAAGCTCCCGATACTACAGAAGAAACTACAGAAGTGACCACGGCACCGGAGGAAAGCAGTGACGACATCACCGACGAGGGCGATGACGAAACAAACGACGCTATCCCCGTAGATAATAAAACCGAGGACTCTGAGAAAGAATAACGTAATGAGCGAAAATTCTATAAAAGGAATGATAACCAAGGGAGTGGGCGGACTATATGAAGTCCGCCCCTCTCTGCCATCGGACACAAATAAGGTCTATGTCTGCCGCGCCAGAGGCATTTTTCGACACGACGGGCTTACCCCGCTGCCCGGAGACATAGTAACCGTCATAACCGATGATGCCGATGCCTCCGACGACGGCGTTATAGACTCTATTGACGAGAGACGGAACAGTCTTATACGTCCGGCGCTGGCAAACCTCACCCATATTTTTGAGGTGCTGCCCGCCGCACGCCCCGCTCCCGACCTTGTTACAGCGGACAAGCTTATATGCACCGTTGAGGATAAGGGCATAGAGCCTGTTATAATCGTTACAAAAACAGACCTTGACCCTGCCGGAGCCGAAAAGATCGCAAAAATATATGAAAAAAGCGGCTTCTCGGTATTTTGCGTCAGCGCTGACGGAGAGGGTGACGCTAAGCTGCTTGAATATATGAAAAAAGCTGCTGAGAACCGCATGGTCGCCGCATTTGCAGGAGCATCGGGAGCAGGAAAATCTACACTTATGACAAGACTTTTCCCGTCCCTGTCCCTGAAAACCGGCGACGTAAGCCGCAAAATACAGCGCGGTCGGCACACTACACGGCACGCAGAGCTGTATCCGGTGGAGATCGACAGGATTCGCTGCTATATTGCCGACACGCCCGGCTTTTCTATGATAGACTATACAAGATACAATTTCGTTACAAAAGAGCAGCTGCCCTATACCTTTCGCGAGTTTGCCGACCTTATGGGTCAGTGCAGATATACAAAATGTACTCACACAAAGGAGGAGGGCTGTGCGGTGCTGGAAAAGCTAAAAAACGGTGAAATAGCAAAGGAGCGCCACGACAGCTACCTTGCGATTCTTGAAGAGATCAAAAAAAATCCCGAATGGAAAAGAAAGCAGCCTTAAACCTCAGCTGAGGCAAAGCTGATCTCACTGCAAAGACCAATAATGACGCTAAAAGCTGCATTGCTTTGTGCAAAATTATCAAAAACATAACCTGTATTTCGGCGTATATTAAGTTGACAAAATTGGTCATTTTTAAGTATAATATATGTAACAATTTTTTTGGAAGGCAGGAACACTATAAAATGAAAACAAAAAAGATCCTTGCACTGGCGCTGGCAGCAGTTATGGTACTTAGCTGTATTGCTATGTCATCTTGCGCTAAGGAAGAAAAAAAGGATAGCTGGACTATCGGCATATGCCAGATCCAGCCCCACGTAGCGCTTGACGCTGCTACTAAGGGATTCCAGGAAGCTTTGACAAAAGAGCTCGGCGACGCTGTTACCTTTAAGGTTCAGGACGCAGGCGGAGAACAGTCTGCCATGACCACCATCATCAACAGCTTTGTTTCGGAAAAAGTTGACCTTATCCTTGCAAACGCTACTCCCGTTCTGCAGACCGCTGCAAACGCTACTCAGAATATTCCGATACTCGGTACTTCCGTAACCG
The DNA here is from genome assembly GCA_964490165.1 of uncultured Lachnospiraceae bacterium. GTDB lineage: Bacteria > Bacillota > Clostridia > Oscillospirales > CAG-272 > Avispirillum. The sequence continues at coordinate 29,436 of CAZBAR010000020.1, read as the reverse complement.
AATACGGCGTAGCTCTTGACATCGACGATTTTGACGGCACAGTAGGCGGAAACATTTCCGGTACATCCGACCTCGCTCCTCTGGACCAGCAGGCAGCTCTTTTTGAAGAACTGCTTCCCGAAGCACAGACTATCGGTCTTATATACTGCTCTACTGAGGCAAACTCAAAGTATCAGGTAGACAACGTAAAGGCTGAGCTTGAAAAGATGGGTAAGACCTGCAAGGTTTATATCTTTAACGACTCTAACGACATGGCAGGTATCTGCACCAACGCTGTAAACGAGTGCGATGCTCTCTATGTTCCTACAGATAACACCGTTGCAACCTACACAAGCATTCTTGATAACATTGCACGTCCTGCAAAGGTTCCCGTAATCGCAGGTGAAGAGGGTATCTGCGGCGGCTGCGGTATCGCTACTCTGTCTATCAGCTACTATGATATCGGATATGCAACCGGTATCATGGCTGCAAAGATCCTCAGAGACGGTGAGGACATCTCCAAGATGCCTATCGAGTACGCTCCTGAGTTTACAAAGAAGTACAACAAGGAGATCTGCGACGATCTTGGCATCACTATTCCCGAAGGCTTTGAAGCAATTGAGATTCAGTAAGATTTTGACAAACTGAAATTACGGGGTTTGAAAAGGGCTTTTCAAACCCCGTGCTTTTTGAATTAAGCTAAGCGCTTACAGTGCAGCTGAGTTCAACTTAAATGCAACGAAAGGCACGGTTTTTTATATGGATTTTTCCACACTGCTCAATCAAATGCCCGGCGCAGTGGCACAGGGCTTGATATGGGGAATTATGGCGATCGGCGTTTATATCACCTATCGCATTCTGGATATTCCCGACCTTACAGTCGACGGATCAATGGCAACAGGCGGCGCGGTATGCGTTATGCTTATGCTGAGCGGCTACAGTATGCCTGTAGCTATAATCGGCGCTATTATTGCAGGAATGCTTGCCGGACTTATTACAGGTCTTTTACATACGATTCTGGGAATACCTGCAATTCTTGCCGGCATCCTCTGCCAGCTGTCTCTTTATTCTATCAACCTGTTAATACTCGGATCTGCCAATCAGGTAATATCCGCAAGAAAATATGATCTGCTGGTTTCAATGGGCAAGCTTACCGGCACCCCCTTCTGGCAGAACCCCATTTTCATCATAGCAATATTCGTCATTGTACTTATCGCAGTGCTTTACTGGTATTTCGGCACGGCAATGGGATCGGCGCTGCGTTCTACAGGCTGTAACCCCAGTATGAGCCGCGCGCAGGGCATAAACACCTCTGTTATGAAGGTGCTCGGTCTTATGCTCTCCAACGGTATCGTAGGACTTGCAGGCGCTCTGCTTGCACAGTACGACGGTCAGGCAGACGTTCAGAAGGGCCGCGGCGCGATCGTTATAGGTCTTGCAGCCGTTATTATCGGCGAGGTCATCTTCGGCAAGCTTTTGAAAAACTTTGCCCTGAAGCTGGCTGCCGTAGGCATCGGCGGAATTATATACTTCCTTGTTTATCAGGTAGTTATCTGGCTTGGTATCAGCACTGACCTGTTGAAGCTTCTGTCAGCAGTAGTTGTAGCTGTGTTCCTTGGCATACCTTACCTGAAGACCCGCTATTTCAGACCAAAGGTGAAGAATGTAGCAAAGGAGGACAAGTCAAATGCTTGAGCTGGCAAACATTTATAAGATATTCAACGCAGGAACGGTAAACGAAAAAACAGCGCTGAATAATCTTTGTCTTACATTGAATGACGGCGATTTCGTAACCGTGATCGGCGGTAACGGAGCCGGTAAATCAACTATGCTCAACGCTATATCCGGCGTTTGGCGTCCCGATGCGGGCAAGATAACCATTGACGGAACAGACGTTACGGAAATGCCCGAGCACAAAAGAGCTAAGTTTCTGGGCAGAGTTTTTCAGGATCCTATGATGGGTACCGCCGCAGATATGAACATTGAAGAAAATCTGGCGCTTGCCGCGCGCAGAGGTAAGCGGCGCGGACTCGGCTGGGGTATCAACAAGGCCGAACGTGAAAATTATAAGCAGATGCTGAAAGAGCTTGACCTCGGTCTTGAGGACAGAATGACCTCAAAGGTCGGACTGCTGTCCGGCGGTCAGCGTCAGGCGCTCACATTGCTTATGGCTTCTATGCAGAAGCCGAAGCTTCTTCTGCTCGACGAGCATACTGCGGCTCTCGATCCTAAGACCGCGGCAAAGGTGCTGGCGCTTTCCGATAAGATCATATCGGAAAATAAGCTGACCACACTTATGATCACTCATAATATGCGCGACGCTATCGCCCACGGCAACCGACTTATAATGATGCACGAGGGCGCGGTAATTCTCGATATTTCCGGAGAAGCAAAGAAAAAGCTTACCGTTGACGATCTGCTTGAGCAGTTCACAAAAGCCAGCGGCAGCGAATTTTCAAACGACAGAGCAATGCTCTCATAAGTTGTTATACTCAAGTTATATTCAAAGACTCCCCTTGCAAGGGGAGTCTTTAAGGTTGTCGAAAAACCTAACGGTTTCTCCAACAGATGGCAACCCCACCTTTTAAGCATTCGCGCCATGCGAATGCTTTTTTCATCTTATATTTGCATTTTTCCAAAACAAATGTTATACTAAGATATAAGGCTTTAGGAAATGACACCGTGACAAAACAATTACCGCAAGAAAAAAGAAAGGTATGGTATAAGTATGGCACGGATACTTATAGTAGAAGACGACGAAAACATTGCAAAAACAATACGCGCGACACTGTCAGCGGTAGGCTATGAATCTGAGATCATATCAGACGGAGAAAAGGCTGTAGAGATCATTTCAAACGACGCCTCCCGTTGGGACATAATTCTGCTTGACGTTATGCTGCCGGGACTTGACGGCTTTGAGGTAATGGAAAGAATAGCTCCGCTTGGAATAAGCGTAATATTTCTTACTGCAATGCAGGATGTTCTTGATAAGGTCAACGGACTCAGACTGGGCGCTGAAGATTACATTGTAAAGCCCTTTGAAGCGCTGGAGCTTCTGGCGCGTATCGAAGTAGTGCTGCGCCGCACGGACAAGCTTACGTCCCGTCTAAGCTACGGCGACATAAGCATAGATACCAAGGCACACACCGTTCTGAAAGGCGGACGCCACGTGGCGCTTACCCCAAAGGAATTTGACGTTCTTGTATTTTTCATGAGAAATATCGATATGGCTGTCACCCGTGAGAGACTTCTCGGCGCGGTGTGGGGCTATGAATTTGTGGGCGAGAGCCGCACTGTAGACATACACATACAGCAGCTTCGCAAAAAGCTAGGGCTTCACGACTGCCTTGTCACCATTCCGAAGCTGGGCTACAGGCTTGAGAGCAGGTGACGCATTGCAGCTGAAATGGAGAATATTTTTAGTGTCTCTTGCGCTAATAATGCTTGCTGTGGCAGGCAGCGCCATGACCGTTCTGCATATAGCCCTTTCTGACAAAATACAGATAATCATGGACACCTCAGTACAGGATCACAGCCAGCTTGCACAAACGCTGCAAAACCGCGTGGCGTATGAAAGAATAAACAGCAACGCCCCCCTTTTGGAGGACTCTGAGCTTTCGGCTATTGCGGCACTTGCCATAAGCGCAAGAACATCGCAGCATGAAAAAACAAACCTTTGCGGAGCTGTTGCACTGTCGGCTGATATAGGCAATCTTGCCCAATTCGGAGAAGAAGTACAGCGCGACAGACTGCCTGACGCGGCTGACTCTGAGTACGGGAAATGCTACACCTGCATATACAGCCCGGAGGGGGTGTACCGCCTCGGCGTAAGCTCTGTTGTCTCCCTTGACGAGGGAGACGTGCTGCTGTATTCCGTATACGACATAAACGATACATTTATAAACTACAACTCAAACCTTGTTACTGTATGGCTTGTAAGCATAGGCTTTTCGCTTATGATCTCCCTTGTTTTGTTTGCAGTAATATCACACCTGCTTCGCCCTCTCACAGGCATAAATGAGTCACTTGCGCGAATTGCCGGCGGCAGCTATACAGAGAGAGTGAATGAACACGGCAAGACTCTGGAGATACTGGAGATCACCGACAGCATAAACACCATGGCAGAGGCCGTGGAAAACAATGTGGAAAAGCTGGAAAGCATTGCCGACGGCAGAAAACGATATGTAAACAGCCTTGCACATGAAATGAAAACGCCTCTGACCTCTATACTGTGCTTCGGCGACCTTTTGCGGATCAAGCGAAACGTAAGCGAAAGAGAGCGGCTTGAATACGCAGGCGTCATAGTAGACGAGGCAAACAGAATGAAAAGCCTGTCGTCAAAGCTTTTGGAGCTTGCCTGCGCCGACAACGCCGAGCTTGATATGGAAAAGACAAGCGCAGCAAAGCTTCTCGGCGACGCCGTATCAGTAATCGGCCCTGCACTTGCTGTGCGTGGGATAACCCTTGACTATAAGGGAGACGACGGATACATACTTTGCGACAGAGAGCTATTCAAATCGCTTATTTACAATCTGTGTGATAACGCCGCCAAGGCGTCAGAAGCGGGACAGCGTGTACATCTGCGCTCAAAGGCCGCCGAAAACGGTATGATAATATCCGTAAACGACCACGGCATCGGTATGACAAAGGAAGTTTTGAGAAAGGTCACAGAGCCGTTTTATATGGCTGACAAATCGCGTTCCCGCAAGGCGGGCGGCGCGGGTCTCGGTCTTTCTCTTTGCGTGGAGATAGCAAAGCGCCACTCAGCGCGCATAAGCGCAAAAAGCAAGCCCGGCGTGGGCACGTCAATTTATGTAACAGTCCCCTACTACATTGAAGAAGAAGCGGAGAAAGGGGGGAAGGACAAATGAAGACCTTTAAGAGGCACGTGCTGCCCGTGATGTTTGCACTTATTATAATCGCCTTGTGCGGCGGAGCAATGTTTGTTGCCATGCGCTTCGGCTTCAATTTTCAAAATCAGGTAGTTGCCCATGATCTGCCGAGCTCAGGTACGCTGTACTCGGCGAAGGACAAACAGGATCTGACGGATACCGTTTTTTGGTCAACGTTTAAGAGCGCGGACAAAAAGAAATTTGTAAACGATATGCCCGAAGACAGCGTTGCAGATGATGATATGAAAATTCTCGGCAATGTGAAGGCGGACGCGGTCACCCTGGCAAGATTTTTTCTGGGGAGAATGACTACCTATTCGAAAGAGATAAGTGTTGATCTGTCTGAGGCAAGTTACGCCATAAAAGATATAGAGTATATAATTGAGGCTACAGATGAGGCTACAAACGACGACGGCACCAAACAAAACCCGCACGTCATATTTATAGACAACTGCATTGTAAGCTTTGATACAGTAAAAGAGAAATACGTACTGCGCTATGCCTACAACAGATCTTCAGAGCTTATGTTTTTTGAAATAGAAAGCCTTTCCGATCAGGAATGCACGGCAAACGAGGTAAACAGCGCTTACCAAAACCTATTAACAGAGAGCAAAAATCTTTATGAAGGAAACGACCAAAGCTCATACAGATTCACGGCAGACACCCTGCTGTATAATCCCAATATCATTTGGTATATAGAGAATCAATTCGCCGGTGATGATGTAATTGATGAATACAGCAGTCTTATGAAATTTGAAAGCTACCGTTTTGATTATCCTATTTCATATTTTTTGGCAATGTACAGTTGGCTCGGCAATAACCGGGAAGAACAGCCGGAGACTACTAAAAAAACACTATCAGTCTGTATTAACTTCTATCCCCCCGATGTAAAGTATTCTGATGGATATATTTATATCAATATGGGCAGCGTTGATGGACCAAGCGGTATAAGGCTGAAATACAGCGTCTCCGACAGGTGTATTACCGGTATGTGCGTAGGGTGGTAGCTATGAGTTAGAGATCTTACGTCATCTGCCCGGCAGGTGACGGCATATAACGACATTTTTCGCATTTTTACATTTCTCTTACATCTTTTTGAATACTTTTTGCATTCCCCGCTGCTACAATACAGATAGTAGCGGGGAATTTTCGCGGTGCGGCAAATGCGGTTATTGCCGTATCGCGGCGCTGTCATTGTGTTTTCCTAAAAATATTCAAGCCTTATTTACATATTCGCGCTCCCCCGCTGCGACTACTTTAACACGGGAGAATTTGTGTGATGTCAAAAACAAAAATAATTGCGGCATTACTGCTTATCGCCGTCACTGCCGTTTTCGGTACTGCCTGCACCGAGGTAAAAAGCGATATATCGGCAAACGCAGATACTACTGCTTCTGATGTCAGTACAGATGAAAAGACAGGCGCTGCGCCGCCCTCCTTTACCGTTATAATCGATCCCGGACACGGCTTCGAAGACCCCGGCAGCCACCCGAAATACATATACTGCGACGAAAAAGAGCTTACTATGAGGGCAGCTTTGCTTTTGAAGGAAAAGCTGAACGGGTCAGGCATAAAAACAGTTCTTACCCACGACGGAGAAAGCTTTCCGTCAGTAAGGGACATTGAAGCCTCGGCTAAAAAGTACAATGTGGATTACGACAGCGAAAAAATGATAGACAACGATATTTTCAGCGTATACGAAAGAGTGATATATGCAAATACTCTGACAAAGGCACTGGGAAACTGTTTCTTTGTCTCTCTGCACACAAATTCAATTGAGGACAGCCCGACTACCTGCGGACTTTCAATAGATTACTATGAAAACAGTCCGTTCAGGTCACAGCTCAGCAGCTTTTGCTATGACTTCAAGAACAGAGTTACAGAACATCTCGGAAAAAACACGGTCATCTTCGAGGACGAGGAAAAGGAGGCATATGTTGTCAACAAATACTGTCTTTCTCCGTCGGTTCTGATAGAAATGGGCTACGGCTCGAACCCTCAGGACGGAAATGACCTGATGAATGAGGTGTGGCTGGACAGCTTTTGCAGTATGCTTGCCGACTGCATAGCCGACAACAAGGAGCTTCTGCAAAAATAAGCAAAAAAATGTGAACATAAAGTTAAAAAGGTCGAAACACCTGCACTGTTTCGGCCTTTTTGTGATACAATAATATAACAACGCAAAAAGGAGGCAGCGCTGTATGAAGTGCTTTATCAGAATACTATCGCTTTTGCTGATAATTCTTATGACAGCGGTACTTCCCTCCTGCTCTGAGGACGGTGTGACCGTAAGTCTCGGAGGAAGAAAAATATATACCGACTCTCCCGCCCCCGCAATGCAGCAGCAGAGTGCTTCGGGCAAAACTAAAATTTCACTGAAAAACAACTCCGATAAAGATGTTGCTTTAATAATATACACCGCCTCCGACACTCCGAGAATAGAGCTTGACTGCAAGGCAGGCGAAAGTGCAGCTCAGAGCGCTGTATTTGAAAAGACCGACTGCGCCGTTGACGGTATTGCAGTTTTCGGCGAGAGCGTAAGCGCATACGTATTCACTGCTGCGGGACTTACCGCCGCCCTTAATGACGCGGACAGCGTATATCTCTTAAACGACATAGAAATAAGCGGAGACCTTACGTTAAACAGACCTTCCGGAATACATACGGCATCACACACCCTTGCGGTGGACGGCAGCATATTTCTGACAAGCGGCGACAACGGCGATTTCTTGCTTGACGGCAGCATTTTGGCAGACGGACTTTTTGCCGACGCCCCTCTTTGCAGCATTACAGTACCCGAAGCGCTTGTGCCCGAAAACATCAGCCGGAATATTGTTGCAAGAGCAATAAACGGCGTTGATATTGACACTGTACGAACAGTGTCAAGCGAAGACGAGCTGAGTGCCATTACAAAGGACGGCGCATATCCCTCTGTTAAACCTGACAGCGTATTGGTGCTGCGGGATTTTGAGATCTGCAAGCCGCACACATTTACGGTACCGCTTTCACTGCATCTCAAAAACGTTACATTCAGTGCGCCCATAAGCTTTGACACCGTGGAAAGCGGAACTATAGCCATTGACGGCGCGGCAGACGCAGAATACATAAATATAAACGCACCGAAGTGCGATATCAAGTGGGAGGAATGCCCGTACACGGTTTTTGAAGCCGCAGAAGAATACACTGCCCTCTCTCTCAACGGAATAAGCCTTGATGACGTCAGTCTCGGCGGCGCGGAAGAAAAAGAGCTTAAAATAAGCCTTGATAACGGTAAAAATATGACGGGGAGCATTACGTGGCAGCGCACCGCACCGTACACATATACCGCCGTCATTACCTCGCCGACAGCGCCCTCTGCCCTTGGCGGCGTGCAGCTTGATATCTCGGTCTCATCCGGAGACACCGTCCGGGACATCCTGTACGACAGCTTTTGTTCGGACGGGGAGGTTGTTGACCTCTTATCAAAAAACGGAGCTTCATTTGTTTTGGACGGCGCAAGATACAGACTTATTACAAAGTCCGATTGCCGACTTCCCGTTGTAGTCATAGACACAGGCGGTACGCCTGTAACGTCCAGGGATGAGTACATCGATGCCACCGTTTCCGTAGAAAGCAATTTTTCTGCCGACGGTATGCCCTCTCTTGACACCACCGAGGTAAGCATTGCAGGACGCGGCAACACCACCTGGAACTGGTCAAACAAAAAGCCCTACAAGCTGAAATTCGAGACAAACACCTCTGTTTTAGGTATGGCTGCAGCAAAAAACTGGGTGCTGCTTGCAAATTTTGCAGACAAATCCCTTATCAGAAACTACGTAGCGCTGGAAGCGGCAAAAACTCTTGATAAAATAGACTGCTACGCTACCGAATACCCCGTTGACGTTTTTATGGGCGGCGAATACATAGGCGTTTACACTATGGGTGAAAAGGTAGAGACAGGCGACGGAAGAGCATACATCAGAGACGACGGCATCAGCGTTGACAGCGGATATCTTCTGGAGATGAACGGCAGTGATTCGGGAGACGACGGCATAGACGTAATAAAAGGCTCATCTCTCGGCGTTATGCGAATAGTTTATCCCGGCTCGCGCCTTACTCCTGCGCAGTCGGAATATATTAAAAACTACATCGGCATTGCAGACACCGCCGTCACAAAAAATCATGATCCGTCGCAATACATTGATTTTGAGTCCTTTGCAGACTTTATTCTGATGCTGGAGCTTAGCTATAACTCCGACAGCTGTTTCAGGCGCAGTGTATTTCTGGCAAAGGACGCAGGGGGTCCGCTCAGAGTATCTCAGATGTGGGACTTTGACCTTGCCTTCGGCAACAGCATAGCAGACGGAAGCTATGAGGAATGGGCAACCCTTGCCGACTACGGCTACGTAAAAACGACATGGTCCCGTCCCCTTTTGTCAAATGAGAAATTTCTCGCTGTGCTGAATGACCGCTGGGAGAAAAACAAGGATGCGCTGCTTGAAGCCGCTCTCAGCGCAGTAGACCACGGCGAATATCTTGTAGCACCCTCCGCCGGCGAAAACTTTAAGAAGTGGGACATAATGTACCTGTATGTCGGTATGCAGCCGGAAGCAAGCTATCCCTACCATACCTTCGAGGATCAGGTAGAGTATCTGAGAGAATTTATTATCAGCCGATGGAATTGGATAGACAGCGAGATCGGCAATTTAGGAGCTGAATAGGTCTGAAAACACGTTAGAAAGGCGCGGTTATCAGCGTGAAAATTACATTGAAGCAAGCTTTTTGTACAGTTATTTCACGCGCAAATTCGACCGTGCTTCCAAATGAAGCACAGTCAAATTTCATTACTATTTTTGCTGCCGCTACGCGGCAGAATGGAGTTTATTATGAAAAAAGGACTTGTACTGGAAGGCGGAGCTATGCGCGGTATGTTTACCGCAGGCATAATAGACGTTTTTATGGAAAACGGAATTGAATTTGACGGCGTTATCGGCACGTCTGCCGGCGCTGCCTTTGGCTGCAACTATAAATCAAAGCAAATAGGACGCGTTGTACGCTATAACTCGAAATACTGTGCAGACAAGCGTTTTTGCAGCGTATCGTCACTTATAAAAACGGGCAATATCTTTAACGCCGAATTTGCATATCACACACTTCCCACACAGCTTGACGTGTTTGACAGCAAGACTTTTTCCGAAAACAAAACGGAATTCTACGTTGTTGCCACCGATATAAAGACAGGTGAGGCTGTATACCACAAATGCGACAAGGGCGAATGGGACGATCTGGAGTGGGTGAGAGCGTCTGCGTCAATGCCCTTGGTATCTAGACCCGTTGAAATAGGCGGCTACACCATGCTCGACGGCGGTATGACAGACTCTATACCCATAAAATATTTTGAAAAAATAGGCTATGACAAAAATGTGGTCGTGCTTACTCAGCCTGCCGACTATGTAAAAGAAAAAAATCCGCTTTTGCCAATAGCAAAGATCTCTCTCAGAAAATACCCCGAAGCATATAAAGCGTTCAGCCGCAGACACGAGGTATATAACGAAACAACGCAGTACCTTAGGGAAAAAGAAGCAGCAGGAGAAGTGCTGGTCATCCGCCCGCCACACGCGCTGGCGATCAAGAAAATGGAAAAAGATCCCGAAGTCATCCGAGCCGTTTATAATATCGGCAGAGAAACAGCCGAAAAAGAGCTTGAAAAGGTCAAGGAATATTTGGGATAGAATTTCGACAATAGAAAAGAACCGCCGCGGCGGTTCTTTTTCATTTATTCATCAGATGCCGATATGTCAGGCTTCGGATGCTTTTTCAGATGCTCTTTTAGTACAATATTGATATATTGCGACAGCGAACGGTCATCTTCCTCGGCAGCGCGGCGAAGCTGCTCAAGTATGTCACTGTCTATTGTTATGCTGATCTTCTCTTTTAATGGTTTCATACTTTTCTACCTCTCTGTTAATTTATCACTCTCTACAAAAATTATAAATAAAAGTATGCCCCGGTATTGACAAGTAGTATAAAGTAGTATAAAATAAGATTGATTGCCGAGGAGATTCCCCTTGGCTTTGTATGATGCGTAAAACATATACAGTATTCTGCAAATGAGCAAATGAGCAAATGAAATGAAAGGTAAAAGAAATGAGCAAATTCAAAAAGCTGACAGCGATCGTGCTGTCCGTGCTGATGCTGATCTCGGCAGTTCCCGTTGTATCATCCGCCGCCGAGATAATTGATAGCGGCAAGTGCGGCGATAATCTCACATGGACGCTTGACGGGGACGGTACACTGACTATCAGCGGTGAGGGGGAGATGTATAATTTTGTCAGCTTTGGGTTCAATCAACAAGCACCGTGGAGCAGAGCGGATGTTAAAGCTGTTGTTGTTGAAAACGGGGTAACAAGTATTGGTAATCTTGCGTTTGCCTGGTGCGGCTATCTTACCTCAGTAACTATCCCTGAAAGCGTAACAAGCATCGGCAATGGTGCGTTCTCCGTATGTGACTCGCTCACCGATATATATTACACCGGAACCGAGGAAGAGTGGAGCAGCATTTCAATTAACAACTTCGCTCATGCCAATGATTATTTGATAAACGCAGCAGTCCACTGCAATTCCGTTATTCTGCCGCAGTATACTCCCGGAGATATTAACGGTGACAGAAAGATAAACGCAAAGGACTCAAATCTTTTGAAGCAGATACTTCTCGGAAACATTACCGTAAAGGGTAAGGCGGTTACCGCTGCAGACGTTAACGGCGACGGTTATATAAACACCAAAGACAGCTTTATGTTAAAGAAAATGCTTTTGCAGGAAGCAGACTGACAATAAGAAAGAACCGCTTCGGCGGTTCTTTCCTGTTTTCAACTGTTTTGAGATAAAATTCTTTATTTATTCATAAATATGTGATATAATTATTATATATATTTTGTAAACTGCACAAGTAATCACTATGTCTTTTGTGCGTTTTGTCCATCGGGAGATTGCCAAATGGTTTTTTCATCACTTGAATTCCTGTTTCTGTACTTTGCAGTGACAATGATAATGTATTTTATTGTCCCGCTGCAATTCAGAAACATCGTTCTTCTCATCGTCAGCCTTGTATTTTACGGATGGGGAGAACCTGTCTACGTCTGCATTATGCTTGTTTCGATCATCGTTGACTACATATGCGGATATTTTGTCGGAAAATACAGAGATACTGACAAAAAGAAAGCCCGGCGGTTTGTTATCGCCAGCGCACTTATCAACCTGAGCATACTGGGATTTTTCAAATACTACACCTTTATAATTCAAAATCTTCAGCTTCTTCCCTTTGAGTTTTTGAAGAAAATACCTCTTCTGGCTGATATCCCGCTGCCGATCGGTATATCCTTCTACACCTTTCAGACAATGTCGTATACTATCGACATTTACCGCGGAGAGGCAAATGTTCAGAAAAATATCGCGTCCTTCGGCGCCTACGTTACCCTGTTTCCCCAGCTTATTGCAGGCCCTATAGTCCGGTATCAGGACGTTGACGATCAGCTCCGCAGCCGTCCCCACAACATTGATATGTTTGCATCGGGTATGCGAACCTTCGTCTGCGGCTTTGCAAAAAAGATAATGCTTGCCAACGCGGCAGGCGCTATGTGGGATCATTTCCGCGAGCTTTCCGATATAAACGCCACCGTTCTCGGCGCGTGGGCGGGACTTATTTTTTACGCCTTTCAGATATACTTCGACTTCTCCGGATATTCAGATATGGCTATAGGTCTCGGTAAAATGATGGGCTTCAGCTTTAAGGAAAACTTCTTTTATCCCTATGTTTCAAAAAGCGTTACCGAATTCTGGAGACGCTGGCACATCTCCATGGGCACATGGTTCAGAGAATACGTTTACATTCCTTTGGGAGGAAACCGCTGCGCCAAGTGGAAAATGTTCCGCAATATAATAGTTGTTTGGCTGCTTACGGGCTTTTGGCACGGTGCAAGCTGGAACTACGTTCTGTGGGGCGTATATTACTGCATTCTTTTGCTTATTGAAAAAGCGTTTATGCTTAAGGCTCTCGAAAAGCTGCCTTCGGCGGTGTCTCGCATATACACTCTCATATGTGTGCTTTTCGGCTGGTGGCTGTTCGTGTTTGAGGATATTTCCAAGGGCGTTACCTATCTCGGATATATGTTCGGGCGCGGTGCTTCCTCCTTTACTGAGGCCGGCGTGAATTTTGACCTTTTGCACAGCATTCTGTTTATCGCAGTGCTCTGCTTTGCCGCTACGCCCCTGCCCAAAAAGCTTTTCTACAAGTTCTACACCCTCGGCAACGGCGCGAGAGCCGCTGTCAGCGTAGCTGCTGCCCTGACTCTTGTAGTTTGCACGGGCTATCTTGTAGACTCCTCATACAATCCGTTTTTGTATTTCAGATTTTAAGGAAAGGGGTATTATAAAATGGATATGAACAAAACTCAGAATAACGCCCCTAAGAAAAAGCGCATAAGTGCAGACGATGTTGCCGCAGAATATTTGCAGCTGCAAATGTCCCTGAAGGATAAGAGCCGCGGAACAAACCTTTTGCTTATTATCCTTACAATGGGATTTATATTCACCTTTGCCGTTCTGTTCTGGGCGCTGCCCGACAGTGATTTTTCGGCAGAGGAAAACCGTTCCCTTACAGGGATGCCCGAAATGAGCTTTGAAAACCTTTTGTCGGGCAATCTGACCGACGAATTTACAGATTATATGGCAGATCAGTTCCCTTTCAGAAACTTTTTTGTAGGTACAAAGGCTGCTAGCGAGACCTTGCAGCTGAAAGGTCAGAACAATGACGTATTTATGGCTGCCGACGGCTATCTTATAGCGAGAAACGACTATCCCGACGAGGACATCCTGTCAAAAAACATCAAAGCGTCGTCCCGCTTTGCCGCCGCCTGCGAGAATGAGGGCATACAGGTTACAGCCGCATTTGCAGGACGCAAAATGGACGTTTGCGACGACAAGCTGTCCGGCGTGTACGGCTCCTACTACTCCGACCGAATATGGGACATTCTCGACGGATTTGCCGCTGACGGCGGACTCAGCTATGTAAACCTGCGCGACGTGCTCAGAGATCATGAAAACAGCGGCGAGAGTGTATACTACAAAGGCGACCACCACTGGAACTCCTACGGCGCGTACATTGCCTACAGCGAGCTTTCTAAAAGCCTCGGCTACACCCCTTATGCCCTTTCCGACTTCACAAAAGAGGTTGCAAGCACCGAGTTTTTCGGAACAACATGGTCTTCCGCTGGTGTAAAATGGGCAGAGCCCGACGAAATAGACTACTACCGCTGGGACGGTGACGGCGACTTTACAATGAAGGTGATCGACACGGGACACAGCCTTGAGGGACGCGGCTGCACCTACGAGACCTTAGACGGCAAGGACTATGCCGTGTTTGACTCCTATTTTGTCCGCGATTTTCTGTCCGAGAAGGACAAATACGCTTCGTTTATCGGCGGCAACTTCGGCTACACCGAGATCACCAAAAACGGAGAAGACAGAGAGACTCTGCTTATTCTGAAGGACTCGTTTTCTCACAGTACGGTGCAGTTTCTTGCCCGCCACTATAACCTTATAATGATAGACCTGAGATATTATCAGTCTTCTATGATACGCTTCTGCCGCGAAAACAGTATAGACCGCGTGCTGATGCTGTATAATATGGAAACGCTGACCGAAGGAGCGTATCTGCAGGTGCTGAATTCGGGACTCGGCAAATAATAACGCAAGAAGTTGATCTTCCCTGCTTTACAAGCTAAAAATTCTACTTTTTTCGGAGGGTACAGCAATGACTGTGAAAAAGTTTTTTATTACGGTATCTGCACTGCTTTTGGCAGCATCACTGATGGCATCCTGCTCTGCAAAACAGAACAAGGACGACAAGGACGACACAAATCCGTCCGTTACCACGGAACGAAAGGGCTTTGAGGACGTTACCGCGCCTCCGGAGCAGGCGACATCAGCTGAAACCACGGCTGCCGCCGATGACTCCGACTCTGCGGGCTTCACCACCACAGACGCAGTGGCAGCCGCAAGAGCGTGGATGGGCGACGCTGACGAGGAAACAGGCTTTTTGTATTCATATTCCTTTGACGAGATGATAACTGAAGACGGAAAGGAATACTATAAGATACGCGTATCGTGGTATCTTGAGGAAGAGGATCGCTACTCTCTTTGCTGCTATCTTCTGGTAGGCGAAGACGGAAGCGTTCGTAATTACAACTGGTAAAGGATCGTTAAAGCAGTATGGCTAAGAAAAAGGAACAGATAGAATATAACGACCATTCGATTGAAAAACTTGAGGGTGCGGATAGAGTAAGAAAACGCCCTGCCGTAATTTTCGGCTCTGACGGACTTGACGGCTGCGAGCACGCATTTTTTGAAATTCTGTCAAACTCTGTTGACGAGGCGAAAGAGGGCTACGGCACTGTTATAACCGTGACTGCCTACAAGGATCATTCCATAGAGGTGGACGACAGAGGACGCGGTGTGCCTATGGGCTTCAACGAAAAATACGGCTGCTACAACTGGGAGCTTGTATACTGCGAGCTGTATGCAGGCGGTAAATACAACAACAACTCCGGCGACGGAGCTTATGAATATTCCATAGGCCTTAACGGACTGGGCGCCTGTGCGACCCAGTATTCGTCGGAATTTTTTGAGGTTCATTCCTTTAACGGCGAGAGCGAGTCGAGTATGTCCTTTAGAAAAGGTGAGCCTGTAGGTGAGATGACAGTGCGCCCCCTTGACAAAAAGGAGCGCCGCACGGGCACCGTTACCTACTGGAAGCCCGATCTTGAAGTTTTTACGGACATCAGAATACCTAAAGAATATTTTATAGACGTACTGGAGCGTCAGGCAGTAGTAAATGCAGGACTGAAATTTGTATTCAGGTACGAAAACGCCGACGGAAGCTTTGACGAGAGCGAGCATCTGTATCCCAGCGGAATACTTGATTATGTTTCACGCCTTGCAGGCGATACCGCCCTTACACAACCTGTCTCATGGAAAATGGGCGAAGTACGCGGCCGTGACAGAGCAGACAAGACCGATTATAAGCTGACCTGCGAAATAGCATTTTGCGTGTCAAATACGGTGAACGTTACGGAATACTACCACAACTCAAGCTGGCTTGAATACGGCGGCAGCCCCGATAAGGCTGTAAAAAACGCCTTTACCTACTCGGTGGACAAGCAGCTTAAAGCTATGGGCAAGTATAACAAAAGCGAGTCAAAAATAACCTTTGCCGACATTTCCGACTGTCTTGTTATAGTTACAAACTCATTTTCTACGGTCACATCATACGAAAACCAGACTAAAAAAGCTATAAACAACTCCTTTATTGCCGAGGCGATGACCGCCTTTATGAAGGAGCAGCTTGAAATTTACTTTGCGGAAAATCCCCTTGACACTGAAAAATTCGTAAATCAGGTGCTTGTAAACAAGCGCTCCCGCGAAACTGCGGAAACAACAAGACTTAATATAAAAAAGAAGCTTGCCGCGTCTACCGACGTTTCAAGCAGAGTGGAAAAGTTCGTTTCCTGCCGTTCCAAGGATCCGGAAAGACGTGAATTGTATATCGTTGAGGGCGACTCGGCTATGACAAGCTGTAAGCTGGGGCGCGACGCCGATTTTCAGGCGATAATCCCCGTCCGCGGAAAAACCCTTAACTGTCAGAAAAGCACCTACGATAAAATATTCAAAAGCGATATTATAGTCGATCTTCTGCGCGTTATCGGCTGCGGAGTAGAGCTGAAGACCAAGGTGAAGGGCGATATAGTTCCCTTCGATCTCGCGTCTCTCAGATGGTCGAAAATAATTATCTGTACCGATGCGGACGAGGACGGATTTCAGATACGCACTCTGCTTCTCACTATGTTCAACCGTCTGCTGCCGACCCTTATAAAAGAAGGCAAGGTGTATATTGCAGAGTCGCCGCTGTTTGAGATCACCGCAGGCGACAAAACGTATTTTGCATATAACGAGCAGGAAAAGGCAGATATTCTCGAAAAGCTGGGCAACACGAAATTCAAGCTTCAGCGCTCAAAGGGTCTGGGCGAAAACGAGCCTGACATGATGTGGCAGACGACTATGAACCCTGCGACGCGCCGTCTTATCCGTGTTTGCGAGTCCGACGCTGCGGCAACGGACCACATATTTGACGTGCTGCTTGGCGACAATCTTGCAGAGAGAAAGAAATTCATCGCGCAGTTTGCTGCGCAGTACGCAGCTCAGGCGGATGTGTGATCAAATAATGAGCAAAAGGGATTTCGCCCTTTGCGAATGGGCGCATACTTCCCATCTTCGTTGGGAAGTAGGGCGTTGCCCCTACTTCCGCGTAGCGGAATGTAGTAAACCCACAAGCTGCCCCAAAAGCTTGACCAAAACTTTTAGTAATTTTGCTGCTGCCATTTAGTTTTCAACATTCTTAAAAGAGAGCCGCGATGCGGCTCTCTTTTTGCTGCTATTCACTTTTTCAGAACTTCTGCTGTCTCTGGCGGGAAATATTTATAGCGCCCTCGGGAATAGATGAAATATGGTCAAGTGATTTACCCGTTCCGATAGCAACGCAGGACACCGCTTTATCCGCTACCCTTGTCTTTATTCCCGTGACATTGGCAATAAGCCTGTCAAGACCGTAAAGCAGGCTGCCGCCGCCGGTCATTACTATACCGTTATACAAAATGTCTCCAACAAGCTCCGGCGGAGTGCGCTCGATAACAGAGCATACCGCCTCGATTATCGCAGTGATAGGCTCTTCCAGTGCGTCGGGCATTTCAAGCGAGGATATGCGCACAACGCGGGGCAGACCTCGCACAAGGCACCGTCCCTTTACCTCTATTACCCTCGGCTCGTCTCTCTGCCATGCAGCGCCGACCTTTATCTTTATTTCCTCAGCGGTACGCTCGCCGATAAGCACGTTATGACGTCTGCGGACATAGCGTATGATAGCCTCGTCAAATTTATCGCCTGCAACCTTTATGGACTCAGACACGACAACGCCGCCCAGCGATATGACCGCAACGTCGGTAGTACCGCCGCCGATATCGACTATCATATGTCCGTTAGGAGTGGAAATATCTATGCCTGCGCCGATCGCCGCCGCAACAGGCTCTTCAATAAGATAAGTATTTTTTGCTCCAGCCTGAGTAGCCGCGTCAACAACGGCGCGCTCCTCGACCTCGGTAATTCCGCTGGGCACGCAAATTATTACACGCGGCGCGAAAAATGCGTTTCCGCAGGCGCGCTTAATAAAATACTGTATCATACGAAGCGTATATTCGTACTGGCTTATAACGCCGTCGCGAAGCGGTCTTATAGCAGTGATATTGCCGGGGGTACGCCCAAGCATCATCTGCGCTTCTCTGCCGACCTTCAGAATTTTATCTGTATTTCTGTCGATAGCAACCACCGACGGCTCTTTCAAAACTATTCCTTTGCCCTGAACGTATACGAGCACGGTGGCAGTACCTAGATCGATACCGATATCCTTACGCATTCCGAAATGCATATCCCTGCTCCTTTCTTCTTTATATGATATATTGAGAAGTTGATTTGACACTGTTATTTCATATTATAGTATACAACAAAATTTTATATTTTGCAATGAAAACTATTCTTTTTTGAAGATTATTTACTTTTCCGACTGATTTTTATATATTCTGACATTCTGAGCTTTTGTCATTTATAAAAAAGTTCTGCCGAAATTGTAAATTATTACTGAAAACCCAACATTTTATCTTTGCTCGTGATATAATTGATACGTTAATGAATTTGATCGGGAGGAAAAAAGCTTGATTGAAGTTAAAAACCTTACTAAAAACTACGGCGCCATCCCCGCGGTAAAGGATATAAGCTTTACTGTGGAAACGGGAAAGATATACGGCTTTCTCGGCCCTAACGGCGCAGGTAAATCCACCACTATGAATATGATAACGGGCTGTCTTGCCCCCACTGCCGGAGACGTTACGATAAACGGGCTCGACATTTACGAGGACGCGACAGAAGCAAAGCGTCTTATAGGCTATCTGCCCGAAATACCTCCGCTTTACACCGATATGACCCCCTTTGAATATCTGGAGTTTGTCGGCAGAGCCAAAGGCATAAAAAAAGCTGAGCTTTACGACGAGATCGAGCGCGTTATGGAAAAGACAAAGATTCTTGACGTAGCTCAGCGCCTTATCCGCAATCTCTCCAAGGGCTATCGCCAGCGCGTAGGCATTGCACAGGCAATACTGGGCGATCCCGAATATATTATTCTGGACGAGCCTACCGTAGGACTTGACCCCTTGCAGATAATCGAGATACGCGAGCTTATCGCTTCTCTCGCCGAGGGTCACGCCGTTATACTCTCCAGCCATATTTTGCAGGAGATAAGCGCAGTGTGCGACCACGTTATTATGATATCTCAGGGCAAGGTCGTTGCAAGCGGCACTATGGACTCGCTTGTGAAGGACGGCGAAACACTGGAGGACGTATTTATCCGCCTTGCAGGCGAGAGCCTTGACGCGGGCGCTGCATGGGCTGCCGCCAACAAAAAAGCTGAGAAAAAGAGTGAAAAGAGCGGCAAAAAGGTTATCGTTGAAGACAAAGAGCGCGGAGCGGCTTATTACACCGAGGTTTACGAGGACGACGAAGAGCCTGTATCCGAAGACGATTACAAGCCTATGTTCCCGGACATTGAAGCCGGGGACAGCGACAACGACAAAGAGGACGGTGACGAACAATGAGTGCTGTTTATAAGAAAGAATTACGCTCGTCCTTCACAGGTATGACGGGCACGCTGCTTATTGCCGTAATTATCTGCGTAATGAGCGTCTTTACACTGCTGTACAACTTTTTATACGGCCACGGAAGATTTGAGTATTCCCTTATATCGGGAAGCTTTTGGTCACTGCTTATAGTTCCCGTGCTTACAATGAAGCTCTTCTCCGAGGAAAGACATTCCAAAACAGACCAATTGCTTTATTCTCTGCCCCTTACAGGCACACAGGTAGTGCTCGGCAAGTATCTCGCTATGGTTACGGTTTTTGCCATTCCCTGCGTGCTGTTCTGCCTGTATCCTGTTATTATATCAATGTTCTATGACGGCAAAATGCAGTTTATGACAAGCTATGCAGGACTGCTTACATACTTCCTGCTGGGCTGCGCCGTTATAGCAATATGTATGTTTATTTCAAGCCTTTCGGAAAGCCAGCTCATATCCGCTATAATCAGCATCGTTGTACTGGTGCTGCTGTATGTCATAGGCTCTGTCTCTCAGTCCCTTACCGGAGTGCTCGGCACGGTAGTTTCCTCCGTTTGTGTTTTTCAGAAGATGTTTGACACGCAATACGGCTATGTTGACATACCCTGCCTTATCTATTATCTGAGCGTAGCGGCTTTGTTTGTGTTCTTTACCGTACAGTCCTTTGAAAAAAGGCGCTGGAGCTGACTTGAAGAAAGGAGTTTATCATGGCTGAAAAAAAGATATCAAAAAAGAAAGTATTTAAGATAGGCGCATACAGCATAATCCTTTCCGCGATAGCGTTGGCTATTGCCATTGTTGTAAATTTGCTTGTAGGTCAGCTGCCTTCGTCATTTATACGTATAGACGCCTCTTCTGAAAAAGTACTGTCTATAGGCGACGAGACAAAGAAGATAATCAAAGACCTTGATGAAGATATTACTCTTTACCACATCGTGACCTCAGGCAATGAGGATCCGTATATTTCGGAAATACTCAAGCGTTACGCCGAGGCAGGTTCCCACGTGAAGACCGAGACTGTCGACCCTGTAGCGCGCCCCACCTTTACACAGACCTACACCTCTGAGGAGCTGTACGACAACAGCGTGATCGTTGCGTCTGAAAAGCGCAGCACCGTTATATCCCCTGATGATATATATATGTATGAGATGGCAGGATATGAGGGTCAGTATATCTCACGCAGCGAATATAGCTATTATATGCAGATGTATCAGAGCTATGGTATGAGCGCACCCGGTGCAACAGAATATTTCTTTGCGGAAAACGCTGTTACCCGCGCTATCGACTATGTTGACCGTGAAGATCTGCCCGTTATGTACGCGCTCAGCGGACACGGTGAGCAGGACCTCACAAGCGGAGGCATTGCAGCGCTGTGCGTTGCAGAAAACTTCGAGCTCCGCACTCTTGCGCTTCAAAGCGGAGCTGAGATAAAGGTTCCCGACGACGCGGCGTCAGTTTTCATAAACGCGCCCGCAGCCGACTTGTCTGACGACGAGCTTACGGCTCTGAAGGACTATGTAAACGGCGGAGGAACCGTACTTCTTACCACCTCATACCGCGCTTACAGCGCAGAGGGAATGCCTAATTTTGCAGCATTCTGCAAATATATGGGACTTACCGCTATTGAAATGCCTATTGTTGAAACTGACAGTGCCCACTACACAAACTACATCGATTATCTGCTGCCCAATATAACAGGCAACGGTATTACATCGCTGATGCAGAGCACCAACTATTACTTCTATATGATAGGCAGCCACGCTATCACCACAACCGAAACAAGTGCAGATGTTGAGACCTACGCATTGCTCACCACCTCTGACAGTGCTTACGCATACACCGAGGAGGTCTCCCAGGACGCAGACAAGGCTGAAAAAATGCAGTACACTCTGGGATATCAGTCCGTGCTGACCGACGAGAGCGGCAAAGCAGGCGGCACACTTATATGGCTTGGCAGTACGCTCGCCTTTGACGACAGCGTTGTAAACGGTACAGGCAACGGACTTCTGTTCACCGCAATACTGCAAAGCTCAGGCCAGTCCTCTACCGCTATATCTCTTATAGGCAAAAGCTTTTCGGGCGGCAGCGTAAATTCAACCGCCAGATTCATATACACCTGGATAGCTGTTGATTGTTTCGCAATTCCCTTAGTTATCATAGCCGCAGGCCTGGTGATCTGGATAAGACGCCGCAGAAGATAAAACGGGGTCCGGCATAGTATGAAAAACAAAAAAGCAAAGAAGATAATCCCCCTTGCAGTGCTGCTTGTAATTCTTGCAGCACTGACGGCGGCGACTCTTATATTGAAGCATTATAACAGCATCCCCGAAGCCGAAGAGGACACCGGTGAGGCCGTAGTATTTGACAAAACAGGAAAGACCGTAACGGCACTGGAGCTTACATCAGGCGGCAAGACGCTTTCCTTCTCATATACAAACGATGTCTGGGTATATGACGAAGACGAGCACTTCCCCCTTAACAGCGACTATGTTGCAGGTCTTGCGCAGTCACTTACAAAGGTAACTTCAAGGGCAACGGTAAGCGAAAATGATGTAGGCGAGGACAGCGAATACGGACTTGACTCTCCCAACGTCATTGCAAAAGCGTCATTTTCCGACGGAACTGCCTATACCTTCAGCTTCGGAACAACAAACACCTTTAATGACTGTCAATATTTCAGAATAACAGGCGACAGTAATATCTATATGGCTGACACCGACCTTGCAATATCACTTGCATATGACCTTGAAAGCTACTATAAAGCGGAGACCTTCCCCCTTACAAAGGACGGTGTTACCGCCGACAAGGTTACTGAGATCACCGTTACCACGGTGGGAAATGAAAATGTCATTACAGATGACAGCGGCAAGGACGAGCTGCTGTCTCTTGCAAAAACGCTGAACCTTTCCACGTGGGAGGTATACTACGCAGATGAAGACGAAATGCGTGATACCTACGGTATAAGTGACGACGGCGACAGGCTCACCGTAAGCTACACGATTACTTCAACATCCACAGACAGCGACGGAAATACCGTAAACGCAGAGGTACCTGCAAGCTACACCTTGCGTATCGGAAGAAAATTTGACGTTGCGGAAAACACCGAGGGCAGCGAGAGCGGATATTTCTACTCGCCTGCAGGCTCTACAGTAGTATACGCCATAGACAGCGAGACCGTGGAGAATATTTACTCATACCTCGCCTACAGACCGGCTGACACGACAGCTGAGGAATAAACCCGGAGGAAACTAATATGTTATGCGATAAGATAGATAATCTGAAAAGCTACATCACCTATAACGCCCATTTTAAGACCGTTTGTGACTTCATAGAGGTAAATGATCTTACTACCCTGCCCGAGGGCAGAATTGACCTTGAGGGCGGTGTGTTCGTAAATATAAGCGAATATACGCCCTACCCCGCGCCCGACAAGTGGGAGGCACACAAAAAGTATGCCGATCTTCAGGTCATTATTGCAGGCGACGAACGTATGGACGGCGCAGCAGTGGAAATGGCAAGCGGCAGCGCAGGATATCACGAGGACGATGACTATGAGATATTCGATTGCTGCGGCGGCTACTACGCAACAGTGTGGGCAACAGCCGGTACATTTGCGTACTTCGCCCCCTGCGACGCGCATCGCCCCGGTCTGCACTATAAAGCGGATAAGGTAAAAAAGGCGGTATTTAAGATACCCGTATAAGGTGAGACAGGGGAAATTAAAGAAAAAAATCAGGAGGACTTTTTAAGGAAAAGTCCTCCTGAAACCTCTCAAAACCTTTCAGAAAAATACTTGAATTTATTATTCAGCAAGTAAAACGCCGTCTGCAATGCAGACGGCGTTTTAGGCGATCGAAAAACTAAACTGCTGTAGCAAAATTACTAAAAGTTTTCGCTCGCCTTTTTGGGGAGGCGGCGCAGTGAGGGGCGCGTAGCTTCTATGCCTCCCTCTTTGAGGAAGGTGGATCGCGAAGCGAGACGGAAGGAGTATTCAACCCAACCACGCGTGGCAAAACTCACTCAGTCGCCTACGGCGCCGGCTCCCTCAAAAGAGTGAGGCTTTGACTAGCTCTCCGCAGAGAGCGAAATCCCCTTTTATTCATTTTGCTATTTCTGAGGACTTTTTCGACAACCTCAAGCTGACCTTAACCGGTCAGCTTTTTATTTATTTTATCGGCATTGTTCTTACATCTGTTCTGCCGACAAGATAATCAAGAGAAACATCAAAAAGATCCGCTATCCTTACAAGTATTTCAAGCTTTGGCTCCCGTGTCATCAATTCATAGTTCTGATATGCCTTTTCTGTAATATCGCAGTATACGGCGACCTGCAACTGAGTTATACCTTTTTCTTTTCTGCATTCACGAAGTCTGTCTGACAATATATTTTTCATAATATCCACCTACATTTGTTCTTGATACATCAGTCAAAAACGTCCCCGCGAATTCGCGGGGACGTCTCTTCTTATTTTTATTAGTGAATAATGAAGCGCTCGGTATCCTGATCGAACAGATGGATCTTAGATGCATCGATAGCAACCTTGATAACGTCGCCGGCTCTTGCCTTAGAACGGTTAGATACCTTAGCTGTGAAGCGCTGCTCCTCGCATACGAGATACAGATAGATCTCTGAACCCATAAGCTCGGTAACTTCAACGTCACACTCAATAACTCCGCCGGGCATTGCTTCGATAACCTCGGGATCGTCATGGATACACTCAGGACGGACACCCATAATAACTTCCTTGCCTACGTAATCCTTAAGAATAGGATTGTTGGACTTCTCTGCGGGAAGCTTGATAGATGCGTTGCCGAAGTTCAGATACATATCACCGTGATCCTCTTCAAGCTGGCACTCTACAAAGTTCATCTGAGGAGTACCGATAAAGCCTGCAACGAACAGGTTTACGGGCATATCGTACAGATTCTGAGGAGTATCAACCTGCTGAATAAGACCATCCTTCATAACTACTATTCTGGTAGCCATGGTCATAGCCTCGGTCTGGTCATGGGTTACGTAGATAAATGTTGTACCGATTCTCTGGTGGATCTTTGTAAGCTCAGTTCTCATGGTCGCACGGAGCTTTGCGTCAAGGTTTGACAGAGGCTCGTCGAGAAGGAATACTGTAGGCTTACGGACGATAG
The DNA here is from genome assembly GCA_964490165.1 of uncultured Lachnospiraceae bacterium. Lineage (GTDB taxonomy): Bacteria > Bacillota > Clostridia > Oscillospirales > CAG-272 > Avispirillum. The sequence continues at coordinate 4,672 of CAZBAR010000020.1, read as the reverse complement.
CACGACCGAGTGCAACACGCTGCTTCTGACCGCCGGACAGAGCCTTAGGCTTTCTGTCGAGCAGGTGGGTGATGTCAAGGATACGTGCAGCTTCCTCAACGCGGCGCTTGATCTCCTCCTTGGGAGTCTTACGGAGCTTAAGTCCGAACGCCATGTTGTCAAATACTGTCATATGGGGGTACAGAGCGTAGTTCTGGAAAACCATCGCAATGTCTCTGTCCTTAGGAGCAACGTTGTTTACCAGCTTATCGCCGATGAAAAGCTCACCCTCGGAAATTTCTTCAAGACCTGCGATCATACGAAGTGTAGTAGACTTACCGCAACCGGAAGGACCTACGAGAACAAGAAACTCCTTGTCTTTGATCTCAAGGCAAAAATCGGATACAGCGGTTACTCCACCGGGATATTTCTTGTAAATGTGCTTAAGTGATACGCTTGCCATATTTAATCCTCCTTAAAGGTTGGCTGAGCGGCATTGCCGCAGTTTTTCTATACATATTATATCAATAAGTCGGTACAAATTAAAGATGTTTTTTTCCCAAATTTATTTACAGGGCTTTGTGCATATTGCACTGCATAATTTAATTTGTTAAAAAATTCAGCAAAAAATTCTGTATTTTTTTCTAATATTATTAGAATTAGATATTTTTTATAGTCAAACCTATGCGTTTTTTGATAGGATCTACGCTTTTGATTTTAACAGTAACAACATCTCCTACTGAAAGAACCTCCGAGGGGTGGCGTATAAACTTGTCCGATATCTCTGAAATATGTACAAGTCCGTCCTGATGCACTCCGATATCCACAAACGCGCCGAAGTCGATAACATTTCTCACGGTTCCCGTCATTATCATTCCCTCTTCAAGGTCAGATATTTCAATTACTCTCTCGCGGAGCACCGGAGGAGGCAGAGTATCTCGGATATCACGTCCCGGCTTTTCAAGCTCACCGATAATATCAAGCAAAGTAGGTTCGCCGATTCCCAGCTTTTCTGCAAGGGCGGCGGTGCCCACATCGGCGCAGCGCTTACCGAGATCGCAAAGTCCACCGCTTCGGACGTCATCGGCGGTATAGCCGAATTCTTTAAGCAGCGCCTTTGCGGCGTCATAGCTTTCGGGATGCACGCCTGTATTGTCAAGTATTTCGCGGCTGCCCGGCACGCGGAGAAATCCTGCGCACTGCTGATATGCTTTATCACCGATACGCGGCACTTTTTTGACCTGCGCACGGGAAGTAAATTCACCGTTTTCGTCGCGGTATTTTACTATATTTTTAGCGCTTGTAAGGTTAATTCCCGCGATATATGACAGCAGTGAATAAGAGGCTGTGTTCAAGTCAACTCCGACGCTGTTTACACAGTCCTCGACAACGCCCTCAAGCGCTTCGTCAAGACGCGCCTGCTTCATATCGTGCTGATACTGACCTACTCCTATAGACTTGGGATCTATCTTTACAAGCTCAGCCAGCGGATCCTGAAGTCTTCTTGCAATAGATACCGCGCTGCGCTGTGTAACATCGAAATCGGGGAACTCCTCAGCTCCCTGCTTTGACGCGGAGTATACGGACGCGCCTGCCTCGCTAACGATTATATACTTTGTATCGGGGCACTCTTTAAGCGTTTCGGCAATAAACATTTCGCTTTCCGCCGATGCAGTGCCGTTGCCGATAGACACAACGTCAACTCCGTACTTATTTATAAGCCCCAGCACGGTGCGGCGGCTCGCCTCGATCTTCTCATGGGGCTTTGTAGGATAGATGACCGCGGTGTCAAGAACCATACCGGTCTTATCGACTACTGCCAGCTTACAGCCCGTGCGGTAGCCGGGGTCGTAGCCAAGCACAGTCTTTCCCTTTAAGGGCGCCTGCATAAGCAGATTTTTCAGATTTTCCGAAAACAGCTTTATTGCAGATTCGCTTGCATCGTCAAACAAAGTAGACCGTATCTCTCGCTCGATAGACGGTGCTATAAGTCTGTCATAGCTGTCGCATACGGCGCTTGCCACATACCTGAATGCAGGAGAAGTATATGATTTTACGGTCTTCAAAAACAGATAGTTAAGTATTATATCCGCGTCAACGGTAACGTCAACCTTGAGCATATCCTCTTTCTCACCGCGGTTCATTGCAAGTATGCGGTGGGCGGGAACCTCCTTGACAGGCTCGGAAAAATCGTAATACTGCTCGTAAACGCTTTCTCCCTCTCCAATCTTTTTGGAGGAGATAGTACCGTACTGATATGTAAGACGGCGTATCTCCTTACGGAAGTCCGCGTCATCGGAAACATTCTCGGCAATTATATCTTTTGCACCCGCAATAGCTTCTTCGGCGCTCATAACGCCCTTTTCCTCGTCAACAAGAGCGGCAGCCATATCCTCTATAGAAACATCGTAGCTCTCGCGCATTTCAAATATGGCGTCTGCCAGCGGCTCAAGTCCCTTTTCGCGGGCAACGCTTGCACGGGTCTTGCGCTTGGGACGGAAGGGACGGTAGATATCGTCGACCTCAGTAACTGTGACGGCGGCGTCAATAGCGTCGCAAAGCTCCTCGTTAAGAAGTCCCTGCGCCTCGATAAGCTTTTTAACCTCTTCTTTTCTGTCCTCCAGATTGCGCAGATAAGTCAGCCTGTCGCACAGCTCGCGCAGAACGGTGTCGTCAAGACCGCCCGTTACCTCTTTTCTGTATCGTGAGATAAAGGGGACAGTGTTTCCCTCGTCAAGCAGCTTTACAGTGCTTTCTATCTGAGTCAGACGAACACCCAGCTCGTCTGAAAGCTTTTGCAAAATATCCATTTTTATCAACCATTCCTTTCTGTATTCATATATCTCCTGCGCAGCGGCGCAGTGTATTTATTTCGTCCTCACTCAGCTCGCGCCACTGGCCCTCCGCCAAAGCTTCGCCAAGCGTAATTCCGCCGAATTCGACCCGTCTGAGATATGTTATTTTTGAACCAACAGCCTCAAGCATACGCTTTATCTGATGAAATTTGCCCTCGGTCAGGGTAATATGACCGCTTCCGCCGCCCTCGTCAAGCGACAGCTTACAAGGCTTTGTCATGTACCCGCCGATGTCAACACCTGACTCAAGAACGGGAACGCTCTCTTTCTTCATAGGAGGTTCACAGCGGAAAAAGTATGTCTTTTCGGCGTGATGCTTGGGGGAAAGCAGCTCATGGGCAAGGGGACCGTCATTTGTAATAATAAGCAGTCCAACAGTATCGATATCAAGCCGTCCGCAGGGGAAACAGTCCATTTTCGTGTACTCGCCGGGAAGCAGCGTCATAACAGTACGGCCGCCCTCCTCAGTTGAGCTGATGTACCCCGCAGGCTTGTTGAGCATCACATATACGTACTGCCTCCAGCGAACCGCGCTGCCGCAGTAGGTGACACGCGCCGTATTTTCGTCGATATGCACCGAAACGTCGCGCACGGCTTTGCCGTCGAGCGTCACAAGTCCCTGCTTTGCCGCCCTTGCAATTTCCTTGCGGCTTGCAATTCCCGTATCGGCAATAAATTTATCAAGACGCATATTCTTCTCCTATATTTTTATCCTATATATTTTACCATATTTTAATAAAAATTTCAACTGCCGAATGTAAGCTTACAATAGAAGTGTTGAATTATGCGGATGCGCATGGTATAATACTCGCAGAAGCCTTGATGGGATCAAGGTTTGACGGCGGTGCCGTCACGCACTTCGTGCGCATGCGATATTGACGGCTTCGCAAAAATGTCCTTGCAAGCAAACATTTTTGCTTCATGGTATAATAGCCGCAAGGAAGGCGGCTATTGATAAGGAGGAAACTTTTTAATGGCAGGATTAGGAACTATAGTCAATGCGCTTGCTATCATCATCGGAGGCCTCGCCGGGCTTGTATCAAGAAGATTTCTAAAGGAACGGTATCAGGAAACGATCACAAAAGCAATGGGCGCTGCAATTATCGTAATGGCGCTCGGCAGCACGCTGTCTCAAATGCTTGTGGTGAAAATATCAGTAGCGGAAGATCAGCTCAGCGGCAGTCTGGATACGCAAGGTACTATGATGATGATAATTTCTCTTGCGGCAGGCGCACTGTTCGGCGAATTACTTAATCTGGAACAACGGTTTGAGAGCTTCGGCAAATGGCTGCGGGATAAGACCGGCAACCAGGGCGACAGTCAGTTCATAGATGCGTTTGTCACCTCCTCACTGACCGTATGTGTAGGCGCAATGGCTATCATCGGCGCAATTCAGGACGGCGTCAGCGGAAACCACGATACTCTTTTCGCCAAATCTATCCTTGATTTGATAATCATTATGATGATGACGGCGTCTCTCGGCAAGGGATGTATTTTTTCCGCCCTGCCGGTGGCAATTTTTCAGGGAACAATTACGCTTTTGGCAAAAAATGCCGCAGTTATTATGACCGATGCAGCCCTCAGCAATATTTCTTTAGTGGGAAATGTGTTGATCTTGTGTGTCGGGGTCAATCTGATATGGCCTAAAACAATACGTGTTGCAAACATATTGCCGGCAATCATAATCGCCGTGATTTTTGCATTTATTTGAGCTCAAAAAAATCTCTGCAAAAAACCGCTGACTTTCGTCAGCGGTTTCAGACTGTCGAAAAACTAAATGGCTGTAGCAAAATAACTAAAAGTTTTGGTCAAGCTTTTTCAAAAGCTTGCGGATTTTT
>CAZBAR010000019.1:0-47789 GCA_964490165.1 uncultured Lachnospiraceae bacterium | reverse complement strand
CTCATTCTAAACTAATTTAATATTTCTTTTTGTCTAAACTTTGGGGGGCACTTCAAAACCCCAAAACCTTTTTGGAAAAAGGGGAATTGGATCATAGAAAAGAGCGGAAACACCGAAAAGCTAAATGGCTGTAGCAAAATTATTAAAAGTTTTGGTCAAGCTTTTGGGGGAGTTGCGGGTTTACTACATTCCGCTACGCGGAAGTAGGGGCAGCGCCCTAAATCGCGCTCTGCGGAGCGCGAAATCTTTTGCCTCCCTCTTTGAGGGAGGTGGATCGCGAAGCGAGACGGAAGGAGTATACAAACAACCCGGCATAGCAAAACTCCCTCAGTCGGCTACGCCGACAGCTCCCTCAATGAGGGAGCCGTTTTTCTTCACCTTACAGACATTTAATTGGTCTTATTTTGTGGTTATCTTCAACCTCAAACCTTTTTGTAAATATTATATTCCACCGAGACCTCTGTCTCAAGCTCCTCTACGCTTTGCAACCTTTCTCTGCCCTCGGCAGGGCATCTGTAGTAAAACGGCGTCATCTCAAACAGCGCCATTATCTTGTCCTGCCCCGAAATGCCGATGGTATAGTTCAGCGACCAATGAGAGCAAAGCTTAAATCCCTCAGGCACCCTTGACAGCGGCTCTGACAGTCTCGGCTCTCCGTAAAGCACCTGACGCAGCTGCCACAAATGGCGGCTGCCCGACGAGCATACGACCAGCACTCCGTCATCGCCGAGAACTCTTGCGCACTCGCTGTCTGCCACAGGCGCAAACATACTTACCACAGCATCGGCGCAGCCGTCCGCCAGCGGCATATCAAAAATATTGGCGGCGGCGAAAACGGCGTTTTCAATACCGCGCGCCCGCTTTGCGGCAAAAGCCGCCCCGTGCTTTGACGCTTCAAGTCCGACGGCAGCGGCTTTTCTTCCGCCCTTCTCCAGCGTTCTTAAAATATTGAGCGTGTGATAGCCCTCTCCTGCACCTGCGTCCACAAATGTCAGATGCTCTTTGTCTGTCGCTCCGAGAATAAGCTGCGCTGCCGTTTCCGAAATTTTTTCGTAGCAGCCTGTATCAAGAAAAGCCCTGCGCGAGGCAAGCATACCCTTGTCGTCGCCCGTTTTCGCATTGGACGCCTTACCCGGCGGCAAAAGATTTACGTGCCCCGCAGCGGAAATATCGTAGCAATGCCTGCGTTCGCCCCGGCAAAACCAGCTTTTTTGCTCCTTTACCAGCGGTGCGCGGCACAGTGGACAAACAAATATTTTTTCTGTAAAGGTCATTTGCTCCTCGCTTTACTGTATTGTCTCCACAAGCTTTGCGTGAAGCACATATCTGAAATTATTTACACCGTTTGTACAGGTGTACAGAGACAGCATTCGGTCACCTGTCGTAAAGCTTTCACCCGACGGTATCTTTGACTGCTGCAGGGCAGCGTTTGCAAAGCTTACAAAGTCCTCCTCTGAGTTAAAAATAAACCTGTAAAACTCACTGTCGTAGGTGGTGGTGTATACGGATACGGGCTTGAAAATAAACACGCCGTCCATTGTATAAATATATATCTTGTTTTCCGCAAAAAAGCTCTCGTCAAAAAACTTGGTTATATCGTGGAACATTGAGCTTTTGCTGCCTGCAACGTCAACAACGTTGTGGCCGTAGATAACGGAGTTGTAGTTGTCCGTCAGCTTATCCTCGGCGGTACTGTCTATAAATATTGAACCGATAGGCAGCGACTCGCCGGTATATGCGTGATCGAGATAGTAATTGTTGTCGCTGCCGCGCATTATGGGGTGGTCGATCACCGTGTTTTCAACATATATCCAGCCGTATACTTCTTTGTTTTTAGACTTCAGAGCCGTCAGGCTGGCACGCATGGCGTCCAGCTTTTTTGAATACTGACTGCTTGTATTTGAGACAGTCTCCCCGCTTCTTAATATGCGCTCGTAAAGTGTCAGCATGGGAGGGTCGCTATCAAGCATAGTGAGGGGGCCGGGGTGATTAAAGGAATCGTTTGTCTCGCCGAAAACAAAGCGGTCAAAATCGGTGTTGTTATATACCTGCTCTCCCGCTTTTTTGTCTCTGGAGCTCTTTGTAAGAGTGATAAGGCTGACAACCAGAACTGCGGCGCAGATGACAAACACGGTAAGCATTATTATGTTTTCTATAAGGCTCAGCTTTTTCTTTTTTTTCTTTTTCGGACGCTGCTCTGCAATTTCGACAGACTTGATGTCCTCGCCGCGAAGAGCCTTCAGAGACTCCGCCACGTCCTCCTCTGAGATATCGCCGCCCTTTGGCACCGTAACGTCGGGCGCTGCTATTATTTCGGCGCGCTCGCTCTCGTCAAGAGCTTCAAGAGCTTCTTTGGCACGTCTTTCGGCGTCGGCGTATTCGTCGCCCACGTCCGCCGCTTCAATATTTTCTATGACCTCGGCTGTCTCAGGCGTTTTCTGCCTGTTTTCCTTCGGGGACTTGTTCTTCTTTTTTTTCTTTGCCATAACTCTCACCACGCTTTATGTTCTTATCACCTTAAATTATAGCATGATTAAAGCTGATTACAATAGGGAAAGTGTAAACTTTCCTTGCAAACACTTCCAAACATTTGAAAAACTGTTGCAAAATTCCGGAAATAGCTGTAAAATATTAAGAGTTAATTATTGCTTTTTTACCGCTTTCTTTTTGTGAAAAAAGAAAGCTAGAAAGAAACGCACAGATCATATAAAAAGCCAAAAACGTAAGTACTCCTGATCTGTGCCCCATTAACGGCTTGCCGCCGTTAATGCAAAGTGCAGTGTGAGACAACTACGTTTTCTCCCTTGAAAATCCTATTTTCCTTATAGCTTCCCCCGCAGCGCCAAAGTAAAATTAAAGCGCATATATGCTTGCGCTGCTCTGCATTGAGCTTGGCTCAATGCCTGAGTAAAACTGCGGGCGTGGAAGCATAACAAGATTTACAGCAGAGCGTTAGTGGTCAATAGCCCCATATTGTCTGATAGATACTAACATATACTTCCCGCAGGGAAGTAAGAGAGAGATTTCCAAGAGGGATACCTCCCTCTTGGATACCCTTTTCTTTGTAACTTTCTTTTGGGTAGCAAAAGAAAGTTAAGAAAAAACAAGAAAACAATTCCCCATTTTCTCTACCTTTTCCCTCAGAAAGGCTTACTACCATGGCAGATATCTTTGAACTGTTTAAGAAAATTTCAAAAAAACAAGACGAAACCGCGCCCGGCGCGCCCGAATATATTGTTGCAGGACTGGGAAACCCCGGCGAGGACTACGCCGCAACGCGGCACAATGCCGGCTTTATAGCAATGGACTTTATTTGCTCACGCCTGAACACACAGTGCCGCCGCTCACGCTTTGACTCGCTGACAGAGACCGCCGTTATAGGCGGACATCAGGTGCTGCTTATGAAGCCGCTGACCTATATGAACAATTCCGGCAGAGCGGTGCGCGACGCTGCGGCGTATTATCATATCCCCGCAAAAAATATCATAGTTATCAGCGACGATGTTAACTTTGAAACAGGGCATATGAGAATCCGTCCCGGCGGAAGCGACGGCGGACAGCGCGGACTCAGAGATATAATCTATCAGCTTGAGGACGACAAATTCCCCCGCATTCGCATCGGAGTAGGCAAAAAGCCCGACGGCGCCGATATGAAGGACTGGGTGCTGGGACGTCTTACAAAAGAAAAGCTTGAAGTGATGCGCCCCTGCTTTGAAGCCTGCTTTGACGCCGTAGAGCTTATAATAAACGGCAAGACAGACGAGGCTATGGGACGCTTTAACGGAATGAAGCCCAAAGAGTGAAAGGACTCTCACCGATACAGCTATGAACAACGAAAAACTTCTTCTTGAAGTCATAAAAGAAAGTAAGGAATACAGAGCGCTGGAGGATGCACTGAGGACTGCAAGAAACCGCGCCTCTCAGCGGCCGTTCTGCGTTACGGGACTGTGCGAGGGCGCATCGCCTCTGTTTCTTGAAGCACTTGCCGACGACGAGGTCGCAGCATCAAGGCGCGTGCTTATCCTGTTTTCTTCGGAAAAGGACGCTGCCGACGAGGCGGCAAGACTTTCCGACATCGGCGTGAAGGCTCTGCACTATCCCGCCAGAGATTATAATTTTAACATTACCACCGCCTCCCGTGATTGGGAACACAGGCGGCTTTTGGTGCTTTCGGAGATGCTTTTTTCAGATGAGAGCTTCGTTATCTGCGCCACTGCCGAGGCAACGCTGCAAATAACAGTCTCTCCTGAAGAGCTTATACATCTCAGCTATAAAATTGATCCCGACAGACCTCTTGACCTTGACAGACTTACGGCTTCCCTTATCGACGGCGGATATTCAAGAGTAGAGCTGGTAGAGGGTGCGGGGCAGTTTGCGGTGCGCGGCGGAATCGTTGACATATTCCCCCCTGCCGACTCTCCCCTGCGTATTGAGCTTTTCGGCGACGAGATAGACCGAATGGGCAATTTTGATCCGGCAAGCCAGCGCTTTACTGACACTGTTTACGGTTCGGTGCTTGTTCCCCCTGCACACGAAGTCATAATGACGGCGGACAGACGTGAGGCAGTGGCTGCCCTTTGCTCAAAGCAGCTGCGTCAGCTGACAAAGGACAACGACGCCGATATGCACGCGCTGGAAATACTTATGAGCGAGACGGCGCAGCTAAAAAGCTCTGCTGACATAAGCTTTGCCGACAAGTATCTCCCCACGGTGTATCCCGATGCCGACTGCTTTTTTGACTATTTTGACGGTCTGTGCATTTTAAGCGACTCTGCGGCGGTGCGCGAGCGCGCTCTTGCTGCCGAGCAGCTCACCCTGCAAACCGTTGCGGATATTGCAGAGTCGGGCGAGCTGCCCCGTCAAAAGGGACTTTACATAAACCCGTATACGCGGATCGAAACGGCGCTTGGCGTTATGCCCTCCGTGCTGCTTGACCCCTTTGCGCGCAGCCATCCGGGACTTACCGTCGGCGCGGAGTTCAATTTTCAGACACGTCATATCCCCCCTTACGGCGGCAACACAACGCTTATGCTGGAGGATCTTGAAAAATACGTTGACTCTTCTTACCGCGTAGCGCTGCTGCTTACCAATGAGACAGAGGCGGCTGAAATGGCAAGGTCGCTTCTTGACGAGGGTTACAGCGCTGCCCTTTGCTCCGACGGCACAGCCTTTTTTGAGGGCAAGGGCAAAAAGCCCCCTGTCGCACTGCTGTACGGCGGAGGAGGCGACGGCTTTGAGCTTATAAGCGAGCGCTTTGCTTTTCTTGACTATTCAGGCACGCTTCGCCAGAGTGCCGGGCAGCGAAAGCTCGCGCGCGGAAAGAAGTACAAGAAAAAGACCCAGAGCATTATGTCCTACAGCGACCTTGAGGCAGGCGATTTTGTGGTGCACGAGGCATACGGCGTAGGTCAGTTTCTGGGTATCGAGACGCTCACTGTGGACGGCAGCGAGAGAGACTACGTTAAAATAAAATACGCCGGTACGGATCAGCTGTTTTTGCCGGTCGACCAGCTTGATATGGTGTCGAAATATATCGGAGCCGGCAGCGACGGCGCCGTTAAGCTTTCAAAAATGGGCGGCACGGACTGGACGCGGGCAAAAAGCAAGGCTTCCGCCAGCGCCAGGGAAATGGCAAAGGAGCTTATAGAGCTTTACGCCAGACGCCGGCGCGCCCGCGGCATAGCGTACCCGGAGGACGACGATATGTCGGCTCAGTTTGCCGCCGCCTTTGAATATGAGGAGACAGACAGTCAGCTTTCCGCTATAGACGACATCCGCCGCGATATGGAGGCGGAATATCCTATGGAGCGCATTGTGTGCGGAGACGTAGGCTACGGCAAAACGGAGGTTGCAATGCGTGCTGCCTTCAAGGCGGTAAACGGCGGCAAGCAGGTAGCGATACTTGTGCCCACAACTATTCTTGCATATCAGCACTATCAGACGGCACTGAGCCGTTTCAGAGGCTTTCCGGTTTCAATAGATATGCTGTCCCGCTTCAGAACCAAGGCACAGCAGACTGCATCGCTGAGACGGCTTCGCCGCGGGGAGACGGACATTATCATCGGCACTCACAGAATTATTTCCCAGGACATAGAATTTCACGATCTCGGACTTGTTATAATAGACGAGGAGCAACGCTTCGGCGTTGCGCAAAAGGAACGCCTTAAGGAGATCGCCATCGGTGCGGATATGCTGACTCTTACCGCCACCCCCATACCCCGAACGCTAAATATGGCAATGGGCGGTATTATGGATATGAGCGTGCTTGACGATGTGCCGGGACTGCGCTCTCCCGTTCAGACCTATGTTATGGAGCACGACGACGCTATTATCGCCGAGGCTATAAGGCGCGAAAAGCGGCGCGGCGGTCAGGTCTTTTACCTTAATAACAACATTGAATATCTGTACACTCTCAGCGCAAAGATATCAAAGACCATACCTGAAGTCAGAGTGGCGGTTGCCCACGGACGAATGGACAGAGAGGAAATGGAGGATATCTGGGCTGAAATGGTGCGCGGCGAGATAGACGTTCTCATATGCACCACCATTATTGAAACAGGCGTTGACATACCTAACGCAAACACCCTGATAATTGAAAACGCCGACCGCTTCGGACTGTCTCAGCTGCATCAGATACGAGGAAGAGTAGGACGAAGCAGCAGGCGAGCCTATGCGTATTTTACGTATCCGAAAATGAAGCAGCTTTCCGAGGTGGCAGACAAGAGACTGCGCGCTATGAAAGAATATGCGGCTTTCGGCGCGGGCTTCAAAATAGCGCTGCGCGACCTTGAGATACGCGGTGCGGGCAATCTTCTCGGCTCGCAGCAGCACGGACACATGGAAGCCGTCGGATATGATATGTACATAAAGCTTTTGGAAGAGGCGGTGCTTGAGGAAAAGGGCGAGGAGAAAAAGGAACGCCGGGACTGCTCGGTAGTTATGAAGGCTGATGCAAACCTCGGCAAAAGCTACATCCGCGACAGCGCCCAGCGTATGGAGATGTACAAAAAGATCGCGCGCATACAATGCGAGGAGGATTTCTCCGATATGATAGACGAGCTGTGCGACCGCTTCGGCGATCCGCCCACTGCCGCTATGAACCTGTGCAGGATAGCACTTGTGCGGGGGCTTGGCATTACGGTCGGGATATCCAAGGTAGAAGAAAGAGAAAAGGACATTCTGTTTACGACGTCAGCGCCGAATCTGAGCGCTGTATCTGCTCTTTCGGCAAAATACAGGGGGGCGCTGAGGGTAGTGCCCGGAAGTCCAGCCGCAATAGTTTTGCGTCGGCAAAAAGGCGTTCGCAGCGCTGATCTGGCGGCAGATTTTCTGACCGATTATATTGCGGCTTATTGCGAGTAAGTTTGACTTATTATCTCTTTAATTTATCTTAATTTATTTATATTTATCGCTTTCTTTTTGTGAAAAAAGAAAGCTCGAAAGAAAATCATTCAAGGGAGACAACTACGTTTTCTCCCTTGAATATCCCACTTTCCTTTCAGCTTCCGGAGGAAGCATAACGAGATTTAGTACAAAGCATTAGGGGACTATAGCCCCAATATTGTCTGCTTGAAACTAACGTGTACTTCCCGCAGGGAAGTCAGAGGAAGTTTTCCAAGAGGGATACCTCCCTCTTGGATACCCTTTTCTTTGTAACTTTCTTTTGGGTAGCAAAAGAAAGTTTGAAAAAAATAAAAAATAATATTAAAGAACGTAAAAAATAAATATAAAGGAACAAGAAATGAAAACAAAACTAACTTCCGCTGTTTTAGCGGTATCAATGCTGCTTTCAGCACTTCTTATGTTTTCCTGCGGTGACAGCACCCCCGTCGTTATGTCTCTCGACGGACATGAAGTCACCGCAGCTATGTACCAGTACTGGGCAAGCAGCTGCAAGGGCGAGTACATTTACACGTACGATGACGTGAACAACACAGACGAATACTGGCAGAGCGAAATAAAGGACGGTGTTACCGCTGCCCGGTATTTTGACGACATTATACTGGATGATATAAAAACTACACTTGTGGCAATGAAGCTTTTTGACGATTACGGACTTTCTCTCACAAGCGATGAAAAATCCAGTATTTCCGATTACATTACCGACCTTATCAAAGAACGCGCCGACGGCTCTAAAAATATGATGAACTCTATTCTCGGCGCTTACGGCGTAAATCTTAAGATCCTTGAGCAGATATACCGCGATGAAGCAAAGATATCTCATGTTTACGACTATTTGTACGGCGAAAACGGCACAGAAGCGCTGGACACCGACGCTCTTGAAGAATTTTACAAGGCGAATTACGTTCATTTTAATATGATCTACGTGAACGACGCATACCGCTACGTCACTGATGAAGACGGAAAAATGGTCACCGGCGACGACGGCTATTACAAAACTGAGGATCTGGACAGCGAGACCCTTGCCGAAAAGACCGCGACTATAAACAGTGCCGTTGAGCGACTTAATGCAGGCGAGGATTTTGCAGCCGTATATAAGGACTGCGACGAGCTGGGCGACAGACAGGACTACTATTACACCGCTGCGGCGTCCTACAGCGAGGCGCTGTATTATCAGCTAGTTGCGGCGGCAACGGGACTTGAGGACTATGCCATTACCACGGTAAAAAGCGACCTCGGCACGTGTATTATCCAAAAGCTGCCCCTTGCAGACGGTGCATGGAACAGCAGCGAATACAAGGACTTCTTCCCCACCGAGGGCAGTAACACATTTTACGGCAACGCCGCAAACAAGGCATTTAACGATAAGCTGGCTGAATATCTGGACGATATCACGGTTGACGAAGAAGCTATAAAGCAGTTCTCCGTAGCAAACGTCGTTCCCTGTTATTTCTTCTGAGAAACAAAAACTCCCATAGACCGTTACGGTCTATGGGAGTTTTTGCTTCGTCGGAAGAGCTTGACAAAAACTTTTGGTAATTTGCCATAGCATACTTTCTTTTTTCTTTTTCCTTTTATCCAAAAAGGTTTTCGGGGGTCTGGGGGTGCTTTTCCTTAAAAAGCACTCCAAATCTCGTCCCCTGTCTCCTTTTTCAACTCAATACGTCGGCTGGTCAAGGCGCCATCCGTCTGCTTCTCTTTTCAGAACAAAGCTTATAGCGATATCCTCTTTTCCGTCTACATAGGACTGAAGCGTTACCGTCGCCTCGTCCTTTTTCATTTTATCTACTTTTATATTCTCCGTGTCATAGGTTCTTGTAAGCTCTGCGCCTGTTTCGCAGATATCGGAGCGCACAGTCAGTCTGCCGAAGTAATCAGTCATATAACGCGCATATACAACTGACTGATCGTCCTCAGTGGAAAGTCCCTCAAACGCCATTTTCCAGAGATACTGACAGTAATCCTCGCTGTACACCTTTGATGCAAGCTTCTTGAGCTGATCTATAGTGTCGTACCTGCACTCACCGGTGACGGGAATATAGTTTACCGCAGCAATATCAACGTCAAGTCCCGCAGTAAACTCCTTTACCTCTTCGCTGTCCTCCTCGGCTACGGGCAGACCCTTGCCGAAATATATTTCGTTTACCTCATAGGAGGCATCTATCAGGGCAGCGGCAGCCTCCTTTATCTCGTCCTCGGTATAATCCACTGAACAGGATGAAAGCATAACGCCAACCAAAAGCAATACTGCGGTGAGAGCCGAAGCAATTATACGTCTCACTCTATGTCACCGTCCCCGTCAGCCTGAACAGGTGCAATATCCGCGTCCTCGCTGATATTCATAAGCCCGTCGTCCGAAGGCACATCGCCGACCATTTCTTCTTCGGGAATATCCTTTGCCTCCTGACCTGCGACCGCAAGTGAAACTATCTGTGTATCCTCGGCAACGTTCATAACTCTTACGCCCTTTGACTTCGTCGCGCTGATAACTCTTATATCTTCAACTCTGATACGCTTGATGATACCGCTGGCGGTTATCATAACAAGGTCCTCGTTATCCGTTGCGATAGCGATGCCTGCAACGGGCGCGCCCGCCTTTTCAACATCGTGACAGTATACGCCTGTGTTGGGACGCTTCATTCTGCTGAAGCAGTCAAATGAGCAGCGCTTGCCCTGACCGTTTTCAGTTACGGTGACAAGCATATTTTCAGCTATCCACTGAGGATCGTTATTGATAAGCGCTGCGCCGATAACAAAGTCGCCGTCAAACTTAAACTTTATAGCAGTTACGCCGCGGCTTGTTCTGCCCACGATACGAACGTCGTTTTCGCTGTAGCGGGAGCCGCGACCCATATGAGTTGCAATAAATACGTCCTTTGTTCCGTCGGAAACATCGGCAAAGATAAGCTCGTCGTCATCATCAAGGTTAATGGCGATCTTACCGCCCTTGCGCTGGTACTCGTACTCGGAAAGAGGAGTTTTCTTGATAACTCCCTTCTTTGTGACCATTATGAGGAACTTATCCGCTTCAAATCCATGTACGGGAACTATAGCAGTTACCTTTTCGTCGCTTTCAATATCTATAATATTTACGATATTAGAGCCCTTGGCACCTCTTGACGCCTCCGGAATGCGGTACGCCTTTTTAGCAAATATTTTGCCCTTGTTTGTAAACATAAGCAAAAGTGAGTGGCTGTCTGCAACGATAAGACGCTCTGTTACGTCCTCGTCCTTCATTGAAAGTCCGCTCTTGCCCTGTGCACCGCGGCCCTGAGCGTTGTACTCGCTTACTCTCTGGCGCTTTACATAGCCTGCGCCTGTCATTGTAATAACACAGGAGTGACGCTCAATAAGATCCTCAAGATCTATCTCATCATGAGCTTCAACGATCTCAGTTTTTCTCTCGTCGCCGAACTTACGGCGTATTTCAAGCATTTCGTCCTTGATTATAGACTTCACCTTGTCCTCGTCGGTAAGGATACCGCGAAGCTCAACGACCTTTGCTTCAAGCTCGGCAAGCTTTTCTTCTATCTTCTGTCTTTCAAGACCTGAAAGACGTCCGAGAGGCATGGCTACTATTGCCTGCGCCTGCTCGTCGGAAAGACCTGCGTTGTCGCTGGATGCAAAAGCAATAAGTCCTTCTCTTGTACCGATATCGGCGTCAGCCGTGCCGTCGCCCTTAAAGCGCTCCATAAGGTTTATTTTAGCCGTGGGAGTATCGGGGCTTTTTCTGATTATGGAAATGACCTCGTCGATATTGTCGATAGCTATTTTGTATCCCTCAAAAATATGAGCCTCGTGCAGAGCGCGCTTGAGATCAAACTCAGTACGGCGGACAATAACGTCCTCCTGATGCTCTATGTAAGACTGAAGAATATCCTTCAGGGGCAATACCTTCGGCTCTCCGTTTTTCAGCGCCAGCATATTTATGGCGCAGGTATCCTGAAGCTGGCTGTATTTATAGAGCTGGTTGAGGATCACCTCCATATTTGCATCGCGCTTACAGTCAATAACGATGCGCATACCCGCTCTGCCTGATTCGTCTCTCAGCCCCGTTATACCCTCAACGCGCTTTTCGTGGTGGAGGGCAGCAATTGCTTTTACAAGCATTGATTTATTTACCTGATAAGGTATCTCGGTTATAACGATGCGATGCTTGTCCTCTTCGATATTAGCCTTGGCGCGTACCATAACGCGTCCGCGTCCTGTCTCGTATGCCTGACGGATACCGCTGAGACCGTAGATCGTTGCAGATGTGGGGAAATCAGGTCCCTTTATAAAGTGCATAAGCTCGTCTACAGTGGCGTCGGGATGCTCCATGAGATAAACAGTACCGTCAATAACCTCGCTCATATTGTGAGGGGGGATATTTGTCGCCATACCGACCGCTATGCCGACGCTTCCGTTTACAAGCAGGTTGGGAAAGCGCGCAGGCAGAACTGTAGGCTCGCGGCGGCGGTTATCAAAGTTGGGCATAAACTCAACGACTTCTTTTTCGATGTCGCGCATCATTTCGCCCGAAAGCTTTGACAGTCTCGCCTCGGTATAACGGTAAGCAGCCGCGCCGTCACCGTCCACAGAGCCGAAGTTGCCGTGACCCTCGATCAGAGGATAGCGCAGAGAAAAGTCCTGCGCCATACGTACCATTGAGCCGTAAACAGCCGAGTCACCGTGAGGATGATAACGGCCGAGAACGTCACCGACAGTAGTCGCAGACTTGCGGAAAGGCTTGTCATATGTCAGATTGTCCTCGTACATTGCGTACAGAATTCGCCTCTGACCGGGCTTCATACCGTCGCGCACATCTGGCAGCGCACGGCTTATAATAACGGACATTGAATATTCAAGAAAGGACTTTCTGACCTTCTTGTCCATATCAACAGGCGTTATTTTCTGATTAGGAAACTCAATATTCTTGTTTTCTTCCACAGTATTTTCCCCGCTTTAGAATTGTAGTTATATTATCATATTGGGGCATTGCCCGCACTTTCGCGCAGCGGAATGTGCTTACCCCACTCAGAAACTTTTTTAGAAAAAAGTTTCCGAGACTTTCAAAAAATTTCAAATAAAATATTCTATTTAAAAGTTTTTTGGTGTTCTTAGCCCCTTTTTTTCAAAAAAGGGGCTAAGCCGCCGGAGGCTCATTGCCGTTTTACTCACTAAGATATCTTGACGCGGCAGAGGACGCAAGCATCATAGCCATATCGCAGTCCTTCTCGCACACAATGTGCTCGAAGATAAAAGCCGCAAGATAGCTGTCACCCGCACCCTTAAAGGTCTTTATGTCAGCCTTTCTCGCCTCGCACATATAGCTGCCCTCGGGCCCTGCAAAAACACTGCCCTCTGAGCCGAGCGTGCAGAGCACGGCGCTGCCCTCGTTACGGCAGAATTCCAGAGCGGCTCGCACCGCATCAATGCGGAGCGCTTCGCCGCTGCCCTGAATAGACACCCCTGCAAGCGCTTCAAATTCTTCCTTGTTCGGCTTTATAAGATCGGGCGTGGCTTCAAGCCCCGCCTTCAGCGCCTCGCCGTCACAGTCCAGAATAACATACGCGCCGCTGTTTTTCGCAATAGTGCAAAGCTTTCTGTATATGCCCTTGTCAACACCGGGAGGCACACTGCCGCACAGCGCAACTATCTTTTTGTCGTCGCAGTTAAGCTCCGACTTGAAAATCCCTGTAAATTCCTTAATTACGCTGTCAGTTACCGTCATTCCTGGCTCATTTATCTGCGTTTCTTTTCCGCACCCGTCCAGAATGGACGTGTTGCGCCGAAGAACACCTTGCGCTGAGACGGACATTACATTAAGTCCCTCGCTGCGCAGCGCTTTTTCAGCCTCTCCGCCGGCGTCGCCGATCATCAGCGCCGTTGACTCCTCACCCATTTTTGAAAGCAGTCTTGATACGTTTATTCCCTTGCCGTTGTAGGACACCGACGGTGCGGGAACACGATTAAGCGCGCCTGCCTCAAAGGGCTTGTCTGTTTTATAATTTATGTCGATACACGGATTAAGTGTTACGGTAATAATTTTCATCAGATATCTATGTTTTCCGCAAATCTTGCGTTTTTCTCAATAAACTCGCGTCTCGGCTCTACCTGATCGCCCATGAGCAGTGAAAACGCCTCGTCGCAGGCAACGGCGTCGTTAATGTCAACACGAAGCAGAGTTCTTGTTTCAGGGTCCATTGTAGTCTCCCAAAGCTGCTCCTTGTCCATCTCACCAAGACCTTTGTAGCGCTCCGCTTCCGCTTTTCCTCCCATACGGGCAATTATCTCGTCGCGCTCCTCATCACTGAAGGCATATTCCTGCTGCTTGCCCTTGTACACCTTATAAAGGGGCGGCTGTGCAAGATATACGTGACCGTCCTCAATAAGCTGTCTCATATGACGGAAAAAGAATGTGAGAAGAAGCACGCTGATGTGCGCGCCGTCAACGTCCGCATCCGCCATAATGATTATCTTTCCGTATCTCAGCTTTGCTATGTCAAATTCGTCTCCGATACCGCAGCCGAGCGCCTGAATTATAGGCGTTATGGACGGGTTGCTGTAGACCTTGTCAAGACGCGATTTTTCAACGTTCAGAACCTTACCGCGCAGGGGAAGGACCGCCTGATACCGGCTGTCGCGCGCGCCCTTTGCGCTTCCTCCCGCAGAGTCTCCCTCTACAAGATACACTTCTGTAAGCTCAACTCTCCTGTCGTTGCAGTCAGCCAGCTTTCCGGGAAGAGTGGAGCCTTCAAGCACATTTTTGCGCCTTGTAAGCTCTCTTGCCTTTCTCGCCGCCTCTCTTGCACGGTTTGCCGCAAGAGATTTTTCTATTATAAGCTTTGCCGTTACGGGATTTTCTTCAAAATACTCCTCAAGCTTTTTGGAAACGATATTGTCTACGATTCCGCGAACCTCAGAATTGCCCAGCTTCGCCTTTGTCTGTGATTCAAACTGTGCGTCGGGCAGCTTTACCGATACGACTGCGCAAAGTCCCTCGCGGCAGTCCTCACCGCTGAGCGCTTTGTCGCTGGCTTTGATTATATTATTCTTCTTTGCATAGTCGTTGACAGCTCTTGTAAGCGCAGACTTGAAGCCTACCTCGTGAGTACCGCCGTCAATAGTTGACATATTATTAGCAAATGTAACAATTACTTCATTAAAAGAATCATTGTACTGCATTGCCACTTCCGCGGTAATATCGCCCTTTTCGACTTTCATATAAATAACGTCGCGGTGGATAAGCTCGCAGTGTTTATTTTCATTGAGATACTCGACAAAGGATCTTATACCGCCCTCGTACATAAGGTCCTCTTCCCACTGCTTGCCCTCGGAATCGCAGTGACCCTCGCGCTCATCTTTGATAGCAATGCGCACGCCTGCGTTAAGGAAGGTCTGCTCGCGCATTCTTCTGAGAAGGACCTCGTAATCAAAATTTATATCCTCAAATATTGTGTTGTCAGGCATAAAACGGACATAAAGACCGTGGCGGTCGCCGCAGTCGCCCTCGCACTTAAAGGGACGGACAGTCTTGCCCTTTTCGAAGCGCATTGTATAGCGCTTGCCCTCGTAGCAGTTGTCGACCTCCATCCACTCGGACAAAGCGTTTACTACAGACGCACCAACGCCGTGCAGACCGCCGGAGATCTTATAGCCCTGACCGCCGAACTTACCGCCCGCGTGGAGTATGGTGAATACTACCTCCAGAGTAGGTATGCCCATTTTGTGATGTACCTGGCTGGGAACGCCGCGTCCGTTGTCCTGTACGGCAATAGAGCCGTCGGCCATTATTGTAACCTCGATCTTATCACAGTGACCTGCCATGGCCTCATCTATTGAGTTGTCCACGATCTCGTAAACCAGATGATGCAAGCCTCCGAGAGACGTTGTACCTATGTACATTCCGGGGCGTTTTCTTACTGCCTCCAGTCCCTCAAGCACCTGTATCTGATTTTCGTCATATACCTGTGTTGTTACGTTGTCCGACATTATTTATACCATTCCTTTCTTTTGTCTGAGCTTTATAAAATTCAGACAGCTGCAAATACGGCATAATGCCGTATTTGCCGATGTTATATAGCTATAATTATATTTATGCCCTGCCTGCAAGGCTTTTCGCCGATATATGGGAGAATATGACCCAGGTTCCGCCCTGTCCGTCGTCGGTCAGAATGACCGACTTGGGGAGGTCGGTGCCGGTAAGTATTACTTTCCCCTCATGCTCGGCACGGCTTAAAAAGTCTTTTGTTATTCGGCTTATTGAACCGTCATCTATATCAAGCATTGCTATTATATCTTTTTTTCTGACCGAAATGCTCCCGCCTAAGTGTAAAAACATAGCTTACTAGGTATCGCTTTCTTTTTAGGAGTTGTTTTATTTTCCGCATTCTTTTTTGAGAAAAAAAGAATGCTTGGCAAGAAAAATCTTTTAAGGGAACAAACTGCGTTTTTTCCCTTAAAAATCCTTTTTTCCTTTTTGCTTCCGGAGGAAGCATAACGAGATTTACAGCAGAGCGTTAGGGGTCTATTGCCCCAATATTGTTTGATAGATACTAACGTGTGCTTCTCCCTTGGGAGAAGCGCAGAGGAAGATTTCAAAGAGGGATGTATCCCTCTTTGATACCCTTTTCTTTGTAACTTTCTTTTGGGTAGCAAAAGAAAGTTTGAAAAAAGAGAAAGAGAAAGAAAAAACAATAAATCAAAAGAAATCCGGGAAAACCGAAGTTTCTCCCAACGGCAGATAATTCTTATCTGCCGTTCATTCTCGTAGGCATGAGAAAGAACGTATACCTCACAGGATCTTTCTTTTTCTCATCTTCTTCTCCGCCCTCGGCAGCCTCAATGCATATGCCCATAAGAGGTCCGTTCATCTTCATACAAACAGTCTCTGTATCGTCCGCAGCCTTGAGTATCTCGAAAAGATAGCGGCAGTTGAAGCCGATTATAAGCTCTCCGCCTGTCATAGCCACAGGCAGCTCCTCGTACACGCTGCCTCCTGTGGACACTGACGAAATTTTAAGCACATTTTCTTCAAATTCAAGCTTTACGTAAGTCTTTGCCGAGCTGCCGCCCAGCTTATCCTCTGTTACTATGGACGCTCTCTCGATAGCCTTTGCAAAGCCTTTCGTATTTATATACGCAGTTTTCTCAAAGCTTTCGGGAATAACGCGCTTATAATTGATGTACTCTCCGTCAATAAGACGTGAAAAATAGGTGTACTCCCCAACTCTGAAAATAACGTGCTTTCTTGCAAGAGAGACAGTTATATCATCTTCGGTGTCGTGTATCATTCTGGTAAGCTCCGTAAGTATCTTGCCGGGAACGATAAACGAAGCGTCAGGCGCATCAGAGTCCAGCTCATATTCTGCAAGACCCAGCTTTACGCTGTCGCAGCCTACGCATTTCATAACGCCGCCCTCGATATTGAAATACACACCGTTAAATATTGGCTTTTGAGAATTCTGCGCAATAGCAAAAGCAGTTTTTGATATAATGCTTCTGAAAACATACTGCGGCATTGTGTAATTTCTGTCGCCTGACAAAAGAGGCAGTGACGGGAAATTTTCGCCGGGAATTGAGTTTATCTCAAAGAAGCTCTGTCCGCCTGTTATTTTTGCGCGGTTCTTCTCATCTATATCTATAGTGATCTCGCCCTGAGGCATACTTCTTACTATCTGTAAGATATTCTGACTGTTTATTATGAAGCTGCCCTCGCTCATAATTTTGGCTTCTATTGAAGTTCTCAGACCCTTTTCCATATCGTATGAGGTGATGCGGCACATACCCTGCTCGTCACCGGGACATTCAAAAAGAATTCCCTCTATTGAAGCTATTGTATTTTTGCCGGGCGCAATGGACGCGGCCGGAGTAAGTGCTGTAAGAAGTGTATCTCTGTCAAATATAACTTTCATGTCGTTATTCTCCGTTTTTCTCCGTTTACGGTAATTTAGTATAATATAATTTAATTATAATTTAATAGTAGTAGAAGTAGGGGTATTTGAAACTGTTGAAAAGTCTGTATACCCTTGTATCTAAAGGGATTTTTTGACTTGATTTTCAATTTTGCAGCTTTGAAAATGAATTGAAACATTTTTGAAAAGATCTGAAAAAGATCCGGAAAAAATGAAATTTTTCGTTTTATACGCTTTTTTTCGGAAAATTTGTATTTCAAAGCTTTTTCAATATTGAAAACCGTATAATACTTTTTCAATTCTGCATCGGAAAACGTCTTTTGTTTTTTAATTTTCAAAACCCTGTTGAAAACTTTTTTCAATCGGACAAGGCTCGGGAAATAGGGGAAATATTTCCTGATTCAGCTTTATTTCAACATAGTTTTCAACGGTTTTTGAAAACTATGTTGAAAACTTTATCCGCAGGTTTTGAAAAAGTGTATCGTCTCAGGTATTTTTCCTTTTTTCACTTTATCACTTTATCTCTTTACCTCGGCGATGATCTCAAGGATCTCGTTGTTAAGCTTGTCATCGACGCTCATTTTTGCTTCAATACCGCCGATATTTGAGTGAACTGTGGAATAATCGCGATTCATCATTCTGCCTATAGCCTGCAGAGAAAGACCGAGAACTGTTTTCAGCACATACATTGCAACATTTCGCGCCGTCTGAATATTCTTTGTTCTGCTTTTACCGAGAATTTCTTCAACGGTTACGTCGTATTTTCTTGCTGTTACCTCGAAAACGCTGTTTACTGTTTCGCCGACAGGCTTATTTTCCCTGAAATATTCGGGAATTGAGGTCTTGACCATATCCAGCGTGATAGGAATACCCTTGAGCAGTGAAACCGCGCTGATCTTTTTAATAGCTCCCTCGATCTCACGTACATTTGAATTAAGCTTTTCCGCAAGAAAGGTTATTACATCTGTGGGAACATTGAGGTTTTCGCGCTCCGCCTTTTTCATAAGAATAGCCAGACGCAGCTCATATTCCGGAGGCTGAACGTCAATTATCATACCCTGAGTGAAGCGGGTCTGAATGCGCTCCTCAAGAGTGTACATTTCTTTCGGAGGACGGTCACTGGTAAGAACAATCTGCTTATTTGCCTCTCTCAGAGCGTCAAAGGTATGGAAAAATTCCAGCTGGGTAGAGACCTTACCGGAAATAAACTGCACGTCGTCCAGCATCAGAACATCGGTGTTTCTGTACTTTGCTCTGAAGCGCGCCATTTTTTTGCTTCCCATACAGCTGAGCATTTCGTTAAGGAAATCTTCGCTTTTGATGCAGATTATTTTCTTTTCGGGATAATTCTTATGTATGGCGTTTGCAATGGCGTACATAAGGTGGGTCTTACCCAGACCGCTGGGACCGTATATAAACAGGGGGTTATATCCATGGCTTCCTCCGGGATCGTTAGAAACTGCCTGACCGCACACATAAGCCATTTGGTTTGAAGAGCCTACAATGAAGTTATCAAAAGTAAAACCGGAAATAAAGCCGTTCATATTCGTAAATTCGACTTCTTCGTCATCGCCCACGACCTCACTGCCGTCATCCTCCGTATTCCAGTCCTCGGAGTTATATTCCTCGCTGGTTTCTTCGGAGATCTGAGCGCCGCCGATGCCTGCAAGATTTTCAGAGGAGATGTCCATTCCGTCGTAGATCAGATTTATTTCACAGTCAAAGCCCAGAGCTTCGTGAACGCCGTTGAAAAAGAAGTCCTTGTATTTTTCCAAAATGACTTTTTTCACGGCTTCCTTGCCTGTTGCAATAACTACTTTGCTTCCGGTAAGTGATACAAGGTGAATATCGGAAAACCACAGCTCGAAAGCAATTTGTGAAAGCTTACCTTCGGAATTATGTCTGAGAGTTTCAAATATTGCTTTTTGAAACATAATAAGCTCGCTTTGAGGTGTGCCGTCCATTGATATTTACCGTCCTTACATATATATATAATATCTCTTATAAATTATAACATATCGGTGTTGGATTTTCAATAGTTTGAAATTAGTTTATGCCTTATTTTTTATGGTGACAGTGTGTTTTTTTCACTATACGGTGTTTTAGCTGAAGTACACTTGAAAGTGCGGAATTTGAAGTAATCGCCCTTAAAATCGAATAAACGGATTTTATAGATTATAAAATCCGTTTATGAGAGTGGGATACTGAATGTCAGCAGTTAAATAACCGAAAAAGTTATTTTTTCTTTTTTCAAACTTTCTTTTTTGAGCAAAAAAGAAAGTTACAAAGAAAAATGCTTCAAAGGGAACGGAAAGAATTCCTTTCCCTTTGAAATCCCATTCTTTCTTTTGCTTCCGGGGGAAGCATAGCGAGGTTTACAGCAGAGCGATAGTTGGTCAAAAGCCCCAATATCATTTGCTTGATACTAACGTATGCTTCTCCCTTGGGAGAAGCGCAGAGGGAGATATCCAAGAGGGATACCTCCCTCTTGGATACCCTTTTCTTTGTAACTTTCTTTTGGGTAGCAAAAGAAAGTTTGAAAAGCAGAGCATTAAGGGGTCTATTGCCTCCCTCTTCGAGGGAGGTGAGCAGTTGCTATGCAACTGCGGCGAAGCCGAGACGGAAGGAGTGTTTAATTAGAGTTTATGTTTTTTACTCCTTCAGTCGCCTTCGGCGCCAGCTCCCTCAAAGAGGGAGCCACATAGGCCCCAATATTATTTGATTGATACTAACATATACTTCCCGCCGTAGGCGGGAAGTACTTGGTCAGGCACCCGAAGGTGCTGAAATCTTCTGCCTCCCCTTACACAGAGGAGCCTTTTTTATTCAATTTACAGATATTTAATTTTTCTGCTGCAGTGAGTTGTTTTTTACGATTACCCCAAAACAAAAAAATCCCTCCGCAGCATTATGCTGCGGAGGGAAGTCTGATTACTCAGCGTCATCAGTAGAATATACTACTTCGTCGTTTTCAGCGTCCTCTGTGTCGCCTGCTTCCTCTTCTGCCTTAGCTTCTTCAAGAAGTGCGCGGATAGAAAGGCTGATCTTACGGTTTTCGTCGTCGATAGCGGTGATTTTTGCATCAACTACGTCGCCTACCTTGAGAACGTCTGCGGGAGCAGCGATCTTATGATCTGCGATCTGGCTGATGTGGATAAGACCGTCAGCGCCGGGAACTACCTCTGCAAATGCACCGAAGGGCATGAGAGATACGATTTTAACGCTTGCAGTATCGCCAACGCTGTACTTTTCGTTGAAGATGTACCAGGGATCCATATCCTCGGTCTTATAGCCGAGAGAAATTCTTCCCTTTTCCTTGTCAAGACCCTTAACGTAAACCTTGATAACATCGCCTACATTTACGACCTCCGAAGGATGACGGATGCGTCTCCATGAAAGCTCGCTGGTATGTACCATACCGTCTACGCCGCCGAGATCTACAAATGCACCGTAGTTTGTAAGGCTCTTAACGGGACCCTCGTAGATCTGACCGATCTCGACCTGTGCCCAGAATGCCTCCTCGCGTGCCTTGCGCTCTTCAGCAACAACGGCGCGGATAGATGCGAATGCTCTCTTGCGGTCTTCCTTGATCTCAATGATCTTGACCTTCTGTGTTGTGCCTACAAGTGCCTGAAGTGCCTCAGGACCTGCGCTCTTTGCAACGCCGGAGAGAGATGCGGGGATGAATACGCGAACGGAGTTTACGGAAATGATAAGTCCGCCCTTAACGCACTCAACGATCTTGCCCTCTACGACCTCGCCAGCTTCGTACTTTGCAACGATGTCGAACCAGTTGGTGTCAGCATCTACGCGAAGCTTGTCGAGAACTGCGATACCCTCGATATCGCTTACTCTGATTACCTTAGCCTTTACCTCGTCGCCGACCTTGAACATATCGCCCAGCTTAGCCTGGGGATCGTCGGTAAGCTTGTCGTGTACTATAACGCCGGTTGTCTTAGCGCCGAGATCAAGAGTGATCTCATTCTGTGAAATCGATGTAACAACACCGACGACGATATCTCCTGGATTTATTGTTTTCATGGTCTGCTCGAGCAGCTCAGCAAAGTTTTCTGTTTCTGTGCTCATTAGTTGTTTTACCTCCTGTATTACACTGAACGGCGTTGATGCGCCGGCAGTAATTGATAATGTGTTACAGTGGGAAACATCAATGCTTCCCAAAGAATTTGAGTTTTCGCAAAGAAATGTATTTTCACATTTGGATTTGCATATCTCATACAATTTGACTGTGTTGGAGCTGCCGCGGCTTCCTATAACGATCACCGCGTCACTTCCGGCAGCCAGTTTTTCTGCTTCAGTCTGTCTTTTTTCGGTAACACCACATATTGTATCAAAAATTAAAGCATTTGTACATAGTTTTTTGATAATTTCTAAACATTTTTTCCATTCAGACAATTTTTGTGTTGTTTGAGCAGCAATTGAGACCTGAATATTTCCTGTTTTTTCCTTTCCTTCCTCATTTGCCCATCTTTCCAGCTCTGCTGCTGACGCGAAAACAAGGCCGTCGCCCTTGCAGCAGCTCATTATTCCGCGCACCTCAGGATGCTCGGCGGCTCCTATAAGGATAAACAGCTTTCCGTCGCCCGAATTTTCGCCTGCGATCTTACGTACCTTATTTACATACGGACAGGTGCAGTCAAGGAGAGTAAAATTATCGCATTTTTCCGAAAGCGCCGAAAGGCGCAAAAGGTTATCCGCCGTTTCGCCGTGGGCGCGGATTATGACTGTTATTTTCTCGCCTTTCTCAGCGCGGCTGCAAATACCGTCAATATCATCTGCCGATATTTCATCAACGCCTTTTTTGCGAAGTCCTTCAATATAGCCGTCGTTGTGTATAAGCCTGCCCAGAGTATATATGGCGCCGTCGCCTTTTGCAGCTGCCTCAGCCGCATCGGTCGCCCGGCGAACACCAAAGCAAAATCCGGCGTTATCTGCAACAGTTATCTTCATTATTTTATTTCCTTACAGTTATCATCGGATACAGACTCGGCGATAGTGCATATCTTATCAAATATCGTTTCGGCAGCAGCGGAGTATTCTTTCATACCTCCGTCGGTAAAGCCGAGCCCGGAATATTCTATGGGATCGCCCACAAATATTTCAGCCTTTCTGAACGGTCTTACCTGCTTTTTCTTTGACTTTATGTAAACGGGTATAACTCCGCATTTTGCCCTGTAGGCTATAAGACCTACGCCGTGGTGCACCTCGGTTTCTCTGAGCTCCTTGCCGGGGTAGCGTGTGCCTTGAGGAAAAACGCCCACAATATTTCCGTCTTCCAGAAGAGAAACGGTTTTTTTGATAGCGCTGATGTCGGCGTTGCCGCGATTTACTGGATATGCTCCCAGCGCGCTTATGATTTTTCCCAAGACAGGTATGGAAAACAGCTCTTTTTTAGCCATATACATTACCTGACGCTTGAGAGAAACGGAAATCACAAATACGTCCCAGAGGCTGGTATGATTTGAGCATATGAGATAACCGCCGTTTTCGGGTATTTTTTCGGTTCCGTGAGTTTTTACTCTGAACATTGCCCTGATGGGGCGGGCGATAAGTTTATATACTGTACTGTATGCGGACATAAAAAATCTCCATTTTTAAGTGAATTTTAGCATGAAATAACGGTACATAAAGTCTGATCTGCAGAATAGAAACGGCGCATGGCTTAAAGCTTTGGTCAAGCTTTTCGGGGAGAATTTCTAAATATGGATATACCATATTGTCATGAGTGCAAAATCCGCAAACATATGAATTATCCACGAATTATAGATCTTATTATTTTTTTCATCTACATAGTCAAAAATAAACCCGCCGGCAGCTAATCCTATTAAAGCCAAAAACAGCAGCGGCAGCGGGAAGGACGTTCCGATCATTGCTATATGGTAAACGGCAAATATGACCGAGCTGAATATGTACGCTGTTTTTTTGCCTGTGAATTCAGATAATTTAATAAATGAAATTAAGCGGAATAAAAATTCCTCTAAAAATGAGTTGCAAAAAGAAATATACAAGGCGATCCATATAAAACTGCTGCTGTCAACCTTTTGATCTGTCGAAAGAGAGTCAACTAATGATGAATAGTCAAAGATATTTTTTGTAAGAGCATACAATCCGATTATTGCTGCGTATATAAAAGAACCGAGCAGCAATAATCTTATTAAGCTTTTCTTGTCCAGCGCAAAAGAATTATCGAATAATTTAAGCTTTACTGCTTTTGCAAATATCAGCGGAAATAATAAGAAAACTGTAACCTTTATTGCTGATTTAACAAAATATACCGGTTCAATTACTGTTTCGACCAATGCCATAATAATACAGCATATTATGACAAGAATAATTATTCCGTATGCTTTTTCTTTATTTTTACCCATAATACATTCTGCCTCCGATCCGGGGGTCTTGAATTAAAGAGTTCTGCTAAGCTTTTCTTTAATGATCTTAAGTGCGGCTGCGAGGGTCTCCTCAGGCTCCATACCGGAGTTATCGAGGAATATAGCGTCGTCGGCAGGTACAAGGGGGGCTACCGAGCGGCTCTCATCGTTTTTGTCGCGTCTTATCATATCGCGCAGGACCTCTTCCTTTGTAGAGGTATCGCCTCTTTCGCGAAGCTCCTCATAGCGTCGAAGTGCTCTTGTTTCCGCGTTTGTTTCCATGAACAGCTTTACGTCGGCGTCGGGCATTATTACGGTGCCGATGTCTCTGCCGTCCATAACTACGTTGCCTTCGCTTACGATCTTTTTCTGTATTTCCAGAAGAAATTTACGAACTGCGGGGACTGCCGAAACAGCCGATGCATACATAGATATTTCAGGTGTACGGATAAGCTCCGACACGTCTTCCGTGGTGAGAAAAACTCTCTGTGTTCCCTGAATGTAGCGAATAGATATGTCTGTTGACGGCAGAAGCTTTGTAACACGGGCTGCTTCGTCGATAGCTATACCGTTGCGGGCTGCTAAAAGTCCGACTGCGCGGTACAAAGCGCCGGTGTCGACGTAAACAAGTCCCAAGGACTTGGCAATGTTTTTTGCGAGGGTGCTTTTACCGCTGCCGCTGGGGCCGTCTATGGCAATTCTGATACTCATAATTGTATATCCTTTTAGGTTTTTGTTTTTTGTTTTTTCTTTTTCTTTTTTCAAACTTTCTTTTGCTACCCAAAAGAAAGTTACAAAGAAAAGGGTATCCAAGAGGGATGTATCCCTCTTGGAAAACTCCCTCTGACTTCCCTGCGGGAAGTATGTGTTAGTATCTATCAAACAATATTGGGGCTATTGACCACTAACGCTTTGCTGTAAACCTCGTTATGCTTCCCCCGGAAGCTATAAGGAAAAAGGGATTTTCAAGGGAGAAAACGCAGTTGTCTCCCTTGAATGATTTTCTTTCTAGCTTTCTTTTTTCACAAAAAGAAAGCGGTAAATAACATTAACTAATCAAAAAAACCGTTAAATAAAAAAGTTTCTAAATAAAGCTTTACTCAAAGCTTTTCGTACTCAGCTGCGGATTTCCCCGCCAGACTTCCCGTACTCCAGGCGATCTGCAAATTATAACCGCCTGTATAGGCGTCAACATCGATGATCTCGCCTGCGAAAAACAGCCCCGGGATCTTTTTTGACATCATTGTGGAAGGAGCTATTTCTTTAACCGAAACGCCGCCGCAGGTGATGATAGCTTCATCTATTGATCTGAACGAAACGGGTGTGAGTGTATAATGCTTTAAGGTATTAAGCAGCGCCGAACGCTCTGCCTTGCTTATCTCTCCGCTTTTTTTATGGGGCGGGATGCCCGTTCGTTTTACCACATCTTCTATGAGCTTTGACGGCAGCAGGTCGGAAAGCGAATTTATAAAATCTCTTGCCGCATATTTTGAAAGATCAGATATAAGCCGCCGGTCAAGCGTGGCTTCGTCAAGCGCAGGCTTCAGATCAAACTCCAAACGGTAATTCCGAATATCGCCCTTTTGCATATGTGAGGAGGCGGACAAAACAAGAGGACCGCTGACGCCGAAATGGGTGAACAGCGCTTCTCCCTGCTCGCTTGACACGCATTTTTCACCCAGATATACCGACAGCTTTACATTTCTGAGGGAAAGTCCCATCATTTCTGCGGTATGCTCCTTGCACACAACGGGAACAAGTGATGGTGAAAGAGCAGTAACGTCAAGTCCCGCTTTTTCTGCCATACGGTGACCGTCTCCCGTTGAGCCTGTAAGGGGATACGAGACGCCGCCTGTGGCAAGGATCACCGCCTTGAAAAAGTGATCGCCCGTTTGGGTGCGGACTCCCACGGCAGAGCCGTCTTCAATAATAATATCCTCTACGCGCTCGCGGCGGACAATGCCGCCCAGGCTGCGCACGTGGTCATCAAGAGAGTCGGCAATATCGTGCGCTCTGTCCGATACGGGAAAAACGCGCCTGCCGCGCTCGGTTTTAAGGGGAACGCCGAGACCTTCAAAATACTCCATAACGTCAGCCGGAGTAAATTTATAAACTGCGCTGTATAAAAATTTAGAATTTCGGGTGATGTTTCTCAGTATTTCCTCAGGGGCACAGTTGTTGGTAACGTTACATCTGCCCTTACCTGTTATGCGAACCTTTCTGCCGGTCGTTTTGTTCGGCTCGAAAACAGTTACTTTGCAGCCTGCTTCAAGTGCGGCAGCTGCCGCCATCATTCCCGCGGCGCCGCCGCCTACAACTGCAATTCCCGAAGATTTTATATTTTCTGTCATTATTAAGGCCATGCCTTTCTTTGAATTTGTGTCGGTTTCGCCGCAGGCGAAATGGAGGCACAAATTGTGTCTGAAAACGGCATACTGCCGATTTTTGTTTAACCTTATTTTCAGAATTTTCAGACTTTTTTGCCCGAGCTTTTATCGTATACGTTGTACTCGTCCCAAACTGCCTCAAGGTGCGACAGTGTCGCAGCCACTTCATCTTTTTTCTTCATACCGATAGCGGCAAGCAGTGCGTTTATAATGGAAAGGGGAGCTACAAGGGAGTCGGCGAAGGACGCCATATCGCTTTTTGCATACAGTGCTGCGTATACTCCCTGGGCAATGGGCGAGGTCTTACTGTCTGTTATGGAAATTACCTTTGCGCCGGAAGCCTTTGCAAAATCTACGGCGTTGATTATGCGGTTGGAATAGCGGGGGAAGCTGATGGCAATGACCGTATCTCCGCTGTGTATATGTATAAGATGCTCAAATGTCTCGCTGCCGCCTGCATTTCTTACAAGGCTGACATTGGGAAAAATAAGACTGAGATTGTAGTCAAAAAATTCCGCCAGCGAAAATGATGAGCGCATACCTATAATGTATATTTTATTTGCTGAAAGGATAGCCTCAACGGCGTCGTCAAATGCTTTTCTGTCAATAGATTCAAGGGTAGATGTAATTCTCTCGGCGTCGGCTGTGAGCACGGAGTCAAGTACCTTGCCCTCACCGCCGAAGCGTGTATTTGCCACCTCAAGACGCTGAACGCCCGTAAGTCTTTTTCTCAGGGTCTCCTGCATTGCCCGGTGCAGTCCGGGATATCCCTCAAAGCCGAGCTCTATTGCAAACCGTACTACTGTTGACTCAGATACTCCTGCCTGTTCGCCGAGGCGGGATGCTGTCATATAAGCGGCTTTTTCACAATGCTTTGTTATATATGCCGCAATTCGTTTATGTCCCTTTGACATTGAGTTTTGGGATCTTTCTATTGCCTCGATAAGATCTGTACTCATTTACATTTGTTCCTTTCATCGTCACGTGCCGTTTTCGGGCAGTGCCCGAAAGGTAATAATCATCTAAAATAATATTATAGTCCTAATTTTGAAAATTGTCAAGCAAATAGATGCGCGATGGGGTAAAATGTGCATTTTAATAAAACATATTGAATATAGAAGTTTTATGTGGTAAAATTTACAAAGACGGAGACGTGTATATATGGAAGGGGCGAACGGAAATGAAAGGTTACAATGCGATAGTTGTTTTTAATGACAGCGCCGACAGAATGCTGATGTGCAAAAGAAGAAAAGATCCTTATAAGGGATTATCCAATTTTGTAGGCGGAAAAATAGAGAAAAACGAGAGCGGGATCGACGCGGCATACAGAGAGCTTGAAGAGGAGACGGCTATAACTCGAAACGATATTGTTCTTTCGCACTTAATGGACATTACATATTTCCTTGACGGTTTCTGTCTCGAAGTTTATTTTGGAAAATTAAACAAGCCCGTAGAGGCTCGCGGAGATGAAAATGAATTGTATTGGTCTGAACTTGACAAGAATTTTTTTGACACAACGCAGTATGCCGGTGACGGAAATATCGGGCATATAATGAGACAGGTTGAAAAGCGTAAGGATGAATTGATGAATTGTTGAATTGATGAAGTGGTTTTATGATTTGATGTTATAGCGTAAGGTAGAATAAAGTAGAAGAAATATGTATTTTGATATTAAATCAAGTATAAATTGGGATTTTGTCGAACCTGTTTCTAAAGGATGGTCGCGAGATAAAAAGTATCTGGTGAAAACCAAAGACGGAGAAAAATTACTTCTTAGATTATCTGATATAGAGCAATACGATGTCAAGAAGAAGGAATACGAAATAATCCAAAAATATTCTGAGCTTGAAATAAAAATGTCTCTGCCTGTTGAATTTGGAATATGTAACAGCGGCGAGAATGTTTATATGCTTCTTACCTGGGTCGAGGGCAAAGATTTAGAAGAAGTATTGCCGACTCTTTCTGAAAAAGAACAGTATCTGCTTGGGCGGCAAGCAGGAGCAATACTAAAAAAGATTCATTCTATACCTATTGAACCTATTGATGAAAAAGATATTTCTGATAATGATAAAAAGGCAAAAAAGCTTGCACAGTTATCAAGATATGAGGGATCTGATGTCAGAATTTCCGGAGATGACTTTGCCGTACAGTATGTTAAAGAGAATATAGATCAGCTCCGGAAAGAAAAGTCTGTATATTTACACGGCGACTTTCATCCGGGGAATCTGATCTATATGGACGATGGCAATATTGGAGTAATAGATTTTAACAGATGGGAAGTCGGCGACCCTTATGAGGAATTTTATAAGCTTGATAGCTTTGGAGCAGAGCTTAGTATTTTGTATTGTATCGGACAGATAGATTCATATTTTAATGATGAGATTCCCGTATCATTTTGGAAAACGCATTCTGTTTATGTAGCTCACGCATCGCTTTTTTCTATAGCTTGGGCAGAAAAATTCGGGCAGGAAGATATAAACAGAATGATAAAAAGATGCAAAGCTGCATTGGAATATTATGACGGTTTCAGAATCTGTGTTCCGAGATGGTATACAGATAAGTATAGAAAAATGTATAAAATAAGAAAAGACGTATACAGGCAATGAAGAAGGAAGAAGGAGGGCAAAGATGTCGTATAATCAGCCGTGTGCGGACAAAATGAGACCCGTTGATTTTGACGGGGTTTGCGGTCAGCGCCACCTTGTAGGTGAGCGCGGGATCTTGCGCCGTATGTGCGAGAGCGGACATATTACAAGTATGATATTTTTCGGCCCTCCCGGAACGGGCAAGACCACTTGTGCGTCTATTATTGCAGCAGCGTCCGGTATGGAGCTGCGCCGCCTTAACGCCACAACTGCGTCACTTTCCGATATAAAGGAGATCGCCGCCGAAACCGAGGGAGTTTTCGGTCAGAACGGTATACTTTTGTATCTGGACGAGATACAGTATTTCAATAAAAAACAGCAGCAATCGCTGCTGGAATATCTTGAGGACGGCAGAATTACGCTTATCGCTTCCACTACGGAAAATCCTTACTATTATATATATGACGCGCTTTTGTCACGCTGCTCGGTGTTTGAGTTCAAGCCTGTGAGTGCCGCTGATATGATGCCTCTGCTTCGCCGCGCTGCCGGTGAGATATGCAAGGCGGGTGCATCTGACGAAGCGCTTCGGTATATTGCGTCGTGTTCAGCCGGGGACGTGCGCCGCGCTCTTACTATGCTTGACTGTGTGGCGGGAATCTGCGACGGCGAGGTCACACGGGAGGACGTTGAAGCTTTGACGCCTGACAGTATGGCGGGGAATTTTGACCGCGACGGTGATGTGCATTATGATCTTTTGTCGTGTTTGCAAAAGTCCATACGGGGAAGCGATCCTGACGCGGCGGTGTTTTACCTTGCAAAGCTTTTGGAGGGGGGAGATATTCTGTCTCCCTGTCGGCGGCTGCTTGTCATTGCGTCAGAGGATATCGGTGCGGCATATCCTATGGCAGCTGCTATAACCTATGCTTGTGTTGAAAGCGCAAAGGCGCTTGGTTTGCCCGAGGCACGAATACCTCTTGCAAATGCGGCGGTAATGCTGGCAACTGCTCCGAAGTCAAATACTGCATACAGTGCACTGAATGCGGCGGCAGAGGATATCCGTATGGGTAAAGGGGTTAATATTCCTGCTCATCTGAAAAGTCCTTTGTTTAAGGGGTATGTGTATCCGCACGATTATCCTAACGATTGGATAGAGCAGCAATATCTGCCTGATGATATTAAAAATGTACAATACTACAAGTTTGGAAACAACAAAACTGAACAAACTGCAAAATTGTATTGGGATAAGGTAAAGAATAAGGCTAAATAGTGTTTTTTCTTAACTTTCTTTTTTTATGTAAAAAAGAAAGTTACAAAGAAAAAGACATCAAAGGGAACGGAAAGAATTCCTTTCCCTTTGAAATCCCATTCTTTCTATTGCTTCTCCAAAGGGAGAAGCATAGCAAGGTTTAGTACAAAGCATTAGGGGGCAATAGCCTCAATATTGTTTGCTAAAAACTAATATATACTTCACGCAGTGAAGTAAAAGGAAAAAGGAATTTTTAAGGGAGAAAAACTTGGTTTTCTCCCACTTCACTTTGCATTAACGGCGGCAAGCCGTTAATGGGGCACAGATCAAGAGCACTTACAGTTTTTGATCTCTATATGATCTGTGCTTTTTTCACAAAAAGAAGGCGATAAAAAACAGATAATATCAAAATAATATTATTAAACTAAAATCTCATCAACGCTGCGTTTGGGAACGTAGTGAATTCCGTTTTCACGATAGTATTTTATATCTCCTTCATAATCTACTATCACCGGCTCTTCATCAGGATATCCCAGAGCCAGCACCAGCGTAACTTCAAGCTCCTCCCCTGCTCCGGTTACTTTCTTCACCGCAGCGCCGTCAAACGAGCCTATCATACATCCGCCCAGACCGCTTTCGGCGGCAAGCAGCATTATTGTCTGCGCGGCAATGCCTGTGTCCTTGAAAAACAACTCAGTGTTCGGGGCTATCGAAGTATCGTTGTATATTACGATATATGCCGCGGGCTCGTGTCCTGACGGCGGTATCTGTTCATCCTTAATATACCCTGCCCATTTTGTGGCTGCGAAAATATCTTCGCAGTCTTTTTTGTCTGTGACAACGGAAAACTTCAATGCCTGCAAATTTGCCGTTGACGGTGTGTACCTGCACGCTTCTACAAAAGATAAAAGTGTTTCACGTGAAACATTTTTATCTTTGAACGAGCGCACACTTCTGGATCTCTTCAAAATATCGATAAGCATATCATTTCCCCTTCTGATTCCGGCTTAAAGCTCAAACAGCTTCACCGGTTTTACTGCGGAGCCGTCTTTGCATTCTTTTACCTGCCCCAGAGCTATAAAACTATTGTTGTGTCGTATTCGAATATACGCACCATCTTCAAATGCAGTACCAAGCTTCTTTTGATACAGCTCCGTACCGCCTTTTATCAGCTTTGTGTAAAAATCGTTTATGTTGATCTCGTCAAGGTCTGTAAAAAGGCTTTCCGTAGGCGATACCAGCGCTGCCCTTTCCTCTATTCTCAGAGCCTCCAGCTCCTCTATTGTGTGTGCGTTTTCAATAGTAAAGCTTCCGCTTTTTGTTCTGCAAAGCGCGCTCATGACCGCTCCGCATCCGAGCTTTTCACCGATATCCTTGCAAAGTGTGCGTATATATGTGCCCTTTGAACAGCACACCTTCATTCGATACACCGTATCGGACAGCTTTTCGGTGTCTATTGACTTGATTGTAACGGGGCGCGCTTTTCGCTCAACTGTTCCGCCGCTGCGCGCGATGTCAACAAGCTTTTGACCCCCGACCTTTATGGCGCTGTACATTGGGGGCGTTTGCATAATGTCACCCACAAAGCTGCCTATTGCCGCACGCACCGCGTCCTCTGCGGGAATATTTTCGCACCGTGTAAGAATCTCGCCTGTGCTGTCCTCGGTATCGGTGGTATAGCCCAGTGTCATTTCGGCTATGTACTCCTTATCCTCGGCTACGAGAAAATCCGATGCCTTCACTGCTCTGCCGATGAGTATTGGCAAAACTCCCGTCGCCATGGGGTCAAGAGTGCCTGTATGACCTACGCGTGACGTGTTGAACATTCTGCGAAGTATCTGCACGATACGGTGACTTGTTACACCTTCGTGCTTGTTTATAACTATAACTCCCGTAGCTATATCCGAATTGTTCCTACGACTCATTTTTTATCCTTATCAATGTACTTTTCTATTGCTTCTTGAAATGCCGCCACCATTATTTTTTCCGCTTCTTCGGGACTGTCGGCTGTGATGGTCGCACCGCTCGCCTTAATGTGACCGCCGCCGCCGAAGCGCGCGCATATCTCCGAGACGTTTATATCGCTGTTGGAGCGTGTAGAAACTCTGTACGTCTTTTTGTCCTTTTGCTGCTTAATTATAAATGCCGCCATAACTGTGTTCACGCAGCGAAGAGTTCCTATACTGCCGCCGAAGCTGTCAGCGGCAATTCCTGCCGCTTTCATATCGTCAAGGGTAATGACAGCATACGCTAATCTGTCGTCGCAGATGAAGTGCATTTTTTCTATAGTGACCTTTGTAGCAAGCAGCTCGTCCTTTGTTTTGTTGTCATATAATGCCCGCGCAATATCGGACGCGCTGAGCTTTCCGTCATTTGCCTTGGATATTTCATCAAGCAGAGATGCCGCAAGCATATGAGTTTCGGGCGTGGTGTTCGAAAACTTAAAGGATCCGCAGTCCGCTGAGATACCCGCATATAAGCGTCTTGCTATATCGGGATTTTTTTTGATACATCCCTCAAGAACAAGCTTTTTGTATATCTTTGTTATCAGCTCCGAGCAGGCGGACGCGTCATAATCCGTCCAGTACGGCGCAAAGGGCTCGCCTGAAATATGATGATCTATCATAAAATCAAATTTATCCGCAAGAAAGTCAAGTCTGCCGAGCTGCGCGCGTGACGCAACGTCAACGGAGCATATGGCATCGTGCCGTACATCGTCATTTACGCGGTAATTGACGGTCGCCTGACCTGAATAAAGAAAATACAGATAATCCTGTGCGTCAGATTCGCAAACGCATTTTGCGCTGCCGCCCAAGCCCTCATATATCATTTTGAGCGCGAAAGCACTGCCTATTGTATCGGCATCGGGGTTTTTGTGGCTAACGATAAGCAGCTTTTTCTTCTCTTTTGCAAGCGTTTTAAGCTTTTCGCAAACCTTGTCTCTGTTGAGCATTCGCGGTCTAAGCATTTTCTGATGTATCCTCGTTTTCTTCGTCGTCTGTAAATTCGAGAGCGTTGATCTTTGCTGCTATTTCAACTCCGCGCTTCATAGACTCGTCCTCTATAAAAGTAAGCTCAGGAGTTATGCGGAGATTGAGTCTGTGCGCAAGCTGACCTCTGACAAAGCCCGCAGCGCTGCGCAGTCCTCTTGAGATCTCTTTCTTTGCCTCAGCATCGTCATCCGCACCGAGAATAGAATAGAATATTTTAGCATACTTGAAATCCGCGGTAACATCCGCGCCTGTTACAGTTATAAGCGCGTTGGAAACACGGGGATCTTTTATTTCTCTGATGATAGACGCCATTTCCATAGTAACAGCGTCGTCAACTCTGTTTTTTCTGTATTTAGCCATTATTTTCTCCGTTGTGTTGTATTTGTTTCACGTGAAACATTTTTCACGTGAAACGTTTTCACGTGAAACATTTATTGCTCCTTGTCCTGCTTGCCGTTCATTGACAAATAAATTACCAGCACTGATATATCCGCAGGGTTTACGCCTGATATACGCGCAGCCTGTCCCAATGATGCAGGGCGTATTGCCTGAAGCTTTTGTGCGGCTTCGAGGCGCAGACCCTTTATCTGCGTGTAGTCAATATCCGCCGGCAGCAGCCTGGCTTCCAGCTTTTTCTGCTTTTTTGCTTCTGCCAGCTGTCTGGAAATATATCCCTCATATTTTATCTCCGCCTCAACAGTTTCAATTTCAGCTCTTGAAAGCTCAGGTCTGTTATGATCCATAACTGCCAGATCGCCGTAAGAAACTGCAGGTCTGCGAAGCAGATCGGCAAGCTTTGCGCCCGATTTAAGCTCCGCCTGCCCCATTTCGGTAAGAACGGGATTTGCTGTTAAGGGAGACACGGTAGTTTTTGCAAGCCTTGCGATCTCATCGTCAACGCGGCGGTGTTTGTCAAGATATGCAGCGTAGCGCTCATCATCTATAAGACCTGCCCGTCTGCCGTAATCGCACAGCCGTCTGTCGGTGTTGTCCTGCCTGAGAAGAAGTCTGTATTCCGAGCGGCTTGTCATAATTCTGTACGGCTCGGCGGTTCCCTTTGTCACAAGGTCGTCAATAAGTGTGCCTGTGTATGAGGAATATCTGGGAAGTATCATAGGCTCTCTGCACTGGAGCTTTGCGGCGGCGTTGATTCCGGCAACAATGCCCTGTGCCGCGGCTTCTTCATAGCCTGATGAGCCGTTAAACTGACCTGCGCCGTACAGACCCTCTACACACTTGAATTCAAGTGTGGGATACAGCTGTGTGGGGTCAGCGCAGTCATATTCAATAGCATAGGCGTAGCGCATGATCCGTGCTTCCTCAAATCCGCGGATGCTGCGCAGCATATTATACTGGACATCAGCGGGGAGCGATGATGAAAAGCCCTGCAGGTATATTTCGTCGTTGTTCTCGCCCATGGGCTCGACAAACAGCTGGTGTCGCTCTTTGTCGGAAAATCTCACTACCTTATCCTCAATGGACGGGCAGTAACGGGGGCCCACGCCGTGTATCTGACCTGAGTACAGGGGTGAGCGGTGGAGATTTGAACGTATGATACTATGAGTCGTCTCATTTGTATACGCTATGTGGCAGGGCACCTGTTCGATAGAATTGAGCTTTTCGCTGTCGGTTCTTACGGAAAAAGGAGTTATATGATCCTCGCCGTACTGGATCTCCAGCGC
Organism: uncultured Lachnospiraceae bacterium; assembly: GCA_964490165.1. GTDB lineage: Bacteria > Bacillota > Clostridia > Oscillospirales > CAG-272 > Avispirillum. Next base: position 13,213 of record CAZBAR010000019.1, on the reverse strand, counting down.
GTTAAAGTCAATGGTGTCTCTGTGAATGCGCGGCGGCGTTCCCGTCTTAAAGCGCATAGTCCGCACGCCGTATTTTTCAAGGCTGGCTGTAAGTCCCTCGGCGCTGAGAAGTCCGTCCGGTCCGGAATGGCGTCGAACATCACCTGTGTGGGTAAGACCGCCGAGGTATGTACCTGTGGAAATTATAACGGCGCGTGCGCTGTATTCTCCGCCGGGAGAGGCGATAACTCCGCATACGCGCTGCGCTTTGCCGGCAGTCTCTACAAGAATATCAGTGACCTCGCCCTGTATAAGGCACAGATCATTCTGAGACTCAACTGTGTGCTTCATAATGGCGGTGTATTTTCGGCGATCAGCCTGCACCCGCTTTGACTGCACCGCAGCGCCCTTGCCTGTGTTGAGGGTGCGCGACTGCATAGTTGCGCAGTCGGCTGCATAGCCCATTTCACCGCCGAGGGCATCAATCTCAAACACAAGATGTCCCTTTCCGCTGCCGCCCACAGACGGATTGCACGGCATATTTGCCACAGCGTCAAGGCTTATGGTAAAAAGAGCGGTGCGCAGACCGCAGCGCGAGGTGGCAAGAGCCGCCTCAACGCCTGCGTGTCCCGCACCAACAACTATAACATCAAATTCATATTGGTTCATACTGTGATAAAGTCTCCTGCGTTGTCAGCCGGTAGTTAATTTTTGGAATATCTTCCAGCTTTTGGAATTAGAATACGCACAAAGCGTTCCGCTCGATATATTGGAAATATAGCTGTAGGAAAATGGGATGAGAATATTCCCGCTGCGTCCGATAACGCCGTAGAAGCCGTTAGCATCGGTGCAAACAGCCACACCCTCCAAAAACGGAGCGGCGTATTTCATATCAGGCGTTCTTATCCACACGCCCGCAGTGTTCATATAGCCGTAAAGTCCGTCTTTTTCCAAAAGCATTATACCGTCGGAATATGAAACAAGACGGTAGCCTGAGGGCAGGTGGAAGTGCTCGCCTCTGGGATTTACAAGCACATCCTCATCAGACACTATAAACATAGAGTTAAGGTCAGTAAAATAGTAGCGGTCGTAGCTCTGTATTCTCATACGTGTGTAGCCGTGGTCAAAGTAATAGCTGCCCAGAGAGTCTATATATCGGGAAAGCGGCTCTACAAAGCGCTCGTTTGCAGTCCAGTTCAGCTCGCTGAAATAGTTTTTGCGCGAGTCGAACATGACCTGTCCCCGTTTATCCACAATACGCATTTCATTAGAGGTGACCTCAACGTATTCGCTTTCAGTGGTTCCGTCCTCATTTTTCTTGTTGTGGTAGTAGTCCCATTTGATGTCGCACATTACGGTCGCATAGTTTTCGCGATAGTTATATGCCATCGTATACGGAAACATTGTTTCAAGGTCGTCCCCTCCGGCAGGGTCAAGGTTTTTACCGAAGCGGTCAAAGCTGAGCTCTCCCAGCTGCAGCTTTCGGTCGCTGTAGACCCATCGTGGAAGATTCTGAAGCACGGTCTTGCCGTCTGATGATGTAAACAGCTTTGTATAGTTCATACAGTACCGACCGGTGCGGCTGTCAGAAGTGCCGTAGTATGAGGGATAGTCAAAATAAAGTCCGCGGTTGTCGGTAATGTCGTTGTAATCGGATCTCAGAAAATATTGTCCGTTCGGAGACAAATAGTAATATTCCTTGCCGTCGACGGTGAGCTCGTCGTAAGATATCCATTCGCTGTTGCCGTTTTCGTCGGCAGGTCCCTTATCCGTGGGATAGTTCAGTTTGACTTTTGTTTTTTTGTAAAACAAAGGACGTCCTTCGTTATCTCTTGTGTAGGCGGGAAGAAATGAGCTGTCGTATCTCGACATTATCTCGCCGTTTGTGTTCAGAAGATACAGCGTGCCCACGTCGTCATAAATAATGTAGCCCATATACATTTCAAGGGCATATCTGTCGCGGGTGGCATCAACCACCTCGCGCGTGGTCTCGCGTCCGTCCTCGTATTCGGTGAACACCTCTTTTTCATAGCTCGCAGAGGAATATGAGAGAGATGAAGGCAGAGGAAACTGTGTTTCAAGAACGGCAAACACGCAGCTCTGGTCAAAAGTCTTGTTGGTAAGGTAATAGCCAGCCTCCTTCAGAGATGCCACGGATTCAAAATTAAATACCTGCGGCTCAGGTGCAGGAGCAGGAGAGACGGTATTTCCTGTGTCGTCCGGTTCGTTGGGAGTGGTGACGGGAGCAGGCTCCGGCTCCGGCTCAGGTTCGGTCGTATCCGCACTTACCTTGTAGCTTTTATTAAGCACCGACCGGAATTCGCTTAGGTTGTTCTCCCAGCTTTTCGGGCGGTCAATAAATGAAATATCAAAAATTCCGATGTAATACAGTCCGAAAAAGACAACGCAAAAAACCGTAACGAGTACGGCTGCAAGTCGTTTAGTAAGATGTATTTTGAACAGTTCGGAAAGCTTCAATTTATTTCACCTTATTTCACCTGTTTTCTGTGAATGGGGAATGTGCCGCAGAGCCTATTTGTGATATTTGGTTCCTTTGTTTATCTCAAGGCATCTGTACACTGCTTCGTAAAGCATAACACGGGCAAGCTGATGGGGAAAAGTCAGACGGGACATTGAAAGCCGCACATCGGCGCGCTTCTTTACTCTGTCGGACATTCCGTGCGACGAGCCGATAATAAAGTTTATGTCGCTTATCCCCTCTGACATTTTTGTGTCGATCATAGCTGCCAGCTCGCATGATGAATACTGCTTGCCCTCGATACACAGCGCAAAGGTGCAGCTTCTGGGGGAGATCTCCGCAAGTATTTTGTCAGCCTCCGCCTCCAGCGCAGCGTTTATCTCCGCGTCGGAGGGCGCTGAGGGAAGCTTTGCTTCCTTCAGCTGTACCTCGGTGACACGCGCGGACGCGCCGAGGCGCTTTTTGTACTCGTCGCAGGCATCGCGCCAGTGGCGTTCAGCCAGCGAGCCTACGGTTATAAATTTTATTTTTAGCATAAAACATCAAAGCCTCGTTATACAGTCAGCAGCGGCGGTCTTTATCTCCACCGCGTCAAAGCCTGCGGCGTCCAGCGCCGAGCGCACGGTGTGAAAGGCGGTAGAGGGTGTATTGTTTTCTCCGCTTAGGTGAGCAAGCATTATTTTCTCTGCTCCGCCCTCCGCCACAGCTGTACACAGCCGTGCGGAATTCTCATTGGAGAGGTGGCCTCTGGGGGACAGTATTCTCTGCTTCAGATAATAGGGATACTCGCCGTTTTTCAGCATATCAACATCGTGGTTTGCCTCGATAACGGCAAGGCGGCAGCCTGTCAGATTAGTCAGAGCCTCATCTGTAATGTGGCCGATATCGGTAGCAAGACCGACCCTGTCGCCGTCGGCACTCCTTACGGTGTATCCGACGTGAGCCGCGCTGTCGTGGGGAAGCGGAAACGAGCGAACATAAAGATCGCCGACCTCCACCTCGTAATACAGACCGCTGTGAACGGCTGCACAGGCAGCCGCGGCAGGCTTTTTGCAAAGCTCCGGTGCGCTGAGAGACGTTATGTGTATGGGAAGCCTGTGCTTTTTCATCATCACGTCAAGAGCGCTGATGTGGTCGCTGTGCTCGTGGGTAACAAACACAGCCGAAATATCAGACAGCGACATTCCAAGCTCCGCCAGTGCGGCGCATACTGCTTTGCAGTTGCGGCCGGCGTCAATAAGAATGGCGGTGCTTTCGTTTTTTATAAGAGTGCTGTTTCCGGAGGAGCCGGAGAACAAAGTGGTAATTTCTATCATCGGCTTATACTACGGTTTCTCCTACAAGATCGTAGTCCATAGCCTCGGTGATCCTTACGTCGACAAATTCGCCCTCGCTGACCCGGCGTGCGGAGGTAAACCATATCTTGCCGTCGATCTCCGCGGCGTCGCGGTAGCTTCTGCCGAAATATGACTCTGAAACAGGATCAAAGCCCTCACACAAAACGTGAGACACAGTACCGATGAGTGCCTTGTTGTAATCTTCGCTGACACGCTGCTGGCACTTCATAATAATGTCAAGTCTGTCCTGCTTCTCCTGCTCGTCTATCTGACCGTCAAAGCTGTAGGCAGGGGTGTCCTCCTCGCGTGAGTAGGTAAAGGCGCCGAAGCGGGGGAACCTTGTTTCTTTTACAAACTCGCAAAGCTCCTCAAAGTCCTCCTCAGTCTCACCGGGGAAGCCGACTATAGCCGTGGTGCGGATAACGATGTCGGGCATAGCCTCTCTCAGCCGGCGGATAGCGTCCTTTATGCAGGCGCTGTCTCCGTGACGGTTCATAGATCTCAGCATTCTGTCGCTTATATGCTGAATGGGCAGGTCTATATATTTTACTATCCTGTCCTCGTTTTTCATAACTTCAATAAGCTCATCAGTTATTTTGTCCGGATAGCAGTAAAGAATTCTTATCCAGGGGATTTTTGTTGCGTCGCAAATTGCGCGCAGCAGCTCGGGAAGCTTATATTCGCCGTAAATGTCCTTGCCGTAAACGGTCGTATCCTGCGCAATAACTACAAGCTCGCGAATTCCCATTTCGTCAAGGCCGACAGCCTCGGCGACAATGTCCTCAATAGTGCGTGAGCGCAGATTTCCGCGTATTCCGGGGATGGCGCAGTAGGCGCAGCGGTTGTTGCAGCCCTCTGCTATCTTTATGTATGCGCTGACCTCGCCTGTGGTAATTACTCTGTCGCCGCCGAGACAGGCGCTCTCCTTGTCGTCAAGGCAGCAGTATTTTGTTCCGCTTTCCTTGTTTTCAAGTACAGAATCGACAGCGTCAACTATTTTGTGTATGCCGCCGACGCCTACGATCGCGTCGACCTCAGGCATTTCGTTCAGTATCTGATCGCGGTATCTCTCCGCAAGGCAGCCTGTAACGACGATTCCGGTGAGATCTCCGTGCTCCTTAAGCCATGCAATGTCGAGAATATTGTCGATAGACTCTTTTTTTGCACTTTCGATAAATGCGCAGGTGTTGATAATAACAACGTCTGCTTCTGTCTCCTCAGGTGTCACATTGTAGCCCGCATCTGCAAGATGATGCAGCATGACCTCGGTGTCGCAAAGGTTTTTTGCGCAGCCGAGTGACACAAATCCGATTTTATATTTGGTACGCTTCAAATCAGTCATTTTCAAACGGTCTCCTCATACAGCTCTTTTGCTTCTGCCAGCGCGCGCTTGATTTCGCTTAATGAATAGCCGAGACGGGATAGGGCGGCAATGCGCTTTTGCTCCTCGTCTCTGTCCTCGGCAGGCTCGGGATATTTTTTTTCAATATACGACATAAGAGAGCTGTAATATTCTTCGTCGCTTATAATTGCAAGAGAGGCAAATATGACCTTGCGGTCGTATCCGCGCCCCATAAGCTCTGCGGCAATGCGATTTTTGCCCCAATGCTTTCTTATACAGAAAAATTTGGTGATGCGCTTTGTCTGCTCTTCCTCGTTTATGTAGCCCTGAGCTATCATATAATCAGCGGCTCTTTCACATATATCCTTCGGCAGATTATAGTGAAGAAGGCGAGCAATAAGCCGCTGTCTGCTGTAGTCGGAAGAAGAAAGCATACCCTCAGCCCTTGCGATCGCGCGGCTGAGTACAGCGGCGTTTTGCAGCCGCTCCATTACCTCTTCATCGAAGCACTCGCCTTTTTTAACGCCCTCCTCTGTCCAGACAGAGGGCTTAAATAAAAGTATTGTTTTTTCGTCAGTGTCATTGCAGACGATCTCGGCTGAAATTCCGGCTCGGGTGTCGTCAATTGCCGTCAGTGTGTAATTCATAATATATAATCTCCATTTCGCCGCTTTGCAGCGGCAAATAATATACAGGGGGGTCGGATGACGAGCGAGCTGTATATATAAAATTCCGCTTATGTTTTCGGGACAATGCGCCCCTTTTTCAAAAAATGATCTTCAGCCGCAGACTTTTTCAGCCGTGGACTTCAACTATCTTTCCGCTGTCAATGTGGATAAGCCTGTCCGCACCGCCGTTGCCGGCGTATATGTCAGGCTCGCAGGAGGTCACGATGATCTGCCTTGAGCGCAGCTTTGATAAAATAAAGCTTCTCCGTTCTCCGTCAAGCTCGCTTAACACATCGTCCAGAAGGAACACGGGGTATTCGCCCGTGACCGATCTTGACGCTTCGCCCTCGGCAAGCTTCATAGACAGCGCCAGCGAGCGCTTTTGCCCCTGCGATGCGTAAAGCTTTGAGTCGCGGCCGTTGAGCTTTATAACAATATCGTCCTTGTGTATGCCGAAAAGGGTCGCGCCGTAACGTATTTCCCTGTCGATATCGGAAATAAGAGCGTCGTAAAGACGTTTTTTGTCTATTTCCCTATTTCCGTTTCCATTCCCGTCCCCGTCCGCGCCGCACATAACAGAGCGGTAGCTGAGGGTGGGGGTCTCCCTGCCGTCAGTCATTTCGCCGAAAATTTCAGCAACAAAGCTTTCGATCGCAGCGGCATACTTTGCACGCCGCTGCGCTATGTCTGAACCGAAAAATGACAGCTGATCGGCGTATATCTCCCAAAGAGAGGGATCCACCTTTTCAACGGCAGCCTTTTTTATCAGTGAGTTGCGCTGAAGTAGCGCGCGGTTGTAGCGGGAGAGAGAGTCGATATATGCGGGATAAAGCTGAGACAGAGCTATATCCAGAAAGCTTCGCCTGAGAGCGGGACCGCCGTCTATCAGCGTCAGATGCGCCGGGCAAAACAGCACTGCGCGAAACGAGCCTATCATCTCTTTAATGCCTGTAAGCTTAGCGCCGCCGCGGTAAAGCGTTTTTCTGCCTGCGGCGGGCAGTTCCGCCGAAAGCGTTACAGGGCGTGTATCGCCGTCGCGAATGCAATCGAGAGACATGGTGGCGCATTTTTTCTGAAAAGCTATCATTTCCTTTTCGCGTGCGCCGCGAAAAGAGCGTCCCCTGGCGAAGAAATAAACGCTTTCCAGCATATTTGATTTTCCCTGCGCGTTTCTGCCCCACAGAACATTTACTCCGTCGGCAAACTCGCACCTTTCGTTTTCAATGTTGCGAAAGTGAGAAAGCGTTATGGCGAGGCATTTCACTGCTCGTCGTCAAGATCCATATCCATCATACGGATGTCGAGATCGTCATCGTCAAGGGCGAGGGACTCGTCGCCCTCGGTTCCGCCCTGAATGCCTGACGCCTTGACCTTTGCCTCAAGCTCCGCAAGCAGATTGGGATCGGATTCAATAGTGTTTCTCGCGTTGTCACGTCCCTGACCGAGACGCTCGCCATTATATGCGAACCATGAGCCGCTTTTTTCGATAACTCCGCATTCAACGCCCATGTCGAGAATTTCGCCTGTCTTGGAAATTCCCTTTCCGTAGAGAATGTCGAACTCGGCGATCTTAAAAGGGGGGGCTACCTTGTTCTTAACGATCTTGCACTTTACCCTGTTACCGTAGGAATCGCTGCCTGCCTTCAGAACCTCGGTCTTGCGGATGTCGATTCGTACAGAGGCGTAGAATTTCAGAGCACGTCCGCCTGTGGTGGTCTCGGGGTTGCCGTAAACAACGCCTACCTTTTCACGCAGCTGGTTTATAAATATAACGATACAGTTTGTTTTGGCAACAGTTCCTGAGAGCTTACGCAGTGCCTGAGACATAAGACGGGCCTGCAAGCCCACGTGGGAAGCACCCATATCGCCCTCGATCTCCTGCTGGGGAACAAGGGCTGCCACAGAGTCGATTACAACAATGTCGATAGCACCGCTGCGAACCAGCGCTTCGCAAACTTCAAGGCCCTGCTCGCCTGAGTCGGGCTGAGAAACGAGAAGATCGTCAATGTTTACGCCGAGATTTTTTGCATAAACGGGGTCGAGAGCGTGCTCTGCGTCGATGTAAGCGGCTTCGCCGCCGAGCTTTTGAACTTCTGCAACGCAGTGCAGTGCAACGGTGGTCTTACCTGAGGATTCGGGACCGTATATCTCAACGATTCGTCCTCTGGGTATACCGCCGACGCCGAGAGCTATATCAAGGCCGACAGAGCCTGTAGAAACGGCTGAAACGTTAAGCTTAGAGTTTGCGCCCATTTTCATAACAGTTCCCTTGCCGTAAGCCTTTTCTATCTGAGAGATAGCGGTATCAAGCGCTTTTTTCTTCTCCTCGGGGCTGGTCAGAGCAACAGGAGCCGCCACCGCTTTTTTCTTTGCTGCCATATATAATATTCCTTTCGCAACGCCTTCGCACCTGTAAAATAGGCGCAAAAACCGCAATTATATTTTTACATATAATATTATAAACCATGTTTTTGCAACCGTCAAGGAGTCTGAAACTTTTTTGGAAAAAGAAAAGGGAAAAATTTAATAATTTTTCTTTTTTTATCGCTTTCTTTTTGTGAAAAAAGAAACGCACAGATCATATAGAAAGCAAAAACTGTAAGTCCCATTGATCTGTGCCCCATTAACGGCTTGCCGCCGTTAATGCAAAGTGCAGTGTGAGACAACTGCGTTTTCTCCCTTAAATATCTCACTTTCATTTTTGCTTCCGGAGGAAGCATAACGAGGCTTACAGCAGAGCGATAGTTGGTCAATAGCCCCAATATTGTTTTATTGATACTAACATATACTTCCCGCAGGGAAGTTGGAGGGTAATTTCAAAGAGGGAGGCGAACGCCTCCCTCTTTGATACCCTTTTCTTTGTAACTTTCTTTTTGACATCAAAAAGAAAGTTTAATAAAAGTAAAATAAATATAATTCAACGAAAATCCTATCTTCCTTGTAGCTTCCCCCGCAGCGCCAAAGTAAAATTAAAGCGCATATATGCTTGCGCTGCTCTGCATTGAGCTTGGCTCAATGCCTGAGTAAAACTGCGGGCGTGGATGCATAACGAGATTTGCAGCAAAGCGTTAGGGGTCAATAGCCCCAATATCGTTTGATTAAAACTTACATATACTTCCCGCAGGGAAGTAGGAGGGTAATTTCAAAGAGGGAGGCAAGCCTCCCTCTTTTAAGCATTTTTCTTTGTAACTTTCTTTTTTGCTCAAAAAAGAAAGTTTAATAAAAATCAAATAAATACAATCAAATCAAATATCACTTTATCCTGAAGGAAACGGGGGCTCCCGCGGCGGAGTTAGCCGCAACATACGCCAAAAACTCGCCTTTTTCTGCATAGCGGCTGCCGTCAGCGTGTGCAAACGCCAGCATATCCTTAGTTACGGTGAAGCTGACTTCGGCACTCTCTCCTGCCTCAAGAGATATCTTCTTATATCCCTTGAGCTCCTTAACAGGACGTACTACGCTTCCGCAAACATCGCGGATGTAAAGCTGTACCGTCTCGCGAACGGGATACACGCCCTCGTTTTTCACCGTCGCGCATACAGTCCATTCCCCGTTTTCAAGTACAGTGGATATTACAGGCTCGCTGTAGCTCACAGGTGAGAAATTCAGACCGTAGCCGAAGGGGTACAGGGGTGCGTTGGGAATGTCGATAAAGCGTGACAAAAACTTCAGATCGGAAAATTCTTTGTCAATAGGTCTGCCCGTTCTGTAGCAGTTGTAGTAAACAGGCACCTGTCCTACCGCGTAGGGGAAGGACATTGTCAGTCTGCCCTCGGGCAGACGGTCGCCGAACAGTATATCGGCTGCTGCGTGACCTGTTTCAATACCGCCGAACCACGCTTCAAGAACAGCGTCGGCGCCTGCGCACACCTCTTTCACATCTGACGGTCTGCCATTGAACAGTACAAGAACGCAGGGCTTGCCCATAGCATAAACCGCCTGCGCCAGCTCTTCCTGCTTTCCGGGAAGTCTGATGTCGGCGCGGCTTGTCGCCTCGCCTGTATGATCCTGTGTTTCGCCCAGTGCAAGGATCACAACGTCGGCGCCGTCAACAGCCTTTTTAACGCCGTCCATATCGATCTCCTCGCCCTCGTAGCCGGTGGCAGTGCAGCAGGTGACAGCTTCGCTGCCGAGCTTTTCTTCAAGCGCAGCGCCGAGAGTCACAGCCTCGCCTGTCCAGCCGGCGCAGCACCACGCACCGAGGATCTTTCTTTCTTCGGCGAAGGGGCCGATAACGGCAACCTTTTTGTCCTTTGAGAGCGGCAGAGTCTGATCTTCGTTTTTCAGAAGGACCATAGACTTTGTTGCAACCTCTCTTGATGCCTCGCGGTGCGCGGGGCAAACGTGCAGCGCAGCCTCAGCCTCGGGGCTTGCGCTGCGGAAGGGATCCTCAAAGAGACCGAGAGAGTCCTTCAATTCAAGAATGCGAAGCACTGCTTCGTCAATAAGCGCTTCGTCCAGAAGTCCCTCTTCAACCAGCTTTTCGCCGAATTGCAGGTAGTCGGAGGTCATCATTTCTATGTCAATGCCGGCAGCTATGGCACGCTCGGCAGCTTCCTTGCCGTCCTCGGCAAAGCCGTGCTCCACAAGCTCGTGCACAGCGCCCCAGTCGGATATAACAGAGCCCTTGAAGCCCCATTCGTCGCGCAGAACCTTACGCAGCAGCCACTGATTGGCAGTAGCCGGCACGCCGTTGAGAGAGTTGAAGGAAGCCATTACCATGGAAGCGCCCGCGTCTATCGCCGCTTTATATGAGGGGAGATAGTATTCTCTCAGGGCGTAATCGCCTATCTCTACGGTGTTGTAGTCGCGTCCCGCCTCGGCGGCGCCGTATGCCGCAAAGTGCTTGACGCACGCCGCGATGCGCTCGGGGTCCTTCAGATCGCTGCCCTGATACCCGCGCACCATTGCCGCTGCAAAAAGGGAGTTGAGGTAGGGGTCCTCGCCTGTGGACTCTATAACGCGTCCCCATCTGGGGTCGCGTACAAGGTCGACCATGGGAGAAAAAGTAACGTGCACGCCGGAGGCTGCTGCTTCTTTGGCGATTATAGCGGCGGCTTTTTCGATAAGCTCCGGCTCCCACGTGCAGCCCATTGCCAGGGGGACGGGAAACGTGGTGCGATAGCCGTGGATAACGTCAGCCATAAACAGCACGGGTATTTTCAGTCTGTCGTTCTTCAGGTGCTTTTCCTGAATCTCTCTTGTGTATGCGGCGCCTGTGCCGCCCAGCACAGAGCCGCAGGCTGCAACATCTTCATCAGTGATGTTCATTTCGTGCAGAGGGCCTGTCATTTCTATGCTGCCCTGAGCTTTATGGAATACAGAGTCCAGCTGAGTCATTTGCGCCAGCTTTTCGCGAAGCGTCATGCTTTCAAGTAGTTTTTTGATGTCTGCCATTTTAATGTCCAAACCGTTTCATATTATTTGCGGGCCTGCCGCAGCTTTACGTATTATATTATCACATTACAGTGGAAATGTATATAGTTTTAACTTAGTTATTGCCGTCTTTTTTCTCCAAAAGAACACGCGCACGCGCCGTCAGCTCGGTTTTATGGTTTTTCACCCGTTCATCGATGACCTCGTCCAGCAGCATTTGCAGCATTTCACCTACAGCGCGTCCCCCGGCAACGCCCAAAGCTATCAGGTCGTTTCCGTTTATTTCGAGCTCGGATACCGTAAGCGGCGCGCCATCGCGGTGAAGCTCTTCTATCAGCTCCTCGCAGCGGTCAATGTAGTCAAAGCCGTCGTGATACGCCGGTGACTGCGCCGAAAGATCCGCGCGGCGTATATGCAAAAGCTGCTTTGCGCCGTCGTAGCCCGTTTTGCACATATAGCGGTGTATGCTTTTTCTGTCCGCAGCAGGGCGCACATCGTGGTACGTTATGTAAAAGCGCACGGCAGATGTTGTTTCTCTGTCCGCCTTAAGGCGTAGCAGCACTTCCTCTGCCATTTTCGCTCCCTCCTCGGGATGTCCGCGAAAATGGAAAATTCCATTGTCGTCCACAGTGCATACGTAAGGCTTTGCCATATCGTGAAAAAGCATTGTAAGCCGCAGAACGGGATCGTCAGGCAGCGCCGCTACGGTGTGGGCGATGTGCTCGTACACAGTGTAGATATGGTGCGGATTGTGCTGATCAAAGCCGACGGATCTGCCAAGCTCGGGAATAACGGCGCATATAACGTCGCTGTAATCAAGAAGGATAGGCAAAATATTCGCGCCGCACAGCAGCTTTTTCAGCTCTGACAGCACCCGCTCTCCGGACAGCGCGGCAAGATTTTTGCACATTTCGTGAATAGCGGCGTCGCATTCTTCGTCAATAATGTATCCGAGAGTCGAGGCAAAGCGCAGCGCACGAAGTATACGCAAAGCGTCCTCGCCAAAGCGGCGGCGCGGATCGCCTACGCAGCGGATGACGCCGTTTTTTATGTCCTTTGCTCCGCCGTATAGATCAATAATGCGATCCTTTTCAAAATCGTACGCCATGGCATTGACGGTGAAATCGCGGCGTGCAAGATCATCCCGTATGCTCTTTGTGTATGTAACGCTGTCGGGACGGCGAAAATCGGTGTACGTTCCCTCTTTGCGGCAGCAGGTGACCTCCATGTCTCCCCTGTCAAGCTTGATACGCACCGTGCCGTATTTGATCCCCTCGCAGCTGTAGGAAAAGCCGCCAAGGGCAGCTATCAGCTCGTCAGGCGTGGCTTCTGCGGCAGCGTCCCAGTCTGTCGGCTCTCTGCCCGACACCGAGTCCCGTACACAGCCGCCGACGGGATATACCCGTATTCCTTTTTCCAAAAGGCTTGTCAGCACCGTCATTACGTCTGATGGTATATTCACAAGTCCAGCCATGTCTGCCTCCGTTTTTGTATTCTTACAGTATAATTATAACTGCTTTTTGCTCTGCGGTCAACAGGGCAAAATAAAAAAACCGCTCGCATCGCGAGCGGCCCAAAGTGCAGATGAATCATATTGGGGCGTTGCCCGCACTTCCGCGCAGCGGAATGTGCTTACTCTATTTAGGAAACTTTTTGGAAAAAGTTTCCTAGAGCGTGTCGAAAAAGTCCGCAGAAATAGCAAACTGTACAAAAAAAGAATTTCGGCACCTGCGGGTGCCGCCCAGAGGTTCCCTCTGGACTCCGTGACGGCTTAGGCTTTTCGACCTCTCGGAGGTCGACGAGGGCTATTCGCCCTCGACCCAACCGCCTTTTGAAAAAGGCGGGCGAAAACTTTTACTAATTTTGCTACAGCCATTTAGTTTTTCGGTAGTCCTCGGTCTTTCCCCTAGTCCAATTCCCCTTTTTTCAAAAAGGTTTTGGGGTCAAGGGGGCTTTTCCTTAAAAAGCCCCCTTGTTACTGAAGTGCCCCCCAAAGTTTAGACAAAAAGAAATATTAAATTAGTTTAGAATG
>CAZBAR010000018.1:0-51558 GCA_964490165.1 uncultured Lachnospiraceae bacterium | reverse complement strand
CTCTCCTTTATGCTTTTTATTGATTTCATATACAAGAAAATCCAAACAGTCGATCTGCTTTTCACTTTGATGCAGTGCGGAAAGCAGATGCTTTTTCTGCTTTGCAAGCTCATTCAGAAGCTTGTTCCATTCTCCGTCCTCCGCGAGCTTTTCGTACTGCTCTGCCGTTTCTGATTCGCATCCGGCATCCAGTAGATTTTGATATATGTTGTTGTTTCCTGTCTTCTGCATCGGCGTTTCCTCCCTGTATTCTAATTGTACTCATGTTTTTGCGTTATGTCAAATACTTATAATTTATATCGTGATATTCTTTACATAAATATAATTGTATGATATAATAAACGCAGAAAGCCTTACTGTGTAAGTCTTTGCGGCTTTGACGCCCGATGCCGCGTTATTAACGGCTTTGCAAAGATGTCCCTGTAAGCAAACATTTTTGCTTCATGGTATACTGTAAACAAACCGAAGGAGGATCGCTGTATGGAAATAAGAGTTTTGCGGTATTTTCTTGAAATTGCGCGGGAAGAGAATATGTCAAGAGCAGCGGAGCGTCTGCACGTGTCACAGCCGACCTTATCCAAGCAGATGAAGGACTTGGAAGCGGAGCTTGGGAAAAAGCTGTTTCGGCGGGGAAGTACAAGCATCCACCTGACAGATGAAGGAATGCTGCTGCGCAAACGTGCGGAGGATATTCTTGATATGGTCGATAAAACAACTGACGAGTTCAGATCGCTTGGCGAGATCACAGGTGGCGATGTCTATATCGGCTGTGCAGAATCGTATCAGATGCGTTATCTTGCAGATATTATCAAGTCCTTTCGTGAGCAATACCCGCTTTTGAAATACCATATTTTAAGCGGTGATACGGCACAGGTGGCAGAGCGGCTTGACAGGGGACTTCTTGACTTTGCCGTCATTGTTGAACCGCCGAATTTGCAGAAATATAACTATATAGAGCTGCCTGCCTGCGACACCTGGGGAGTTATTATGAGAAAGGACTCGCCTCTTGCCGCCAAAACCGCAATTACAGCGGAGGATCTTATAGGACTTCCGCTTCTTTCTTCTCCGCAGTCAATAGAATCGGATTTTCCGCGCTGGTGCGGAGAAAAGCTGGACGAGCTTACATTTGTCGGAACGGTCAACCTCTATTATAACGGCAGCATATTCGTCAGAGTCGGCGACGCATATTTGCTGACCTTCGATAAGCTTGCCAATATGGGAAATGACAGCGAGCTATGCTTCCGTCCGCTTACTCCGAAGCTTGAAACAAGAATGTATCTTATCTGGAAAAAGTATCAGGTTTTTTCACCGATAGCCCAGCGGTTGCTTGAAGAGATAAAACGAAAATTCTATACTGCCGCGGATGCAGAGAAAAGTGTTTCTCTGTAGATTTGCTTAAGATCGGAAAAATAGAGATATTATTGTTATAAACAGAACCTCCGGCATAGCCGGAGGTTCTTAATGTTATTCACTATTCTGCGCTGTAGGTAAACGCTTCGGAAATGTGATACTGATTGCCGCAGCGGCGTACCACAGGCTCAAACGTGTACTCGCCCTCGCAGGCAACATACAACGGGATTTTAATGCTTTGCGGTGAATCCTTGCTAAGATAAATGATCAGATGATCATCTTTATTTACCACGGTATAGTCGGTCGTGGTATCTTGCGCTTGGGTCATGCGCAGGTTGTTCGGCAGCGCTACCGTAATATAGCTGAACATCGCGCAATCGTAATTGATCTCCAGTGTGATCTCATCATTTACCGCCATCTTGTTCTCATCGGAATATACGGTGCCATCCTTCTTTAAGCTAACTGTAATATCCTGCGTTACATCGTCGCCGCGCAGTCTGTCAACTGCGGTGTCGTAGTAATAAACCACATCGATATTTTCAGTGGAAGCGGTGATCTTTAAGTCGGAGAGCTGTTTTTTATTGAACACCAACCGCTTGACCTCAAGACCCTTTACTGCTACCGTTTCGTTTATGTCATTGCCGGTAACGGTAACAGATTCTTCACGGTCAATAAGCTCCGTGTTTTTGTTGATGTACGACAGTACCGCAAATCTGAGATACCGGTCTTCGGGCATATCTGAGATCAGCTCATCCAGCAGCTCCGCCGCCGTTTCGCGGTCAATGAAGGTAGCCGCCATAGCTTGCAGACTTCTGGAATTTCTGTCTGCTGTCTGCACATAGTTTTCTCTGGCATTACCGTAGTCTCCGAGGAATGCATAAGCAAGAGAGACAAGCAGCTTTTCACGGTCTGTTTCAGCCTCTGCTGCCAGATATGCAAGATCGGGCAGAATAGCCTTTCTGTGTGCAGCCAGAAGAAGTGCGTATTCATAAGGATCGCAGCTATGACCTGTCACCGAATCAATATCCGGCTGAAAATACTCTGTAGCCAGTGCGGTGAGAATAGGATCGGATTCTGCATCTTTCAGAGGCGCAAACAGATATGAATTACCGTATTCGATGTCGGTGTAAACTTTATAATACAGAATATTGATATAAGGTATGTAAGCGCTCTCTCCATAGAACTGATTTTGCAAAATGATCGCTTCGCGATTACCTATCTGAGTATCAAGCCGATCATTCACCGTACCGCGCAGATACTCAAGATATGTTCTGTAACGTGCCATATCCGTATTGCAGATCTCGATCACTACGGGAGCTTTCAGTGCTTCTATAGTCTGCCCGTCAGATACCTTTGTACGCTTCGATTCGCGCACTGTCTGCGCAGTGGAGATGATATTTACAGTGTATTCCACACCGTCACTGTATTCTCCGCTTTGGGCATCGATCTGTACAGTATAGGTGCCAAGGGGCAGCTTGCCGAAATTGGCATATGCCATTACGGAATTTTCTGCACTTGCCGAGATATGCTGATCTGTTTCCTTCAGTGTAAATGTAAAGTTTACGCCGTCTGTACCGCCGATACCGCACGCGCCAACTACCAGATCATCAGTTGTCTTTACTCCGCGCGGTTCAGTATGCTGAATAAAGAAATCCTGCTTAACTGTTACAGCGGATTTCCCGATGCCTGCCTGCATTTTTTTGCCTGCTGCCTGGGTGGTGATGCGATAAGTGGTCACTGTATCCGGCAACTTAAAAGTAACGCTTGCATGACCGTCCTTGTCTGTGATGACCGTGCCGAAATACGCGGTGTCTGCAAAATTGCTGCGATAACCCGGACCTCGGCCTCCGCCCCAGCCGTAGAACTCTCTGATCAGGGTAAGATCCTGATAGGTTGAGTAATGATAACAGGGATAGTCAATCCGGGAAAATATCCAGCCGAGAATATCCGCGTCGTTTTCGCCCATCGCAAGCGCCGCTTCATCGACAACACTGACCGATACTTCTGCGGCAACGCCTCCGCCGGATGCGTTTTTAACATTGATATCCAGTGTTATCTCCTCTCCCGGTGCGTACTCCTCACGGTCCGGTGTGGCCGTAACCTCCAGCTCTTTTTCCGAACTGTCATGATTTAAGGTGAGAGAGGGAATTCTGTAGAATACGCCGTCCTTGAAATACGCGCCAACAAGTTGTATGTTGGGCATCAGCTCATCCGGATATGTAAAGGACAGCTCGTCGGGGGATACTACAGCACCGTCAGCTACATCTCGCTGCATCAGCACACGAAGGATCTTGCCGTCTGTGGGTATGCTGCCGTATCTGTCATACAGCGTTACGGGAATGGTTGCGCCGAAGGCGTAGTTATGACTGTCTCCGTTTATCCTGAACTGATAAGCGAACTTGTTATATGTATCTCCTACTCGGTAATTGCTATTCGCCCATGAAGCCCACTCCGTTGCACTGTATCCGGGGTAGGGATTTTTCGACTCTCCGTTTTGATTGCCTGCATACCAGTCGTAGCAGATTGGGAGCGTTACCGGCAGAGAGTCATCTGCTGTCAGCTCCAGCTCATAATAATACCGGGTCATCTCTTCCGCATCTTTGAAAGTAACATCGCTGAGATCAATGGTGGCTATGCCGCCGTCTGCTGTCAGTGTCCACTGCTGTACAGCTGATATTTCAGGGTCTGTTTCCTTGTATTTCGGCAGCTGAGTCTTGGTATATTCATTGTACTCATAACTTTCTATGTACCGTTCATACTTTCTTTCCCACATAGTTCCGCGGATCACTGCGTTCTCAATGGGTGTGCCCAGCGCATTTACGACTGCTTCTGTATCAAAGGTGTAGTATGGCAAGCTCAGTATGGAGACATCGCTGTCAAAATTCAGTTTGTAGGCTCTGACGGTATACTGATCTTCTCCGTTATTATTTGTAAGCAGCGCAATGTCAGAGTTGAAAATATATACATATTCAGTAACCGTATAAGTATTCATCTCTAAACCGTCACCGTTGCTTACAGTTATTTCTTTGCAGTTGTACAGTGTGTTGGTATCTTCATTCAGACTGTCAGTTGCCAGTGAAAAGTGCGCAATTCCGTTTTCATCTGTCTTGCCCCACTGTCCGCAGGCATAGACCATCTTTCCTGCAACGGCTACCTGACTGAGGTGGGTGACTTTAACGTCAAACTCCAGTACTTCACCGCGGCGGATATAGTTTTTGTCCATAAGAATTTTATAGGAATAGTACTGCCCGGTGTAGTTCCGTATCTCTACCATCCTGGAGGAGATCTGTGTGCCGTTGTAATTAAGCAAAATATTAAGATCTCCGGCTTTGTAATCAGCCAGCTCATATGAGACGGTAAAGCAGCCGAATTCATCAGGCACTACGGGGATCTCCTCATAACAACCGTTGTAATAATTACCGAATGACACGGTAAACTCACCGTCGCCGTCCTTAAGCTGTTCGGGGGGAACATATCCCCAAACCTGAATCAGATCATTTTCACGGTACAGCGCACGGTCTGTATAAACATATCCGTTAATATATTCACCTGAAAAGGCAGGGAAGCCGATTACAAGGGGACAGTTCTCGCCAACTGTTGCATAGAGCATTTCTTTATCCTTTGCAATATCAAATCTGGCAATTCCGTCCTCATCTGTCGTTTGCGTGCTGCCGTTGTAGCTTACGGTCAGTCCTTCGGCAAGCTCGCCGTCCTGCGCCGCCCAAACAAGCGCTTCCTGAAGGGTTTCCAGCGTGTATGCGGAAATACGGTTCACCTGGAAGAGTACTGTACTTCTCTCCCTGTTTGCCATATCGTAGATTCGTGCAATATAATAGCCCTCCGGCAGCTTGTCGTCCAGAACCACGCTGTCTTCAACATCACCGTACAGCGACAGATTTTGCCATGTAAAGGCCGCATCGCCCAGTGCTGTGCTGTCGACCTGCGCATTCTGATTTTCAAGCTTCTGCAAAAATGCATCTGTACCGTTTATCTGTTCCAGTGCAATTCGGGAGATCTGGCCGTGCTTTTCTCCGTTGGGTGTGAAACCGAACTGTACTGCGTCGTCGGGACGGAAGGTGAAAATACCGTCTACCGATGCATTCAGCGGTGTGTACAGTTGCGGCTGCTCCGTGGCGTCATCAAAGGTAGAAAAGACAAAATCGATGCCTTTGGTATTGGTCATGCTTTCATTCTTAAAGCCTGCGCGAACACCTACCGTGTACAGCGTATCCTTTTCCAACTGCCTGTCAGGCTTAAAGCGCCATGTCTTGCCCAAATGTTCCCATTTGCCGGAGATCTCCGGTGAGATGGTTACATATTCGTCAAAATTTTCCACATCAGCATAGGAAAGTACGATCTCTATCACACTGTCCACAGACACCGACATGACACCGTCTCTGGGGTATGTGCCGGAAACGGTAAGATCCTTTTTGGTCTGATATGCCCAGCTTTCGGTGACCTTGGCGTCCTTCACCTGAGCAAGGCTGATTACCGTGTTGTCGGGAAGGTCTGCTGCGGGTGTCAGCAAATACGAGTCCTTCTCCAATTCTTCAATAGTATATTCTACAGGCGGATCTAAATATATCGACTTTTCCAAAGTCTCCTTTGTCGCATTATTCGTTGTTATAATAAAGCCTGTATTGTTTGCCACCAAACCGGGGGCATAGTATTCTGTAGCTGATGTGCTGACGATCTGCAGCGGAGTGGAGCTTACACCCGGAACGGGCTGGGGCGTATCATGTCCTCCGTTAATAATTCGCGGCAGTATCAACACTGATGATAGCAGCAGCGCTGCACAGGCCGCCATTGCCACTGCTTGTTGCCAGCGGAACCGTCGTCTTCCGGCTTTTTCGCTGTCAGCTAGCTTTTTATCGTCGATCAAACTTATCATTCGGTTCAAATCGTTCTTTTTCATGCCATAATTCCGTACCTTTCATAAAATTTCATATCTGCGGGGGTTAATTCAGCTTGTCTGAAATCCTTCTTTAATAAGAAACTGTTTGAGCTTTTTTCTGGTGCGCACCAATATGGCATCCACTTTACTGGTGCTCATTCCGTACTTAAGGCTTATCTCCTTAACGGGATCGAAAAACCAATAGCGCCGTATAAATACATTGCGCGCGTCTTCGCTTACAGAATCCAGAAAACGGTTGATCGCATCCTTCAGCACGCTGTCGCTGAATTCGCTCTCTATGCTGTCCTCTGAGGGCTCAAGGGAAATACATTCGTAAAGCTCTTCCAGAGACACGACCACTCCCGGGTTTCGCTTTTGTGCGTGTATGTATTCATACCGCTTGATTGAGATATTTCGTACGATCCTGCACAGAAACGCTGAAAAGATGTTCGGTCTCTCCTGGGGAATGGCATTCCATACGCCCAAATATGCATCGTTTACGCACTCGGCGGCATCTTCCGGCATGGACAGAATATTGTTGGCGATTTTTTTGCACATCCTGCCGTATTTCAGATCCGTTTCCCGAATCGCATCCTCGTCACGGTTCCAGTACAGATCTATAATGTCAATATCCTCTAACAGGTCGGTAATTTCAATGCTCTCCATGTGAAGTCTCCTTTCTGTGTTTTTGTCTGCTATCTATTAACTACGGAATGCATCTGTAAATCCTGCATAATTTTCAAAAAAATTTATAATTTTTGCAAAAATCGAAGTAGGGAGGTCAAATAAATTGACCTCATGACTTTTTGTCGCATATTACTCACAGAATATCATGTTTTGTATGCCTTGTCAAGATAAAATAAGCAGCCTGCAAGGCATAATAAATGCTTATTCTAAAAAACGGACAGTGGAATTTTGTTTATTATCGCGATTGTTTTTTATCGTCAG
This sequence comes from uncultured Lachnospiraceae bacterium, assembly GCA_964490165.1. GTDB lineage: Bacteria > Bacillota > Clostridia > Oscillospirales > CAG-272 > Avispirillum. The sequence goes on along the minus strand of CAZBAR010000018.1, from coordinate 44,366 downwards.
AATTGTACAATCTGCCCATTTACGACTTTTTTACTTTTGTTGTTATATACGGTTGCAATTCCACACAATTTATGATATAATGCATATGTATTTATGCTGACATAGCTATGCTGTGATGACAAGATAATCAAAATTATGTGATCATCGAGCAAAATGCTGATTTTACCTATTTTATTATATCTTATATCACAGGAAAGGAGCGCCTGTCAGGGTGAAAGAGCAAAAAAACAGGAAATTAAAAATAATCATCGTTGTGTTGGCAGTTTTGCTTGCTGTCAGCCTGACAGCGCTTATCGGGACACTGGTACTCAGATATTTTTATAACCACGAAGCAGTTTCTGTAGAGGTTCCCGGCAATATCATTACACCGGACAGAGAGGACGACAGCTCCTCTGTGGAAACTGATTCCGCACTGAGTTCTTCTCCGGACGATGAAACAAGCAACCAATTGAATACTTCTGTATCCCCCGACCAATCGACACCCACTTCCGTATCCGAAACTGAACCGTTATCTGTTAGCACAGATGCGGCCGGAGCAACTTCGGCAAGTGGGGAAAAAGCAAAGGCAATTGCCTTACATAACAGAAAGCCGGAGAATAACACGCCCTTTCAGGTGACCAATATGTTTCCCGGTGACAGAGAGACAAAATATTATTGCGTAAAGGTTTCCTACAAGGGCGATATTGTTGTCCGTTATCATGCAGATATTCGTGACGGATATGAGAAGCTCGCTGAGGTTCTGAAGGTCAGGATCCGGTTGCCCGATACAGACGAGCTTCTGTACGACGGGCTTATGCGAGATATGCCGAAGTCGCTGAATCATCCATTGTATACAAATGAGAGAACGCAAAGCGAGCTGTATTATGAGATCACAGCCTATCTTGAGACAAGCGTAGGCAATGACTATCAGGATCGCGAACTGATTGCAGACTTCCGGTGGTGGGTAGAGGAAACCGATAACCTTGACATTCCGCAAACAGGCGATACATCGAACCTCTATCTGTGGATCTGTCTTGCCGCAGGTTCACTCTTTCTCCTTCTGATCCTGCTTGCAAAGCGCAGAAAGGAGGCTTCCGATGAAGTCAAACAACAGTAGTACCACATCAAAAAAACTGACCTCAAGCGTTATAACGATCATCATCCTTGCCATCTGTCTGTGCATCACTACCTTCGCACTTGTATGGTCTACCGTTTCGGTGGAGAATAACCTCTTCCATACGGGAATCGTTAAGATCAACCTCAATGACGGCAAGCCTGTTATTGAAGAGCATGAATTTCTCTTTGAGCCAGGCATGACTGTCAAGAAAGATTTCTTCATCGAAAACCAAAGCACGTGGGACGTTTACTACAAGCTGTATTTTGACGACGTCGAAGGCGGTCTTACCGATGTGCTTGAAATATCCATTTGCCACGGTGACACCGTGCTGTTCAAGGGCAGGGCAAACGAGCTGACAAAAGAAAATGTCGGCGCCGCAAATGACGTGCTGAAGCTGAATGAACGGCGCGAGCTGACGGTCTACTTCCATTTTCCGGAAGAAGCCGGCAACAGTGCACAAAACCTGCACCTCGCATTTTCAATGAAGGCTGACGCGGTGCAGACAAAGAACAACCCATATAAGCTATTTAATTAAGGAGGAGTTTTTATGAAAAAAGCCTTAAGTATTATAAAAAGCGTTGTCATATGGCTGATCGTAGCGCTGGCGGTGTGTATGATGATCTTTACAGTCATATCGGTGAATACCTTTGACCGCAATGACCGCAGCATCTTCGGCTACAAGGCGTTTATTGTTCGGTCAGACTCCATGAAGGCGACTGACTTTGCCGCAGGAGACGTGATCCTTTCCAAAGTGGTCGATCCCTCCACCCTGCAGGTCGGCGATATCATCACCTATCAGTCCACCAATACTGATAACTACGGTGAGACCGTAACCCATAAGATCCGCGAGCTCACAGAGGACGCGGAAGGCAACCCCGGATTTATCACCTACGGTACTACCACCGATGTTAACGATGAAAATATTGTTACATACAGCTTTGTGCTCGGTCAGTATAAGATGCGTCTGCCCGGCGTTGGTAATTTCTTTCAGCTTCTGAAAACCACTCCCGGTTATATCATCTGCATCTTCCTCCCCTTCCTGATCCTCATTCTCATACAGGGTATGAACAGTATCCGCTTGTTCCGCAAGTATAAGAGAGAGCAGCAGGAGGAACTGCAGGCTGAAAAGGATAAGATCGAAGCCGACCGCGCCGAGACACAGCGCATGATGGCGGAGCTGATGAAAATGAAGGCAGAGATGGCAAACGGCGGTGAAGGGAAAGCAGAAGCACCTGCCGATGCTGCGGACGAACAGTCGTCTGAAAATAACTGAGATGTGAACGGGGAATACCCGATTACATAATTGTCATTGAACAAAAATTTATAAGGAGGTAAAACTACAATGACAAAAAGCAAAAACACCAAAAGAGCTTTGCTGGCCAGCGTACTCTCCATGATGCTGTGCGTGGCAATGCTCATCGGTTCCACATTTGCGTGGTTTACCGATTCCGTGGAAGCCGGCAGCAGTAAAATTATTGCCGGAAACCTTAAAGTCGACTTGTTAGCAAAAGGAACACTGACACCGGCTAACGGTGAGACACCCGCTAAATTCGAGTATAAGGAGAATGGTACTGATTTTGCGTCTATCGCCAATGTAGATGACGCTCTGTTTGGCGCAGACATTCTCTGGGAGCCTGGACAGGTGTACGTCCGCGAACTGCAGGTAGAGAACAAGGGCAGCCTTGCTGTGGAGTACAATATCTTTGTACCTGAAAGCTCTATACTGTATAACACGATTTGGGAACCCGTGGATCGATGGAATCCTGATACTGATTATGAGAACACTGAAAAAGATCTCACATCTGCAATCAAGGTTGCTTATTTCAATGGCACCTTGGCTCAGTTGAAGGCCGCGCTCAAGTTAGACAAAGATAGCGCTCTTACCCGCGATGATGTGCTGGACGCACTGGCTGACAGACTATTTGATAGCGATGATTTCCTTTCAGGAAATGATGCGGTTAATGGTCCCGCTATCAAAGATAATGTGCTTGCTCCTAATGAAACAAAAGATTTCGTTATGATCGCATATTGGGCTCCTGAAGAAGAGATAGTTGAGTTTTGGGAGGGCTGGATTGAATCGGATGACGATTTCAATATGAACAACGGTCGGATGACAACGCTTCCGAGTCCTGTAGGTGGATATGGAGATCTTAATGAAGATAATAGACTGTCTCTCGAATTTGACATCGGAGTGATCGCTACTCAGGCTCCTTATGAGTCAGATAGCTTCGATACAAACTACGACACTGACGCATATGGCGATCTCAACGACGGTTTGATTTTTGACAAAGACGGTAAGTACAAATAAGCAAATTCCAATAACTAACAATAATATCAGTAACACGGTCCTATCGATCAACGGCTGTTCGCAGCCGCTGAATGTATTGACCCGATGAATAACGTGTTGTCGGGATGCTCCCGATTACATATTGTTTGAAAAAACTTAAAAGGAGTAAAACTATTATGAAAAAAGCAAAAGCCACAAAAAGAGCGTTGCTTGCCAGCATACTTTCCATGCTGCTGTGCGTAGCAATGCTTATTGGCTCCACTTTCGCATGGTTCACCGATTCCGTGACTTCCGGTAAGAACACCATTGTTGCCGGAACTCTGGACATCGAGCTGTATGCAAAGAAAGTTGTGAACGGTACCGCTACAGATGAATGGATACACGTAAATGAGGAAACCAACCTGTTCGAGAAAGGCTCACTTTGGGAGCCCGGTCATGTTGAGGTTATCACTCTTAAGGTTGTCAACGTAGGTACACTTGCACTGAAGTATGCTCTTGGCATTAATATAGAAAACGAGCAGGGCGCTGTCAGTGTGGCTCATGAGAATGGCGATGAGGGTGCGCCCTTCCTCCTCTCCGACTTTATAAAATACGCTGTACTTGACGGCGAGCAGACATTTACAAACCGCGAGTCAGCTCTTTCTGCAGCAGATGCGGCAGGCGGCAAGTGGATTTCCGGAGTTACCGGAAATGACACTCCCTTTGCTGCGAATGGAGCAACACGTCAATCTGACGGAGTTCTTCTGCCCCCACCTCCGAAGAGCACTAGTGTGGATCCTGATGGTAATCCTACAACAGCCGATGAGAGCGTGGAGTACGTAACCCTCATAGTTTATATGCCTAAGGATGTCGGCAACTCAGCAAACTGGGATAGCGAAATTGAAGGCAATGAAGCTCCCTGGATCGACCTCGGCATAAAACTCTTTGCTACTCAGACTCCTAAGGAAAATGATAGCTTCGGTGATAATTACGATGCTAATATTACTACTGCAGGAACCGTAGATGCCCTTAAGACAGCTCTGGAAGCCGGCGGTGACTTTATTGTATCAAATTCTATTAAGATGCCCGGCGAAAACACTGATGATGCTAGAACCAATGTCAGAAAGTCTACCACAATGCGTCTGTCAGACGGCTCTTATCTGAATTTTAAAGATCAGATCAAGGATTTTGGTCTGGATACAGCTCCCAATCGTCATAACTATGCGGCATTGAATATAATCAACAATGGCGATGCCAGTGAGGGTTCTTTGGTAGTGAACGCAACCGAAGATGCCGGTATCAACAGTACCTATTACTGCTTCTGCGTCAATGATACCTCCGGAACCGCTAATCTTGATGATTATGATGATGCATCTGATGCAGCGCTTGTAATTAACGGCGGTCACTATTCCGGCGAAGATGTTGTATATGTTTTCAGTGGTAAGGTCGTTATTAACGGCGGTTACTTTGAGGCGTCTGAGGGTAATGTACCTACATTTCTGCTCAATGTTTATGATAAGGCGACTAATGCAGTGATCTTCGTTAAGGGCGGTACATTTAAAGGCTTTGATCCCGCAGATAACACTGACACAGACAATGGCTTTATATGTGTACCTGATGAATATAAGTCTGTTAACAATGGAAATGGTACTTTCACTGTTGTGCCTGTTGAAGATGCCGATGCTAATGATTAAGTTGTAAAACTATGTTTTAATAGTTGACCAACAACAAGTCCGAGCTTCCCTTTTCGGGAAGCTCGGCAGCCGAAAGGCATAAATAAAGTTTATGCCTTTCGGCTGCCGAAAAAAATAAGAGAAAATAATAAAATAATATTGAAGGGAGACAATACCATGAGTGAAATAGTTATCTTTGGCGTTATATTCACGGTGATTTTTATTTTTGTCGCCCTTATAGCAAAACTGGCGCTTTTTTGCCGCAAGTTCGCAGAGGACACGCAAAAAATATGCCGTAAGATGGATCGTGCCGAAAGCTACAAAGAATACTGCAGCCGGCGGGACGAGCTTCGCTGCCACTATCTCACGCTGATCCCATTTGTTAATGAGAAAAATGTCCAACATCTGCATGACCGGATATTCCGCAGAGCCGACCGTTCAGAACTGAAGGAGCGCAAGGACAGCCTTGTCCCGCTTCTGCTGCCCTCTGTTTTAGGCGTCTGCATATGCACACTCTGCCTGTGCGGCATGACATGGGCATGGTACTCGGCTAGCATTGAAACTCCCACACAAAAGATGAGCGCTGCTTACTACTGGGTGAAAGCGGAAGTGGAGGGAGTAGAGAGAGTGAATGAGGGAACGGTTGCAGGCGGCGCAGGGAAAACTAATGACACTGAAACTAAGTCGGAAAACATAAGCCGTTACGATCTTCAGGCGAACACATCCTATACGGTCGTTCTGACGGCGAATGGCAACGGTGATAAGGATCGCGGCGGCTACTGCCTGATCGAATGCGGTGAGTCGAAACAGTATACCCAAACCATTAATCCGGGAAAAACCATAAAAATTACGCTGCATACCGGAGAGCAGGGCGGTCTGTACACCTTCACAGGCGTTTGGGGCAGCATTCCTTCGTCAGTTGCCAAAGATAAAATAATTAAGGCGGATGCAGAAAACGCCAAAGGAAACACAACGGATGAAACAACTGCTGAGCCTATCGATTCCTCAACGCCGCCGGTATATGAGACGACTGCAGAGGTTCCTGTAATTCCCAAACCGGAATCAACAGCGTCACAGGAAACAACGCCTGCCGAAAGCGATCCTGCACCGGTCGTACCTTCTGATCCCATTCCGTCAGACACGCCTGTGACAGAGCCTGCACCTGATTCTGAAACAGACAGCCTTGCTGTGACTGAAGAGCCAACCGATTTTGACACCGCTCCTGACCCTTCCGCTTCAGACGGGTATGTGTCTGAAGAAGAAGAGAAAGCAATTGGCGGAGTATAATATAACATAAGAAATACATTGATCCCGTTATACGCTGAGCGTACATATGAAGCGCATAGTTACTGTAAAAAAGAATATATTCAGAATGATGTTAAAAAGAGCGGCAGAGCAAAGCCGCTCTTTTTTGATATGGTCGCATCACAGCTGATACGGTCCCGATATCGGAAAAACCTGCACGCCAATGGCTTTTGCCGTCGGTTTAATCGGTGTAACCGTGCATTCAGGAAGGCTGAAAACGGATCTGTATCAGTACGTATATTCTTTTATTTTTGTGTGTTGATTAGCCATGCTGCTGACAAGCATTTTTATTCAAAAAATTGGATATTTTTGAAGGTATATGAGGAGAAATATGTTGACAAAATGCACCGTTTTATGGTATACTTTCCCCGTAGGTATTCTAGACGGATGCTTCTGTGAATGGCATTGTTGAGTGGGAGTGATTCCACTTGCAATTGGTTGAGTCAGACGGAATGGCTCGCCAGAAAACAAGTGCAGTTTTTTGGAAGCAGGGCAGCAGAAGACGATAGCGTGACGATAGTTTGGGGGCGTCTGCGTCGTAAACCTGCATCCTGTACTTTTCAAAAATGCACAATGCGCAGAGCATCAGCCTACCATATTCTTTCTATGAGAAAGATGTCCTTGGAGAGGGACGAAAACACACTACTATTAAAAAAGGAGAAAACATTTATGAAGAAGAGATTATTGTCTCTGTTTCTGGCTCTGCTTATGGTTGCCGGCATGATCCCCGCTACCATATTTACTGCATTTGCAGAAGAGTCTGACTCATCTGCCGTTACTCCGCCTAAGTATTACGGCGAATTGGTTGTTAACATCAACAATACTCTTTTAACCCGCGAGACCGTATTCCTTGTTGAGCTGTTTAGTAAGGCAACTGCGACAAGCGAATCCGGTGATGAAAATGCGAAGGCTGCTTATTCGATGGAAATGACATCGGAAGCCGGAGCAGCGTCCGTCAGCGGGTTCATTATGGGCAGTGTTGACGAAGGCGCCGACGGCATCGCACCTGGTGACTACACCTTGAAAATTTCTGCAAAAGGTTATGGTGACTATGTGCAGGACATCACTTTTGGTGAAGATGACCGTATTACGATTACCCTGTACAACTCCCGCGGAGTTAACGACGGCCGCACCGAAAACCTGTTCGGTGTTATCCCCTACGGCGACGTTAACGGTGACGGCGTGGTTGATGAGGACGACTCCAACGCTATCATCAAAAAGATGAACGGCGACAGAGCTACTGACGATGATGAAAAGGTTATCGCCATTGAAGACCTCAATCTGAACGGTTACTGTGACACAGACGACAATGCTGTCGTGGATCTGGAAGACCTGACCATCTGCGTCCGCAACCAGGGTGAAGAGCCCATGCTGGCAAATGTTGAGCATGGAGCGTCTGCGCTTGCTACGATCGTTAAAGCGCATGCTAGTGCAGAGGGCGTAGGCGGTACTACGATACAGGCTCACTCCTCCACCCTTGGTGAGAACATAAGCGCAGCAGCGGCACTGCTTTCACCTTCGGAGGATTCCTATGTTGAAATGGTGCCGAAGAACCCTGACGCTCCTATCAGCGAGGAGAACCCCACTGAGTTCGCTCTGAGCTTTGATGAAATTGCGGCCGAGGCACCGGATCCCGAGAAGCCCGAAGAAACTCCTGCTGCTCCGAAAACTATGGAGAAGGAAGGCGTTTTCATTGCTTCAAAGGCAGACAACCCTGTTACCTCAGGTAGCGTGGAGGTTTTAGCTGAGAACGGCACAACGTACATTGTTCCTTTTGAAAAAGGCCAGGTAACTACCGGTTCGACTGAGGTACCTCAGTCACGTATGATGCGTGCTGCGAAGAGCAAGGCTGCTGTTGCACCTCAGGCTGACGTAAGAGATCCTTCCGGTTCTGTGGACAGCAAGGGTAACGTATCCATCGACCTGGGTACAATGGTTGCCATTAAGAAGATTTCCATCAGAATAACCGGCTCCAGCACTGCTAAGCTGGCTGAGATCGCTAAGGTTGAGTTCCTGGATGATTTTGCATCCAGAATCCCTGAACCCGTGCTCAACATTCCTGAGGGTGTAAGTGCAACTCACACCGAAGTTGACGGACTCGGCTACAGAACCGTTAATGTAGATTGGAACCCGGAAGCTAATGTTACCGGTTACGAAATAAGCATTACCGGCCCCGGCTTTACCAAGACTACGAGCGTTACCGCCAACGAGGCACAGGGCACAGACGGTAAAGTCCACGCTTCCTTCGTAGGCGATTCCTTCAACGGTACTGTCAGCTCTCCCAACTCTTATCAGGTAAAGGTTCGCTCCACCAGCGGCGACTGGAAGAGCCCTTGGTCTAAAGAGTTCGAGCTTAAAGTTGTAGCGACAAAAGCTCCTCCTACGCCGGAATCATCGAAAGTAGTTTCCGGTGACCGTATGCTGACATACACATGGAAAAACAAGTGGGATACCGTAGGATGCTTTGTCTACTATAAGAAGATGAGCAGCTCCGATACAGCTGAATCCTTGCAGAATGCCTACAGAAATAAGGCGGCTCTTGATACAGCTGTAGAAAATAAGATTTATACCAAGGTAGATGTCACGAAAGGCAGTAGCTTCGTTCTGAACAACCTTGGTGTTGATGACGAGTATGACTTTGCTGTAGTTGCATATAACAAAGATGCCAATGGTAATTACAGATTCAGCGGAGTTACCACTCACTCTACCGGAAAGCCTATCAGTTCTGAAGTATATGCTAAGATGCCTGCATATAAGATGATCAATGTTATGAGCTCCACCGGTAGATATGACACTCATATCAGTTCCATCGATTACGGTTCCAAATACAATAAGGACCAGTACTGGGTTTACTCAGATGGCCCTGATGGCAATATAGACTGGGATCCCTGGGCGCTGTTTGATAACAAAGCGTCCACATACCTCAAGCGTAACCAGTGGGCTAACGGTACCTTCACTGTAAAGCTTGACACTCAGATCGAGATGAACAAGATCCGTCTTGCTTATCTTCACAACGGTGGTTACTTCTATTCACTTGATGTAACCTATGCTAACAGTGCCGATCCTGCCTTTAAGGATGGAAACGGTAAGCTTATATACAAGAGAGTTAACGCGTCTATTTCTTATAAGAGCGTCGGAGGTAACAAGTACTACGAGATTACGTTGGCTGAGCCTGTAGTAGCCGACAACATCAGTGTTCACATTGTTGACCTCGACTATACCGGTGGAAATGCGCGTTATCAGGAGCTCAGACTGTACTACTACGACAGTCTGGAGGATGAAACCAACGCTCTGTTCGCAGATTCCATGCACACTGTTCTGAAGGACACTGTCACCAGAGCAACTATCCAGACTCTTCTGGCACGCCTTGAGGAGAGAGATCCGATCAGCGGTGAGCTGAACCCCAACTATTCGACCATTAAGGCTGACCTTGATTACGCTCTTCAGCTTCAGGCTGACAGCACTAAGCTTGATCCTGTTATCGATGTCGATAACACTATCACATCCAGTGCTGATAACGGACTGAATGCCTTCTCTCAGAGCCTGTCTCCTTATCAGCCTTTGGGATATGTTGCAGCTCAGGACGATACTGTCGTAGTCTATGTAAACCGTCCCAACTTGAAGAGGGGCACGAATGCTAATCTGAAGCTGCTTGTAACTCAGTTTCATCCTGAGTACGGCTCCTGGAAGAAGGAGTACAACCTGCAGGCCGGACGTAACGAGATTCAGATTCCCGGAATAGTTACAACTTCGGCTGAGCACGGCGGCTCTTTGTACATAAAGTACACAGGCAATAAGGGTGCAGAGAACTACCAGGTTCGCATTTCCGGCGCTACGAAGATTCCCATGCTGGATGTCAGAAACGTACCGGAAGATGAGCGTATGCCGCTGATCGAGGCGTATGTGAAAGAGCTGGAAAGCACACAAAAGGTTATTGAGAGCGAACATAATAAGAATCATCTGAATAGCGATAACAAATATCTGCATTATTCTTATAACGCAGGAAAATGCATTCTTAACGCTACCGAAATCTCTATGAACAATATGTTCTACAGCGTAGCTGCGGATAAGATTTTGAGCGGCCTCGGAAGCGGTACTTCTGCAGAAAAGGCAGAAAGACTTGCCGAGTCCATCAAGGCTATGGAACAGGCGATCGACTATTACTATCAGTTCAAGGGTCTGAATAAGAATGAGCCTGCGAACAGCAAGGATCGCTATCCTGCACAGCGCCTGAACATCCGTTTCCACGGTATGTTTACCGGTGCATTTATGTACGCAGCCAGCGAGCACATTGGCATTGAGCATGGCAGCGTATCCGGACTGTCTACTATGAAGACTGTTCAGCTTGATGCTAATAATAATAAAGTAGCCGGTACTACTGCCGGTTGGGGCGGATGGGGTATTGCCCATGAGATCGGCCACTGCATTAACACTTCGGGCTACCAGCGCGTAGAGGTTACAAACAACATCTTCGCACAGCTTGAAAAGGCAATCACCGTAGGTGAGACTAATGCCCAGTTCCGTACCTCCTACAACAAGGTTTACAAGGGCGTTGTTACCGGTAGAGTAGGTCATACCGGCGACTTGGCTGTACAGCTTGCTATGTACTGGCAGCTCCACCTGGCTTATGACAATCAGCCTACAGCTAAGATGTACTCCACTGCTGCGGAAGCACAGGAGAACCTGATCTACGCAAGAATTGACGCTATTTACAGAGACAATTCTAAAGCTCCTCAGACTGAAATTGCATTGAATATGAGCAACGGCGACGCTGACCAGAAATTCATGCGCGTGGTTTGTGCTGCTGCAGGCAAAGACGTGCTTGACTTCTTCCGTGCATGGGGCTTCAAGCCTGATGCAACGACTGTGACTTATGCAAGTCAGTTTGAAAAAGAGACCCGCGCTATTCAGTACATCGACGACGACAGCCGTCTGTACAGAGTAAACGGCGGCAAGGGTGTTAAGGATCTGGTGCCTACTGTTGACTACGATAGCAGCATGACTATCAAAGATCAGCGTACCAGCGACCAGAAAATTGTTCTTAACATAACGGACAAGGGTGGAAAAGATGTTCTCGGCTACGAGATCAAGCGTAACGGCAAGGTTGTTGCGTTTATAACCAAGGACGAGAGCGGAACTACCAAGTACACGGATATTCTGAACAGTGAAAACAATAAGGTGTTCAAGTATACTGTAACTGCACTTGATAAGCTGCTGAAACCTTCTGTCTCTGTCGACACGAAGGAGATAAAGGTCTGCAACGAGCCTATTCTCGACAAGTCAAGCTGGACTATCACCACCAACATGAGCTGTCCCTCTGCGTATAAGGTTCCTGCAGTTGAGGGTACGTTCAACGTTGAGGACAGAGACGCAGATCTGATCAGCGCTCTCATCGACGGCGATAATGATACCATCTTCTACGGTGTCGGTGGAACTGCAAACGAATCAGTGCGTCCTAATGTTACCATTAGCCTCGGCACTACCGAGCAGATTGCTGCACTGAGACTGCATCCTGTTCAGGAGCCGGGAAGATCCTATACGAATCCCGAAACCAAGGATGGCGCGGAAGCAAAGGACTACGACGGCGTTACTTACACAAATAACAGCTTGGATCTGTCCGCTTGCCGTCCCTTCGGCTATAAAATTGAAGTTAGTAATGATGGCACGACCTGGACTGAGGTAAAGCGCGGAAACATTTACGGTGCCGGTGCAGCTGCAGGCAATCCCAGCACTTGGAGAGCTTCGAGCGATGTTAAGATCGAAGATGATGGTTCCATCACTCTGTACTTCAGCAAAGAGGGCGATACATTCATGTACAGCTATGACGCTTCGTACATTCGTTTCACCTCTATTTCAATGGGCGTTATGGCTCTGGCTGATATTGACATCATCGGACCTACCTGCGATAACATTGAGCTGGAAAAGTATGGTGTTCTTGCTGAAGACTTCAAGTACAACGAGAATGCTGAACCGATTCCTGCAGGTTCTTATGTATTCTACGGCGAATACATGGGCGATCCCTCATACAGCGCTGTAGAGCTGAGAGACCAGAACGACGTAATCCTCGGCGGCGAGCAGCTCATCTTTGCTAACGTTCCCGAGAAGGGTCAGTTGGGTAACACTACCCTCGGTAAGTGGATCTTCTGGATGCCCAATGAGATTGATTCATACTCCGGAAAGAATTTCCAGGATCAGATGGATACCGTTAATGTTATTCAGGCTCAGCTGTATCGTGTTGACAACGCACATACACTTGAGAATGAGCGTATGACAAGTAACACTCTCCATTTTAACATCACAAAGGCCGATTTGGAGAAGAATAGCATTACGCTTACCAGCGACAGCATGAAGCCGGATAATGCTACTGAGGATACACCTGCTCCTGCAGCGTATGTTGACGAGATTCCTGTTATTAATAACACAGAGTTGGCTGAGGCTCTGACGTTTAAGCAGAGTAGTAGCGGTGCAGCGATTGCAGCTGTTCAAACATTTGCTGCATACAATCTCTCGCCTAACTCTATGGCTATGACTGCAAGCGTTGCTGCAGTGAATGATGAGGAAACATCCGATGCGGGTGAGACAACAGATCCCGGCACAACCACAACTCCCGGTGAGACAACAGTGAATAACAGCTACAATCCCTTCGAAATCAGCGTTCCTAAAGTTGCTGACGATAAGGACAATGTAGTGCTCGCTGATAAGAATGCTCCTATGACGGTTACTGTTAGACCCGTTAACTCTGCACTTGCTATGGAGGTAGTTATAACCTTCGATAGAAATGATGTGCTTGCTGGCGCGTCGACTAAATGTATCATAGGTGAGTCAATGCTCGTTGAGGATCCTAATCAGATGTTCACCGGCGAGTATGTTAACGAAGCAAAGGGCGAGATTCGCCTGTACGCAGTTTCCAAGTATGGCGCTATTGACAATGCTGATGAGTTTGTAGGACAGATCATCCTTCCTGCTCTGAAGGATATAGTGGATCTGACTGATGTAAACTACTCCGTTGCAATTCACGAGGTTAACTCCGATAACCAGCTTGTTGCTACCATAGACGATGACGGAAACAGAGTTATTACCAACGTTTATGAGGGTGAAGGCTACATCGAGTACGGTCATACCATGGTTCCTGTGGGAGTAGCACTGCCTACCTGTACCGGTACAGCTATACTTGATCAGGTTTGCGTACACAACAACGGAGCTGACCATAACTATACGACAAAAGGCTCTTATGAAGTTGCTAAGCTTGAACATTCATATATCTCTGTCGGCGGCGTTGTAAAGTGCACTTACTGCGACGAACTTCTCGGCAAAGGTAAGAAGACTGAGTGGCGTGGCGACTGGTACCTGGATGGTATTAAGCTTAATGACGGCGTTGTTGCTGCCGGCTTCAGCGAGAACGGTGAGGCATTGTTCCAGCTGTATCAGGAGGGTGAACTGGTAACAGTGCCCGGGCTGTATGCAGTCAAGGACGGTACCGTTACCAAGACTGTTAAAAATACAGTAACAAACGAAAATGGCGAAGAAGTAACAGTAACCGAAGAAGTCGAAGTACCTGTATACTATCCTGTATACGTTATGAGCACCGGTTACCTCGCTACCGGTACTGTACAGGTTGAGGAAGAACTCACTCTTACGTACGATGCACAGGTCGGCGACAAGGTGGAAGAGAAAACTCTTACTCTGAGCGTAGGCGAAAAGCTGTACCATAAGTTCACTGCTAACGGAAGATACGTTGAATCTTATGAGGATAAGAGTGGACCTACTAAGGAACAGCTGGCGAAGGAAGCAGCTAAGAATGCTTTGATTGCAGCTGCTGATGCTAAATTCAATGGCACTGCGACAGAACGTGTAAGCACTGCTCCTGCAGCAAGTGCGCTTGTCGGATTCAAGTCCGTGCAGACTGGAAGCCTCCCCGCAGGTGTTACCTTCGAGGGTACGACTATCGAGAAGGTTGTGGATAAAGACGGAGAAACCATTGGAATTAGGGTTATCCAGACGTTCAAGGCTAAGACCGCTGCTTACGCAACTAAGTACTTGAAGGGTATGGATAAGGTTAGCAGTACTTCCTATAAGACGGTACATGAATACCTCTTTAGTGCACCTGAGACCTTTGACGATACCTTCACAGCTTCTGTCAACAGCGGTAAGTGCACATTCAAGTACAGCTTGCTGAGCTGGGCATATGATATCCTGTACAAAGGCAGCTCCAGCACAGATGCTGACTTCAATCTGGCAACTCGTATTTACGAGAGCTATGATTTGGCAACCACTCCCGCAGAGCAGTAATTGCAATAACTGCTTGTTTATGCGCCGACTTATTTCCGAGCAAAGTCGTGTAAACGACGCGGAAACGAGTATGGGACTTGTACCGGATGTAGAGAAAGCTTTCTGAATATCCGCTAAATCAATACTCGTATAGGCGCAGAGCCGGTCTCTCTTATGAGAGACCGGCTTGACTTTAGTTTGCCAAACTCAAAAAGGCTCACACAGATCAAAACTGTGTGAGCCTTTTTTTGACAGACTGAAACTGATGCTTACGCATCACCTTTTTCTTGCCAGGTGGCTGCCAGAAATATATTTTTACGTTTTCGGATGATATATTTGAACCCTTGCATATTCATTACACGGCAACGGTTCTGCATCTTTTGTTTTCTTCTGTTAGGAATACCGATTACTTTGCATTTCACAAGAGGCTGCTGTACTTTACCGTCATTATTATGACACACAAATTAATCAAAAGGTTTGATTTTGATTGCCAATTCCCAAACAGGCTTAAAAAATGTTTGATAAAATTGAGCATCGTTAGAATCCGGGGTGCTTAAAAGATCTCGTTTTACTATGCTTTCCGCCATACGATTGTATAAATCGTTTATCCTTTAGTCGGGGACATCGTTGAAATACTTAATTTTAATAAGACCTTTCGATTCATACTTTTTTATTTCTGTATAAACATCGGAAATAGTCTTCACTTTTGAGACAAAAGCATCTTTTTCACTGTACCACATAGATTCACGTTCTTTTACCAAGTTAAATGAATCATTTTTTTCAACACAGTATACATAGCCGCTAACGCCTTTATAAAATTCAGCTAATTGATTGGGAAATTGTTCTTCATAGTAAACTATACCGTCTTTTATCCAAGAAGTAACGTGTTTTCTCTGCTTTATATTATGGTCGGGATCCCATATATAAAACAGCGAATACGGATAGCTGTCAGTCAAATATACTACTTTTGTGTTGCAAGTTTCGTGAAGCAATGATCTTGCATTTATTTTTTCTATACCGGGAATGAATGACCCGTGATAAAGATATTCAATCAAACAATCACATCCTTTAGAAATTTTGGGTGTTTGCCGTTTTGCCTGTGGTCTGAGAAAAATTTTTGCATTTTTGGATTAGGGATTCGAAACCGTGTAAATAAAATTGCAAATTACAGCACAACTCGTATATATAATCAATCGCTTTGCCAAGCAAATCTACTGATTCTCTTATCTTATCTCTTTTAGCTCTTATCTGGAAAAGTCGTTTGTTTTTTAGAGAAGAGAAAAGTGAAGAGTATAAAAAGAAAAAGCCACTTTCGTGACTTTTTCTTTTTGGCGGAGAAGGAGAGATTTGAATATTCCTATCTATATAAAATCAAGTAAAATTAAACACAATTGAGTATTGAAAATCCCTTATATATCAAGGGATTTGAGGTTTTATATAAAATTTAATAAAATCTGATTAAAAGGGGTAAGGGGTACGATAAGGGGTACGGGACTGTATATTATTGTTCACTTGATACGGTGCGAACAAATGTTCGATATTTGCGTTTTGAGTACGCATATGCGCTGTTTGTGTCGTTGTGTATATTTCTCTGTGATAAAATAGAAAACTACATTTTAAGCGCCTTAAAATCAAAATATAAGGGGTTGACAAATTAACCTTTTATGTGTAAAATAAAGGTGTAGAAGCTACCGGAGACGGTTGCTCCCTCTAACGATTAAGAAATAACCGCTATGTTGGATGCAGGGCGGTTATTTCTTTTTATTTTCGTGATTGCTAACATAAGTTAGGAGGGCGACAATGAATGAAGCCAGCAGCATAAGCTGCTCTAAGGTTATGTACATGCTATCACCTCCCCTCAGAGAACGAAGGGAGAAGAAATACGCTCCCTCCGGGAGAGGGAAGCAACCGCCACCGTTTGGCAGCTCCTACGCGCTTATTATATCACAGTCATGTAAATACTGTCAAGAATTATCGAAAATTAAATAAACCGTCTTAAAACGCAAAAGCGAGGGTATCACCCCCCGCTTTTTTCGTTGTCCCTCTCCATTGTTTCACTGATCGCACGTCCGATAAACTCATTTACTTTTTCCCCCATGGCTTCGGCGTGTGCTTTTATCTCGTC
Source organism: uncultured Lachnospiraceae bacterium (assembly GCA_964490165.1). GTDB lineage: Bacteria > Bacillota > Clostridia > Oscillospirales > CAG-272 > Avispirillum. Next base: position 27,633 of record CAZBAR010000018.1, on the reverse strand, counting down.
TTTTCTGCCTTTTTTGACTCTGACTTTGATTTCGTCATAATTTTCCTTCATGTATTTTGCAACAGCTTTTTGCTGTGCCTTTGAAGCTGGCATTTGCTCACCCCCTCTTATAAATAATATTATACCACAATTATATATAGGGTACAATATACAATGTATACATATATTGGGTACAATATTTGTTTATTCTACCACTTGATATATTGTACCCAATATAGTATAATATAATCACAGAGAGGGACGGAGACCCGATAACAAACCCGGCAACTTGCGACACTGCAGCTCAGGGGATAAAGGAGCGAATGGCAAGCACCCCAAATAATAAATTAAAGGAGCATGAAAAAATGAGCCAAAATGAATTGACAAGCAAAGTAAGAGAACTGAAGGAGCTGAAAGCCTTCGCAGAGCAGATCGCGGACGAGATAAGCGCACTGGAGGACGCTATCAAAGCCGAAATGACGGAGAGGGACACCGAGGAAATGCAGATAGACATTTTCAAGGTACGTTGGACGAGAGTGCAAAGCAGCAGATTTGACACTACAGCCTTTAAGAAGGCAATGCCCGAGCTTGCTGCTCAGTTTATCAAGACCACGGAAAGCCGCCGCTTTACAGTGGCTTAAAAGGGGAAAGCAATGAATACAAAAGAGCTTTTAACAGCGATCATCGAAGCGAGAAACGATGAAAAAGAGCTTACAAGGCTTGTAAAGCTGGCAACTCCCGAACAGCTTGAACTGTTTATCGATCTATTGGAAAAGGCTCTGCACAGTCCGCGAAACCGTACAGAGCCAACCCCAAACGGGGATCTTCTACACTCACATTATACCACAGAAAATTCAAATTACAAGGAAAAAATGAAAAATGAATTTTGATATAGCTATGACAGATATAAATGCGCGAGTAGACGCAGCGTACACGCTCTTGGGTGATTTCTTTGACGAATATTTTGCAACGTCTGACAGCAATCAACTTATTTTTGATGCTCAACACCGTCAAGATGTTTTGTGTGCAAGAGTCTTTTCGGTTTTAGACCTACTAAGTCATGCAAAAAGGGATATCGATGCTTTAGAGCCAACGAAGGGAGGTGAGGAAGAATGACAGACGCAGGAAGAAAGATTTCTGAGGGAGTAGCACGAAATCGCGATGCAAGGAAACAGGCAGAAGCAAAAAAGCGAGAGCTTAATCAGCTTATGGTCGATACTTTGCAAAAAGCGCTTGAAAGCGATACCCTCTCCGCATCTGAGCGAATTGAAGCGGTAAAGCTGCTTAATGATTTGATTAAGAGGTGAACTGTGGAAAAGCGTATAAAATGCAAATGCGGTAAACTTATCGCGATTGAGAGGGACGGAAAAATCTATATCAAGTGCAGGGGGTGCAAGAGGGAATTTGAGATGCCTATAAAAGATAAAAGCCGCGAATAGCGGCTTTTTCTTTATCCCTCTCCAAATATTTTTGTATACACATCGGGTTTATCATAACAACGCAAAGCAACGGATGCGCTATACGGTATTCCCTCCACTGTCCTTATTTCATCGGAATTCGGCATCATGTGGAAGCGGCGCAATTCTATGCTGTTCTGTTTTGCATAATCAATTATCAGCCGTTCCATGGTGCTGTTGCCTTGATTGCGATCAAAAATCTTTTCAAGGTCACTTGTGGAGAGGGTAACGCCTACATTAAGCAGCTTTGCATCATCGGTAATATCATTAGGGTTGAGATCGTTCGCCGCTCTGAGTTCTGCAAGCTGTTGATCACATAGACTTCGTATTTTATTCATGGCTCCCGTTTTTCTTTCTTCCATACGCAGTTTAACAGCGTTTCTTCGTGGTATAAGAGTGCCTTGTATATGCTGCGCTGTATATCTGCGTGTATTCTTAATTTTTTTGTTAAGCTCGTTAAGCTCTGCTGCTGTAAAATTCAAGTCTGCAATTGCATCCTTAATTGTTGTTTTTGTTTCTGTGCAAAAATCGTCAAATGTCATTTTTAATTCTCCTTGTAATAGTTATGTACTACGCCGTGAATAGTTGCAAACGGCGCATAAATCGGTTTTTCTCCCTCTGCGGTCAAAATATTGCCGGGCGAGAGGGTTCTAATCATGTCCTTGCCCTCGTAGGTGCAGAGAACGCGTGCGCCCTCTCTCACGGGTCTATCATCGTCCAATAGGACAGTAAAGCCGCAAGCATGGATCTTTCTGATATTCATAATTAAATCCTCACTTTTTCTTGTGGCACATAGTGCGTTTTATATTCCGCTTGGAACAAGCAACGATCGTCGGTATATCCTTCTCGATCTGTGCGCAAATCCTTATTTGCTTCCTCAAAAGTCCAAAAAGCCGCTACAAGCTTATCCCATGTCCGTTGATTCATTTCTGCCATGCAATGTGGGCAGCGGTATGGATAAACATGCTTAGTGTTCATCGTGTCTGCCGGATAAACGCAATCCGGTGTTACCTCATAGTTTGCTCCGCAATTAAAGCAAGTGATTTTTAATATTCCCATAAATTTTTTCCTTTCTACGCGGAAATACCGCGTCTATAAATTAGTCGGTCGAGTGCGTAAGCCACAGCGTCAATGCTGTGATTATCTTTGTCGGGAAGTACCGGCAGAATATTGCCGTCTTTGTCCGTCGCATACTCATAGCTTATAAACTCCCGGTATGCATTTGGGGTGCGCTTGGGGTCGATAACTATTTTTCGATGTTGCAGCCATTTGATACGGTACTCGACGCATCCAGCTTCTTTATGACATGCGATAGCCTTTAGATCCTCTGTGCATAGATCGGATATGCTCTTAGGCTCTGCGGCATCACAAATAATAATCGCATGTTCCTCGACATATCCTAAAGTAACGGTATTGACTATTTTTCCGCTGCGGTCATATCCCTTTGCCTTGATATCTTCGGCAAGCTGTTTATTGCTTCGGTGCCGTTGATAAATCTCGTCAAGAAAATATATTGTATCGCTCTTTCGATCGTAAGCAACGCGCATAAAGCAAGCAGGATCAGATGCAAAGCCGAAGTCTAAACCTTGATATACATAGTTAAGCAGATTTATTTCATCGTCCGAAATAGTCCGTGTATCTATATTTGGGAATACCTCGCCGCCTGTTCCTGTAGGCTGTCCCATATATTCGTGCAGATATGCGTTAAGATTTACTTGTTTCAAGCGCTCTGCTTCGTATAAGAACGCATCTCCCAACCACTCAGGCGGTATCATGGTATAGTCTGTTAGGAGCGTTAAAGCTCGTTCGTCAGGCTCTTGTATATAACGGTTTGCCCAATTATTAGCGCTAATAGGCGGATTGAAGCTCCGAAAAACAATGAAATGATCTCCGCCACGCTGTACGGATTGCATTACTGAGCGCAGGAAATTTTGTCCCGGTAACTCTGCAAATTCCTCAAACCAAATATATCTAAACGTCCCTATCTGTGGTTTTATAGATTTTAGTTTGCTCGCATCGTCAAGACCACGGAAAATGATTTGTGCTCCTGTTGGAAGATATGTGAACTGCATCGGGCTAACGCGGCTTTGCCAAAGATTATTTACGCTCAATGTATCAATCGCCCATGAAATTTGAGCAAATACGCTTTCGCGCATTGTTCCTGCTACAAGACGAAATACAATAGCGTTGCTATGCCCGGTAGGATCGCGCATTAGTCCATTCACAATTTCCAGTGATACAAAGGATGATTTGCAGCTTCCGCGCCCACCGGGGAGATTGTATATTGTATGATCGCCCCTCTCAATATCCGTATGCATACCGTAATATACAGGCGCTATATGTTGCGTTGCATCAACACTGCTCAACAGCTCCTGCGTAGCCTTTTTATGACCTTTGACGGCTTTTAGGCGGTCAATGCGCCCTTGTATATTACTCCTCATTTTCCAGCTCCTGCAACTGCTCTAAAATATCAAGCTGCTCAGTAAATCTCAATGCATATTCAAGTGTAGCTTTTGCTGCCTGAATGCGTGCGCCTGTGTTTTCCTCTCTATCCTCCATTATCTCGCGAAGCGTAGAGAGGGCAGGCGCAAGCGATTGCTGCGCTTGTCGTGTTGCATCCTCTACCATATTTCCGAACGCCTGTTTGTATGCTTGTACAAATTCGGGATCTTCAAAATATCGTGCTAAAGTTCTATCCGTAATCCCTGCTGCTTTAGCCGCTTGCTGTTTTGTGGGGTTGGCTAATAATGCTGCTATTGCTCGTTCCTTACTTGGTGTCAATATATCCCTCCTGTCTGCTTTTGTCCGATTTTGTCCGATTTATCCACAGCTATCGCACCTCAAGCAGGGTGATCCTGCTTTCTTATATAGCCGCATCCAGTCCTCAAAGCGCATGGTAACAAGCCAGTCAGAGCGGTTTTGACGGTGAAATACCGTAGGCATACCGTCATCGAACTTTACGGCGTCTTTCATGGACTGTCGCATAGATTTATTGATGTTCAGTTTCTCAACGCGCTTACATTCGATGTGAATACCCGGCAACCCTGCAAGGTCAGGAGCAGTACCGAATGAACAAGTACCGCCGCGCTCTATTGTATAACCGTGGCTGCGGAGCAGGGACGCGAGTTCGCGCTCCCCTGCAACTCCCTTTTTACAGCTATTCAATGTTCCGACCCTCCTATAAGTTCCTGTTTTTTGTTCATCTGATTTGATGCTTCTGAAATCAGTTGCCGTACATCATCGGAAAGTGTATCACAGAAATTTTTTCGCTCCCGTATTGATTTAATTTGTTTCAAAAACTGTCCGTGATTAACGGTGTTCAGTGTTTTACTGTCTATCATTGCCAGCTCAGTAAGCGCCGAAGGATGACCTAAATACATTTGTAAAATTTCAGGTAACGCGTCAAATTCTTCTTTTGAGCCATACAAGCCGTTGCCGATTGCCTTTCGCAGAAGTTGCCATAATTTTTCGTCCGAGGGTTCTCCAGATGTTTCTGCCGCGATTTCACAAATTTTCCCTTTAATCGCGGCGATATCGGGTGGATATCCCGAATGTGTAGCAATCAAAGACTTCAGAGCAAGTTTGACAAAAGCTATATCTTCGTTCGCAAACATCTCGCACCACAGATTAACAGTGCCTTCAAAGTCGCTCTTAGTCATTTTGCTGTAAAATGCAGGGTAAGCCTGTTTAAGTAAAATCAGCATAGATGCTGTCTCAGATTTGTTCATTCTTTTCCTCCTGGATAACCTTTTCCATGTACGCGATGAAAGGATCTTTTGACGGCTGAATATATGCATTTTGAGTGTTTTGCTGTTTGCTTCTGTCTTGAAGCGCATTAAATACCCATTTTTTAATTGCAAGGTAGTGGTTTTTAGCCTTATATCCTTTGTATTCGATGTACTCGTCAAGAAAAGCGATAGCTTCATCTGCATCGGAGTATTCATCATGCAACTTTTCGTATTCATCGTCAGTCAAAAGCACATGACCGTATTCACCGTATTTGCTCTTTTTCGCGCGTGTGCGTGTAACACTCTCGTCAGAGAGTGTATTATCTTCACTTGAATTGACTTGTCTTACCTTGTCTTAGGGTGTCCGTTGGACGTCCAACGGTTGTCATTTTGTCGCCCGTCAATTCTTTTTGATGTACATCTGCACGAGGTTTTTTTTGCAAAAGTTGAACATCAGGGACTACTTCTATCAGTAAACCTTGATAAATGCTATCCTTTTTTCGATCGGCGCGAATTAAGTTATTTTCGTTCCAATCAACAATGTAGGTTACAAGATCGTCGTTTAACACCCTTACAAAATTCTTTGCCATAAGGACACGCAAGTCATCCTCTGATGCACCAATGGTATTCATAACAGTAAACGCTTCGACCACCCCATCATCGTCAGCATGAAGTCCTAAATGAAAATAGAGACACTGTGTACTTACTGGCATCCTTAAAAAACGCGCACTGTTGATGATCCTTTTTGAAAACATTCTATGCTCGGCCATTCGTACACCCCGCTTCTTCATTCAACCACCGCAGTAAGCCCTCGACGGGAATGACAATTCTTCGCTCTGAAACGCGCACTGAGGGGAAGCCTTGCTTTTTTGTAAGCTCGTACGCGACGGGAAGCGAAACGCCAAGTTCGGCGGCAAGCTCTGAAACAGACAAGACAAGCTTTTCATTTTTCTCGTTCATCCTGTTCTTCCGCCCTTCGTTCCCAATACTTGCGATTGTATTCACGAACTTTTTCCTTATTTTTAGCTCGCCATTCTTGCTGATATTTTCGCTGTGCAATCCTTGCTTGATTGGAGATTTCCTTAGTTTCCATGTCTTTTCCTTTCCTTTTCCTTTCTTTTTTCTTGACAAGCTTGCAAATTTATGTTACACTAAAGTGAAAATTAAATCATATTTTCGCTTTAGCTGTTTTTATTTTACTGCAAGCAAAAGTAAAAGTCAAAGAATTTCGCTATGTTGTTTTGAGTATGCCAATTGTGGTAAAATTTCACTATAGGGAACAAGGAATATATATGGGATACAAGAGAAAAGTCTATACTAATGAAAACCGAGATATTGAGACATCAGCAATAAGCCAAGACTGTGCTATATTTGCAAAAATATTTGATAAGATACTTATTGAGCGAAACATAACTACACAGAAAATCGCCAGTGACACGCAAATAGGAGAATCAACAATATCCTATTACAGAAATGGTAAGAAACAACCCGGATTAAGCAATATTATTACAATTGCGAAATATCTAAATGTTGACTGTAATTATCTCATGACTGGAATAAAAGCTAAAAACAATACTATTCATCAAACAACTGGTCTGTCCGATTTATCAATTCAAAAGCTTAGCCGAATAAAGAAGGAAAATCGTTTGACATGGTGCTCTAATCTTATCAATTCAATGATAGAGAACGAACAATTTGAGACCTTAATGTTTTATTTGATGAAATATGCTACGGAAAATGAGAAAAATATAAGCTACGGGCACTACAATATAAATACAAAAGATATTGCACAAACCAAGGTACAATCTATATTCTACGAAATTATAAAGAGCATAGAGACGGAGTTCGCAAATTCAGCAACTAAAGATTATAGATTTATGTATAGGTTGGCGGAGTCTATGTATAAAGACGGTCGATTAACTAAAGAACAGTATATTAAAACAGTTAAAGAATTTGATTGTGGAAATTTTGAATACTCACCATTGCTTGAGATTATAAGACCGGAGGAACAACAATGAAAACTCGTAATGCAAAAGGAAACGGATCTGTTCGTCAGCGTGAGAATGGGACTTGGGAAGCTCGCTGCATTATAAACGGTAAGCGTCGGAGCTTTTACGGAGAAAAGCAGAGCGAAGTCCTTAAGGCGATGCGAGCGGCTCAGAAGTCCTCTGACGACGGTGTATACTTTGAACCAACAAAAATATCCCTCTCCGGTTGGCTTGATATTTGGCTTGACGAGTACGTGAAGCCCTCTGCAAAGCCGCTTACATTATCTACATATAACAGCAGGGTACAAACGCACATAAAGCCTGCACTTGGCAAAATTAAGCTTACAGCGCTTAACTCAACACAAATACAGGCTTTCTATAATGATTTATTGAGGGTACAGGGACTACAGCCTAAGACGATTAAGAATGTTCACGGAATATTGCATAAATCTCTTGAACAGGCTTTGAAATTGAGATATATTGGTCTTAATCCTGCCGACGCTTGCAGCCTTCCGAGAATAGAAAACAAGGAAATAAAGCCGCTTACCGAAAGTGAGATCGCTGCATTTTTAGAGGAAATACAAAACGGAGAGCCGCTTCGGGATTTATTTACCGTTGCATTGTTTACAGGAATGAGAGAGGGCGAGCTTTGCGGATTGCCATGGAACGCTGTTAATTTTCGCGACGGTACTATAACGGTAAAGCAGCAGCTTTGTAAGGAAAAGAAAAAGGGCGGTAAGCATTATATTGCATCTACTAAAAACAGCAGAGCAAGAACGCTGACAGTTGCCCCTTTTGTAATGGATATATTGAAAAAGGTCAAGCAAGAGCAGTATTCAGATCATTTTACTGCCGGTCTTGCTTGGGAGAATGAATTTGATCTAGTATTTACAAACAAATTAGGTCATTATATTGTACCGCAAACGGCGCTGAAACGCTTTAAGGCTGTTGCTTCGCGTATCGGCCGCCCTGATGCACGTCTGCACGATCTGCGGCACACATACGCGGTTACTGCGCTGCAAGAGGGGGACGATGTAAAAACAGTACAGGAGAATTTAGGACACGCTACTGCGAGCTTTACACTTGATGTGTACGGACATGTATCTGAAAAAATGAAAAAAGACAGTGCAGCGCGTATGCAGTCATATTTTGAAAAAATAAAGGCGTAAAATTCTATAAGGGGTATAATAAGGGGTACTAAATCGGCAAAATAAAGAAAAAGCACAATATATAGTAGTGATATCGACATAACCAAACTATATATTGTGCTTTCTTTGGCGGAGAAGGAGAGATTTGAACTCTCGCGCCGGTTACCCCGACCTACACCCTTAGCAGGGGCGCCTCTTCGACCTCTTGAGTACTTCTCCAAACTATCAGCGGTCATCTCAGAACTGACAGCTTAATCATTATACTTTTTTTTGACTCATTTGTCAATATCTTTTTACAAAAAAATTTGCATCTTTTTTTATATATTTATTATATTAGTGTTTGACTTTTTTTCATATATGTATTATTATATATACAGGCGTCTTGTCGGTCGTGCAGTGGCGTCTTAAATTTGAACTGATACTCCGCAGCTTGCGGTCAGTAATTTTGAAAGGAAATATATTCATTTATGGAACAGAAGCGTATTTCTGAGCTTTGTGAGATAGCGCGCAACGTTAGAATCGGCATTATTGAAGCCGTTCACAGCGCATCGTCCGGTCACCCCGGCGGATCTCTTTCGTCAGCGGACATTCTTACGTATCTTTATTTTGAGGAGCTGAATATTGATCCCGCAGATCCTAAGAAGCAGGATCGCGATAGATTTGTACTTTCTAAGGGTCACATTTCTCCCGGACTTTATTCCGTTCTTGCTCACAGAGGTTATTTCCCCGTAGAGCATTTGAAGACTTTCAGAAAATCTGACTCCAATTTGCAGGGTCATCCCGATACAAACAAGATTCCCGGTGTGGATATGTCTACCGGATCTCTCGGTCAGGGCGTATCCGTTGCCTGCGGTATGGCGCTGGCAGCAAAGCTTGACAAGTCAGACCGCCGTGTATATGCTCTTGTGGGTGACGGTGAGGCTGAGGAAGGTCAGGTTTGGGAGAGCGCTATGTTTGCTGCCCACTATGATCTGGACAATCTCTGCTATATCCTTGACTGGAACGGTTTGCAGATAGACGGTGCAATTGACGATGTTATCGGACCTGCACCCTTTGATACTAAGTTTGCAGCTTTTGGCTGGAATGTTATCACAGCTGACGCTCACGATTTTGAGTCCCTCGAAGCGGCTTTTGCGGCTGCAAAGGCTTGCAAGGGTCGCCCCAGCGTTATTATCGCAAAGAGCGTAAAGGGCAAGGGCGTGTCCTTTATGGAAAATCAGGCTTCATGGCACGGCGCTGCTCCCAACGACGAGCAGTATGCAGTGGCAATGAAGGACTTGCAGGCATAAGGAAAGGCGGATTACGATAATGGCAGATAAAATAGCTACCAGAGAAGCTTACGGCGCGGCGCTTGTTGAGTTCGGCGCTGAGTACGAAAACCTTGTTGTTCTTGATGCAGACCTTGCGGCTGCGACAAAAACAGGAATGTTCAAGAAAGCATATCCCGACAGATTTTTCGACTGCGGTATTGCAGAAAACAATATGATAGGCGTTGCTACCGGTCTTGCTCTCAGCGGTAAGATCCCCTTTGCATCAAGCTTCGCTATGTTTGCAGCAGGCAGAAGCTTTGAGCAGGTAAGAAACTCTATCGGATATCCCCACGCAAACGTTAAGATCGGTGCGACTCACGGCGGCATCACCGTCGGCGAGGACGGCGCAACTCACCAGTGCCTTGAGGATTTTGCGCTTATGCGCTCTATCCCCGGTATGACCGTTATTTGTCCGGCAGACGGTACTGAGGCTCGCCTGGCTGTTAAAGCGGCTATCGAAATGAACGGTCCCGTGTACCTGCGTTTCGGAAGAATGGCTGTTCCCACTCTCTTTGATAAGGATTACGACTTCAAGATCGGCAAGGGCGTAAAGCTTGTTGACGGTACTGATGTTTCTATTATAGCAAACGGCGTTGAGGTAGAGCAGGCTCTGCTTGCGGCTGAGGCGCTGAAGGCTGACGGTATCAGCGCGGCTGTTGTAAATATGGCTACTATTAAGCCGATTGACCGCGAGCTGGTGATCGAGGAAGCAAAGCGCTGCGGCTGCATAGTTACTGCTGAGGAGCATTCCGTAATCGGCGGTCTGGGCGGCGCAGTAAGCGAGGCAGTATGTGAAAGCGTTCCCGTTCCTGTGCTCAAGGTCGGCACCGAGGATTGCTTCGGCAGAAGCGGCCCTGCAAAAGAACTGCTCAGTCTCTTTAAGCTTGATGCAGCAGCTATCGCAGCAAAGGCTAAGGCAGCAGTGGCACTTAAAAAGTAATAAAAATCACATACACAGGGTGTATATTATACGAAGAAAACGGCAGCCAAATACTCGCCGTTTTCTTCGTATTTCACAAGTTGCTTTGCAAAAAATGTCGTAAATCGTTTGTTGTTTGCAAAGAGTAATTAAATTTTTAAGGAGGTGCAGATAGTGAACAGAGCACATTCCTGCGCTGTTTACAAGAAATGCGGTGGCTGCCAGCTGACCAATCTCAGCTATCAGGAGCAGCTCAGCTATAAAATGAGTAAGGTCATCGGACTGTTGGGGCGTTTTTGCCGTGTGGACGAAATTATCGGTATGGACGACCCGTACCATTACAGAAATAAAATGCAGGCGGCATTTTCAACAGATGCGCGCGGCAGAGCAATGTCCGGTGTGTGGCAGACCGCTGAGAGACGTGTTGTTAAAACTGACAATTGCATAATAGAGGACGAGGTGTCCATGTGGGTAGTGCGCGCCGCACGCGGAATGCTTGATGACTACGGCATTACTGTTTTCAATTCCCGAACCGGAAGGGGACAGCTTCGCCATATAATGGTGCGCCGCGGTTTTGTTACGCACGATATAATGGTGGTGCTTGTCACCGTGGGTGGCGAACTTCGCCGAGGCAAAGAGTTTGCCGAGGCGCTTGCAGACCGTTTTCCGCATATTCGCACTGTTGTTCAGTGTATAAATAATACAGATATTCCTCTTTGGATGGAGGAAGGAGAAAACGTGCTGTATGGCGATGGCTATATTGAGGACGTTTTGTGCGGATGCTTTTTTCGTATTTCTCCCCGATCATTTTATCAGATAAATCATACGCAAACAGAAGTGCTTTATAATAAAGCGCTTGATTTTGCAAATCTTCGCGAAAATCAAACTGTGTTGGATGCTTATTGCGGCATCGGAACCATAGGAATAATTGCCGCTGCCGAGGCAGGGCACGTCATTGGAGTAGAAACTAACGGCGACGCAGTGAAAAACGCTATTGAAAACTGCCGCCTTAATCATACAAAGAATTACAGAGTATATAAAGGCGACGCGGGCAAGCTTATGAAGACCCTTGCTGAGCAGGGTAAGAGGCTTGACGTAGTCTTTGCCGACCCGCCGCGTGCAGGATGTTCAAAGGAGTTTTTGCAGTCTCTTGTAAAGAGCGCGCCGAAAAAGGTAGTGTACGTTTCGTGCAATCCGGAAACGCTGGCGCGCGATCTCGCGTATCTTACGAGAAACGGGTATAAGTGCGAAAAAATACAGCCTGTAGATATGTTTCCGCATACGAAGCACGTGGAGTGTGTGGTGTTGTTGTCACGGGTGATTAATAGCAAATCAGCTAATCTGCGGAGGAAGTTTGTAGAACATGATATTCAAGGAAATTGAGACAGAACATGAGCTTACGCAAGTGTTGAATTTCTGTTATGAAATTTTGGGTAATGATAATTCTGAATTATATGGTTATTCAGCATGGAAGGAAAGACTCTCCAACGGTTTGCAGCCGTTGGTATATGCCTGCGATAATGATAAGATAATTTCTGCTGTTTTGGGGCGTGCTGAAAATGCGGACAGTATGATAATCGGATTTGTAGCTTGTGATAAAGATTATCGCCGGCAGGGTATTACAAAGAAACTAATGCAATATTTCGAGCAACTTACTAAAGAAAAGAATTATAAGTACATAACATTGGGATCAAAAGAAGATTCTTTCTATGAAAAATGCGGTTATGAAAAGATCTTTCAAGCGCATGGACAAAGTGTGTATCAGAAAATTTTATAATGCTTCGATATTGATTGAAATAATAAATATGACATTGTCGTTTGGAGGTTGAAAAATGATTGGATTAAAACGGGGAACTGTAGAACTTTGTGATCACGAGAGGGAATGGGAAATTGAAGCTCAGAATACGATTTCCCGTTTGAAAAACATATTGGGTAATGTCATTAAAGATATTCAGCATGTTGGCAGCACTTCAATAATCTCCATAAAAGCAAAGCCTATTATCGACATTGCGATGGCTGTTGATGATTTTGATGATATTCTTGCTTTTGAAAAAGAACTCAAAGACAATGGTTTTTATTATCGGCCGCTCGCGTCATCATCCATGCGAAATCAATTATTGTTTGCATGCGGCAGTTTTTATGACGGAACGGGAGATTTGCAGACGCATTTTATCCATGTTGTAAAGACCGGCAGTATGGATTGGATAAACTACATAATTTTCAGAGATTATCTGAACAGTAATCCCACAGTTGCTAAGGAGTATGAAGACTTAAAAGTATCTCTTGCCATGCAAGCTCCAATTGACAGCGGAAGAGAAAAATACACCAACGGCAAACATGATTTTGTCGGTTATACTTTAAGAAAAGCGCTTGTTAAATCTTATCTCGGAAAAACGGTTGATATAAAAATTGACCGACCGCTTGGCAGCGCACACCCTAATCACGCAGATATCATCTATACTGTCAATTATGGATATATCCCTGATGTTTTAGGCGGCGACGGCGATGAGCTTGACGTTTATTTGCTCGGTGTGGATGTTCCTGTAAATGAATATAAGGCTCGTATTATCGGAATTGTGCATCGATATAACGATGTTGAAGATAAGCTTGTGGCTGCGCTTGAAGGAATGAATTTCACAAAAGAGGAAATTGCACAAGCGGTGCATTTTCAGGAACAATATTTTGAAAGTGAGATCGAGATATATTCAAAATAGATCGGTTTGAAAATCTATTATTCAAAGAGAGGAGCCGTGAAACATGAAACAATATGAACCTGACAATTCACCGATCGTATATTACATCAGCGGAAAAGAAAAAGAAGAGTGGGTGCTTTTTATTCACGCTGCTTTTGTAGACCACAGAATGTTTCAGGCACAATTTGAATATTTTCGGGATAAATACAATATTCTTACTCTTGATATTATCGGTCACGGGAAATCAACTAAAGCCCGAAAAGGCGATAGTATAGATAAGATGTCGTCATGGATAAGCGAAATTCTGCAAAAAGAAAAAATTGAGAAGATACACATTGTCGGCGTTTCTCTGGGGGCTGTGCTGGCTCAGGATTTTGCAGATCAGTACCCGGAAGTAGTGCAGTCGCTTGCTTGTTTCGGCGGTTATGATATAAATAATTTTGATACTGAAATGCAGAAACAAAACAGTGCCTCGCAGATGCTTATGATGCTTAAAGCTGTTTTTTCTGTCAAATGGTTTGCAAAGTCCAATAAAAAGATATCCGCGTATACGCCGCAGGCTCAAAATGATTTTTATGAGATGAATATTCAATTTCCTAAAAGATCATTTATGTACTTAGCTTCTTTGAGCAGCATGATAAATGTTCGGCAATCAAATCCGAGAAAGTATCCTTTGCTGATCGGCTGCGGAGAGCACGATATTCCAATGGAATTGTCAGCCGTGGAAATGTGGAAGAAAAATGAGCCGGAATGTAATGTGATCATTTTTAAGGACGCAGGGCATTGTGTAAATATGGATGTACCGAACAAGTTTAACGCAGCTATGGAAGAATTCTGGTCGAGTGGGAGATGTAAATAAAATGAAAGCAATAATTTTAGATATGTACGGAGTGATCGTAAAACAAACAGGCGATGACTTTGTTCCTTATGTTCGGCAGATCTTTCCCAATCTGCGCCCTGAGGATATATATTTGCCGTGGTTTCAGGCAGATATGGGCGAGATATCATCATTAGATGTATGGAGTAAATTGGGATTTACGGGAGATCTGGAAAAGGTTGAAAAGGAATATCTTGACACAATAGAATTAAACGACGGCTTTGTTGATTTTATTTCTGCCGCAAAAAAGCATTTTAAGACGGCGATTATTTCAAACGATTCAAGCAGATGGGGAAGATATTTGCGCGAAAAATTTGATATAAATAAGTATTTCGACGCTGTCAGTGTAAGCGGAGATCTACGTATAAAAAAGCCTGACAGGCGAATTTTCGAGCTTACTATCGAAAAACTGGGATGTGCGGCGGCTGACTGTCTTTATGTAGATGACAGGGAAGAATACTTGACGGCTGCTGAGGCCCTGGGCATGAAAACCGTTATGTTCAACAGTCTTAATGCCTGTTATGACGGAAACAGCGTAATGTCTTTTAAAGAGCTTGGAGATATTCTGTTGAAATAGGAGAGTATAGATATATTTTCTTCTGCGACTGCCAAAGGAGAGATGATATGAACAACGGCATAAAAAACTATTTTGATTACGTAAACGCCCCGTGGGGACAGCTATTTTATAAACTTGTTTGGCGTGATTTGAAAGGTCTTTGCAAAAAGAAGGTTTTGGATTTCGGAAGCGGATTCGGAATGACCGCCGATTTTTTAGCTGAGAAAAATGATGTGACTGCTATCGAGCCAAACGAGGAGATGTTAAAATATAGCTTTCGTAAAAATAAATATGTTCAGCTTGTGGGCGATGTTCGACAGCTTTGTGAAATGCCGTCCGATACCTTTGATGCTGTTGTATGCCATAATGTACTTGAGTATATTGATAACAGATCTGAACTTATCAAAGAATTCTGCCGTATATTAAAGGTCGGTGGAATCTTGTCTGTGGTAAAGCATAACAGAGCCGGAAAAATTATGCATAAGGCGATTTTTGAATGTGATGCTGACGGGGCTTTAGAGTTGATCAACGGTGATGGAGCAATATCTGTTAATTTCGGTACTGTAACTGAGTATGATGATTCTGAATTGGTGGAATCCTCCAACGGATCGCTTGTAACAGAAAAAGTACACGGATTGCGAATGTTTTATGCGCTACAGCCTAACGAAGTAAAAAATTGCGACGATTGGATAGAAAAAATGTATCGATTGGAATGTGCGGCATCAGAAATACAGGAATTTCGGGATATAGCGTTTTTTCACCATGTTATTTTGAAACGGGTATAATAAAGGAGCTTAAAGTTATGTCAAGTTATATAATGGATCTTCGTTCAATTGTAGGTCATAGACCGTTATTGCAGGTAGGCGCAAGTGTAATCGTTGAGGACAGCGAGGGAAGAATACTGCTGCAATTGAGACGGGATAATCATTGCTGGGGACATCCCGGCGGTTCTCTTGAATTAGATGAAGAGGTTGAGTCTGCCGCAAAACGTGAATTATATGAAGAAACAGGGCTTGTTGCCGAAAAACTTGAATTATTCGGTATTTTTTCGGGCAAGGATATGCACTATATTTATCCGAACGGAGATGAGGTGTCCAACATTGATATCGTATACATATGCAGACGGTATAAAGGTGAATTGGTGTGTCAGGAAAGCGAAGTAGACAAGCTTCAAATTTTCGCTGTCCATGAAATACCGGAAAATATATCTCCTGCCGTTAAAAAGCCTCTTGCGAAATGGATAGAAAGCAAGAAGTCTATAAAATAAACTACAATATGCAAAGTACATATCTTAATTGCAGATAGTATAGTAAAATCCTTGATATAGTTTATTGTAACCTTTGCCAAGACGTGATACAATTTAAGCATCAAAAACGGAGGCTTGTGTGAAAAATACGATAGATCAAATTGTAACGGTATTTTTGCACAAAGAATTATTGTAAAAATATATGGAGCGCTTATGGAAAAATACAAGTACTTAATATTTGATGTTGATGACACTCTGCTGGATTTTTATAGTGCGTTTGCTTTTTCGCAAGAGAATGTGGCGGCTTTTTTGATGACAGAATGTTCTGATGAGTTTAAGAGAATAGATGAGAAATGTGGCTGGAGAGCATGGGAAGAGAGCGGCTTGGGAAATACAGATTCAAAAGACGTTCAAGTCAATTATCACCGTTATTATTATCAGTATTTACTATTACACTATAAATACTTAACGGAAGAATTAGGAATGGCATCTGACATAAACGAAATAGTCAAATGTTATTTGGATTCAATAGCCGATTCTTCAGTTTTGAAAGAACAATGTACTTTAGCGGTATACAAGGAATTATCAGCCGACTATAGTATGATATTGGCAACGAACGGAATTGTTCAAACACAGAAAAAACGCATAGATGCTTTTTTGCCGTATACTCATAAAATATACATATCAGAAGAAATGGGGACAATAAAGCCGAATAAGGAATATTTTGATTACATTTTGCGTGACTTGAATTGTCTGCCGGAGCAGTGTTTGATGATAGGTGATTCTATTACCAATGATATTGTCGGAGCAAAGAAATCGGGAATGGATGTATGCTTTTATAACCCAAAACATAAAAGCATTCCTGACAATTTTATTTGTGATTTTGAGATCTGCAGTTTGGCGGAACTAAAGAGCATACTTCCGAAATAAAGAAAATTTATCGAAATAATAGGCGGTAAACGCTTATACTGCAATGAACTCTGACGTGATTTGAATTACTGTATTACATTGAAAGGCATGGTTATATTTATGGTAAAATACACAAGCTGTCCCGAGGACGCGAAGGCGCGTTTGATCGAGGGCAACGAAAATTACATAGAAGCAAAAAACAATATAGGGGATATATCCTTTGAAAAAAGAAAGCTGACTTTTTCAGGCGGTCAGCATCCGTATGCAGTTATAGTCACATGCTCAGATTCGCGCGTTATTCCCGAGGCTATATTTCATGCCGGCATCGGCGATCTTTTCGTTATACGCATTGCCGGAAATGTTATGGACGATCATCAGCTCGGCAGCATTGAGTACGCGGCGGAGCACTTGGGCGCCAGTCTTATAGTTGTGCTGGGGCACACCCACTGCGGTGCAGTGGACGCTGCCATAAATCACGACCCTGAGGGGTATATAAAATTCATCACCGATGAGATCAAGAAGGCTATCGGGGAGGAGACTGATTATTATAAGGCGAGCTGTCTTAATGCTTTGCACAGCAAGGAGATCATTGAAAGCAGCTTGCAGATACAGAAGGATGAGAGGGAATACGGACTGCGTGTTGTATGTGCCATGTATCATCTTGAAGACGGTCGGGTCGAGTTTATTTAATATAAGTGTAAGCATAAAATTTTTAGAAAGCGATATGACGAATGAATCTGAAATTAAAAGAAAAAATACTTGAATCACTTTCTGCTGTTCTTCCGATTACAGGAATAGTTTTTTTGATCAGTATAATTATAGTTCCCATGGAATTGGGAACTATGGTAATGTTTTTGTCAGGTGCTGTTTTTCTTGTGTTCGGAATGGGATTTTTTCAGCTTGGTGCTGAAATGGCAATGACGCCGCTGGGAGAGGGTATCGGCGTGTGTATATCCAAAACAAAGAAAATATTCCTTATAGTTCTTACGGGCTTTTTTATGGGAGCTATGATAACAGTATCGGAGCCTGATCTGCAGGTGCTTGCCGAGCAGGTACCGTCTGTTCCGAATATAATACTTGTTGTGACGGTTGCGGTAGGTGTAGGCGTATTTCTGACAGCGGCAATTTTACGTATTCTGTTCCAGATAAATTTATCGACTATACTTATTGTGTTATATGCTTTGCTTATTATTACGTCGCGCTTTATACCTGTGGGATTTCTTGCGGTAGCTTTTGATTCCGGCGGTGTAACCACCGGTCCCATGACAGTTCCGTTTATAATGGCGATGGGCGTGGGTCTTGCATTGGTGCGAAGCGATAAGAACGCTGCGGGTGACAGCTTCGGACTTGTGGCGCTGTCAAGCATCGGCCCTATTCTTACAGTGCTGATACTTGGGTTGTTTTACAGTACGGATAATGTATCGTATACATCGCAGTCGGCGCCCTCAGTTACCACAACGAGAGATGTGGTACGCGAATTTGTTTTCGGTATGCCAGAGTATATCGAAGAGGTATTTATATCACTTCTGCCGATAGTCGCAGTTTTTATTGCGTTTCAGCTTTTCGGGCGAATGTTCCAGCGAAGTCAGCACAGGCGAATAACTATGGGATTTTTTTACACCTTTATAGGATTGGTTTTGTTTTTGTGCGGCGTTAACGTGGGATTTGCACCGATAGGTACGTATATCGGCGGCGCTGTTGCCGCCGAAAGAAAATGGCTGCTTGTGCCGATAGGAATGCTTATCGGATATTACATTGTAAAGGCAGAGCCTGCTATCAGAGTTCTAAATCATCAGGTGGCTGATGTTACCAACGGCGCGGTTTCCGCTGCGGCTATGAACCGATGCCTTTCTGTAGGCGTATCAGTCAGTGTCGGTCTTGCGATGCTGCGGTTGCTTTGCGGTATTCCTATTGAGTATATAATAGTACCGGGCTATGTCGCGGCGCTTGTGCTGTCACGCATGGTGCCGAAGATCTTTGTCGGTATTGCTTTTGACTCAGGCGGCGTTGCCAGCGGACCCATGACTACTACGTTTCTGCTTCCGCTGAGTATAGGCGCGTGTATTGCCCTCGGCGGCAATATTATGACAGACGCTTTCGGCGTAGTGGCGCTGGTAGCGCTGACTCCGCTGATAGCCGTTCAGATAATGGGACTTGTATACAAATTCAAGACCGCTAAGGCGGAAAAGAGCATCGTTGCCGATGTGGGTATGGATGCTGCGGATGAAATATTCGATTTCGGAGAGGATGAGCACGGTGAAGAATGAAAAGCAAACCTACAGTATGCTGATTCTTGCGGCAAGATCAAAGCTTGCCGAAAAGGCGGCTTCAATACTGAAAGAAGAAAATATACCCGTTCAGTATATGTTTCGCGGGCAGGGAACTGCATCAAGCGAAATAATGAGTGTGCTTGGACTGGGCGGTATAGAGAAAACGGTACTCAGCGCAGTTATGCAAAGAGCTACAGCTGAAGTTCTTATAGATAAGCTGAAGCGCAGCCTTTATTTGGGAATGCCTGATACCGGAATCGCCTTTACTCTGTCACTGTCGGGCGGCAGCGGCAGACTGTTTGGCTTGATAGACGAGGCGGCTGCCGATGGGGACGAAGAAAAATTATCCACCGAAAGGGAAGGAAACAAAACAATGGATAACGAATACAATTTGCTTGTGACTATAGTTGATCAGGGCTTCAGCGACGAGGTAATGAACGCGGCAAGAACTGCGGGTGCTACAGGCGGAACTGTGTTTCATGCAAGGCGTGTCGGAAGTGAAGAGGCAATGAAATTTTGGGGCATAAGCATTCAGCAGGGGCGGGAATGTGTCCTCATTCTTGCGCGTAAGGAAGATAAGATCGCAATAATGCAGGCTATCGGAGAAAAATGCGGAATGCAGAGCCAGGCGCACGGAATAGTGCTGTCGTTGCCTGTTGACGGCGTTGCGGGTCTTTGACGGAGTATTAGCGTGAAAATGCGGAAATCTGTAAACCGGAGCATACTTTTTTTACGCCCTATTTGCGTCTGTCGACGCAAATGCAAAGAAAGGCACGGGAATTATTATGAATAAGCAGAGCAAGCCTAAAATGATACTTTTTGATTACGGCGAGACGCTGATCCATGAGGAAAGCTTCAGCGCTGTGCGCGGTAACGCCGCGCTGCTTCGCCATGCTGCCGAAAACCCGCACGGATATACCGCCGAGGATGTGGCGGCGCACGCTGTAGAAATGACCGCCGAGCTTGGCAGGATAGGCGGCTTTGATCCTGCGCGCCGTGCGCACTTTGAAATTGAAGTGCCGAGCAGTATGTTTAACAGGTATTTGTTTGAATCTCTCGGAATAAAGCTTGACCTTGATGCTGAAAGTATAGACCGCATCTTTTGGAGTAATGCCGCTCCCGGTGTGCCTACTGATGGAATAATCGGTTTTTTGGATTTTCTCAGAAAAGCTGATATACGCACGGGCGTAATAAGCAATATATCCATATGCGAAAAGGTAGTGACCGAGCGTATAAACTCTCTTTTGCCTGATAATAGCTTTGAGTTTATAATAACTACAAGCAGCTATATATTCAGAAAGCCGAACAGGCGAATATTTGAGCTTGCGCTGGAAAAAGCAGGACTTTTGGCGGGCGACGTGTGGTATGTGGGCGACAGATACGAGTTCGACATTGTCGGTGCACTGGGTGCGGGAATGGTTCCTGTTTTGTACACCGGGGTGCGTGCAGGCGCGGCAGAGGGACATACTGATATTTTGTCAGTCGACAGCTGGGACTCTCTTGCCGATTACATAAATGCGCTTTAATAACAGGGAGTGATCATAAAAATGGATATTCATCTCGGCTTTTCTTATGTAGGACTTGTATTTTTGCTTATGCTTATGATACCGAATATTATATGGAGCAAAAACAAGCCACGGGGCTACGACAGCTATGTGAAAAACGAGAGCAGGCTGCTTCTTGTATTTGAGCGCGTGGGCGAGGCAGCAGTAACCTGTATTTCTCTGATATTCAGTGATTTCAATATTAACAAAATCTCTCCGCGCATAGTTTTATTATCGGCAGCCGCAGTGCTTATGCTCATGTATGAGGCGTACTGGATAAAATATTTCAAAAGCGATAAAACAATGAAGGATTTCTACAGCTCATTTTTGGGTATACCGGTCGCAGGTGCCACGCTTCCCGTGGCAGCATTTTTTCTTCTCGGTATATACGGCAGAAATATCTTTATGATAGTCGCCGTACTTATATTGGGTATAGGTCATATAGGAATACACCTGAGACATAAAAGGGAAACCGGCGATTGATCTTGTAATACTGAGAGAGTCCCTACGCTGCAAAACGCAGTGTAGGGACTCTGCTTTTCAATATGTACATCCGTTTCAAGGGCTTCGGAGAAAGCTTGTATCAATTTCCTTCTGAGTAAGATATCCAGTTTTCATAAGGAATCATATGGTAAAGCTTTTTTACAGTACTATTCTGGCTTTTATAAATTTCGCACAGCGCTTTTTTCTTTTCAAGCAGCTCGTCCGATATAGCTCCTTTCGGCGATGCTCCGTTTTCTAAAGCTGAGGCTCTGTAATACTTTCCGAAAAAACTGAGCCTGTCTTTTTTTGCATCTCCGCAGCATTTAACGGTTATGCGGTGGACCATTTTGTGATGTTCATGTCCGTATTCACCTTTTTTGTTATGGGTGACTATTTCTTCCCAATCTTTGAAATCGATGATCTTTTTAATATCGCTTTCTATATTGCTGTATATATATTTCCAGTCAGAACGTTTGTTGAACAGCTTATCGGTATAGTTGAGAATAAGACATTTATCTCCGGTCTTATCCAGAACCTCTTCAAATTCTTTTTTTCGGGCATTATTGTATCCGTTGGTTATGCATAAAACAAAATAATCGTCTTCTATCAGATGCGCACCGCCCCACAAGGTCTCGTCATCCGGATGCGCCACGATCATCAGCCTGTTATATCCGTCAAGATCGAGATCGTCGAGCATGCTGTCAGTAATGTACGGCTTTACCATTCCTCTGATATGCGGGTATAGGTATACTGCAAGCGATATTGCGAAGATCACTGCTGCCGAAGCGGCAAGTATTATTACTGTATAAATGGCTTTTTTTGTTGATGTCTTTCTATCTTTAACGCCGAAAATCATGCGTTTGCCTCCCGTTACTCTCTTGATTATCAATTGTCCGTAATGTGTGAAATAAAAAACAGTATGTTTACAATAAAAAGCTTTACAAAACATACATAATAGTGTATGATAGGGATTATATCACAGCATATTGGAGTCCGCAATGGAGTTATATAAATCTAAACATAAAATTAAGAAAATCTTCATATTTCACTGTATTATTTTAGCTGTTCTTGTCATACTTTCGGTATATGTTATTACAGGGCAAAACAGCATATTCGGCTCTACTACCGACTGGCTCAGCCAGCACAGCGTTATTCCCGAATATTTCAGACAGCAGTTTTATGAGACCGGCGACCTGATGCCGCAGTTTTCATTTCATCTCGGATCCGGACAAAACGCCTATAACTTTATATATCACGGCTATCTCTCTCCCATAACACTGATAAGCTATCTGCTTCCGTCTGTTTCTATGGAAGCTTATCTGGTCGGCTCTACCGTAGTTGTAATGATCGCTGCGCTGATCCTGTTTTATTTTTGGCTTATAAAAAAGGATATATCGCCGACTGCCGCATTTTTTTCAACGTTGCTTTTTCTTTTCTCGTCAGCTTTTATGTTTCATGCCCATAAGCAGGTAATGTTTATGCAGTATATGCCGTTTCTGATACTTGCTCTTATGGGCGCTGACTCATTTATCAGAAAGAAGAAGCACGCTATGCTTTGCGTCGGCGTGTTTCTGATGCTTATAACCAATTACTATTTCAGCGTTGCAGGTATACTTGCCGTAACAGTGTACGCTGTGTATCTGTACCTTGATACAAATGAAAAGCTGTCGGCGAAGCATTTTTTCTCAACAGCAGGATCATATGCCGTAACGATTGTCGGCGCAGGGCTTATGTCGCTTTTTTCACTGTTTCCCGCATTGCTTGCCATACTGGACGGACGTGAAAAGGACGCAGCTGATGCCATAGCCTTGTCAGAGCTTGTTACACCGAAGTTGAATATATCTGCTGCGATGTACTATCAGTACGGCATGGGACTTACCTGCATATGCTTTGTAGCCCTTATGGCTTTTTTGCTCAGCAAAAAGAGGAGCAGGGTATTTCTGGCGGTGACTCTGATCGTTTTAACCTGTATTCCTTTGTTCACCTATGCGCTCAACATCTTTTTGTATGATAACACGAAGGTGTACATACCCTTTATACCTGTGATGTGCTTCATGTCAGCCTCTCTTTTTGAGGATATTCGCTTAAAGCGTGTCAAATTGCCCCATGTAATTCTTGTATCTCTTGCAGTTGCGGCTGTTATCGTTCTTGTTTACATATTCAACGGCACGGAGTCCATATCATATGTTGCCTTTTTTGTTTTCGATATGCTTGTCACCGCTGCTTTGCTTCTGTTTTGTAAAAACGGCAAAAATATGGAATATCTGTTGTGCTTCTCTGTTGTGCTGTCATGCGCTGTTTCTCTTACTGTAAGCAAAACCGATACTTTGATACCGATTGAGCTTGCCGAGGAGATGTACAATGCGGAAAATAAAGCGTTTATAGAGGAGTGCCTCAGCGACGAAGAAAACTTCTATCGCAGCAACAATCTTTTGCGTACAAGGTGGTCGTGCAATTATATTTACTCGCCTGATTTTTATCAGACCGGTATATATTCCTCTGTGTATAACAAGGGCTACAATCATCTGACCCATGGAGGTATTAACCTTTCAAATTCCACTGTAAACGATATTTCAACAGTCAATACCAATGATATGCTGTTCTCAAAGCTTATGGGTATAAAATATATATTTGCGCCCGAGGACGTCGGCGTTCCTTACGGGTATGAGAAGTCCGCCGTCTCGGAAAATTTGAATATGTATGTAAACCGGGATGTTTATTCCGCGCTGTTCGCAAGCGACAGACTTATGAGCATGAGAGAGTTCAATTCTCTCTCTGCGGCTGAGAGAAAATTTGCGCTGCTGGGATATATCGTAGTTGATGATGATATTCCCGATACATATACTCCGACTCTCACAGAGCTTGATCTGAAATTTAAGCTCCACGGGGAAGAAGCTTCGCTTCCCTTGGATATTGCACGGAACAAGGGCTTCAGTATTTCGGCAAGCACAAAAAAGCTGCCGTATGACGGATATATAGTGGAAGTAGCTATAGAAGATCTTGCAAAAGTAACCTCAAAAATAAGTGTAAACGGTATAGAAAATTCGATTTCGTCAGTGGCGAGCGCTTTCCCCAAGTCCGGCAAGACCTTTTCATATGTTGTAACTTCCCCCGATGAGATCAATAAGCTGAAGATCTCTTTCAATAGGGGGGGATACACTGTCACCGATATTAAATGCTACGGATTTTCATACGACATCGTGGATGCGCTGGAAGAGAATATCGTAATGTCTGAGAATACGAAGGTTATCGGCGATAATACGCTCAGCGGCAGTATATCAGTTGAAAAGGACAGCTATATCAATATAACCGTGCCGTATGACGGTGGGTTTAAGCTGTATGTTGACGGAGTGGAAACGGAATACGAAAAAACAGACTATGCATTTATTGGAGCGCCTGTCTCGGCGGGAGAGCATGAAATAGTTCTTGAATATCACACACCCGGACTTTCAGCGGGATATATTATGTGCGCCGTGGGACTGGTGATATTTGCCGCTCTGCTGGTATATGACAGGAAAAAATGCAAAAACGACACAGAGGGTCAGCAAGGTACATAAGGCCGTCTGCTACTGTTGTGGAGGAATTTTATGATATTAGAAGAATTTGATTCGTCAAAAAATGCAGTTATTGATCCCACTATGCTTATCGATAAGATAGATGGATTTCCGGAAATAACGATCTCTTGCTTTTCAAAGAAAGTATTTGACAGTGTACTGTCACTGTTTGATTCAAAGCTTATTACAGAGCTTCATTCTGCAGTCGGAACAAATCCGGTTTATGAAGTGGAGTATAAGGGCGAAAAATTTGCGTTGTTCCAGTCCTATATAGGAGAGCCAAAGTGTATTAACGACTACGAGGAAGTAATGGCTATGGGAAGCAAGTGCCTGATTTTGTTCGGTACTTGCGGCGTGCTTGACAGATCTATTGAAGATTGCGGTATAATCATACCGACAAAAGCAATTCGCGACGAGGGCTGCAGCTATCACTACGCGCCGCCCAGCGACACTATTGACGTCAACACTAAATATGCAGATCTGTTTAAGGATGTATTAAATGAAGCCGGCTATTCATATGTCGAGGGTATAACATGGACTACCGATGCTTGCTACAGAGAAACAAGAGTCAAGGTCAATCGCAGAAAAGAGCAGGGAGCGATCACCGTTGAAATGGAATGTGCCGGAATGCAGGCGCTGTGCGATTTCAGAGGCAGTGATTTCTTTCAGTTTTTCTATGCTGCCGACAACCTTGACGGAACGGAATGGGACCCCAGAAGTTTATCGGCAAGTATAAAATTAGATAAAAAAACAAAAATAGGCTTACTGGCATTCGAATTGGGAATCAGGATCAAAGATAAAACATACCGTAATTTGTAATTAAAAATCCACTATGACATTTGCATGGTTGAAAGAGAGTTCAATAATTATACCTTGACTTTTTTAGCAATCGTGGTATTATATTGTTGAATTTTATACATATGGAATTTGGAATTACTATGTTAGAAAAATACTTACTTGCAACCGATTTTGACTATACGCTCTGCCATTGGCAGGACTCAATGGTTGATGAAGAGGACAAAGAGGCGCTTCGCCGCTTCAGAGAAGCGGGAAATGTTGTAGCCGTAGTTACGGGAAGAACATATAATAGCTCAAGATCGGCGTTCACTGAAACTGATTTCACTGAAATGGATATCAGCTTTTGCCTCAGCGGCGCGCTTTGCGTATCGAGGGACAACAGCATAATTTATGATAAGAGAGCGGACGGCGCACGCCTCGGCGAGCTAATGGACTATTTCAGAAAAACAGGCGCAAGATATCTTGCATATGATGTAGGACGCGTCAGCGGCAGATTTGATATAGACGGAGATCCTATGTTTCCGCCGACGGTATCTGTGGAAGAAGCATTGAAATTCGATAGCTTTACCAGCCTTAACGCAGGCTATGACAGCATTGAGACTGCTAAAAGACGGTCGGCGGAAATAGCAGAGCTGTTCGGAGATATAATCACTCCGCTTCAGAACGAAAGAGCAATAGATATGCCGCCTGCAGGTATAAATAAAGCGTATGCAGTCGGTATCTGCGCCGAAATGTTCGGAGTTAAAAAGGATAATATTTACACGGCAGGCGACAACTATAACGATATAAGTATGGTCGAGGCTTATCACGGCTGCGCAATGGACTTCGGACCGGACGAGCTGCTGTCGGTCGCTGAATATAAAATACATAGAATTCGAGAGCTTATTGATAGAATAATGTCAAAGGGGAATTAAAATGAATAAATATATCAGAACCGCAGCGGTTATGCTTTGCCTGTTGGCTCTCCTGTGCGGATGCAGAAGCGAAAAGCCTGATGACGAAACGTCGTCTGCAGGAGAAACTGAAGCCATAACGACAGCTGCTGTTGCAGACACGACGAAGAAACCTGATGAAACTACTGCCGCAGTGCTTGACGACGGAAAGGTTCACGTAGATTCTATTACATTGGATAAATATGAGGTCAAGCTTACGGTCGGAGGTAGCGATATGCCTATGGTAACGATGAAGCCGGATGCAGCAGAAAACAAGGGTGAAATATGGGAAAGCGACAATACCGCAGTTGCGACGGTAAATCAATACGGAAATATAACGGGAGTCTCTGAAGGCAACTGCACTGTCACCGTTACCTCCGCTGATAACAAAAGCGTAAGCGCCAAGGTCAGCGTAGAGGTGAAAGCACGTGCGGGGCTTACCTATATACAGGGTGTGCTTGTTGTAAATAAATCTTATTCACTTCCGGCGGACTATAACCCGGGCATTGACGCAACTGCAAGCGCAGCGCTTTCCGAAATGACTGCTGCCGCCAAAAATGAAGGTATAAGCTTGTGGATTGCATCAGGCTTCCGCTCATATGAAAGACAAAGAACACTGTACAATAACTATGTCGCCCGCGACGGCAAGGCTGCGGCTGACAGATATTCAGCGCGTCCCGGTTACTCCGAGCATCAGACCGGTCTTGCGTTCGACCTAAACTCGCTGGAGCAATCCTTCGGTGAAACGAAAGAGGGTAAATGGCTTGCTGCCAATTGCTGGAAGTATGGCTTCATCATAAGATATCCTCAGGATAAAGAGTCAGTCACAGGATATATGTATGAGCCGTGGCATGTGAGATATTTGGGGAAAGAGCTTGCAAAGAAGGTTTACGATAGTGGGCTCTGCCTTGAAGAGTATCTCGATATTACATCAGTGTACGCGGATTAAGCAAGCAGAGAATAGGAAACGGGTTCTGAGAGGAGGCCGTTTCGTATTTTTTGAAAAAATGTCAAAAAAAGCGAAAATTACTATTGACAAACCAATAATTAGATAGTATAATAAATGACACCCGAAAGGGAAACACCTTCAGAAAACCAAGTCAAAAAAATATTTAAGAAATTCTTAATTAGGTATTGACAAACGGTTAATGAGGTGATATAATAACAAAGCTGACCGCGAGAAACCGCGACAGCAGAAGCTCCTTGAAAATTGAACAACAAGACAAACGAAAAAAGACTCCG
>CAZBAR010000017.1:0-51711 GCA_964490165.1 uncultured Lachnospiraceae bacterium | reverse complement strand
CCCACACCTTCCGCCACAAAAACGGACGCATCAGCGTCCTTTTTTGTTGCCGGAAGGTATTTAACGAGATTCGAAAGCCCGGTCGTATCGCGTAGCGACGACAAAAACATCGCAGTGCGATGTTTTTAGGGCGTAGCGCTGCACTCACTAAAAATCAAGAACCCAAAACGGCCGAGAAGAGCCGAAACTAGTTTCGGCGTTTATTTTACTTCTGTACCGTTCCCCACACCTTCCGCCAAGGAAAAACAGCTTGTCGAAAAACTAAATTAATGAATAAATAAGTTTTTCGACAGTCTGCCCGATGCTTTTGCATCGGTTTTTCAATTTTTTTGACAGTCTGAAACGGCAAGCTAATTGCCGTATGTTCATTTCATACGATGTGTCTTTATAGCCTATGCTGATCTCCCCATTCGCACATCCCGTCAAGAATTGGAATCAGGGATTTTCCCCGTTCTGTCAGGCTATACTCCACCTTTGGCGGAATCTGAGGATATTCCTCACGGTGTACCAGCTGATCGGCTTCCAATTCTTTCAGCGTGGAACTGAGAGTTTTGTATGATATCTCGCCGATGTACTTTTTCATCTCGTTAAATCGAACCACTCCGAATTCCATCAGCGTATAAAGAATCGTCATTTTATATTTTCCGTTTATAAGCGACAGTGTATAGCTGAATCCAGTAGTTCCGAGACATTCTTTTGAAATACAGCGCTCTCCCATTTTAATACCCATGCCTTTCTTTGCATTTGTGCCGTCAGACACAAATGGGGCGTGAAAAAGTATACTGCGGTCTACGGATTTCCGCATTTTCACGCAACACTTTCCTTTAGGTAAGTATCGCACTTTAAGGTGCGTACTTGATTTAAGTTTCATTTGCGATATAATTATAATATCACTTGATAAGAAAGTCAAGATACCGAACCAATTCAAAAGGAGAAATCGTATATGAGTAAGAAAATCGTAGTAATCACAGGAAGCCCCCGTAAGAACGGCAACAGCTTCGCAATGACCGATGCATTTATCAAAGCGGCAGAGGCGAAAGGACATACAGTTACACGTTTTGACGCGGCTATGAAAAAGGTCGGAGGATGTCGCGCCTGCGAAACCTGCTTTAAGACAGGTAAAGCCTGTTCCTTTGACGATGATTTCAATACCATTGCTCCGTCAATTTTGGAAGCCGATGTAATCGTGTATTCTGCTCCCGTTTATTGGTACTCCATACCTGCCCAGATCAAGGGTGTAATGGACAGAATATTTTCATTCTGCGTTGCCGGCAAAGATATCTCAGGCAAAGAATGCGCACTTATTACCTGCTGCGAAGAACACGATATGTCAGTAATGGACGGAGTTCGCATTCCGGTTGAGCGCTTTGCTGCACTGCTGAAATGGAAAATGGTCGGTGAGGTTCTGATTCCCGGTGTTTTGAATGCGGGAGATATCGAAAAAACAGACGGGTGCAAAAAAGCTGCTGAGCTTGCGGAATCTATTTAAGTATAACAACGATGAGTAAGGAAATCATAATATTAAACGGCAGTCCCCGCAAAAGCGGAAATACTTCTGCATTGACTGCCGCTTTCAAAAAAGGCGCGGAAGAATCCGGAAACACCGTAACCGAGTTTTTTCTGGATTCAATGAACATTCACGGCTGCAAAGGCTGTTTTTGCGGCGGCAAAAATCCCGACAGTCCCTGTGTGCAAAAGGACGATATGGATAAAATTTATTCGGCATACAAAGAAGCTGATATTGTTGTACTGGCAACCCCGTTATATTATTGGACCATCAGCGGACAGCTGAAATGCGCGTTCGACCGTCTCTTTGCTGTTGCGGAATGCGATCCCGATTATCTCAATCCGAAAAAAGAAAGCGTACTCATTATGGCAGCTGAGGGACACGGCTTTGAGGAAAGTGAGTATTGGTACGATCGGCTTGAAAAGCACCTCGGATGGAAAAGTCTCGGCAAAGTTCTCTGCGGAGGCGTAATGGCTGTCGGCGATATCGAGGGAAAGAAAGAATTAAGCGATGCATATAAACTCGGCAAATCTATTTATTAGAATAAAAGATAAAAATTCAGTTTACTACCGATCTTAAAAAAGTCTATAAATAATTCTTTCAATGCGCTTAGACCCTTTTTCTCAAAAAGGGGCTAACAATGGGAGAATGGGAGCTTTTAACGCTTCCGGCGTGAAAAAATGACGCTGACGCGTCCTTTTTTTGCGTTTTCCCGTTTTATCCTATGACTTTCTGCAGCTTGCCGCAGATATCCTGAAATCTCATGTCCGCACGGACAAAATCATAGATCTCGTCTGACAGGCTCTCATTCAGCTGAGTGATGACACCTGACTTTTCATCCGGCGTATCTCTTACCCATCCGTCATCTTTAAGACCTCGGAACAGAAGGGATGTTTTTTCATGCTCCCAATCGTAGGTTTCAAACATGATCGCGTATTTTGCCGCTTCATCAAGATGCCGGATAACTTTGTCCGCATCTCCTCGCCCTGCATATATACGCGCCATCGATTTATTTGTAAATACAAGGAATTGAGAGAAGAAGTCATAATCCTCGTTTTCGTAAATGATCTTATATACGTCAAGTATCTTTTGATAGATCTTCAGCTTTTCTTCATCTGTGTACAGCTCACGCCCGGAATCATCGGAAAGCTCAGCTAAAAACTGCGCATACATAAGTGCATTGGTCAGTTGTTCCTGAATCATGGTTTTTTTATAAAGCTCGGCGAGCTTTGAACCCTTGTAAACAGTTGCCAGAAGCTGACTTCTTGTAATGTTTGAAAGCTTCAGTGCACATTTTTCTGCATCCGTGCTTCTGCCTCGGTAAGTATAAACACTAACGGCAGTCCTGATCGCTTCGGATCTTATTTCGGCATCCACACATTCATCTATAACCTTTTCGGCAAGTGTGAGTGATTCGTCAAGCAGACTGTCCTTGTCGGCTCCGCATTTGAAAGCATTGCAGTATAAAAAAGTCGAAAGATGTTCCATGATCTTGTAAGAGTTCGGGAATTGATAAAGTCCGCTTCTCATCAGAGCTTCGGCTTCTCCGCCTTTTCCTATGTTGAAAAGCTCCCATGCTTCTTTGCACATATCAGCGATCCTGTTTTCGTTATTTTTAATATTTACCGACAGAAGCTCGTCTGTAGTGACATTGAAAATATTGGAAAGTATGGGCAGCTGCGATATATCCGGGCAGGACTTATCACATTCCCACTGGGATATGGCGGAAGCTGAAATTCCGAGATATTCCGCAAGCTGTTCCTGCGTAATGTCTCGCTCGCGGCGGAGATTTTTTATAGTTGTACCGATTGACATATTGATGATCCTCCTGAAAAAATATTTCAAAAGCGCTTTTGTACTTTTATTATAATTGACCTGTATTTATTTCACAAGACAGTATTTATTGAGTAAAGCTTAAGAATTGCTTATATTTCAAAAGAAATATTTGATTTCTGCAGACCTGGCTTTGAATATAGTTTTGTATGCTGTTAGTTGGCAAAAATTGAAAATCAGTTGTCAAACTCGTTAGATTTGTTGGCAAACTTCAAAAACAGTTGGCAAACTGATTGACAAACTTGGCAAACTGTAGTATAATTTTCTCAAATCGAGTATAAAATAAAGCAGGAGGGATAATATGCAAGCTGAAGATTTAATAAAAATAATTGAAACTATTACTTTACAAAAGTCGGAAAGCCAAACAGTTGAAATTAAATCAGCGGAGCATGGCTGCCCTACGCGTTTATATGATTCATTATCTTCTTTTTCAAATCAAGATGACGGAGGTATAATTGTATTCGGCATTGATGAAAAGCAGGGATATAAGATCGTAGGTGTATATGATGCTCAGGATCTTCAAAAGAAAGTAACAGAACAGTGCAATCAGATGGAACCTAAAGTGCGAGCATTGTTTACTATGTGCCGGATTCGCGATCTTACAGTTGTAGCAGCGGAAATTCCCGGTATAGATATTTCTGAAAGACCTGTATTTTATAAAGGTGTAGGAAGAATAAAAGGTTCATATATAAGAGTGGGTGAAGCAGATGAACCGATGAGTGAATATGAAATATACAGCTATGATGCATTTCGCAAACGAATAAGGGATGATATTCGAGTGGTTGAAAATTCCAGAATTCAGTTGTTTGACCGTGAACGCATATCTCGTTATTTGGAGGCGGTAAAAAGAGAACGAAAAAATTTAGCCGATAATGTAAGTGAAACAGAGATATTTGAGCTTATGGGTGTTACAATTGACGGAGCTCCGACGCTTGCCGGACTTATGACGTTTTCAAAGTATCCGCAAACCTTCTTTCCTCAGTTATCTATTACTGCAGTGGCTATTCCCGGTACGGAGATCGGAACCGTAGGAGAGGATGGGGAACGCTTTATTGATAATAAAAGAATTACCGGCGCTATACCCGATATGCTGGAGGAAGCTGTAGAATTTGTTAGAAAAAACAGCCGTACAAAAACGATTATAGATGAGAACGGAAAAAGAGTAGATAAGTTGGAATATCCGATAAAAGCTGTGCGTGAGGCTATTATCAATGCACTGGTTCACAGAGATTACAGCATTCATACGGAAAATGTTCCTATTCGTATTGAAATGTACCGGGATCGCATGGAAATTGTAAACAGCGGCGGTTTATACGGAAAAATATCCATAGATGCTTTAGGTAAGGTACATCCTGAAACCAGAAACACTGTTTTAGCTAATATGCTTGAACTTTTGAAGGTTACAGAGAATCGTTATTCGGGAATTCCCACAATGAGACAGGAATTTCAAAAAGCCGGATTGCCTGCTCCTGTTTTTTCTGTTGTGCGAGGCGAGTTCAAGGTCGTTATGAAGAACAATATTTATCAAAATGCAGTAATGAGGGATGAAGATCGGTCCTTTACATCTGTTTTGGATTTTTGCAGTATACCGAGATCGCGTGCAGAATTAACAGCCTTTACAGGTATGTCCAGATATTATACAATGTCGCATATTGTTCAGCCTCTGATAGATCAGGGAAAACTGCAGCTTACAATTCCCGAAAAGCCGAAGAGCTCAAATCAAAAATATTATAAAGCTCCACAGTAGTTTAGCAGTCCCATATTTAATAATTGATATAAAAGCTGTCGCAAGCGGATAATCCACAAGCGACAGCTTTTTGTATATAGTTGTTTTAACCGGCTGCAGATGCTTTCTGAATCTTTTATCAGTCGGGAAAATCTCAAAAACCTATTGACATTTTTCTGTCGGGGAATTATAATCAGCAGTGCGGACAATTCAATATTAAGATGTTTCTTGCCTAACCATCTTATAAATAAAAAACAAGGAGCAAAAAGAAAATGAATGCAAAAATCAAACGTGAGGCTCATGAGCTTAAAATTCTGCTGAGGAGCATTCCGTCACCTGTTCTTGCTATGTTTGCGGCGTCAGTCATTCTTATGAATCTGCTTGCAAATAAAAGCGTGGAACTGCCGGTGTCGTGGATGGCGCTCGACTGTGGAATTATAGTTTCGTGGGTCTCTTTTTTGTGCATGGATATCATTGTAAAGCACTTCGGCCCTAAGGCGGCGACGGAGGTCTCCTTAGTTGCTGTGGGAATAAATCTCATCGCCTGCGCGTTCTTCTTTGCGGCGGGCAAAATACCCGGAACGTGGGGAGAGACCTACGCCGCTGCGGACAGCGCGGCGGCTGTAAATGCTGCATTGGACAACACCTTTTCCGGCACGTGGTATGTGCTGTTTGGCAGCACTGTGGCGTTTATCGTGTCGGCTGTTGTAAATAACCTGATTAACTGGCTTGTGGGTAAGGCGTGCCGAAAAGCTCCAGACGGTTTCGGTGCATACGCTGCGCGTACATACGTTTCCACGGCGATCGGACAGTTTACCGACAATATGGTGTTTGCGCTTGCGGTAAGCCATGTCTTCTTCGGCTGGACGCTTATACAGTGCGTTGCCTGCTCTGTGACGGGTATGATAGCCGAGCTTATCTGCGAGGTGATATTTTCGCCCGCCGGCTTTGCGGTATGCAGGCGCTGGAAGTCGGAGAACGTGGGACGCGATTATTTTGAATATAAAAACAAGGTGTTGGAGAATACAAAATGAACGTACTTATTACAGGAACAAGCTGCGGAATAGGCAAAGCCATAGCTGAGAAATTTTTAGCCTGCGGGCACGGAGTGGTCGGAATAGACATACTTCCTGCCACTATTGACAACGGAAATTATGTCCATTTTGAAAGAGATATTCTCAGGGGCGAGCTGCCTGATGTTTCCGATGTGGAAATACTGATAAATAACGCCGGAGTGCAGAACTCCGGCGAGGATATTGATGTAAATCTTAAAGGGTGCATCCGCGTTACTGAAAAATACGCGTTTCAGAAGGCTGTAAAAAGCGTGCTGTTTATCGCTTCAGCCAGCGCGCAGACGGGAGCGGAATTCCCCGAATATGCCGCCAGCAAGGGCGGTATGGTGGCGTATATGAAAAGTACTGCACTGCGCCTGGCAGAGTTCGGCGCAACGTCCAACAGCCTGTCGCCCGGCGGCGTTCTGACAGATCTGAACCGCCACGTTATTGACGATCCCGACCTGTGGCAGGCGGTCATGAACGAAACTTTGCTGCCGAAGTGGGCAACTGTTGAGGAAATAGCGGAGTGGGCGTATTTCGTCACGGTCTGCAACAGATCCATGACCGCACAGGATATTCTTATCGACAACGGCGAAGCGGCAAAGTCGAATTTTATTTGGTGAGATCGTATGATAAAATTAAAGGTTCTTGAGCTTTTAGAGAAAAACGGCAGGACAAAATATTGGCTATACAAGCAGCTTGGAATGAGCTATCAGAATTTCAGCAGAATGGTGAATAACGAAACAAAGTCTATTCGTTATGAAAACATTGAAACTATCTGCCTGCTGCTGAACTGCACTCCCAATGATTTATTTGAAATAACAGAGGAATAAAAAGAGCCGCTCAACCAATGTGCGGCTCAGACTGTCGAAAAACTAAATTGCTGTAGCAAAATGACTAAAAGTTTTGGTCAAGCTTTTTCAAAAGCTTGCGTGATTTTCCGACTTCCTGTCAATGACAGGAAGTCGATCAGAGCCTTAAATCGCCCTCCGCAGAGGGCGAAAAGCCTAAGCCGCACCGGAGTCCAGAGGGACGTACTTCCCGCCTATGGCGGGAATGTACTTGGTCAGCTCTCCTCAGAGAGCGAAATCCCTTTTGTGCATTTTGCTATTTTTGAGGACTTTTTCGACAACCTCAAAGCCGCACATTCAATGTGCGGCTTTTGACTTTACAATTTAGAATACCCGTAACAGTTAATAAGTGCGTCGATCTTTGCTCCGCTTTTGCACATGGGACATTTATGCGAATCAAAGCTTGCGTATTCAGGCAGGTCTTTAGGATTGAAGACCGATATAACAGGGTATCCCTCGCATTCGTCAACGGTGGCAAACACCGACGCGATGCCGGAGACCTGTCCGCCGTAATATTTTACAGCCTCGATCGCCGCCTGCGCTGTATAGCCCGTTACCACTGACGCCGCCAATATCAGCACGTGCTTATTTGTTATCATAGGTGCGATGTTTTCTCTGAACAGCAGTTGGCTGCCCGATGTACGCTCCGGTGTGACAATATATACTGTCTGATGCAGGTTCATATTGGACATTTCCATTTTTGTCATTTCGTTGGCTATGCAGGTGCCGATGACCTCGGTTCCGTCAAGGCAGAGAATAGTGTCAACCAACGCGCGGTTGCGGTAGGAGGCAACAAATTCTTCTGCCAGTGCCTGCGCCTCCGACAGCCTTGTTTTTTGCATGGTGATGTCAATATAATAGTTCATATGGCTGTGGCTGGTTGCAAAGTGCCCCTTTGCAACTCTCAGATACAGACCGTGTTTTTTTGTCGGCAGCTTGACCATGTTGATAGGCATTTTGTGCTCCTTTCGCCGCATACGGCAATAAACATAAATTTTTAGAGCTTTTCACTGAAAAAACAGAATGTAGCTTGATTTTATTGTACAATATTTTTGATAAAAATACAAGTGCAATTGCAAATTTTATGAAATTTTTCGTTTAGTGGAGTTGACATATGCCCGCCGGACAAATATATAACATAAAAAACGATCAAATGTGCGGAAAAT
The DNA here is from genome assembly GCA_964490165.1 of uncultured Lachnospiraceae bacterium. GTDB lineage: Bacteria > Bacillota > Clostridia > Oscillospirales > CAG-272 > Avispirillum. Next base: position 43,573 of record CAZBAR010000017.1, on the reverse strand, counting down.
GTAATTTATATTTCAAAGAATACCTATATGTGACTGTTAGCTGACGCATCTTAAAAAAATCTATTGTTTGTATGTATGAATTATTTTTTGAAGTTTTTGAAATTTTGTGCAATATAACTATTGCAATATATTAACAATATATGTATAATTTACTTAACCCGATAGTATGTCATTAAAAAGTATATATTTTAAGTTGACGTATCGGAAATACGTAAATTCATTGCGAAGATGCTCTTCGCGGAAAGGTTCATAACTATGAAAAAGATCCTTGCACTTATGCTGGCTGTTCTTTGTGTTATGGCTTGCTTCGTCGCTTGTGACCCCAAAGTCGAAAACAAAGATGATGACGTAAAGACCATAAAGATCGGCGGTACCGGCCCTCTTACCGGCGGCGCTGCAATTTACGGTAACGCAGCTAAAAACGGCGCTCAGATCGCTGTTGACGAGATCAACGCTCTCGGCGGAATGCAGTTCGAGCTGAACTATCAGGACGATGTACACGACGCTGAAAAGGCAGTTACCGCTTACAATACCCTTAAGGACTGGGGTATGCAGGTATTCCTCGGCTCTGTAACATCAGCTCCCGGCGTTGCTACTTCTGCTGAGGCAAACAGCGACCACATCTTCTTCCTTACACCCTCTGCTTCTTCAACAGACGTTCTGGGCGGCGTTGAAAACCCCCTGACCGGTGCTGTAGAGATCGACCGTAAGGACACTGTTTTCCAGATGTGCTTCGTTGACCCCAACCAGGGCGCAGCATCCGCACAGTACATTTTTGATAAGGAACTGGGCGAAAAGATCGCAGTTATCTATAAGAACGACGACGTATACTCCACCGGTGTATACAACAGCTTTAAGCCCAAGGCTGATGAGCTTGGCTTGAATGTTGTATCTGTTACTACATTTACTGATGATACCTCTACAGACTTCTCTGTACAGATCGCAGCTGCTAAGGATGCAGGCGCGGATCTCGTATTCCTGCCCATGTACTACGAGGCAGCTTCCATGATCTTTACTCAGGCTGACGGTCAGGGCTACAAGCCCACATACTTCGGTATCGACGGTATGGACGGTATTCTTACTCTCGAGGGCTTCAATACTGCGCTTGCTGAGGGCGTAATGCTTCTTACTCCCTTTAACGCAGACTCTGAGGATGAGAAGGTTGCAGCATTTGTTGCTGAGTACAACAAGCGTTTCAACGAAACTCCCAACCAGTTTGCAGCTGACGCATATGACTGCGTTTACGCTATCTACAATATGCTGAAGGACGAGGACGTTGACTCCAAGACTTCTGCAAGCGATCTTTGCGATATCCTTGTTGGAAAGATCACATCCGACAGCTTCAAGTTTGACGGCCTTACCGGTGAGAGCATGACTTGGGACGCTACAGGTGCTGTAAGCAAGTCTCCTAAGGGCATGATCATCAAGGACGGCGCTTACGTCGGTCTTGACTAAACTGAATAGGTAGAATTGTTACAGTCAATGAGGGCTGGCGCTGAAAGCGACAGCCCTCGTGTTGTATTTTTTGTTTTTTCATAGAATTTTTCACACAATCAAGATTTGAGGTGCTACATTTGTCATTCTTAAACAATCTGATAAACGGTATCAGTCTCGGCAGTGTGTATGCAATAATAGCTTTGGGCTATACAATGGTATACGGTATTGCGAAGATGCTGAACTTTGCACACGGTGATGTAATAATGGTCGGCGCATATGCCTGCTTCTTTATGGTTACAGGCTATGGATTTAATCCCGTTGTCGGCATAGTCGTTGCAATAGTCGTCTGCACTCTGCTGGGTATCATTATTGAGCGTCTGGCATATAAGCCGCTGAGACAGGTAACGTCGCTTGCGGTGCTTATAACAGCTATCGGCGTAAGCTACTTTCTGCAAAACGCCGCTCAGATTCTCTGGACGTCCAACCCGAAGATATTCCCCGCGCTGTTCGGCAACGGAGGTATAAAGCTTTTCGGCGGCGAGCTTATTATTCCTTATAAGACATTGGTAACGATTGCTGCCTGCATTATTATCATGGTCGGTCTTACTTTGTTTACAAGCAAGACGAAAACAGGTAAGGCAATGCGCGCCTGCTCCGAGGATAAGGGCGCGGCTCAGCTTATGGGCATTAACGTAAACCGCACCATATCCATAACCTTTGCAATAGGCTCGGCTCTTGCGGCAATAGCAGGCGTTCTGCTTTGCTCGTCCTATCCGAGACTTGTGCCCACCACAGGCTCAATGCCCGGCATCAAGGCGTTTACCGCGGCGGTATTCGGCGGTATCGGTTCTATACCCGGTGCATTCCTTGGCGGTATTTTGCTTGGAATTATTGAGATATTCTCAAGTGCATATCTTTCCACTGCTCTTGCAAACGCTATAGTTTTCCTTGTGCTGATAATCATTTTGCTTGTAAAGCCTACGGGTCTGCTCGGCAAGAAGATCAGCGAGAAGGTGTGAGGTGAGTCTGAAAGATGAAAAAGATAAAGATAAACAAAAACACCCGTCAAAGCTTTATTACATACGGTGTTGTAATTGCAGCATATATTTTGTTGATGATACTCGGCTCTGCCGGAGTCCTTTCTTCAACGCTCCAGGGACTTCTTGTTCCCATGAGTGCGTATATTATCGCGGCTCTGTCACTTAACCTTACTGTCGGAATTCTCGGCGAGCTGTCGCTGGGCCATGCCGGATTTATGAGCGTCGGCGCTTTCAGCGGAGCTACCGCTGCAATTGCGCTGAAAGACAGCATCTCGGCTGACTGGGTGCGCTTGCTTGTTGCTGTTGTTATCGGTGCAATATTTGCGGCGATAGCTGGCTTTATTGTAGGTATTCCCGTACTTCGCCTCAGAGGCGACTACCTTGCCATAGTAACTCTTGCTTTCGGTGAGATAATCAAGACTATCGTCACAAACCTTTATGTGGGCAAGGACGCGTCCGGTATCCATTTCGGCTTCCTTGACGGCGATATTCTTGAGCGCGGCGGTAAAATGATACTTAACGGACCTAAGGGTATTTCGGGTATTACTAAGATATCCACCTTTACCGCAGGCTTCATTATTATAATGGTATGCCTTATTGTTATTTATAACCTTGTAAACAGCCGCTCAGGCAGAGCTATTATGGCGCTGCGCGATAACCGCATCGCGGCTGAGAGCGTGGGTATCAACGTTACAAAATATAAGCTTATGGCGTTTGTAATTTCCGCATCCATGGCAGGCGCAGCGGGTGCTCTGTATGCGCTGGGTCAGAACGCTGTTATGGCAACTAAGTTCGACTTTAACACTTCAATACTGATATTGGTATTCGTGGTTCTCGGCGGACTTGGCAATATGCTCGGCTCTGTTATCGCGGCAACGATACTGTATATCCTGCCCGAGACATGGCTGCGTCAGTTCTCGGACTACAGAATGCTTATATACGCAGTAGTGCTTATCGTAGTAATGCTTGTAACAAACAATTCAAAGATCCGCGCGCTGGCATCAAAGCTTATACCCGGCAAAAAGGATGACGAGGAGGGTGAAGAAAATGTCTGACTTCAAATTTGAAAAGGGCAAAATGGTGCCCGTCCCCAGCCATTCTATCATCCCCGAAAGAGATCTGGACAAAACTCCCGTTCTCGAATGCAATCATCTGGGTATAGATTTCGGCGGACTTCGCGCTGTTGACGATTTTAACTTTACTATCGGTAAGACCGAGATCGCGGGACTTATCGGTCCCAACGGTGCAGGTAAGACAACAGTATTCAACCTGCTTACAAAGGTGTACACACCTACCCGCGGCACGATCCTTCTCAACGGTATGGACACTTCGGGCAAGAGCACCGTGCAGATAAACAAAATGGGTATTGCAAGAACCTTCCAGAATATCCGCCTGTTTTCAAACCTTTCCGTTGAGGACAATGTAAAGATAGGTCTGCACAACTCCAAAAAGTACAGCACGGTCGAGGGTATTCTCCGTCTGCCGTCTTACTGGAAAAAGGAAAAAGAGGCGCATGAGCGCGCAATGGAGCTGCTTTCCATATTCAATATGGAGCATCTTGCATCATGGCGCGCGGGCAACCTGCCCTACGGCGCGCAGCGCAGACTGGAGATAGTCCGCGCGCTTGCAACTGATCCCTGCCTCCTGCTTCTTGACGAGCCTGCTGCGGGTATGAACCCTGCAGAGACTGCCGAGCTTATGGAAAACATCGTTAAGATCCGTGATACCTTCCAGATCGCCGTGCTGCTTATTGAGCACGATATGAAGCTGGTCATGGGCATATGCGAGGGTATATGTGTGCTCAACTTCGGTCAGGTCATTGCGAAGGGTACTGCCGACGACATCAGACATAACCCCACGGTTATTGAGGCATATCTTGGAAAGAGAGGTGCTGAATAATGCTAAAGGTTGAAAATCTCAACGTATATTACGACAAAATACACGCAATAAAGGACGTTTCCTTTGAGGTGCATCAGGGTGAGGTCGTAGCGCTTATCGGTGCAAACGGCGCGGGTAAGACTACCACTTTGCACACTGTTACCGGACTTATCAGACCGGCAAGCGGTACTATTGCGTACACTTCCCCGGAGATCGACAAAGCGGGCGAGGACGTGGAGGTAGTTTACGACCTGACAAAAATGCCGCCCCACAAAATGGTCGGCAAGGGACTTGCACACGTTCCGGAGGGACGCCGCATATTCCTGCAAATGACCGTTCTTGAAAACCTTGAAATGGGCGCGTTTTGCAAGGGCAAGGCATCTAAAGAGGATCTTGACGACGTGTTCGAGCGTTTCCCCCGTCTGCACGAGAGAAAAAAGCAGATAGCTGGCACACTGTCCGGAGGCGAGCAGCAGATGCTTGCAATGGGCCGCGCGCTTATGAGCCATCCCAGACTTCTGATGCTTGACGAGCCGTCTATGGGTCTGTCGCCTATCCTTGTTGAGCAGATATTTGACATAATCGCAGAGCTTCACAAGGCGGGAACTACTATTTTGCTTGTTGAGCAGAACGCAGAAATGGCGCTGCAGATAGCAGACCGCGCATACGTTCTGGAGTCGGGCAGAGTAGTTATGAGCGGCACAGGCAAAGAGCTTGCCGCAAGCGAAGAGATACGCAAAGCATATCTCGGCGGCTGAGGAGAATAGACGATATAATAAAATAAGACAAGGGGGGCTTTTTGAGGAAAAGCCCCCCTTTGACCCCCAAAACCTTTTTGGATGGGAAAGAGAAATAAGTATATATTAAAATTAAAAACCGTTCGCAGTATTTGCGACTGGTTAAAGTGAATACAAACATAAAACAAAAAACAAAAAAGTCTGTAAAGTGAAGGAAAAGAAGCTCCAAACCAAGGCTCCTCTGTGCAAGGGGAGCTGGCGCCGTAGGCGACTGAGGGACTGTCTATAGACATATAGTTAGCAGGAATTTTATGTCTATAGATGTAAGAAGAGTTTACAGACATATAGTATGTTTCAAATTTGCAGTATGCAAAACAGTCCCTCCGTCACAGTTGCATAGCAACTGCTCACCTCAACCCTTGCACAGGGGAGGCGAACTTAGGCGCTTCTTTTGCTTGCAGACGAGAGTATTTGTTGAACTTAACATTTGTAAGGATCTTTACTAAAATACGGTTTGTTTATATTCTTTTCTGAGATTTTTTCGGGTTCTCAGCCCCTTTTTGCAAAAGAGGGATAAGCGAGGTAAGCACATTCCGCTGCGCGGAAGTGCGGGCGGAGCAGGGGCAGAGCCCCGCTTTAACACTACTTCGCGCGAACCTCGCAGTAAAGACAGCGATAAGTTCTCGTCGCCTTGTCCGCCAGGCGGAATACATGGTCAAGCTCTTGCTCAGTGGACGTAATGCAGCGGGGATTTTTGCATTTAAGCACATTTGTAAGCGTTGAAGGAAGCTCCACAGTCGTCTTTTCGACGAGAGCACCGTCGCGGATTATGTCAACAGTGACCTCAGGCGCAACGTAGCCGATAATGTCAAGATTAACGGGGATATCCGCTGCTATCTTTATAATATCCTTTTTGCCCATGCGTGTGCTGCTGGCATTTTTTATAACCGCGATCTGACAGTCAAGCTCGGACAGTCCGAGCAGCTCGTACAGCTTCATTCCGCTGCCCGCGGGAATGTGATCGATAACTATACCGTTTTTGATGGGATCGATATTCATATTTATTAATTCCTTTCTTTGCGTTTGAGCCGTTTATCACAAAAGGCTCAAACGTTAACCTCCAAAAGCTTGAGTATCAGCGCCATTCGCATATATTTTCCGTTAAGCACCTGCTTGAAATAAGCGGCGCGGGGGTCGTCGTCAACCGCAACGGATATTTCGTTTACACGGGGCAGGGGATGCATTATGCACAGGTCGCTCTTGGCATTTTTCAGCTTTTCGGGGGTAAGGATATAGCTGTCGCGCAGTCTGAGATAGTCTTCCTCGTTAAAGAAGCGTTCGCCCTGTACACGCGTCATATACAGAACGTCAAGCTCAGGCATAGCAGCCTCAAGGTCGGTGGTCTGCGTGTAGGGTATGCCCTTTGATTTCAGACACTCGCTCTTAACGTAGCTGGGCAGCTTCAGTTCTTCAGGTGAGATCAGCACAACGCGAAGTCCGCTGTAGCGGCACATAGCCTCTATAAGTGAATGCACCGTTCTGCCGAATTTAAGGTCGCCGCAAAAGCCTACGGTCAGGTTGTCAAAGCCGCCTTTTTCACGGTGAATGGTAAGCAGGTCGGCAAGGGTCTGCGTGGGGTGATTGTGTCCGCCGTCGCCTGCGTTTATTACGGGAACTGTGGCGTTCTTCGCCGCAACAAAGGGTGCGCCCTCCTTTGGGTGGCGCATGGCGATGATGTCGGCGTAGCAGCTTACTACCTTTGCGGTGTCTGCAACGCTCTCTCCCTTTGACGCGGAGGAGCTTTGCGCCTCGCTGAAGCCCAGAACATTGCCGCCCAGCTCCATCATAGCTGCTTCAAAGGACAGTCTTGTTCTGGTTGACGGCTCGAAAAACAGAGTAGCCAGCTTTTTGTGGCGGCAGCAGTCATAGTATTTTTCGGGATTTTCAATAATGTCCTCGGCAACACTGATAAGCTCCGCTATCTCCTCCACCGAGAGGTCAAGAATGCTTATAAGACTTCTTTTCATTATTTATGACCATATCTTTCCTTTTATAGATTATAGATTTGCCTTTAGTTCTTATCCGAACCTTGTACTTTATGCCTTGGCGCCGTTTACGGCGAGGTAATTTTTAATGCGGGCCACGTTTTCTGCGTTGGCTTCGTCCTCCTCCAGATACTCGATGATGTCGTATACATCAACTACGGAGTAAACAGGGAAGCCGAATTCGTCCTCTACCTCAGCCATAGCCGATTTGTCAGTCTTTCCTTTTTCCTTGCGGTCTACCATGACAAAGGTAGCAGCGACCTTTACATCCTCAAGGTCTGAGAGGATAGCCATGCTTTCACGGATAGCGGTACCTGCGGTGATAACGTCCTCTACAATGACTACCTTTTCGCCTGCTTTCGGAACATAGCCTACGAAAACGCCGCCTTCGCCGTGATCCTTGGCTTCCTTGCGGTTGAAGAAGAAGGGTACGTCCAGACCGTTCTTCGCCAGCGCGATCGAGGAAGAAACGGCAATGGAAATGCCCTTGTATGCAGGTCCGTAGAGAACGCATTTTTGCTCGCCCACCTTTTCAAGATAGGCTTTTGCGTAGAATTCACCTAATTTGGCGATCTGCTCACCTGTCTTTATCTCGCCTGCGTTGATAAAATAGGGGATCTTTCTGCCGCTCTTTGCGGTAAAATCTCCGAATTTCAATACATTTGCACTTTTCAGAAAATCGATAAACTCTCTCTTATAGCTTTCCATTTATTTAATCCCTTTCTTAATCACAAAATTCCTTAACGCATCTCTCGTATGCGGCAACGGGATCCTCAGCCTGAGTAATAGGTCTGCCTACAACGATGTAGTCGCTGCCTATCTCCTTTGCGGCAGCAGGGGTCATAACGCGCTTCTGATCTCCGATGTCACCGTCGGCAAAGCGAACGCCGGGGGTTACGGTAACGAAGCTGTTTCCGCAGGCGGAGTGTACCTTTCCTGCTTCAAGGGGAGAGCATACAACGCCGTCAAGTCCTGCGTCCTTTGCTCTGGAAGCGTAATGCATTACTACCTCGTCAATGGGGCGGTCGATAAGAATATCGCGCTCCATAGTCTCCTGATCGGTGGAGGTAAGCTGAGTTACGGCAATAAGCAGGGGACGGCTTCCGTCAGGTCTGGTAAGACCTTCAAGTGCTGCCTGCATCATAGGAACAGTGCCGGCTGCGTGCAGATTGCACATATCAACGCCCAGTCCCGACAGCACCGCCATAGATTTCCTTACTGTGTTGGGAATGTCGTGCAGCTTCAGGTCGAGGAATATTTTGTGTCCTCTTTCCTTGATCTGTCTGACAATAGCAGGGCCTTCCGCATAGAAAAGCTCCATGCCTATTTTAACAAAGGGCTTTCTGCCGGTGAATTTGTCGAGAAATTCAAATGTTTTTTCTGCGCTTGAAAAGTCGCAGGCGATAATTACGTCGCGTCCCATTAGTGAGCACCTCCGATTATTTCGCTGAGCGAATTTATTTTATATTTTTCCATAGCACGGGGAAGATCGTTTATTATGTCGCGGCAGGCAAAGGGGTCTGTAAGGTTTGCCGCGCCGACTTCTACTGCCGCAGCGCCGGCAAGCATCATTTCTATAACGTCCTCGGCGGACGACACACCGCCCATACCGACGATCGGAATTTTTACAGCCTCATACACCTGATAAACCATGCGAAGCGCTACGGGGAATATGGCGCTGCCGGAAAAACCGCCCATTTTGTTTGCGATAACGGGCTTTTTTGTTTTCAGGTCGATGCGCATTCCCAGCATAGTGTTTATAAGGCTGATGCCGTCGGCTCCCGCTTCCTCGCAGGCGGCGGCAATAGACACGATGTCTGTGACATTGGGGGAAAGCTTGATTATGACCGGCTTTGCGGTTACAGCCTTAACTGCGCGTGTGACCTCAGCGGCAGCTTCGGGAGATGTGCCGAAGGACATACCGCCGCCGTGAACATTGGGGCAGCTTACGTTTACTTCAAGCCAGCCTACCTGCTCGCAGCTGTCGAGGCGCTGACAGGTATAGGCATAGTCCTCAACGGAAAAGCCGCTGACGTTTGCCATTACTTTTTTATTGAAGAATTTCGCCATTTCGGGCAGCTCGTTTTCAATAACGTGGTCTACGCCGGGGTTTTGCAGGCCTACTGCGTTTATCATTCCCGCAGTGCATTCTGCAATACGGGGTGTGGGGTTGCCGAAGCGCGCGTCCTTTGTAGTACCCTTAAAGGAGAAAGTGCCGAGGATATTTATGTCGTACAGCTCGGCGAATTCTTTGCCGTAGCCGAAAGTACCGCTGGCGGGTATAACGGGGTTATCAAGTGCTATACCGCAAAGAGATGTTTTAATGTCTTTCATGACGAACTCCTTTCTTTGCGTTTGAGGTTTTTTATATTATTTTTCTTTTTCTGATTTTCTTTTTTTCTTTCTTAACTTTCTTTTGCTACCCAAAAGAAAGTTACAAAGAAAAGGGTATCCAAGAGGGAAGTATCCCTCTTGGAGATTTCCCTCTGACTTCCCTGCGGGAAGTACACGTTAGTATCTATCAGACAATATTGGGGCTATAGCCCCCTAACGCTCTGCTGTAAACTTAGTTATGCTTCCTCCGGAAGCTGAAAGGAAAGTGGGATATTCAAGGGAGAAAACGCAGTTGTCTCCCTTGAAAGATTTTTCTTGCTAAGCATTCTTTTTTTCTCAAAAAAGAATGCGTTAAATAATTGATAAATAAACCAAGCAACTCTAACCGACGGTTCGGATATTGGAAGGAAGAAATTATCCCCAGATAATTTCTTCCTTTACAAGAACAGGACCGTCTATACAGATACGCTTGTTCTTGTAAAGAGTCTTGCACGAGCAGCCCATACATACTCCGAAGCCGCAGCCCATACGCTCCTCAAAGCTGTACTGTCCGCTTGTTTCGGCTTTGCCGTACACTGCTTTCAGCATCGGCTCAGGTCCGCAGCAGTAGGTGTATGTGTAGCCTTCTCCCATAGCGTCCGTAACAAAGCCTTTTACTCCGTAGCTGCCGTCGGCGGTAGCTACTGTAACGTCAGCGCCCAGAGCTTGGAACTCATTCTCGTAAAAGATCTCGTCCTTTGTGTTAAAGCCCAGCACAACAGATACTTTTTTGCCCTCACGGATAAGCTTTTTTGCAAGCATATAAAGGGGAGGTACGCCTACTCCGCCTCCCAGCAGCAGCGGAGCGCTGCCGGAGAGGGAGGTATCGTAGCCGTTGCCGAGTCCCGTAAGCACGTCAAGGGTCTCGCCTGCTGACATTTTTGCCATTTTTTCGGTGCCCTTGCCGACTACCTTGTAGATAAGAGTAAGGATGTCGCCCTCGCAGTCACATACGGATATGGGGCGGCGAAGAAACAGAGAGTCAAGCTTTATGTTTACAAACTGACCGGGACGTGTAATGTCTGATGTATCCCCGCGCAGCTTCATAAGCATAACGCTGTCTGTCAGGGGGATATTTTCTAAAATTTCAAATAATGTCTGTTTCATATCTATCGGGAATCTCAGGAATCTATGGTAGAAATGGTGAGTGTGATCTCTTCGAGAACGTCAAGCACTGCCGACGCAGTGTCAAGTGAGGTGAACATTGTAACGTTGCTCTCTGTTGCACACTTGCGTATCTCGTGGCCGTCGCCGTTCTGATTGACGCTGCCTGTGTCGCCTGTGTTGATAACATAAGCGATATGGCCGTTTCTGATAGCGTCGGGGATCTCATGGCTGTTCTCGCTGAGCTTCTTCAGCACGTGAGTGCGGATGCCGTTTTCCTTGAGGAATTTCGCGGTGCCCTCTGTTGCCTGAATGTTGAAGCCGAGGTTGTAGAAGCGGCGTATAAGCTCCAGTGCCTCCGGCTTGTCCTTGTCTGCAATGGTTGCAAATACAGTACCGTAATTCTGAAGCTTCATACCGGAAGCCTGAAGTGCCTTGTAAAGCGCGCGGTTGAGCTTGTCGTCGTAGCCGATAGCCTCGCCGGTGGATTTCATTTCAGGTGAGAGGTATGCGTCCAGTCCGCGGATCTTGTTGAAGGAGAATACGGGAACCTTTACATAGCGGCGTGACTTTTCCTCAGGATACAGATCGAATATGCCCTGCTCCTTGAGGCTCTTGCCCATAATGACCTCGGTAGCGATGTCAGCAAGGCTGTAGCCTGTTGACTTGGAGAGGAAGGGAACTGTACGTGAAGAACGGGGGTTTACCTCGATAATGTAAACATCGTCGTTCTGGTCTACGATAAACTGAATGTTGTAAAGACCTACGATGCCGATACCCAGACCGAGCTTCTTAGCATACTGGAGGATAAGACCCTTTACCTTGGGAGAGATGCTGAATGAGGGGTATACGCTGATAGAGTCGCCGCTGTGTATACCGGTGCGCTCTACAAGCTCCATGATACCGGGTACAAATACATCGCGTCCGTCGCAGATAGCGTCTACCTCGACCTCTTTACCTGTGATGTACTTGTCAACAAGAACAGGCTTGTCCTCATCTATCTCAACTGCGGTCTTCAGATAATGTCTTAACTGCTCTTCGTTGGCAACTATCTGCATTGCGCGGCCGCCGAGAACGAAGCTGGGGCGGACCAGTACGGGGTAGCCGATAGCCTTTGCCGCTGCAACGCCGTCCTCTATTTTTGTAACAGCCTTACCTGCGGGCTGGGGAATGTTCAGCTCCTTAAGAACCTTTTCAAATGCGTCGCGGTTTTCTGCGCGCTCAATAGCCTCGCAGTCTGTGCCGATTATCTTTACACCGCGTGCAGCCAAAGGCTCTGCAAGGTTGATAGCTGTTTGTCCGCCGAGGGAGGCAATAACGCCCTCAGGCTTTTCAAGCTCGATGATGTTCATAACATCCTCTACTGTCAGAGGCTCGAAATACAGCTTGTCAGCCGTGGTGTAGTCGGTAGAAACGGTCTCGGGGTTGTTGTTTATAATAATAGCCTCGTAGCCGGACTTCTTTATAGTAGTAACGGCGTGTACGGTGGAGTAGTCGAACTCAACGCCCTGACCTATTCTGATAGGACCTGCGCCCAGCACTATAAGCTTCTTTTTGTCAGTTACAACAGAGTCGTTTTTACCTGTGTATGAGGAGTAGAAGTAGGGAATGTATGCGCCGGAGTAGAGAGTGTCTACCATTCTGTAGGAGGGCATAATGCTTTCTGCGCGGCGGCGCTCAAACAGCTCCGCTTCGTCGATTCCCCATGCCTTTGCAATATACTTGTCGCCGAAGCCCATAGCCTTTGCAGCCTTCAGCGTCTCGCTGTCCTGCTTTTCTGCTATGGTCTTTTCCATATCAACTATGTTCTTAAGCGCTTCAATGAAGTACGCGGTTATCTTGGTGATGTCTGCAAGCTCGCTGACAGTCGCGCCCATACGGAGCAGCTGGACTATGGCGAAAATGTTGTCGTCGTGGAACTCTGCAATATAAGCGCGAAGCTCGTCGCCGCTCATAGTGTCAAACTTGGGCAGGTGGAAGTGATATGCGCCGATCTCCAGTGAGCGGACGCTCTTTAAGAGGCACTCTTCAAGGTTTGAGCCGATGCCCATGACCTCACCGGTAGCCTTCATCTGTGTGCCGAGAGTATTGGACGCAGCGCTGAACTTGTCGAAGGGGAAGCGGGGCAGCTTGGCTACAACGTAGTCAAGGCTGGGCTCTTTTTCGGCGGTCGTTCCTGCAACCTCGATCTCCTCAAGGTGCATACCTACTGCGATCTTCGCGGTAACGCGGGCGATAGGATATCCGCTTGCCTTGGATGCAAGGGCGGATGAGCGTGAAACGCGGGGGTTTACCTCTATAAGATAGTATTCGTCGGAGTCGGGGCTGAGTGCGAACTGTACGTTGCAGCCGCCCTCGATCTTCAGCTCTCGGATGATCTTGATAGCGCTGTCGTTCAGCATTTTCAGCTGTCTGTCGTTAAGAGTCATAATGGGTGCTACAACTATAGAGTCGCCTGTGTGTACGCCGACGGGGTCGATATTTTCCATGCCGCAGATGGTGATAGCGGTGTCGGCAGAGTCGCGCATGACCTCAAACTCGATCTCCTTGTAGCCCTTAACGCTCTTTTCGACCAGTACTTGATGTACGGGAGAGAGGGAAAGGCCGTTCTGCGCGATCTCGCACAGCTCGTCGTCGTTGTATGCAAAGCCGCCGCCTGTGCCGCCGAGAGTGAACGCAGGGCGCAGAACTACGGGGTATCCGATGCGGTGAGCGGCTGCAAGTGCTTCGTCAACGCTGTAGGTTATTTCGGAGGGGATGGTAGGCTCGCCGATGGATTCGCACATTTCCTTAAACAGCTCTCTGTCCTCGGCTCTCTCTATACTTTCGCTGCTCGTACCAAGCAGAAGGGTGCCGCATTCCTGCAAAACGCCCTTTTTCTGAAGCTGCATAGCAAGGTTCAGACCTGTCTGACCGCCGATGCCGGGAACGATAGCGTCGGGGCGCTCATAGCGAAGTATCTTTGCAATGTATTCAAGGGTAAGGGGTTCCATATACACCTTGTCCGCAATAGTGGTGTCTGTCATAATGGTAGCGGGATTTGAGTTGCAGAGAACTACCTCGTAGCCCTCCTCCTTAAGTGCAAGGCAAGCCTGCGTGCCCGCGTAGTCAAACTCAGCCGCCTGACCGATAACAATAGGACCTGAGCCTATTATAAGAATTTTTTTGAGGTCTTTTCTCTTTGCCATAATACAACATTCCTTTCTTTTCTTTGCTGAATTATCTGATTATCTATATGAAGCTTCTTCATAAACTTTTTTGCCGTGCGATACAGTAAGATAGTTTTTCGCACGCAGCTGCCGGCCCGCAAAGGGCGTGGCGCGTCCCATAGACAGAAAATCGTCGGGGCATACGGTGTATTCCTCGTCAAGCTTCCACAGGCTGAAGCCGTCAGGCTCAATGCCGAAGCGGCGGCGCGGTGCGCCGGACATCATATCCGCAAGCTTTTCGAGGGTGATTATATTTTTTAACACAAGGTGGGTGTACAGCACGGGGAATGCGGTCTCAAGTCCCACTATTCCGAAAGGCGAGCCTTTCAGTCCCTTGCTTTTTTCTTCCGCGGAGTGAGGCGCGTGGTCTGTGGCTATCATGTCCACAGTGCCGTCAAGGACGCCCTCAAGCAGAGCCTCCATATCGCGGCGTGCCCGCAGCGGCGGGTTCATTTTGAAGCGTCCGTCCTCCTTTAGATCCTCGTCGCACATTACAAGATAGTGGGGCGCAGTCTCGCAGGTCACGTCAACGCCGCTCTTTTTTGCCTGACGTATTATCTCAACGCTTTCGGCGGCGGAGATGTGGCATACGTGATACTTGCAGCCGGTGGCGGCGGCAAGCTCTAAGTCGCGCGCTATCTGGCGGTATTCGCTCTCCGAGCAGATGCCGGGGTGTCCGTGGGCGGCGGCGTAAGCGCCGTCGTGTATATATCCGCCGCGAAGCAGCGAGTTGTCCTCGCAGTGGGCGGCGATTATCTTGTCAAGCTCCTTGGCTATCACCATGGCGCGGCGCATCATTTCTCCGTTCTGAACGCCGCGTCCGTCGTCGGAAAAAGCGACGATATCCGGCGCAAGAGCCGCCATATCTGAAAGCTCTTCTCCGCGCTCGCCTACAGTAATAGCGCCGTAGGGGATAACGTCAATCACGGCGTCGCGCGCAATAATATCCGTCTGCACCCTCAGGTTTTCGGCACAGTCCGGTACGGGATCAAGATTCGGCATAGTGCATACCGCGGTGTAGCCGCCGCGGGCGGCAGCGGCGCTGCCCGTGGCAATGGTCTCTTTATAAACAAATCCCGGCTGACGAAAATGCACGTGCACATCGCAAAAGCCGGGAAGCAAAGTATATTCATTTGAATTATAAACACTATATCCGCTGTTTGAAGAAATGAAAGAAGAAAAAGAAGTAGTAAGGGCTTCCTTGCTCATGTCGATATGATCGGGAACGTTTGCTTTACAGGTCATTTCTTGTTTCCTTTCAAAAAAGCCTTGCCGCAGGCAAGACAGACGAAAGGGCGCAGATATACTGCTGCCGAATGCCTATCTTGCTGATATCACGGTATCAGCTTAAAGATGGATTTTTAAGATTATACCACATTTTCCGCCTGTTGTCAAGGATTTCTTAGTTTTCATTTTGGCATCAAAAGAAAGAAAAGAAAGATTGGAAAGAAAAATGTATTTCTCTTTTCTCAACTTTCTTTTTTGTGTAAAAAAGAAAGTTACAAAGAAAAAGACATCAAAGGGAACGGAAAGAATTCCTTTCCCTTTGAAATCCCATTCTTTATCTTCTCCCAAGGGAGAAGCATACGTTAGTATCAATCAAACAATATTGGGGCTATTGACCCCTAAGACCCGCTGTAAACTTCGTTATGCATCCACGCCCGCAGTTTCGGAGCAGCGCAAGCATATATGCGCTTTAATTTTACTTTGGCGCTGCGGGGGAAGCTATAAGGAAAATAGGATTTCCAAGGGAAGAAACGTAGTTTCTTCCCTTGGACTTTTGCTTCACTTTGCATTAACGGCGGCAAGCCGTTAATGGGGCACAGATCAAGAGTACTTACGTTTTTGGCTTTTTATATGATCTGTGCGTTTCTTTGTAGCTTTCTTTTTTCACAAAAAGAAAGCGTTAAATTAAAATGTCTTTCCTATATTCTAATAATGAATTATTAAAGCCGGAATATAAATTTAATATTTTGTATGCCAATTACTCCACCCCGTTTTTCTTTTGCCAATAGATCATAATTATTGAAGCAACTATTGACGAAGCATAAAACCAAATAAAATAAAGAATTCCGTTGCTTATTCCGAATTCAAATAATACTCTTGAAATTATAAATATCGGTAAAACTCCTGCGAAAACACAGGCAACCAGTTTGAATTGCCACAGACCCTTAAAAGTGCCTGCATTTTTACATATGCTGATAAAGATTATTATTATATTAGCATACGGAACGAAAACCCACTTTTTCTGATTTTTTAATTTCATTTCAAAAGCTCCTTGTATAATAGTATACCAACAATTCTCTAAGACGATCATATGCATTCTGTTTGAGTCAATAATAATCGCTATTAGTAAACATAAATATCAAATCCTTCGAAACACGTTTTTTGTCCTATAACGCATTCGTTCACTATTCTTTCCACTATAAGGTCTTGTAAATTAACAAGCGGAACGTTGTCCTCGCAATAAGTTGAAACAGCGTCTTCGGCCGCATTCTTGTCACCGAATAATCCTAACTCGACACTAAATTCACACTCGTAATCCTCAGTGTGATAATATACCATAGCCTCGAAAACTGTCATATCTTTCACATTTCCCACTACAGGTCTGCGTTGAACAGAGAATGCTTCCGGATTATCGCAAAACCCGGGTTGCAGCTTAAAATATTGAATCGCTTTTTCCATACTTTCCTTCGAATCAAATATTCCGAGACTTTTTGGAGAGGCAATCAACGAACCCTCATTCCGGAAAAAAATGTGAGACAATTCATAAACAATCATAAAAAAACCATACCTTTCTACTTCAAGCTTCTATTGATCCATTTTACTATTTTGTTAAAATCTGATTTTGCTCCCTTTTTCCATTGACCAGTTTCTTTTCGCCGTTTTTATTACGCTTTTTCCCGGTTTGACCGCAATTCCCGCAGCAGAAGTTATGCGGTTTCCCCCTGTATATATAAGTATACTTAATTTTAGTCATAATGTCAATATAATGAATAATAAGAAACATCCACGCTCAGAAATGAGTGCGGATGTCATAATTTTAAGGCGGGTTATATTTGTTTCTGCGTTAAAAAGAAAGCGACAAATTTGTGTCGTCGTTTGAAACGACGGCGGATATCTCAGCCGCAAGCTCTCCTATCTGCTTCCATATCTCGGCGGCTTTATCTACATAATAATAGTTCTTTGTGCCGACGCGCCTGACGTTTATAAGCTTGGCGGATTTAAGTATTTTAAGGTGGTGCGACACGGCGGGGCGAGACAGCTTCATAGCGGCTGTAATATCGCCGACACGCATTCCGCCTATGCCGTTTTCAAAAACGGTTCTGATTATCTTCTGCCTGTTTTCGTCACCCAAAGCCATAAACGCGTCGCGGCAGTGCTTCATTTTTTCAAAGCATTCTTCTTTATATTCGTTAAAGTTCTTCACTGTCATCTGTCCTTTCGTTTTCACTTTCGCTTTCATTTGCGCCTGCGTTTACGTTTACGTATTCCACGTATTTATACAGCGAATATTTCTCGCAACGAGCCTTCATTGCGCTGTAGCATTTGTCCCTGAGATACCTGCGCGCCTCTCTTTGAGACATATCCTCAGGGGCGAAAAACGGTCCGTCTATATATGTCGTCACACGGGGGCGCTTCAGCAGCCGTCTGCGCGAATAGCAGTTGGTAAAGGTAAAAACGGGCATTTTGTCGGCTGCCGGAAACATAAATGACGAGTCGCCGAAGTTGCGTATGTCGGTGTAATACGGCCAGATGTGTGCTTCGGGGTACACAGTCACAGTCTCGCCGCGCTGTACTCTGCCGTAGACGCAGCGTTTCATTTCGGCAAGCTGCTTTATGCTGCTGCCGATGGGTATGGCGCCCAGCAGATACAGCAGAGAGTTCAGCCCCCGCAGTGACATGGCGTCGGGGCCGACGACGATGCTGTTGTCGCGGTGATCGGCAATGTTCGGCAAAAAAGCGTCCATAGCGCCTGCGGTGTGGTTGGCGTAAACATAGTAGCCGCCCTCGGTGCTTTTCAGCACCTCGCGGTTTACAAAGCGCTGTCTCCAAACGGTCTTCAGGACTGCAAAAATAACAGGGCGGGCGATGCCGCTGTAAATAAATCGGTGCATTATGCGCCAGAATATGCCGCCGCGCTCGTATTTATAGCCCTCTTTGAGCGGACGCGTTTTTATGTTGTTATCCGCAAAGTCGTCGTTTTGCGGGTCGGTGTAAAAATATGTTTTACGCATTGCCCATGGGAGCGGGAGCGTCGGGGTCGGTCTGCGACAGGCTCTCGGCGTGGCGGCGGCAATTTTCTACGATCATTCGTTCCATTCTGTCCATACACGCCTCCTGATCGAATGTGCCGGACATAGCGCGGCACACCTCGCTGCAAGCTTCTCTTTCGGCGTCATTTTCAAGCCAGTATTCAATGCGGCTTGCCAGCTCCCTGCTGTTGTAGGTGTCGTAAAGGTTCATGGCCCCCGGGGCAAAATATCTGGTGGCGGATTTTTCGGAGTTTGCAATAACGGGCACAAGTCCGCAGCAGATAGCCTCAAGGCAGGCGATGGCCTCTATTTCGATCTCCGCAGGATGCACATACAGGTCGGCGCAGTTGATGAGCCGTACAAGCTCATCTCTTGAATAGAAGTTTATTTCAAGAGAAACGCCGAGGCGCTCAGCCTGCTTTAAGACGTTGTTTTTGTAAGGGCCTGTTCCTGCAATAACAACGTGTATCTTATCCTTATATTTGCTTTTTGCAACGGCGTCAATAAGTGTTCTGTGGTTTTTCTCGTTGGAAAGTCTGCCTATGGAGAGGATGATGAACTTGTCGCGAAGCGTCTCCGGTTTTTCAGCGGGCGTATACTTAAAACGGTCGTTCACTCCGTTTGATATAACAACGCCGTTGACGGGTGCGGTGCACTCCTCAAAAACATCACGGATAAACTGGGTGGGGAAGTGGGTGCAGTCCGTCTTTGAGAATATGCGGCGGTAATAATTTCTGTATATCGCACGGTTCAGCAGCTCGCAGTTTTTCATAAATACGTGGGCGGTAACGTTTTCCGCCTGACAGTGAAAGCTGGATGTAACCGGCTTGTTGTACTTTCTTGCAATTCTTATTGCGGCAGCGGAAAGCCCGAAAACCAATTCCGTGTGTACTGCGTCGCAGTCCTTTATCGCAGCCTCCAGAACGCTCTCGTCGGCTTTGGCAATGCTTACACCGTTAAGGTGGATAATATAGTTGAAAAGAGGTCCGAGGTTTATTTCCGGCACAACGTACCAGCCTTCCTCTCCGCAGCGGTCCTTGTCCATGCACACAACGCGCACCTCGTGACCGCGCGCTTTCAGCGAGCGGATAAGGTTCATACACGCAATAGTAGTACCGTTATTTTCTTCGCCCAACACGTCGCATACTACGGTTATTATCATAGTCTATGTCTCCTTTTCAGTCAAAAAAGCTGTACTTCTATAGATATATGCAGATAAAACATTTTGTCATAACAGTAATGGTTTATTTATTTGAACCATTATACCCTCTATGTCACTATTTGTCAAGTATGGATTAAAATTACTGTTCTTAAATGCGGAATACCATCATACTATTCTGTAAAGACATTATGCCCCATCGGGCGCGAAAGGACGGAATATTATGGACAGGGCAAGAATTATTTCAAGCAGCGAGCCTTTGATAACAAGGCCTGAATTTGATTTTTTTGTAACAGGTGAGGCAGGCGGCGAGGTCACCATGCCGGACTATTACCCCGAAATACGGCGTGTTGTGTGCACTACTGCAAAGGCGCTGCCGGACTCGAAATTTCTTTCTGACGGCGTGCTTGAATTCGGCGGCACGGTGGCGTTCAGCGTTTTGTATATCGGCGATGACAACACACTCAACTGCGTAAGCTACGCGGCGGAGTATTCGCAAAGCCAGTCGCTGCCCACTCAGGTACCCGGCGGCAGCATATGGGTGGAGACGGCTGCGGAAAATCCGCAGTGCCGTGTGCTTGCGCCGCGCCGAATATCGCTGAAGGCGAGACTTCGCACGCGCATATCCGCCGATACTGCGGAAGAATGCACGCTGCGCGCCGTAGGCGATGACGGTTCGGAGGCGTCCGGGCGGGAAACGCTGGAGGAGCTTTTTGAAACGCTTGACACTGTGGAGCGTCACCGCGCAGGTGCGACAGTAAACGTAAACGGCGAGATACGCGAGAGAGGCTGCACAAAGCCTGTATCCTGCGGCGGAGAGGTGTGCGTCACCTCGGTCACTGCGGGCAGCGATATTATAAATGTCAAGGGAAATATATACATAAGCTGCATAATCCTCGGCGACGACGGACTGTACAGCACATCTGTTGCGTCGATCCCCTTCGAAGAGGACATAAGTGCGGACGGCGCGTGCACGGGCGACATCGCTGCGGCGTGGGGACGCGTTGCGTCAGTCAGCGTTTCGGGCGACGACGCGGGCGATGACGGCGCAATAAAGGTGGATGCGGAATTTGATCTTGAAGTGGAGTGGTGCCGTCCGACGCAGGTCACGGTGACGAAGGACGTGTATTCTACAGATTATGAGACACAGACGCGCCGCGAGGAATGCGATGTTGTAAGCCTGCTGTGCTGCTCGGTCGGCGCGCTGACGGTCAGCGGAGAAATGCGCAGAGAAAATTCGGGGGAGAGCGGCAAGGACTATCTGATATTTGCCCTGGCAACTCCTGTTTTTGAAAGAGCGGAGTGCCGCGACTCAAAGCTGTCGCTGGCGGGCAACTGCACTTTTAAGGCGTATATTGCCACCGAAGGAGATATTGCTATGGAGGAGGTCTCCGTGCCGTTTAAGTACGATGTGCCTGCCCGTTCCGTATGTCCGGCGGGGGAGATAGTGTGGCGCGCGCAGCCATCACCTGTAGAGGTTCACGGACGGCTTGACGGCGACAGACTCACACTATCGGCTGAGATGTGCATTTTCAGCGAGGCTGTGCGGAAATACAGAAGCGATCCCGTAAGTGAAGTGATAATGCAGGGAAGACGGACCGAGGGCGCAGAGGGCGGCTGCATTCGAGTGTGCTATCCTAAGGAGGGAGAGCGCGTGTGGGATATAGCAAAACGGCACGGTGCGTCCATGGCTGAGCTTGAACGTATAAATCACATCTCCGGTAACGGAGTATGTGATAAAACTCCGATTATAATAAAATGAGATTTTTATAGGTTTTTTCTCTAAACTTTCTTTTGCTACCCAAAAGAAAGTTACAAAGAAAAGGGTATCTAAGAGGGAAGTATCCCTCTTAGATATCTCCTTCTGCGCTTCTCCCAAGGGAGAAGCATACGTTAGTATCAATCAAACGATATTGGGGCTATTGATCCCTAACGCTCTGCTGTAAACCTTGTTATGCTTCCTCCGGAAGCTATAAGGAAAAAAGGGATTTTTAAGGGAGAAAACCTTGGTTTTCTCCCTTAAATGATTTTCTTTCTAGCTTTCTTTTTTCACAAAAAGAAAGCGATAAAAATAATTCGCCAAATTTCATCTGCGGCATAAAATAATAGGGGAGGGTGATAACTCTCCCTGCTTCACGGCAAGGACGTTCAAAGCATACACCGGACACAGTGTGAAATATAAATTTATAATAAAGGAAGGATAACAAATATGAATAATGAAAGAAACTGCTCCTGCGGCTGCTCAGGCAATACAACCGTTCAGAACAACAACGACCGCGCGGGAAGCTGCGGCTGCGCTGAGGCAAGACGCGAGGAAAGACAGGAGTTTATGAACGAGGTCAGAGAGGCAATTCGTGAGGGCAACAGCTGCGGCTGCAACAGAAGATGCGGAGAAAGAACCGGTTTCTTCTGCTGCCTTAACCGTCTTTTCGGCGGTGAGTCGAGAAATGAAGAGGGCTCTTGCGGCTGCCGCAATCGCAGAAACCGTTCCGGCTGCGGCTGCAACCGCAACCGCTATTAAGCTGAGCTGAGTTGAGCATAGGATAAATTCTCCAAAACCGAAAAAAATTTATAAAAACTATTGCAATTGCGGCATTTGTATGTTAAAATACCAATGATGAAATAGTATGTAGTAAAAGGAGAGTGGGTTTGCGCCCACTCTCTGTTTTATAAAAAGATGAATTTCACTATGATCAGCACCGCTCCTCGGCGGTAAACGGAAAAGGAAAGTCATAACTATGGAAAGACAAAAGAAAAATATTGCTGCGACTGTCCGCGAGCTTATATCTCCCGTAACAGATGAGCTCGGCTATATGCTGTGGGACGTGGAATATGTCAAAGAGGGCGCGGATATGATACTGCGTATCACTATTGACAAGCCCGAGGGCATAGACATTGAGGACTGCGAAAAGGTCTCCCGCGCTATCGATCCCATAATCGATGAGGCGGATCCTATCGAGGTCTCCTACAGAATGGAGGTATCCTCTCCCGGAGTAGAGAGGGTGCTCAGCCGTCCCGAGCACTTTGATGCGTGCATCGGCGAAAAGGTAGAGGTCAAGCTGTATGCTCCCCTTGACGGAAAAAAGCAGCTTGTAGGTACTCTTGCGGCTGCTGATGATAAAACGGTCACCGTTGTCTCTGATGACGGAGAGACAGTGCTTGAAAAAAGCGCCGTTGCCAAGGTATCTACCGTATTTGACTGGTAATTATAGTATCATTACATTTTAATATATATTTCACACTTAGAACACTTAGAAAGGTTTGGAACATCTGAAATGAACACTGAGTTTTTCACTGCCCTTGATCTTTTGGAAAAGTCAAAGGGAATTCCCAAGGAATATATGATCGAAAAGGTCGAGGCTGCTCTTATAAGCGCTTTCAAAAAGGAATACGGCAAAAGCAACGTGCGCGTAGTTATCGATCCCGAAAAGAAGGATGTTAAGGTCTACGAGTGCAAGGAGATAGTTGAGACCGTTGAAGACGAAAACACACAGATATCTCTTGAGGACGCAAAGCAGATAAGCCGCCGCCATGTCCTGGGCGGAACAGTTGAGACCGAGGTAAAAACAAAGGCATTCGGAAGACTCAGCGCGCAGACTGCAAAGCAGGTAATTATACAGGGTATCCGCGAGGCGGAGCGCAACAGTATGCTCCGTGAGTATGAAAAGAAGCGTGAGGAGGTCATAACCGCCGTTGTTACCAAAACGGCAGACGCCAGCGGCGATATCGTTATCGATACCGGCACGAGCGAGGCAGTGCTTGTTGCTGCCGAGCAGATCCCCGGCGAGACCTTCGAGGCGGGAGACCGTATAAAGGTGTTCGTTACCGAGGTTAAGCGCGAAAGTCAGGCCGGTCCCCTTGTAACTCTTTCAAGAACGCATCCCAATCTTGTAAAGCGTTTGTTTGAAATGGAGATACCTGAGATCGCAGACGGCGTAGTTATAATCCACAGCGTTGCAAGAGAAGCGGGCAGCCGTACAAAGATCGCTGTTTATTCAAGAGATGAAAACGTTGACCCCGTAGGCGCCTGCATAGGCGAGCGCGGTCGCCGTATCGCCGACATTGTGGACGAATTGCGCGGTGAGAAGATCGACGTTGTTGAGTATTCCGAAAATACCGGTGACTTTATAGCTGCGGCTCTTTCTCCCGCAGAGGTAATAGAGGTAGTTATGGAAAGCGAGCGCTCTGCAAGTGTTGCGGTCAGCCAGGATCAGCTTTCCCTTGCTATCGGCAGAGAGGGACAGAACGCCCGCCTTGCCGCAAAGCTTACCGGCTGCAAGATAGATATTAAGGGCAGATGACAAAGCAGGGCGGCGCACCGAAGCAGAAGAAAATTCCGCTTCGCCGTTGCACGGGCTGTGGCGAGTCCTTTCCCAAAAAGGAGCTTATGCGTGTTGTAAGAAGTCCTGAGGGTACGGTATCGCTGGATTTCACCGGCAAGGCGAGCGGCCGCGGAGCTTATGTGTGCAAAAAGTCAGCCTGCTTCAAAAAGGCAAGAAAGCAGGGGCGCTTTAAGTCGGCACTGGATTGCGATATACCCGACGAGGTGCTGGCGGCGCTGGAGGAGGAGATCGTCCTCTTTGAAAAAGACGCGGAATAAAGTATAAAACAGATGGATACTGAAAAAATTCTGAAATATATATCCCTTGCGGCTCGCGGCCGCAATATAGCCGTCGGCACCGATCAGGTGCTTCGCTGTGTGCGGCGCGGCGGCAGCATTTGTGCGCTCATAGCAAACGACGCATCAGAGCGCACCGCAAAGCAGATAAGTGACAAATGTGCATTTTATAACGTACCGCTGGTGCGCCTTCCCATAGATATGGAAGCGTTGGCAGGGCGGTGCGGCAAGCTCTCTCCGACGGCGGTAATATGTGTTACCAACGCTTCTCTTGCAAAAGAGATTGCAGGGTGCGCCGGAGAGTAGTTAAAAGCTGTGCCCATCATACTTGACAGGCGGCACACGGATGCATACACGGACGTCTGCATTTTGAAACGAAATACTACGTCTTTCTCTGTGCTTTTTTAAGCCGGAGACAGACTGTTGCATTATTCTGACAGGAAGGATCCCCCTATGGGGAAAAGGTAAGACAATATGGCACAAGCCCCAATGTTCCGTATTAACCAACTTGCAAAGGATCTTGATATCAAGAGCCGAGATGTTATAACAAAGCTGGAGGAGTGTGGACTGGGTTCTAAAAAAACCGGCGGCACTCTTGAGGCTGACGAATTCAATATGTTTTTCGATACGCTGACAAAAGAAAATCAGATATCCGATATCGACGGATATCTGCACGGAAAAACTTCTATCCCTACTGTCAGACCTGCAAAGCCTGCTGCTGATAAGGCAGAAGAAAAAGCTAAGGCAGAGGCAGAGAAAAAGGCCGCTGAGGCAAAGGCTGCGGAGGATAAGGCAAGAAGTGAAGCCGAGAAGAAAGCAGCCGAGGAGAAGAAGGCTGCCGAAGCTGCTGCAAAGGAGGCCGCAAAGGAGGCCGCAAAGGAGGCCGCAAAGGAGGCCGTAAAGGCCGATGAAGAGGCTGCTGCAAAGGCGGAGGCGGAAAGAAGAGCCGCTATTAAGGACGCAGCTCTCCTGAAGGCTGCCGCAGCTGCAAAAGCAAAGGCTGAAGCTGCCGCTAAGGCAAAGGCTGAGGGCGAGGCAAAGAAAGAGCGCCGCAACGCTGCGGCAAACGACAGGGCGGCGAGAAACGATGCTGCCCGCGCAGAGTTCAGAAAGCAGAACTCCGATAAAAAGGGAGATGCGAAGCAGAACTCCCGTCAGGCAAGACCTGAGAAAAACGATACAAGAGATCAGAAGCAGGATAGCGGCGCAAGGGACAGAGGCGAGGCAAGAAAAGCAGCTTCCCAGAGCGTAAACCAGCGTATCCAGCAGACCTTGGAGCAGAAAAAGAGCAACGCGCAGGTTCAGGGGCAGGACCGCAGCTTTACACCCGACCAGTCCACTATGGGCAAAAAGAAGAGTCAGGTTCAGGGCAACGAAAGAAAGCGCACAGGTGCGACCCGCGTGGTAGACACACGCTCATCTTCTGTTGATCTTTCAAAGTATGACGAGAGACTTGAAAATTTTGTAACAGATACAAGAAACGACAATTCTCCGAGCAAGCAGAAGCTGAAAAAGCAGAACAACAATATGCGTTCCTCCAAAAACCGCAACAAGGAAAGCGCGGCAATGGAGCGTCTGCGCAAGCAGGAGGCTATGAAGGCGAAGCAGCAGCCTCTCAAGGTGTCTATCCCTGACGAGATATCCGTCGGCGAGCTGGCAAGCAGACTTAAGGTCACCGCTGCAGAGGTCGTAAAGCGCCTTATGCTTATGGGTATGATGGTGACAGTAAACCAGATCATCGATTACGATACCGCTTATCTTGTAGCAGATGAGCTGGGCGCCGTAGTTTCCAAAGAAGTTGTTGTAACTATTGAGGAAAAGCTGTTTAACGAGGAAGAGGACAGCGATGAAAACCTTGCAGAGCGTCCGCCCGTTGTCTGCGTAATGGGTCACGTTGACCACGGTAAGACCTCGTTGCTTGACGCTATCCGCCACACCAATGTTACCAAAGGCGAGGCAGGCGGTATCACTCAGCACATCGGTGCGTACACCGTCAACATCGAGGGCAAGGACATTACCTTCCTTGACACCCCCGGACACGAAGCGTTCACTGCCATGCGTGCAAGAGGCGCGCAGGCTACCGATATAGCAATACTTGTTGTAGCGGCAGACGACGGCATTATGCCTCAGACCGTAGAGGCTATCAACCACGCAAAGGCTGCCGGAGTTGAGATCATCGTTGCTATCAACAAAATGGATAAGCCCGCGGCTAATCCCGATGCCGTAAAAACAGAGCTTACAAACTACAATCTTGTACCTGAGGAGTGGGGCGGCGACGTTATGTGCGTGCCTGTTTCCGCAGTTACGGGAATGGGTATACAGGATCTTCTTGAAAACATTCTGCTTATCGCAGAGGTCAAGGAGTACAAGGCAAACGCTGCGCGCCGCGCAAAGGGTATCGTCATTGAGGCGAAGCTTGATAAGGGTCGCGGTCCTGTCGCAACAGTGCTTGTTCAGAACGGTACGCTGCACAGCGGCGACATTGTAATTGCAGGTACTGCCGTAGGACGTGTCCGTGCAATGACAGACGACAAGGGCAAGACTCTTAAAACCGCAGGTCCCTCCGTTCCCGTTGAGATCATCGGTCTTGCAGAGGTTCCTCTGGCAGGCGACGAGTTTAACGCGGTCGAGGACGAGAGAATGGCAAGAACACTTGCCGAGCAGCGCCGCACCAAGGCAAAAGAGGAAGAATTCCGCGCAAATGCAAAGGTCAATCTGGACGATCTGTTTGCACAGATCAAGGAGGGCGTGCAGGAGCTGAATATTATCGTAAAGGCAGACGTGGGCGGCAGTGCCGAGGCTGTAAAGCAGTCCCTTGAAAAGATATCAAACGACGAGGTCAAGGTCCGCGTTATCCACTCCGCTGTCGGCGGTATCACTGAGGGTGACGTTATGCTGGCTGCTGCATCCAATGCTATTATCGTCGGCTTCAACGTTCGTCCCGACAAGGGTGCTATCGACTCCGCTGAGAGACAGAAGGTAGATATCCGCACCTACCGCATTATTTACGAGTGCATTGAAGAGATCACCGCTGCAATGAAGGGTATGCTTGCTCCTGAATTTGTAGAAAAGGTGCTTGGCCACGCCGAGGTACGTCAGACTATCCGCGTTCCCAACATCGGCACTATTGCAGGCTCCTATGTTCAGGACGGCTCTATTATGAGAAATGCGCAGATCAGAGTTGTGCGTGACGGTATCGTTGTGTTTGAAGATAAGATTTCCTCTCTCCGCCGTTTCAAGGACGACGTTAAGGACGTTCAGCAGGGCTATGAGTGCGGTATCGGTCTTGAAAAGTTCAACGACATCAAGGAAGGCGACGTTCTCGAAGCCTTCATAATGGAAGAAGTCGCAAGATAGATTAAAATGCGAGACGCATATGTGGGGCTTTGCCCCACACCCCACTCAGGGAACTTTTTGAAAAAATTTCCCTGAGAACCCTCAAAAACTTTTAAAAATATTTTATAAGGTTTTTTGGAATTCTCAAAACCTTTTTGCAAAAAGGTTTTGAGCAGAGTGTGAGACAGCGTCTCACATATAAATACACATAAAAGAAAGGGTAAAAGGATGAAGATTATACCTACCCCCGCCAAGGCGGAAGTACTTGAGGGATCATTTGCGCTGAGCAGCGCAGAAGTGATCCGCATCGCTGACGGAAGCGACAGAAGAATCACAAAGATCGCGATCAAGCTCAAGGGCGAAATGGAGGAGCTCGTTGCCTCTCCCGTTAAGCTCAAGGTCTGCGGCGGCTGCTGCGGAGCAAAGAAGCCCGGCGTGTCCGTAAAGCACGGCGAGGCGGGCGAGAGCTACACTCTTGACATAGATGAGAACGGCGTAAAGATCGAGGGCGCAGGCGCTGCCGGCGCATACTACGGTGTTCAGACTCTTCGCCAGATCATTCATGAATACGGCGACACACTGCCCTTCTGCCATATCGAGGACAAGCCCGATTTCGCAGAGCGCGGCTTCTATCACGACGTAACCCGCGGCAGAGTTCCCACTCTCAAGCAGCTTTTGCATATTACAGATCTGCTGGCATACTACAAGATCAACGCTCTCCAGCTTTACGTTGAGGATGCGTTTGAGTTTGTAGAGTACGACGGCATTATGACAGCTGAGGACGTGCTCACCGCTGAGGAGATCACCGCGCTTGACGATTACTGCTACGATAACTTTATCGAGCTTGTTCCCTCGCTCGCAACCTTCGGTCACCTGTACAACCTGCTTCAGAGCGATAAGTACAAGCACCTGTGCGAGATGGAGGACTGGAAGCCCTGTCAGGTATACTGGCTTGAAAAAATGGCTCACCATACTATCGACGTCTCCAACGAGGACAGCATAAAGCTGGTAGCCAGCCTTATCGACCAGTTTATCCCCCTGTTCCGTTCAGATAAATTCAACATCTGCTGCGACGAGACCTTCGACCTTTGCCGCGGACGCAACACCGGCAAGGACGCAGGAGAGGAATATTTCAAGTTCCTTATGAAGATAATCGAGCACGTAAAGAAGCGCGGCAAGAAGGTAATGATGTGGGGCGATATCGCTCTCGAACAGCCTGATAAGCTTCACTATATCCCCAAGGATACTGTAATGCTTAACTGGACATATGAGGCTGATCCCGATGAGAACAAGGTAAAAGCGCTTGCCGATGCAGGTCTCACTCAGATCGTATGCCCCGGCACATCAAGCTGGAACCGCTTCGTTGAGGAGCTTGACCGCTCCGAGGGCAATATCACAAAGCTTATGGATTACGGCGCAAAGTACGGCGCACTGGGTATCCTCAATACTAACTGGGGCGACTTCGGTAACATCTGTTCCTTTAACTGCTCGCTGTACGGTATGGTGATCGGCGCAGCAAAGAGCTGGAGAATTTCCACTGAGCTTACACCTGAATTTGAGGCTGCTGCAAGCTCGCTTCTGTACGATTCCGACGAGGTCAATATGATCGATGTCGTCCGTACTATGGGTCAGTGCGAGCGCACCTGCGACTGGATGCACTTTATGTATTGGTGGAGTGCAAACACCTTCGAGGGCAGAGTTACTGAGCTTGGCTGCGATACAGAAAAGGCTGTTGCAAATATTGCAAGACTTGACGATGTCATCGCTACTATCAAGTCTGTAGACGAGGAAGATGAAAGATTTGTCGATCTGCTTATCGCGTGCCGCGCAATTCAGCTCATGAACAGAGTGTGCCTGAAGATCAAGGGCGTAGAGGGATATCAGAACAAAGTTGATCTTCTTGCAGACGTTGAGGCTTGGCTTGTTGATTACCGCGCAGCATGGCTGCGTGACAATAAGGTCAGCCAGCTTGATCTTATCGACAGATTTATGCATGAGGTTGCTATATATTGATTGAAAACAGGCACCCTCCGGGTGCCTGTTTTGGAGAGCTTTCTGTGTACAGAAAGCAGGTGATTTTTCCGCATTCTTTTTTGAGAAAAAAAGAATGCTTGGCAAGAAAAATCTTTCAAGGGAAAAAACGTAGTTTTTTCCCTTGAATATCCCTTTTTCCTTTATGCTTCCGGGGGAAGCATAACTAAGACTACAGCAAATCGTTAGGAGTCAGTAGCCCCAATATTGTCTGCTTGATACTAACATATACTTCCCGCAGGGAAGTGAAAGAAGGAATGGGATTTCAAAGGGAAAGGAATTCTTTCCGTTCCCTTTGACACCTTTTTCTTTCTAACTTTCTTTTTGGTGCCAAAAAGAAAGTTAAGAAAGATAAGAAGTATAAAACCTCAAAAACCAATAAATATACACATATAACTGCATATATGCAATATTCATCTGAATAATTTGCGAAAAGATGAATATTTATTAAAAACCTCTTGACAATGCATATTATACACGGTATAATATGCATTGTGAATGAATAAAGCTCCGATTTTTCGGTGAAAGGATAATAAAAATGGAAAAGAAAGACATAAAAAAAGTAGTTCTGGCATACTCCGGCGGCCTTGATACATCTATCATTATTCCGTGGCTCAAGGAAAACTATAATAACTGCGAGGTAATCGCTGTTTCCGGTAACGTAGGTCAGGCAGACGAGCTTGAGGGCCTTGAGGAAAAGGCTATCGCTACAGGCGCTTCAAAGCTGTACGTTCTCGATCTTACCGATGATTACGTAGACAACTATATAATCCCCACCATGAAGGCGGGCGCTGTATATGAGGAATACCTCCTCGGCACAAGCCACGCACGTCCCTGCATCGCTAAGGGCCTTGTTGATATCGCGATCAAAGAGGGCGCAGACGCTATCTGCCACGGCTGCACAGGTAAGGGTAACGACCAGGTGCGTTTTGAGCTGACGATCAAGCATTTTGCTCCCAATATGCCTATCATCGCTCCCTGGCGTGAGTGGGATATTAAGAGCCGTGAGGAGGAGATCGACTACGCTGAGGCGCACAACATTCCTCTGAAGATAAACCGCGAGACTAACTACTCCAAGGATAAGAACCTGTGGCACCTGTCACACGAGGGTCTTGACCTTGAGGATACAGGCAACGAGCCTACATACGAAAAAGAGGGATTTTTGGAAATGGGCGTTTCTCCCATTACCGCTCCCGATGCTCCCACATACATCACTCTTGACTTTGAGGCAGGCGTACCTGTTGCACTCGACGGCAAAAAGATGAGCGCAAAGGAGATCATTCTTGCTCTCAACGAGCTGGGCGGCAAAAACGGTATCGGTATCATCGACATCGTAGAAAACAGACTTGTGGGCATGAAGTGCCGCGGCGTATACGAGACTCCCGGCGGAGCTATCCTCTACAAGGCTCACAGCGTTCTTGAGTCTGTCTGCCTTGACAAAATGACACTGCACGAAAAGCAGCGTCTGTCTATCACCTTTGCAGAGCTTGTATACAACGGTCAGTGGTTCACCCCCCTGCGTGAGGCTCTCTCCGCATTCGTTGACAAGACTCAGGAGAAGGTTACAGGTAAGGTTCGCCTGAAGCTGTATAAGGGCAATATGATCAACGCTGGCGTATGGAGCGACTATTCTCTGTACAGCGAGGAGATCGCTACCTTCGGCGAAAGCGACTACGATCAGACTGACTCTGCCGGATTTATCAACCTCTACGGTCTGCCTATCAAGGTTCAGGCTATGGTAGACGAGCAGAACAAGAATAAATAAGTACGGACAAGGGGGACTTTTTCAGGAAAAGTCCCCCTTAAACCCCCAAAACCTTTTTATAAATGCTTTTGATTATATAGATAGTGAACTCTCAAAAATTCCAATAAGTAATACAGCTTGTTAGGAGGAAAAATATGATTTTCTATCTCGTATTCTTAGTTTTGAACGCAATTCTGCTTATCGGCTTGATAAAGCAAAAAAAGAAAATTCCTGCTATACTTGGTTCAATAGTCGAAATTGCCCTTCTTTGCCTTCTTGTTCTCAGAATAATTAACATTTCACTTACACCAGCTGCATTACTCATAGTTCATATTGCCGTTCCCGTGCTGTGTGTGTTTGAAATCTTTGTTTTGCTTTATAAAACAAAAAAATTATTTATATTGTCCATTGTTTCGTCTGTTATTTGTGTTTTTTATATTTTGGCTGTTGTGGTCTTTTATCCCGAGTATACGCAAAGAACAGTTGACAGCATCGATTACATGGCAGTTTATTCAAAAATGGATCTTGGCGAAGTAAAAGTCTACTACCATTATATGTATAACGGGCTTTTTATGAACAGCAATGTAACTTTCACCGAAAACTACGGAATTTTATTATGCGGACCTGATGAAATACTTGATCATGAGCCCTATTCTGTCAGCTACGGAGAGAATGATAATTAAGAGTATTTGACTTGTTTTACAATATACGGTATTTCATAAAAAACAAGAAATTGTTTTGCAAAGGTTTTTGATAGAGTGTGGGGCTGCCCCACACATATTCACAGGTAATACGAAAGGATAAAAATTATGGCAAAAATGTGGGCGGGAAGAACTGACGGCGCAACAGACGCTATCGCGGACGATTTCAATTCTTCCATAAGCTTTGACAGCCGTATGTACCGTCAGGATATAAAGGGAAGCATGGCGCACGCTGCAATGCTCTCGCACTGCGGTATCATCACCGCCGAGGAGAGCGACGCGCTTATCGGCGGACTTGAGGGCATACTGAACGACCTCGACGGCGGCGCGCTGAAATTCGATATGACCTGCGAGGACATACATATGTTCGTGGAACAGGTGCTGACGGAACGTCTAGGCGACGTGGGAAAAAAACTGCATACGGCGCGCAGCCGTAACGATCAGGTGGCGCTGGATTTCCGTATGTATCTTCTCAGCGAGTGCGACGGGATCGCGGCTCTTGTGCGCGAGCTGTGCGCGGTGCTTTGCAATAAAGCCGAGGAAAATACAGAAACTATAATGCCCGGCTACACGCATCTTCAGAGGGCGCAGCCTATTGTTTTCGGTCACCATCTTATGGCATACGCTATGATGCTTCTGCGCGATATATCAAGACTTGAGGACTGCAAAAAGAGAATGAATCAGTCTCCTATCGGCTGCTGCGCGCTGGCAGGAACCACCTATGCCACCGACCGCCGCTATGAGGCAGGGCTGCTGGGCTTTGAGGGAATTTGCGAAAACTCTCTTGACGGTGTTTCCGACAGAGACTTCGCGCTGGAGATGCTTTCAGCGCTGTCGGTTCTTATGATGCACCTGTCCCGCTTCTCGGAGGAAATAATTCTGTGGTCAAGCTGGGAGTTCCGTTTTGTGGAGCTGTCCGACGCCTTTACCACCGGCTCATCCATTATGCCGCAGAAGAAAAATTCCGATATGGCAGAGCTTGTCCGCGGCAAATGCGGCAGAGTGTACGGCTCACTTATGGGTCTGCTCACTACAATGAAAGGCTTGCCCCTTGCGTACAACAAGGATATGCAGGAGGACAAGGAGGGCGTGTTTGACGCTGTAGATACAGTTAAAATGTGCCTGCGTGTCTTTACTCCTATGATAGACACAATGAATGTCCGCGCGGATAATATGAAGCACGCCGCTGGCGCGGGCTTTATAAACGCCACCGACCTTGCCGACTGGATGGTAGTAAAGGGTCTGCCTTTCCGCAGCGCTTATAAGCTGGCGGGGCAGTGCGTGGCAAAATGTATTTCCACGGGCACGGTGCTTGAAGATCTGCCTCTTGAGGAATACAAAAAGATCGACGAGATCTTTGACGAGAGCCTGTTTGAGGCTATCGATCTTACAGAGTGCGTAAAGCGCCGCATATCCGAGGGCGGCACGTCTCCCGACAGCGTAAAGCATCAGATAGAGCTTGTTCGCGGGGCGCTGAAATAAAATGGATGTATAAGATCAGATAAGATCAGAAAAGATCAGGGGAAACTTTTTAAGGAAAAGTTTCCCCTGAAACCCTTTCAAAACCTTTTTGAATACAAAAAATCGACTTAATACTTGCAAGATAAAGATATATATGCTATACTCAAAATATAAAATATGCGAAAGGACTTATCGGAATGGGAAAATTTTTTCATGATTTCAAGGAGTTTGCCATGAAAGGCAACGTTATCGATATGGCAGTCGGTGTTATAATCGGTTCTGCCTTCGGTAAGATAGTAACATCTATCGTCAACGATATTATTACACCTCTTATAAGCCTTGCCATAGGACGTATAAATCTTACGGATCTGAAGGTCGTTTTCTCCGCAGCGGAGCTTGACGCAGCAGGAGAGGTAGTAACGCCTGAGGTGGCGCTTACATACGGCAACTTTATTCAGTCTGTTATAGATTTCCTTGTCATAGCGCTGTGTATCTTTGTTGTTCTCAGAGTAATGATGAATGCAAAGAATAAGTTTGAGGCTTTGTCAAAGAAGAAAAAAGAGGAAGAGGTCGTTGAAGAGAAAGCGGCTGAGGAAACTGAGCTTGATCTGCTTCGCGATATCCGCGATATGCTGAAAAAGGACAGCGGAGAAGAATAAACAAAGTAAAACTCCTGCGGCAGCGCCGCAGGAGTTTTACTTTGTTGGTGCCTTTTCAATATTTGAAAAGGTTTTGAAAGGGTTTCAGGGAAAACTTTTCCTAAAAAAGTTTTCCCTGCCGTGCTCATCTCTGTATCATTTCCGAGATCACGGCATATAATAACTGTATGGCGGGGATGACCCACCGCAGAGGACGCAGCGCCGACCACGCCGGGGCGCTCGTCCTCTTTTGCATTTTTTGAAATATTTTTGTCAAGTATTTTTTCTGAATTTATGAATTTTCTACGTTGTGAATAATGGAAAATATCGGGAAATCATCCGGGACGAGTTTTCCAAAGGCTACCTGTAAACATAACCTCAGTATTTATGGGAAAAATCAAGTTTTCCAAAGAGTTTTCAACACCCATTTGAAAACTTGTTAGTCAAGTGCCGATTTTTGCGTGAAAATTTGTTTTGTTGAAAATATACAAAATCGGAGAATTTTGTGAAAATAAGGGACTACTTCCGAGCTTTTCCGCGCTTCAGCTCACGGCGTTTTTTTGATATATTCTTTCTTTCCTCACGCTTTTTTGCACGCGCATTTCTTCTCGAACGTCTTTCCTTTGCAATGCTGCTATCCGCCGCCATGCACCTGTAAAGGCGCAGAAAGTCACAGGCAGAGGGCAGAGCCATAATAAGAGCGGAGAATATTCCCAATGCGACGGCGGAGGCGGAGCTGCTGTTTAACGTGGAAAGGGCATAGGCTGACAGAACAATAAGCATAGACCACAGCGGGGCAAGACACAGCCGCAGCACGGCTGTGCGCGGACTTTTACCGAGGGCAAAGGCTGTCATCAGCACTGCGAGGCAGAACGCCGCCTCACCCGGTATCACAAGAACAGTGCTCTTGCCCTCTGACAAAAAAGCGCACACCGCGGCGCCCGCAACGCCTATTGCGGCGGCAGAAAACAGCACGCGGCTTATAGCCCGCACGCGCTTTTCATCATATGCTGTAAAGTAGGCGACAAGACAAAAAGCGGCGGCAACGAGGAAACAAAGATTTATAATTACCGTAAGTGTCATAGAATTTTCCCTTATTTATTATATGTAATCAAATTTTCATCACACTTAATTGTAGCATTCACGCGCAAAAATTTCAATATAAGGGGCAAAACTTAAATAAAAACAATAAAAATGAAATTTTTTTGCCAATACTCTTGCATTTTTTGCAGGAATGTATTATAATATCAGGTGCATTAGGGCAAAAAACGAATTTGAAGCCCTTGAAAAATTCAAAAATAATATATTTACATATCAGAGAGGTTAGAAATGATGAAATACGAGGCAATGTCCGAGTGTGAGCTCAAAAGTGAATTTTCTGCGGTCTCAGCAGAGCTTGATAAATGGGCTGAGAAAAAAATGTCGCTGGATCTGACCCGCGGCAAGCCCGGCCGCGAGCAGCTGGAGCTTTCCGAGGATATGCTGGGCGTTATTCATGACGGCGCAAGCTGTATCGGCGACGGCGGTCTTGACTGCCGCAACTACGGCGTTCTTGACGGTATCCCTGAGGCGAAGAAGCTCTTTTCCGACCTTCTGGGTATTCCCTGCGAAAGACTTTTTGTTGCCGGTAACTCCTCTCTTAATATAATGTTCGATACCGTTGCAAGAGCTATGCTGTTTGGCGTGTACGGCGGCGAGAAGCCCTGGTCAAAGCAGGGAAACATCAAGTTCCTTTGCCCCAGCCCCGGTTATGACAGACACTTTGCTATCTGTAAGGCTATGGATATCGAAATGATCCCCGTTGATATGACTCCCGACGGCCCCGATATGGACACCGTTCAAAAGCTGGTCGAGAGCGATCCTTCTGTCAAGGGTATCTGGTGCGTTCCTAAGTTCTCAAATCCCGAGGGCTATACATATTCCGACGAAACTGTTGAGCGCTTTGCAGCTCTGAAGCCGGCAGCGCCCGATTTCCGTATCTTCTGGGACAACGCATACGCTGTTCACGAGATCTATGACGAGGAAGTAAAGCTTCTCGATATCTTCAAGGCGTGCGAAAAGTACGGCACTGAGGATAACGTGTTCTTCTTTGCATCTACCTCAAAGATCACCTTCCCCGGCAGTGGCGTTGCTATTATGGCTGCTACGGAAAAGAACCTCGAGCAGATCAAGAGCGTGCTTTCCGCGCAGACTATCGGCTTTGATAAGATCAACCAGATGCGCCACGTTAAGTATTTCGGCGACGCAGACGGCGTTCGCGCTCATATGAAGCGCCACGCTGCTATAATCCGTCCCCGTTTTGAGACTGTAGTGTCCTCTTTCAGAAAGAACCTCACCGGCGTTGCTGAGTGGACAGAGCCTAGAGGCGGCTATTTTGTAGATCTCCGTGTGCCCGTCGGCTGTGCAAAGCGCGTGTATGAGCTGTGCGCCGAGGCAGGCGTTAAGCTGACACAGGCAGGCGCATCCTACCCCTACGGCATCGATCCCAGCGACAGCCACCTGCGTATTGCTCCCACCTTCCCCTCATCTGAGGAGCTTGCAGACGCAGTTGAGATCCTTTGCCTCTGCGTAAAGAAAGCAGCACTTGAAAAAGTAATGAAATAAATATTATGTGGAGCGCTGCTCCACACCTCGCTCAGAACCTTTTTAGAGAAAAAGGTTCTGAGAACTCGAAAAATCTAAAATAAAAAATTTATTGCATTATTATAAAAGTTTTTGAGAGCTTGGGCAGAGCCGCAAGTTTGCTTTGTCTTTAGTAAAAAAGCCGTCCGCGCCGGACGGCTTTCTGACTGTCGAAAAACTAGATTGTTGTAGCAAAATAACTAAAAGTTTTGGTCAAGATTTTTCAAAAGCTTGTGGGTTTTTAGGGCAACGCCCTAAATCGATCGCCGCAGCGATCGAAATCCTAAGACTGACCGGAGTCCAGAGGGTTACCTCTGGTCGCGGCTCGCAAGCCGCGAAATTCCTTTTGTGCAATTTGCTATTTCTGCGGACTTTTTCGACAACCTCAAAGCCGTCCGCGCCGGACGGCTTTTTTATTATGTGATATCAGATATTTGTTTGCACTCGCTTTTTCAGTATTGAGAGGGATATCGCTATGCTTGCCGAATTTTGTGCATTATGTATGTGAAGTATCGCTGAATCTCTTGATTTTCATAGCTCAATATGATAGAATTACAACATTACAGATCGTGTAATTATTAAAAGTCAAGGAGAGAGCAAAATGAAACGAATGTTATTGAGAGTAATGTCTTTAATGCTGACGGCAGTTATGCTGTTCGGCCTTGGGAATTGGTCGTTTGCTGTTGATCTGCAGACAACAGAAGATGAAACGGAAATTCCTGAGGGATATACTCCGATATATACACCGGAGGATTTTGATAAGGTTCGCGAGAACTTAGCCGGAAACTATATTTTGATGAATGATATAGAGATTACGATTTTATGGCCTCTTAACGAAACCTTTACCGGTGTTTTCGACGGCAACGGCTGCACGCTGTCATATTCAACAGATTGGGGACTTGGTCTTTTTGGTAGAGTCAGCGGTACTATTAAGAACCTTAATGTATACGGTGTGGTAGAAGGGTGCAGTAGCTCTATCGGCGGTATTGCAGATTATCTTGACAACGGCGTTATTGAAAACTGTCAGTTTGACGGACAGATGTTTGTGACAGTACATGAAAACAGCAGTGGCGAAGAGCCGTTTGCAGTCGGAGGTATTGCCGGATATGTTTACGGTCGTAGCACGATTCGTAATTGTGCCAATTACGGTGATGTTGCGGTCTCCTGTAGTGAGTATAGAAATAGTTCATCAGAATGCACCGCATACGTGGGCGGTATTGCCGGCCGAAGTGAAGTCACGCTTGAATGTTGTGCTAATTACGGTAATATTATCTTAACTGCTGACTGCCCGGCAGCGATGGGCGGCGTGCTGGGATACAGTTGGTATGGTGCAAAATCCTGCTTCAATGCCGGCAGCCTGTATGTAGGTCAGACGGAAGAGGCCGAGGGCAAAACGGTTATTGTCGGTGGTGTAGTCGGTGAAGTGGTTAGAGCAGGTGAAATAACTAATACATATAACATCGGTTATTGGGACATCAATTCTCCTGCCGATATGTGCTTAGGAGGTATTGCAGGCGTGTTGGAAAACACATCTGTTACAGGCGCGTATAATGTCGGAACTGTATTTCATGATTCGGGCGCAGCTATAGGCGGTATTGCAGGAAAGCTTGACGAAGAAAGTATCCTTCAAGACATATATTTCCCGGATACGTATTCTTCCGCACGGGCAGATATGGAATCTACCGACGGACAGTATACCCTTGAAGATTTGCAGTGGAGCTTTTTGAATTTATCGTATAATCAAGAGTATAACTACGACAACGGAGAGTGGTATTATCCATGGAGCTATTCGGAAGATTCAATATACCCCTATCCTCAGCTGAACTCAAACCCGTACCGAGCTTTCCGTTTTGGCAGCGGTACTGAAGAAGACCCGTATCAGGTACGGAATATGCAGGAATTGAATGCTGTACGGTATCAGTTGTCAGCTCATTATATAATGACACAGGATATTATTTGCACAACCGGTAACACAACACATCCTGCTATTATTACCGGATATAGCCCTAAGTGGTATCCGATCGGCAGTTATCGCGGTCAGCGCTTTGAAGGAACGTTTGACGGAGCCGGGCATACTATTGCCAATATCTATGCCGTATGGACCGAAGAGGATTATGCATATGACCGTATTGACAATAGCAGCTATTTCCGATCATATGATTGCTATATGGGCTTATTCGGCTATAACTGCGGATTGATACAGAATCTGACTGTATCAAATAATATAGAATCACAGGGAATATTAGATGAATCCTACCCGGGTATGCCGTATTATAAAACGACTACTTATATCGGCGGTATTGCGGGCTGCAATGTCGGAACTATTCGTCACTGCGTAAATCAAAGCTATATTACAGGTCTGGAGGTAGGAGGTATTGCTGCTTATAATTACGGCATTATCGAGCAGTGTGCCAATGAGGATAATATCTTTGGTTATTTAGCAGCCGGAGGCATTGCATCATACAACAGCGGAACTATCAGAGAATGTGCTAATACGTCCTATTGGATCGCTAAACGCGGCCCATATTGTTACAATTATACTGCTTTGCAGTCAGCAGGCGGTATCTCTGCCACTAATGCCAATAACGGTCATGTTGAAAATTGCTACAATACTGCACAGGTGTTGTGCGATACTTTAGGCGTAGCCGTTCAGAATGCAGCGGGTATTGCAAACGGCGGCACGATTGAAAACTGCTACAATATCGGTCAGGTAAACCTGCCGAGATACGGTACTTTTGGCAGCGGGGCTCCCATAGGCGGCAAAACGATGACCAACGTTTATGCATGGAACATTGACGGAAAGGGAACATCAAGTTGTTTCCGTACATCGGAAGAGCTGAAGCAGCAGGAGACATATGCAGGCTTTGATTTTGAAAATGTTTGGACTATGCCTGATGCGGCAGACAAATATCCGTTCCCTGTGCTGCGCAGTGCGGAAGTGTCATTTAGTCGTCTGCCGGTCGGTATGGTCGTAACCAAAGCCCCTTCACGTCATGTATTTTTGAAAGACGAGGAACTGAGATCGGCTATAACAGACGGTGAATTTGTTATGTGCTACAATGATGGCACTACCGAAGAAAAAGTATTTATTGTTTCGGTAGTTGCTCCGACGGGCAGTACATATGCAACGTATATACGAACGTTGGGTACTGTGGGAAAACACTTTATACAGGTATGGCCGAATGAATTCACCCCATTATACTACTATGACACCTTTGAGGCAGTAGATGAAAAGCTTCCGTTAGGTATAGAGATCACGCAGAAGCCTGATAAAACCGAGTATTACGTAGGAGAAAGTCTGGATATCACCGGACTGGAGGTAACTGTCTCTTACAATACAGAGCACCACGAAGCTGTTGAAGATTATACCCTGTCTGACTTTGATCCCGATCAGCTCGGAACACAGACGATAACTGTCACCTACGGCGAATTTACCGATGCTTTTGATGTAGAGGTGGTTGTCAGACCTGCCTGCGCAGAGCATACCTTTGGTGAATGGATACAGACTGTCGCGCCCACCTGTACGGATGAGGGCGTGGAACGCCGCGATTGCACGGTCTGCGATCACTACGAAACAAGAGCGGTTTCAGCTACAGGCCATACTGCCTCTGCTGCCGTTGTCGAAAATATGGTAGAAGCCACCTGCACCGAGGGCGGAAGCTATGACGAGGTCGTATACTGTTCCGTATGCGGCGAGGAGATGAGCCGTGAGGTCAAAATAACAGATGCCCTCGGTCACAAGTTCAGCGGATGGAATGTAATAGTAGCGCCTACTTGTACCGAGACCGGTATTGAGGTAAGATACTGCAAAAACTGCGATCATTTTGAGAAGCGTACTATTGAAATGACGGCGCATGATTATGCGGCAGAATGGACGGTTGACACAGAGCCTACCTGTACCGTTGCGGGCAGCAAGTCTCATCACTGCAAAGTATGTGACGGCAAGACTGACATTACTGAAATCCCCGCAACAGGACATAGCTTCGGCGAATGGATACAGACCGACGCACCCTCATGCACGGATGATGGAATTGAACGCCGCGACTGCACAGCCTGCGATCACTACGAAACAAAAGTGATCTCAGCTTCAGGACATACTGCTTCACCGGTTGTTATTGAAAATGCTGTCGAAGTAACCTGTACCGAAAACGGAAGCTATGACGAGGTCGTATACTGCTCCGTATGCGGTGCTGAGATAAGCCGGGAGGGCAAGACTACAGAGGCTGTCGGTCACAAGTACGGCGAGTGGAGTGTAATTGTAGAGCCTACCTGCACCGCGACCGGCATTGAGATAAGATGCTGTGAAAACTGCGATGCTTTTGAGAAGCATACTGTTGAAATGACGGCGCATGACTACCTTGCAGAGTGGACAGTAGACGCAGAGCCTACCTGCACTGAAGCGGGCAGCAAGTCTCATCACTGCAAAGTATGTGACGGCAAGACTGATATAACTGAAATTCCCGCAAACGGTCACACTTTCGGCGAATGGATACTGACTGACGATCCCACCTGTATGGATGAGGGCACGGAACGCTGCAATTGCACGGCTTGCGATCACTACGAAACAAGAGCGGTTTCGGCTACAGGTCATACTGCCTCCGGTGTATTTTTTGAAAATGCGTTAAAAACCACCTGTACTGCGGGCGGAAGCTATGACGAGGTCATATACTGCACTGTATGCGGTACGGAGATGAGTCGGGAGCATAAGACAACAGAGGCTATCGGACACAAGTGGATGGTATCTGAAGTGGTTGAAGCAACTCCAACTGAGAGAGGATATACTGTATACGTTTGCGAGAACGATGCAGAGCATACATATATCGGCGATTACACGGATTATCCCGTGGTTTACGGTGACTTGGACGGAAACGGCTATTTAGATACCAAAGATGTTACATATCTGATAAACCATATTGAAGATCCTGAAAAGTATCCCATAAGTGATGAATTATATAACGGCGGAGACTTTAATATGGACGGAACAGTTGACCGTGACGATGCTGTTTATCTGCTGTACAGCATTTTGATGCCTGATCGTTATCCGCTGAAACCTTCTGACAAATAATAGTATTAAAACAAAAAGGCGCTGTGAAATATCAGCGCCTTCTATATGCCTAAAAAATAAATTATTGTATCGAAATAACTGTAATATCCTTTTTTCTTTTATTCAAAAAGGTTTTCGGGGGGGCGGGGCGCTTTTCCTTAAAAAGCGCCCCCTTATGCTTATCCTGCTATTTTCTCCGGCCTGCCATGTCGGCGGCGCCGCGGGAGCTCTTTTTGCCTTCGGGCTTGATCTCGCCTGCCTTTGTCAGCGCAAGCTTTGTTGCAAGAGGACCGAGCAGCTCGTATACAAGCACGCCGAACAGCACTATGTTTCTGATAAAGGTTCCGTCCGCGCCCAGTGAAAGCGCTGTGACGGTCATACCCAGAGCAACTCCCTCCTGAGGGAACAGCGTTACGCCCAGATAATCAACAACGGTCTTCGGACACTTCATAAGCTTTGAAGAACCATAGGTTCCGAAATATTTGCCGAGACAGCGGATGATTATAAACACGATACCGATACCGATTATGGCAACGTCGCCGAATACTTTGAAATCAAGCTCGGCGCCGCTGAGCGCAAAGAACATGATATACAGCGGAGCTGTCCAGCGGTCGGTTCTGTCCATAAGCTCTTCTGACACCTCGCACATATTGCAGAACACGCTGCCCAGCATCATGCAGGAGAGCAGGGGAGAAAAGCCTACGGTCACGGCGCCGATCTCAAAGCTCAGGTTGGATACGGCAACGGTCAAAAGAACGAATGCAATTGATATTGCCATACGCTTGCTTCGGGAATGGAAGCTGCGCTCCACAAGCGTAAACAGAACTCCGACGATAAAGCCCAGCGCCAGCGAGCAGATAACCTCCAGTATGGGGTCGACGATGACAGTCACAATGTCGATAGCGCCGCCTGCAAGGGATTTTGCCACGCCGAAGGATATGGCGAATACGACAAGGCCTACGGCGTCGTCAATTGCGACTATGGGCAGCAGCAGGTCGGTAACGGGACCCTTCGCCTTGTACTGGTTTACTACCATCATTGTGGTAGCGGGAGCAGTGGCGGAGGCGATAGCGCCCAGTGTTATTGCCGATGCAAGAGATATTTTGTCAGGGAAGACAAAATGCATGGCGACAAGACATATATCAACAAGAGCGGTTGCAGCCAGAGCCTGCAAAATTCCGATGACCGTTGCCTGCTTACCTGTCTTTTTCAGGCTGGAAAGACGGAATTCGTTTCCGATAGAAAAGGCAATAAAGCCGGTCGCGG
Organism: uncultured Lachnospiraceae bacterium; assembly: GCA_964490165.1. Classification (GTDB taxonomy): domain Bacteria; phylum Bacillota; class Clostridia; order Oscillospirales; family CAG-272; genus Avispirillum. The sequence continues at coordinate 874 of CAZBAR010000017.1, read as the reverse complement.
CCTGAGTAATAACGCCAAATCCCTTGACCGCTTCGATGCTTTCAAAGCCGACGCCGGGAATCCCCAGCGTACCGATACAAAACGGTCCCAGCAATATGCCGGTGATTATGTACGCCGTAACGGCGGGCAGACTGCAAAGCTTGGCAAGACGCGACATAAGCAGTCCCGCAAGAAGAACTATTGAAATAGTAAGAAGTATTGACATAGCGATCTCCGATCGTAATATAAGCTTGCGGGTGATCCGGCAAATTATATTTCATATTTTAATAAAAATCCTTACAAAAATAATATATCACTTTGGTCTCTGCCTGTCAAGACAAAAAAATTCCATTCATTTTTGGGATTTTTTTGCAAAACTATAGCATTTGCATAAAATATGTGGTAAAATATCAAATGAGACACACGGTGTCTGTTATTTTGATTACTATTATTTTATATTTGGAGGATTTCTAAATGGGCAAGAAGTATGTATACCTTTTCTCCGAAGGCAACGCTGATATGCGTGAGCTTCTCGGCGGTAAAGGTGCAAACCTGGCTGAGATGACCAAGATCGGTCTTCCTGTTCCTCAGGGCTTTACCATCAGCACCGAAGCGTGCACACAGTACTATGAGGACGGCCGTAAGATCAACGATGATATTCAGGCTCAGATCATGGAATACATCGAGAAGATGGAGGAGATCACCGGCAAGAAGTTCGGTGACCAGGAAAATCCTCTGCTTGTATCTGTCCGTTCCGGCGCTCGCGCATCAATGCCCGGCATGATGGACACTATTCTTAACCTCGGTCTTAACGAGGACGTTGTAAACGTAATCGCTGAAAAGAGCGGCAATCCCCGTTGGGCTTGGGACTGCTACAGAAGATTTATTCAGATGT
>CAZBAR010000016.1:0-53146 GCA_964490165.1 uncultured Lachnospiraceae bacterium | reverse complement strand
GCCTGCGGGAGCAGAAATAACAACCTTCTTAGCGCCTGCGTCGATGTGAGCCTGGCTCTTATCCTTGGAGCAGTAGAAGCCTGTGCACTCAAGAACAACGTCAACACCGATCTCGCCCCAGGGCAGATCAGCAGCGTTCTTCTCGCTGTAGATAGTGATCTTCTTGCCGTCAACTACGATGTAGCCTTCGCCTGCCTCAACAGTGTGAGCACCCTCACCGATTCTGCCGCAGTAGCCGCCCTGAGCGGTGTCATACTTCAGAAGGTGAGCAAGCATTTTAGGATCGGTAAGGTCGTTGATAGCTACTACCTCGTAGCCCTCTGCGCCGAACATCTGGCGGAATGCGAGACGGCCGATACGACCGAAACCGTTAATTGCAACTTTAACTGACATTTTTTTGTCCTCCGTTGATTTATATAAAAAATTTTTGGACTTTGTTCGGTGTGAAGACTTATCACACCAAAATATATTGTAGTACAAAAACCAAAATTATACAAGTCTTTTTGGAAATTTTTTTCAAAATTAAAAAATCGGACAAAATTATAGACTAAAGAACTTCATTTTTGGCGCATTTGCTGTGCAAAACGTATATGCATATAATCATATATAATAAATTGATAAAAACTTTGCTGCAATATTCGCACAAATGAAAAAAATACGGAAAAACTTATTGACATTGGCAAATTATGATGATATAATCTTTGTGTTACGGGTCAAGCACCCGTCTCTCTGCCGGCGGAAAATTACAGTGCCGTCGGTCTGAAGTCCATAGGGAGGTGTAAATATGGAGAAGCTTACGAACTCTTACGAGACCTTGTTCATCATCGACGCTCAGCTTGCTGATGAGGAGATCAAGGCACTTACGGGAAAGTTTACTGATCTTATCGCAGCTAACGGAACCGTAGGCGAGGTCAGCGAGTGGGGCAAGCGCAGACTTGCATACCCCATCAACGACAAGAATGAGGGATACTACGTACTTGTTAATTTTGAGTGCGGTGCAGCATTCCCTGCAGAGCTTGAGCGTGTCTTCGGTATTACCGAGGGTATCATGCGCTCTATCGTGATCCGTCACGAAGAAGTAAAGGCGTAATTGATTTCTGACAGCGTTATGCGCTGTATTGAGAGGATAAACAAATGGCAAATTTTAACTTCAATAAAGTTATTATCGGCGGCAGACTCACTGCTGATCCTGAGCTGAAGACCACGCCCTCCGGCATTTCGGTAACTTCCTTTACTGTAGCTGTAAACCGTCGTTTCGGCGGAAGAAGCGGTGAAGAAAGCACAGCTGATTTTATCAACTGCACGGCTTGGAGACAGACAGCTGAATTCGTTACCAGATATTTCAGAAAAGCAAGCTCGATCTGTGTTGTCGGCACTCTGCAAAACAGAAACTGGACTGACAATAACGGTGTAAAGCACTACGCTACTGAGGTAGTGGTAGACGAGGCTTTCTTTGTTGATGCTAAAAGCGAAAGCCCGATGGCTGTTCAGCAGGCAGCAGGCAATATGCAGCCCTTTGTTCCCGAAAGCTATGGCGCACCCGCGTATGCGAGCCCCGCTATCGGCAGTGACGCGCCTAAGTTTGAAGAGATCGCAGACGATGAAGAGCTGCCCTTCTAAATAGAAAATCAGGCAGCGAATACAATAAAGATTTTGTTCTTTTAATATGAATGGAGGTTTCATTAGAAACATGGATACAGAGAAGACTGTTACAACAGAAGAAGTTGTCGAACAGCCCGTTGCAGAGGAAGCCGCAACTGAGGCTCCCGCTGAGAATGCTGCACCCCGTGCAGAAAGAAGACCTGCTCCCAGAGCGAATAATCGCAGAAGAAGAAAGGTTTGCATTTTCTGCGAGGATAAGATCGACTACATCGATTATAAAGATACCGTTCGTCTCAGAAAGTTCGTTTCCGAGCGCGGTAAGATTTTGCCCCGCCGTATCAGCGGTGCTTGCGCTAAGCATCAGAGACAGCTCACCGTCGCTATCAAGCGTGCGCGCGTAGTTGCTCTCATGCCCTATATCGCAGACTAATATTTTGCCCGACAGCTTTGCTGTCGGGCTTTTTCCTTGTGTAGGTATTTTATAATTACATATACATTAGGGGGACATCATATGAACGGCATTTCGATCTCAACTTGTTTTAATTATTCGAGTCCTATTGAGGATCAGCTCCACATGATAAGTGAAGCCGGATTTTCGCACGTTTCTTTCGGCAGCAACTACGCGCACAGCGGCATATTGGAACAAAGTTCATTAGAAAATGTAAAGAGCGCAATAAGCGCAAACTGTCTGCTTGTTGATACCGTGCACGGATATAATATGGACGCTGACGGCGCATTTGAAATAAACAAAAAAGTCGCATCGGCAGCAAGTAAGTTAGGCGCTCCTGTTGTAGTTCTTCATTGCAGCTCCTTTGCCTTTAATCCGGACTCTTTAGACTGCCGAAAAAAGGATACAATCGCAAAGCTGCCGCAGTATGCAGAGGTGGCGGAAGCCTGCGGTATACGTTTTGCTTTTGAAAATCTTATGCCTGGGGCTCCTACAGAACTTTGCGAGTATGTATTGCAGGCATCCGACCCGAAATATTTCGGATTTTGCTATGATTCGTCACATGATCAGATAGACGGTCCGAATTCCCCAGAGCTGTTGAAGAGACATATAGGCCGTCTTGCAGCAGTGCATATTTCCGACAGGATTCGCGAGTTCGTAGATCATGTCATCCCCGGTGAGGGATTTATAGATCTTAAATCAATAGGGGAGATCATTGGCACTGCCGGTGCAGACTTCCCTCTGCTTTTGGAGGTTATGACGACGCATTCACGGTATAAAGAGCCACGTGAGTTTTTATCAGCAGCATATTCAGAAGCACTCAGGCTGTCTTCGCTTATAAACAAGACGGCTTAAAATAATATTAAAAGGAAAAGGAAATTTATTATGATCAACACTGACGAAATCGTTCTCCTGCCGCTTAGGGGAATGGAGGAGACCGCAGCACGCATTGAAAAGTATCTGAATGAGATCGGTACAAAAAAGGTATCGGTCCTGAAGGTGGATCTGCCGCGCTTTTCTACGGGTGATGCTAAAGCGGTGCTGTCGGAATCGGTTCGCGGAAAAGACGTGTATATTATTGTTGATGTAGGCAATTATTCGCTTACATACGATATGCACGGCTTTGAAAACCATATGTCTCCCGACGACCACTGGCAGGATATCATCCGCACTGTTTCGGCTATCGGAGGCAAAGCGCTGCGTGTAAATGTTATTTGTCCAATGCTTTATGCCGCAAGGCAGGACAGGCGTGTGCAGCGCGAATCTCTGGATTGCGCTGTTGCTCTGGAGCACCTTTATTCAATAGGTGTTGCTAATATTATGGCATTTGACGTTCACGATGACAGAGTGCAGAATGCAACGCCGTTTATGGGCTTTGATAAGCTTATGCCCATATATCAGGCTATAAAGGCTATAAAGAGAAATTATCCTGATGTTGATTTTGCAGAGAAAAATACGGTAATGGTCAGTCCGGATTTCGGCGGTATGGGACGAAATCACGAATACGCCAATGAGCTTGGTATAGATCTGGGAGTGTTTTATAAGCGAAGAAGTACGACAGACTTTGCAGACGGAAAGTATTCCGTGCAGGTACATAAGTATATAGGTCCCGATGTAGAAGGGAAGGACGTATTTGTCGTTGACGATATTATTGCCTCCGGTGAGACTATGCTCGATGTTGTCCGCCAGATAAAAGAGCGCGGTGCAAGAAGAATATTCCTTATAGCTACCTTCGGACTGTTCACAAAGGGAACTGCTGAGTTTGACAGAGCATATGCCGACGGCGCGCTTGACGCAGTGTTTATTACAAACGCAAGCTATCGAAGCGATCGTGTAACAGCATCACCTTGGTATAAGGAAATTGATATAGTGAAATACATATCCTATTATATTTACTCCGTAAATGCCGGAAAGTCTGTCGCCGAGATAGTCAATCCTCACAAAAAGATACAGAAGCTGCTGCATGTGTGAATAATAAGGAGTTGAGAAATGAATATTATTGATAAGTTAATTGAGGGCACCATCAAAAAGAAAAATCCTTCCGTTATAGGGCTTGACCCGGATCTGAGTAAAATTCCTATGTGCTATAAATCTGTGAGTGATAGTGTAATTTCTGATCCGTTGGCTCAGACCGCTGAAGCGATCTACCTGTTTAATCGGGATATTATTGATACTATCTATACGCTGATACCCGCTGTCAAGCCTCAGATAGCCTTTTATGAAAAGTACGGATCATACGGAATGCTATGCTTTGAAAAAACAGTACAGTATGCGCGCAGTAAAGGACTTGTCGTTATTGAGGACGGAAAGCGTAATGATATCGGCAATACGGCAAACGCTTACGCACAGGCACATCTCGGTCTTGTTGAAACTTTGACCGGTGAAAAAGTCCCATCTATCGATGCCGATTTTCTTACTATCTCTCCGTTTCTTGGCAGCGAAAGTATTACGCCATTTGTTGACGTATGCAGATCCAATAACAAGGGTATCTTCGTCTTGGTGAAAACATCAAACAGCAGTTCAGGAGAAATTCAAGATGTGAAAACCATGAGCGGTGCTACAGTCAGTCAGAAATTGGCAGCCTATGTTGAAGCTCAGGCTGAATTATTTACAGGGGAATACGGCTACTCTCCCATAGGAGCTGTTGTAGGAGCAACATACCCCGAAGAAGCAAGTCTTTTAAGACAGATTATGCCATCAAGTTATTTCTTAGTGCCCGGATACGGCGCGCAGGGCGGCGGCGCGCGTGATATCCTGCCTTGTTTTAATCATGACGGCTTGGGAGCTGTTATTAACTCCTCGCGCGGAGTTCTTTATTCGCACATGACCGATGAGGAGCGCAGTACCTGTACAAAAGAGGAATATCTGCAAAGCGTGTATAAAGCCGCAAAAGCTATGCAGGAGGAGATCTATAAAACGTTGAAGGAATATTATACCGATATGGTGTATTAAAGCTTATCATGGTACCTGTGTCTAAAGAAAATACCGCTGATTTATTTCAGCGGCATTTTACTGTAGCGTTGAGTATTATTTAACGGCTATATGTCTTTGCTATTTTTCGCTTTTCAAAAACAATATTTATAACATCTATATTACCGATCCAAACAGTTCCGTCTTTTATAAAAATATTATACATATCTTTTTCTTCAGGTGTCAAAGTATTATACAGCTCGATATACTCGTTTTTATGAGAAAAAGGGAATGTCATATCTGTTATTTCTACTTTTGCTGTATTAAAACCATATTCAGAAAACAAAGCTTCAATTTCTTCCTGCGAATAAAAAGCAACGTGCCCGTCTCCCTTCATTTGCATAAATTTATCTATTATCTTGTTTGTATCGAAAACATTTCTGATAGGATCGGATATAAGTATTTTTCCGCCGTCATGTACCAAATTCGATATTTTTTGAACAACAGTTTTGATATTCGGAAAATGATGAAATGCGTATCTGGTTACTACGGTATCAATCGAATTGCTTTCAATTGGATAATTTTCACCGTCAAAAGCGTAAAAATGCAGATTCGGAAAATTTTCATCTTCGGCTCTTTTGTTATTTCTTTCAATAGCACTTTCGGCAATATCTATTCCTATAACTTGCGTCTCGGGGTATAATTCTGCAATCGGAAAAGCTATGTATCCATTACCTGTACCTATATCTAAAACTTTGCCTCCCTTTTGCACATCCATCATTTCAACTAATAAATTCATGTGCTTATCGTCTCTGATAATTTGACCGTAAAGCTCATTAGCTAATACGTTTTCAAAGCTTTGCTTTGCCTTGCTGATTATATCTTTTGAGTCCATGTATATCCCCTCTTTCTGAATAATATCTTGTAAACATATATAAATTTTGCGATTAATCAACTTAATTAACTATTGTCTATAATATTGAGCCTGCATCTCAAACATATTCTTGTATACGCCGTTTTCAATTTTCATCAGTTCATTGTGATTGCCATACTCACAAAGCTCACCGTCCGAGAATACGGCTATTTTATCTGTAAACCTCGTCGACGACAGTCGATGGGATATATATATCGTACTTTTTCCGTCTGTAAGCTGATGAAAACGGCTGTATATCTCATACTCTGCGATAGGATCAAGTGCAGACGTAGGTTCATCAAGAATGATCAGCGGAGCGTCCTTGTAAAGCGCTCTTGCAATAGCCAGCTTTTGTCCTTCGCCGCCTGAGAATTCAATACCGAAATCATCAAATTCTTTATTTATCATAGTGTCAAACTTTTTCGGCAGAGTGACCATCTTATCTGCAAGTCCGCTTTTTTCCATACATTTTGCCAGTCTTGAGTCATCGCCTACGGTATCAAGACAAACATTCTCACGAACAGAGAAGGAGAAAAGCTTGAAATCCTGAAAAACGACGCCCAGCAGATCATAATACTCGTCGAGGGGGATTTTTTGTATGGGAATTCCGTTTATAAGTATTTCACCCGCCGTCGGCTCATACAAACGGCATAAAAGCTTTACAAAGGTAGTTTTACCAGCTCCGTTAATACCGACGATCGAAAGCGATTCATGGGGATCAATTGTAATCGAGATGTTTTTCAGGATAACCTTATCAGTATCGGGATATGTAAACGAAACATTTCGGAATTCTATCTTCAGATCCTCTGTATTGCCATGGTCTGCCAGGTGCTCAGTGCCTTGCTTTTTTATGTTCTTTTCAAGCTCTATGCAATAACGGAATTCTCTTGCAAAACGGCTCATAATAATAAGTCTCGAATAGTTCCAAAATACAGCAGTTACACTGTCGGTGAAGTTTTTAATACTGGTCATATACATTGAAAAATCACCTATGCTCATGCCTGCAAAAATCACGCGATATGCCAAAATGAAATATACAACGCATTCCTGAAGTATTCCGGTAACGGTAGTAAACATATTCAGGCGGCAGTTTTCTTTTTCGCTTTTTTTGTTTAACGGGTATACCTCTGATTCTAAATGCTCCTGAAGCTTTTTGCAAAGCCAACCGGACAGATCATTTATCCTGATTTCTTTTGCATATTGAATATCCCTCATCGAGTCAATAATATATGATGATTTCCTGTTTATGGGCGCCCAAACGCTTCTGTAAAACTGCAGTCTTTGCCGTCTTTTTTTATCAATAAACATTTTAACCGCAATGACAGCGGCAATCAGAACTAAGATCAACGGCTGAAAGGTAAGGACTATTGCAGTTAAGCCTGCCACTTTAATAATTGACGAAATAAAGTTAGAGACAAGAGTGAGGATATACAGCATAGAATCCTCCCCGGCAAGCGTTACAAAGCTTTTTGTTTCCGGTCTCTCCAAGTCTTCATAGCGCAGCCGCATAACTGATTTACCCAGCGCCAGATTTGCAAGATAACGGGTCCTTGCCACCTGCTTTTGGTCATAGCTTGAAAAGATATTGCTTAAAACACTGACAACAAACGTAAGTATCGCCATTGCCATAACATATATCATAGCACTATATATGCTGTTCTCAACAGTAACCGCGTTTAATATGTATCTGACAAAAATGATCGGGATAAATGTTGAAACTACTTGCAGAAGCAGCATTGGTATACGAATAAAGTACAGCTTTCTATTTGTTTTGTAGAGAAATTGCAGCACAAACACGGTATTGGAGAAAAGCTGCTTTGCCGATATATCTTTTTCTTTTTTATTTTTCATCGTTATAACCATTCCTTTCTTTGGATTTGTGTCGGTTTCGCCCATCGGCGAAATGCTCGGCACAAAATCGCGTCTGAAAACGGTTTGCTCTCAGTTTAATTTTACTTTGTTTTCAGACTTTCCTCCACATAGAATTGAGACTGCTTGTTAAACATTTCCGTATACACTCCCTCAAGCGCCATCAGCTCATCATGGGTGCCGTATTCAACGATCTCACCGTCTGCAAACACAGCTACACTGTCGCAAAACTTTACTGATGCAAGACGGTGGGAAATGTAAATGGCAGTTTTGTTTTCAATAATATTGTTAAAACGCTCGTATAGCTGGCTTTCTGCAATAGCGTCCAGAGCTGCGGTAGGTTCGTCAAATATAATAATAGGCGCATTCTTATAATAAGCTCGTGCGCACGCCAGTTTTTGTCCCTCTCCGCCGGAGAACTCTATACCGTTCTTGTAAAACTCCTTGCTGAGAGGAGTGTCAAAACCGTCCTTCAGTCCGTCTATCTTTTCGCGCAGTCCGCTTTTCTCTATAGCCTCATTTAATGCCGAGTTGTCCTTGTCACCGTCAAAAATAATATTATCCTTGATTGTAAAGTAAAACAGCGCAAAATCCTGAAAAACTACAGATAACAGCTTCATATACGTATCAAAGTCTATGGTCGATATATCAATGCCGTTATAATATATTTTCCCCTCCGTTGGCGCGTAAAGACGGCAGATAAGCTTAATAAAAGTCGTCTTGCCTGCTCCGTTATACCCGACGATAGACAACTTTTTTCCGGCTTCAATTCTTATGGATATATCTTTCAGTACATATCTGTCCGTATTAGGGTATTTGAATGAAACATGGTCAAACACGATCTCATGGTTTTTTGTATTTATAATATCAATATCTGTATTAGGGCATTTGCTATTCGATGGCGAGATTAAATCAAGACATTCCTTATAGTCATCGACATACTTTGACAAATAACCTAAAGAAATGAACCTGTTTATAAGTTCGCTAAAGCCACCGGTAAACAATGTAACAGTGCCGAGATAAACACTGAAACTGCCGACGGTAATGCTCCCTGCCACTGTCCTATAGACTGCATATCCGTACATGACAACAGTCTGTACAAGCGCTAGCACAGAATCAAATATGCTTAGTCGCAAATATCCATTCTGACTTTTGTTAAAACTATTCATGTACTCATCGATCTCATTTGCAAATTTCTTTTCAAGCCATGTTGACGCCTTATTTATTCTGACCTCTTTGCCGAAATCAAAGCGTATCATGGCATTTAGCAGGTAATTAAATTTGCGTGAAAACTTTGAAAATATGGGTTGATATTCGTACCCCAGTTTTTCTCTGCCTTTGGTTACAAACGATGCAATAAAAATGATTAGCAGTATAAACAGTATTACCAGCGGATGAAGCGTTGCGATTATGTAAGTATATCCCGCAAGCTGAATAATGTTTGTAATAAATCCGGTGACAGTGCTATCAATAAACTTGATAGGGTCTGTATTGTTTGCAGCCTGATTGACCTTGTCTTTTACAGAGCTGTTTTCAAGCTTACTGTAATCCATGGTGGAGCAGGTCACACCGTGCTTCATACTGAATTTCCATTTGTTTTTTAAGTTTGACTCACTGCTTGCATATTTTATAAGCTCGCGAATTCCGCTCAATGCCAAATTTATCCCGACTAAAGCTGCGATATATATAACAACTATATTCCAGCGACGTCCGTATGTCAACTCGTCTATAATGTACTTTGGCATTAGCAGGGTAAATATCGGTTGCGCCGAATCCAGAATAATATTTACTATTGCGATAAAGTATCGACTCTTCGCAAAACTCCATGAGTATTTAAGCATGAATGCAATATTAGCTATAAATTTTTTTGCTTTTCTCATGATATTGCCCCCTTTATGTACAAAATAATTATTTGTATACCTATTGTAATATTTTTTCTCACGTGTTACAATGAACAATATCAAATAATTTACTATACTATTTACAACTTCCGGGGAGGGTAGGAGCTATGCCGCAAAGAGACAGACACAGAGAACGCTTTGTATCTATTGAATTTGACAACGATGAGACTCTTGAAAGTCTTCCATATAATGACAGAGTTTCTCTGATACTGATAACAGACGGATGGGCAAGTCTTATTATAAACGGGGAAGCGGTAACGCTTAACTCACCGTGCGTTATGTTTGTTTCATGTTATGACAGCATAAGCCTAATTGAAAGCAAGCGTCTTTCTGCGGTATCATTTTCCTTCAAGCCTTCTTTTATAAATTCCTCACTTACCTTTGAAGCGCTGAAAAAGAATGAATTTTCGGCAATTGAAGATCAGCATGACAGAAATGTGGTAAGCGTGTTTTTTGTACATAATGAAAAACACAAGGGGTATTTGAACCTTAGTGCAAATTCGTACATCCGGATCTATGAATGGCTGTCTATAATAGGAACGGAAACACTGGCACAAAGCGATGGTGCGTGGAGTTGCCGTATACGCAGATATCTGCTTCAGATCCTTTATATGGTAGAGGATATGTATGATTTCAATGCTGATTCGGAGAAGCAGAAATCTCCGGTGGATATTGCAATTGAGTATATACATGTCAATTACCGAAGCGGTATAACACTTGATGAGCTTTGCAAAATTTCGGGAACCAATAAAACAACGCTCAATAGAAGATTCAAAGAAAAGACCGGTGCTACGGCAATAGAGTATTTATTGAAGCACCGATTGAAAATAGCCTGTGAAACACTGTCCCATACGAATTTGTCTATAACTGAAACTGCAGATTCCGTGGGATTTAGATATGACACATATTTTATAAAGCAATTTACCGAGAAAATGGGGATGACTCCAACGGACTACAGAAATAAAGTGCGTGCTGAGAGAGCTGCAAGAAGGTCAAAATGATTATTAGCCGAAAAGCAGCTGCCGCTTTAAGATCAAAAGGTCAGCTTCTTACTTCTTAGTATTAAAGGTTTTGAAGGAAATCAGGGAAACTTTTCCTTAAAAGTTTCCCTGATTTTTACTTTACCTCCATAAGCTCGGACACTGTTACGAATTTATATCCGTCGTCCAGAAGCTTGGGTATTATTACGCGCAAGGCGGCGGGAGTAGGTGACGAGCCGTTTATATAATCGTGCATCAGAACTATATCGCCGCTGCTTGCTTTATCTTCTATTTCCTTGCACACCTTGGAAGTAGGAGTGTGAGCCCAATCCCTGGTATCAACTGACCAAAGTACGACAGTATAGCCCGCCTCCTTTGAAGCCTCGCACAGCTCCTTATTATACAGTCCCCCCGGTGGGCGAAACAGCTTCGGCTTGTATTCAAACAGTTCAAACATTATATCGTCAAAGCTGCACAGTTCCCTCAGAACATCAGTCCTGTTTGCCGATTTCAGAAAGCTGTGTGTACAGGTATGATTTCCTATTTCGTGTCCTTCGTCTATCTCTCGCTGTATTATATCCGGATGAGCCTTTACGTTATCGCCAACAACGAAAAATGTAGCGTGTATACCGTACCCTGCAAGAATATCAAGTATTTCCGGCGTTCTTTCGGCGTGAGGGCCGTCGTCAAACGTCAGCGCTATTATTTTTTGCGATGTCTTTGAGCTTGATACTACATCACCGCTCCATGCTGCTGTTGCAAGTGTGCTTATAGCAGTCAGCGCTATAGCGACAAGCAGAGACAGCACTACTTTTGAAATTTTTCTTATTTGCAAAGCTCGTCCAGCGTTCCGAAGCGGAATCCCTCGCTCCGCCACGCCTTTATAAGATCGTCAAGTATTGCCGCATTTGTAGCGGAGGTGGGATGCAGCAGAATGACCTCGCCGTTATGCGTGCCGTCAAGTACCTTTTTTATAGCCGATTCCTCTGACATTTGCGATTTATTGTCCCAGTCTACGTATGCGAAGCTCCAGAATACTGTCTTGTATCCTGCCTCCTCGGCAAATTTCAGGTTCTGCTCTGTAAATCTGCCCTCGGGCGGACGGTAGTATTTTGCACACTCTACACCTATCTCCTTGCAGTCCTCTTCAAGAGCGTTTAACTCTGCAAGAAATTGTTCCTTGTCAGTTACAGCGGACATATCCTTGTGTGTTGCAGTATGGTTGCATATAAGATGTCCTTCGTCCTGCATTCTTTTTACGAGCTCTGAGTTGTTTTTTACCAAGTTTTCAAGAACGAAAAACGCGCCGGGGACTTCTTCCTTTTTCAGTGTATCCAGTATTTTTTCTATATTTCCGTTCTCATAGCCCGCGTCAAAGGTAAGATAAATGACCTTTTCTTTGTCGTTGTAGTCGCTGTGTGATGTGTCAATGTAGTATGCGCTTGCTTTTTTTGTAAATGACAACAGGTAGTCAAGGGGCGGCTGTGAATGATCTTTAGTATGCTTGCAGTACCAGTTATAGGCTGTTGTAGCACTGTGAGTCGATGTCTCTGCTTTTATATTTGCATCAACGTCACTATTGGCAAAAACCGAAATGGGTAGCGCTGCTGAAATTGCAAGCAGAAACGCAATTATCTTAAGTTTCAAGCTTTTTGTCTCCTTTCATTTTTTCAAAATTAGTATTTGACGCGGCGACTCAAATACTCTCTGAAAAAAATGTAAAGGTCGGTATCAGTTAATATAAAATCAATGTAAAAAATACATCTATATGGAAAAATCAAAATAAGTGTGGTATTATAGAATATGTAAAAACAGAAAAAAGAAAAAGGGAAAAGGTATTTATGCGTAAGCATTACATTGATAACTTAAGAACTATTATGATCTTGCTGCTGTTTCCCGTTCACACCTTTATGATATGGAATAACTACGGAACAAAATTTTATGTTTGGTTCGGCGAAAACAGGCTGCTCAGCTCACTTATCGTTTTGGTCAATCCATGGTTTATGTCGGTGCTTTTTGTCATTGCAGGAATGTGTGCAAGATATTCACTTGAAAAGCGCGGCACGAAAAAATTTTTAACAGAGCGATTTTCAAAGCTGTTTGTTCCACTTGTTTTTGGAATTATTTTGCTCATACCGATACAAACTTTGTATGCAAGAAAGTTTTTTGACGGATATAACGGAAGCATTTTGGATAACTGCAGATATTTTTTTACACATTTTACTGATCTGAGCGGATATGACGGTTGTTTTACTCCGGGACATTTGTGGTTTATATTATTTTTATTCATCATCTCTGTTTTGGGGCTGCTTGCAGAAAAGCTTGCGCCCTATGAAAAGGTTTCTGCAAAGCTTAAAAAAATAAAGGCTTTGCAAATGATTTTATTGTTTGTTCCCGTATGGATCTCGTATTATGTGGGCAATTTCGGAGGCTATAGTCTGGGAAAAGACCTGATGCTGTATCTTTTGGGATATTACTTATTTAATGATGAGAATATTGAAAAAATTTTGAAGTGCAAAAATGTAATACTGCCTTTGTTTATTCTCTCCCAAGCCGCACTTGCAATTCTGTATTTCAAATATAAATATTACGGCGATCTGCTCGTAAACTTTGTATCCTGGATGGGTGTACTTGCCTGCATAATAACAGGCAGGATGCTTTTGGATAGGGAAAACAGAGTGCTGAATTACCTGAAGGGCGCATCGTTTACTATATACATATTGCATCAGTCAATATTGGTTGCGGTGGGGTATTATACCCTTACAACAATAAATAATACTTTTATGCAAGTAATTGTAATTCTTTCACTTAGCTTTATATTAACAGTAGCCCTTTATGAAATTATCAAAAGAATTCCTGTACTCAGAAAGATCATAGGGTGTAGATGAATGCAGAAATGATTTATTGCTATAACTTTTGCTCTGTCCTTGATTTTCCAAAAGCTATTTGCTATAATTAAAAATAGATAAAATTTGGAGAATTGCGTGAAAAATACGAATATCAAAATCGTAAATATCCTTTTTCACGTGTGCTTTGTGTTTTGCACAAAGCCAAAGAAAGCAAGAGTATTTGTATGAGAGATTGCATAAGCCTCGGAATATATGAAAAAGCTATGCCTGAGAGCTTTTCCGTTGCTGAAAAGCTCAGACTTGCAAAAAGCGCAGGCTTTGACTGTATGGAGATCAGTATTGATGAGACCGACAAAAAAATGTCACGCATTTTTGATGCGGAGCTTCGCCGTGAGATAATTAAGGCAAAGGCGGACGAGGGCCTTCCTATAAAGACCATGTGCCTGTCGGGACACCGTAAATATCCGCTCGGCTCTCACGACGCTGAAACGAGAAAAAAGAGTCTTGAGATCATGCAGGCTGCTATCGACTTTTCATATGACGTAGGTATACGCATCATACAGCTTGCAGGGTACGACGTTTATTATGAGAACGGTGACAGCGACACAGCAGCGTGGTTCTGTGAAAATCTTCGCAAGTGCACGGATATGGCTGCCAAGGCAGGCGTTTATATGGGTTTTGAGACTATGGAGACCGATTTTATGAACTCTGCGACAAAGGCGAAAAAGTACGTTGATATGATGGCGTCTCCTTATATGAAAATATATCCCGACATAGGAAATATCAGAAATGCAACTGACGACTATCTCGGCGATCTCAGAGCTGTGCGCGGAGATATTATCGCGGCGCATCTTAAAGAGACTGTTGAGGGCGTTTTCCGTGATATGGAATACGGTCAGGGCAGAGTTGATTTTGAGGGCTGCATAAAAGAGCTGCTTTCTCAGGGCGTCAGAATTTTTACCTGCGAGTTTTGGTACGACGGTAAGACCGAACCGCTTGAATACATAACGAGGAATAAGAATTATGTCGAAAAAATATTTGCTGGGAATTGATAACGGCGGCACCGTTTCTAAAGCTGCACTGTTTGATCTTGAAGGACGGCAGGTACTTAAGTCATCTGTCAGAATACCTATGGATACCCCTGCTGCTGGATTTACGCAGCGAAAAATGGCTGATATCAGAGACAAAAACTACGAGCTTATACGAGATATAACATCCCGCTGCGACGGAGAAATAGTTTCAGTCGGCTTTTCAGGTCACGGCAAGGGTCTTTATGTGCTTGGCAGGGACGGAGAGTTTATCTATGACGGCATAGGTTCTACAGACTCACGTGCGCTGTCCTATGAGCTTATGTGGAACAGTGACGGTACAGCCGAGCGCATTTATGAGAAGACTGCGCAAAAGATTATGGCTTGCCAGCCTGCCGCATTGCTTCGGTGGTTTAAGGATAACAACAGGGAAGTATACGATAAGATCGGATATGTGCTGTCTGTTAAGGATTTTATAAGATATACGCTTTGCGGAGAGATATTTGCTGAGTATACTGATGTTTCGGGCACTAATCTGTTGAACCTTAAAACAAGAGAATACGACCGAGAATTGCTCCGCGAGTTCGGTATTGAAGAAATGTATGACTGTCTCCCGCCTATCAGATCTTCAGATGAAGTGTGCGGAACTGTTACCGCGGAGTGTGCCGAAAAAACGGGACTCCGCGTGGGAACACCTGTTGTGGGCGGTATGTTTGACATTGACGCGTGCGCTGCCGCTATGGGCAATATTCATCCCGATGATATGTGCGTTATTGCGGGAACGTGGGCGATAAATGAGTATGTTTCCGAGCGGATGGTCGATGATAAAAGCGTTTCCATGAACTCTGTTTTCTGCGATCCACGCTATTATCTTGCAGAGGAGAGCAGCGCTGCTTCCTGCGGAAATCTGGAGTGGATAAGAGACATTATAAAGGATACAAGCTACGCAGAGCTTGATAAAATGGTTGAGTCTGTTGATCCTTCAAAGCACAGTGTTATATATCTGCCGTTTTTGTATGCGTCAAATGAAAATCCTCTTGCAAAAGCGTCTTTTATAGGACTTGGCGGTCATCATACAACGGCAGACGTTGTTCGCGCTGTGTTTGAGGGAGTTGCGTTTTCCCATAAAACACATATAAACGCGCTGCTTGAGAGCAAGGGCAGCACACCTGACAAGATACGTCTTGCAGGCGGAGTTGTAAATTCAAAGGTCTGGACTCAGATGTTTGCAGATGTTATAGGCATTCCTCTTGAAGTTGTCAAGCAGGATGAGCTGGGTGCAAAGGGCGCTGCTATGGCTGCGGGAATCGGTGCCGGTGTATACGCTGATTACGCAGACGCGGCGGAGAAGTGCGTTCGTGTTTCGGATACGGTAATGCCTGATCCGGCTGCTGTCACAATATACGAAAATAAATACAAAAAATACAAGGCTGTAGTAAATGCCCTTGACGGCGTTTGGGAGTTATTGTAGAAGGAGCGGTTAAACCGATGAAAACATCAGATACAAGCGAAAAGCAGTTCCCCCGTACCACGGTAGGAGGACTGTCCCTTTCAAGATTTATTATTGGATCAAACTGGATGGCTGGCTACAGTCACAGAAGTGACGCCGCAGATAATATGATCAAGGAATATCATGCAGCACCGGAGTCGATGTATCCTATGTTTGATACATTTCTCAGCCACGGTATAGATACGGTAATGGCGCCTTTCGGCATGGTTCCTCATATTTACCGCGCCGTTATGGACAGCGCAGAGCGCTGCGGCAGAGAAATGATCATGGTGGATACGCCTGTTATCAATGTGGACGATACCGCAGAGGCGCGCAGAGAGGCAGAGGCTACTGTACGGGAGTGCGCAAGACGCGGCTCAAAGATATGCCTGATACATCACTATTCAGCGGAACAGCTTGTAAATAAAAATAAGCGCACTATTGACCGCTTGGACGATTATACAAAAATGATACGTGACGCAGGTATGATCCCCGGTCTTTCCGCGCATATGCCCGAGCTTGTTTTGTACAGCGACGATAACGGCTACGACGTGGAAACATATATACAGATATATAACTGTATGGGATTTCTGATGCAGGTTGAGGTAGAAGCAGTCAATAATATTATCCGCGGCGCCAAAAAGCCCGTAATGACTATTAAACCTATAGCGGCAGGAAGAACCACACCTTTTGTGGGACTTAACTTCTCATGGGCGACGATACGCGACTGCGATATGGTAACGGTTGGCTGCTTCAATGAGCGTGAGGCAAAAGAAGATATTGAAATATCCTTTGCCGCTCTGGAGCGACGCGGTGTAAACCTTGCCGCGCGAAACAGTCCTGCGAAAAATCAGGCGGTTCTGTCCGGTTCAGAATCAGAGAAATAATGTTTGCTGCATAAAGAGAGGAATATAGAAATGCTTGAAAATTTGAAAGAAAAGGTACTTAAAGCTAATCTTGACTTAGTAAAATACGGCGTTGTGATCTTCACGTGGGGAAATGTCAGCGCCATTGATAAAGAAACAGGACTTGTGGTTATTAAGCCCAGCGGCGTTGACTACAGCGTTATGAAGGCTGATGATATGGTCGTTGTGGATATTGACGGTAATGTAGTTGAGGGCGACCTCAACCCTTCCACCGATCTTCCCACGCACCTTGAAATATATAAGGCGTATCCCACCGTCGGCGGCGTTGTACATACCCATTCTGCTCACGCAACTGCATGGGCGCAGGCGGGACGCGGCATTCCTTTTTACGGCACGACACACGCCGATTATTTCTACGGTGAGATACCCTGCACAAGAGAGCTGACAGAAGACGAAGTAAAGACCGATTACGAAAAGAACACAGGTCTTGTAATTGTAGAAACCATGGGCGACAGGGACGCGCTTGCTATGCCCGGCGCGCTGGTAAAGAGCCACGGCGTTTTCTCTTGGGGCAAGGACGCTGACAACGCTGTACATAACGCGGTCGTAATGGAGTATGTTGCAAAAATGGCAACTGAGGCTGAAGCTGCAAATCCCGATATAAAGCCCGCGCCCCAGTATCTTCTTGATAAGCACTATCTTAGAAAACACGGAAAAAACGCATATTACGGACAGAAAAAGTAACGGAGTGACAGAGAATATGAAAAAATATCTTGCTATAGACCTGGGTGCTTCCAGCGGCAGAGGAATACGCGGAAAAATAGAAAACGGCAAATTGAGTCTTGAAGAGGTTCATCGCTTTTCAAATGATCCAGTGGAAACGGAAAGCGGATTTTTCTGGGATACTCTCCGTCTTTTATTTGAGATAAAAGCGGCTATACTGAAATGCTCCCTTGACGGCGGTGTTGATTATATCGCCATTGACACTTGGGGCGTTGACTACGCATATATCGACTCTACCGGCGCAATGATGGCGCCCTCCTATCAGTACAGAGACCCCAGATGCGCCCGCATGATGGAGCCTGTATATAATAAAATACCGTACAGCGAGCTGTACTCTCTTACCGGTATTGAGTCCATAAGCTTCAATACTATTTTCCAGATAGCTGATGATATTGCCCGCCGTCCGTGGCTTCCCGCCTCGGCAGACAAGCTTTTGCTTACGCCTGATCTGCTTGGATATCTTCTTACGGGCAAATGTGCCAGCGAGTATACAATAGCTTCAACAACAGCGCTTATGGATGCCGTAAAAAGAGAATTTTCGCCTGAGCTTATGGCGAAAATAGGTATCAGCGAAAAGCTGTTCGCGCCTGTAGTGATGCCCGGCAGCGTTCTCGGTAAGCTTTGTGAGAAGATCGACGGTGAGACAGGTCACAGCGGTGCTACCGTTGTAAACGCCGCAAGCCATGATACCTCCAGCGCAGTTGTCGCAGTTCCCGCAGATACAAAGGACTTCCTGTTTATTTCCAGCGGTACATGGTCCCTTATGGGTATTGAGTCCGACACACCCGTTATAAACGATGTTTCCAGAAAGTACAGCTTTACCAACGAGGGCGGCGCTTTCGGTAAGATCAATGTTATGAAAAATATTATGGGTCTGTGGCTTATACAGGAGTCGCGCCGCCAGTGGAAACGCGAGGGTAAAAATTATACCTTTGATGAAATGTCTGAGGCTGCAATGAAGGCGGAGCCTTTTGCAAGCATTATCAATCCCGATGATCCCGACTTCAATATGGCAGGTAATATGCCTGAGAAGATCCGCGCTTACTGCCGTCGTACAGGGCAGAAGGTGCCTGAGGGAATGGGTGAGATAGTCCGCTGCATATTTGAGAGCCTTTCTCTCAGATACCGCTGGACTGCCGAAAAGCTTGAGGAGCTTACAGGCCGCAAATACGATGTTATAAATATCGTAGGCGGCGGCACAAAGGACGAGCTTCTTTGCCGCTTCACCGCCAACGGTACTGGACGCCGTGTTGTAGCAGGTCCCGTGGAGGCTACTGCTATCGGTAATATTATGGTTCAGGCGTACGCTGCCGGAGAAGTTTCCGGAATAGAAGAAGCGCGCGCTATTGTACGTTCTTCCTTTGATACCAGGACTTACGAGCCGGATCATAGCCTTGATGAGGGCTGGAGAGCGGCGTATGACCGTTTTCTTGCATTGATCGGAGAATGAATCAGATCTTTCTGACACAATTATGAATGAAAACAACATAGAAACTTCCTTATAAACTTGTGCAAAATAGAGAAAAAACAGTCGAAAACTGTAACTTGATTATTTTTTTCGTCTTTTTCTTTGATTTAAGGAAAATTTATGTTATAATAAGATGTATGTTTATAGCCCGTGTGGGGCAATACAGCAAGAACATTATACATACGGAGGATTAAAATGGATAGTTTGTACGGAGAACTCGGTGTCATCGCCATGAGAGGCTGTGAGGGCTTCATCAATCAGGTAGACGAATATCTGAAGGATTGGAGACGTCACGATGACGACAAGGATTTTATTATGCACGCAGAATGCCCCCGCTTCGGCAGCGGTGAAGCAAAGGCTCTGCTTCACGAATCGGCGCGCGGCCATGATGTTTATATCCTTTGCGACTGCTTCAATTACGGCGAGCAATTCAAGATGCACGGTATGATGGTGCCTATGAGTCCCGATGACCATTTTGCAGACCTGAAAAGAGTTATCGCGTCTCTTGCAGGTAAGGCAAGCCGTATTTCTGTTATTATGCCTATGCTTTATGAGGGCAGACAGCACAAGAGATCTTCAAGAGAGTCTCTGGACTGCGCTATTGCGCTTCAGGAGCTTATTGATATGGGCGTTTCCAATATCATCACTTTTGACGCCCACGACCCCAGAGTACAGAATGCTATCCCTCTTCACGGATTTGACAATATCAGACCTTCTTATCAGATGCTGAAGTCTCTTATCCGCGAATATCCCGATATTTCGCTCGGTAAGGATGATATAATGTTTATCTCACCTGACGAGGGCGCAATGTCCCGTTCTATGTATTTTGCCTCCGTTATGGGTGTTGAGCTTGGTATGTTCTATAAGCGCCGCAACTACTCTGTTATAGTTGACGGTAAGAACCCCATTGAGGCGCACGAGTATCTCGGCCGCAGCGTTGAGGGTAAGGACGTTATTATCGTTGACGATATGATATCCTCCGGTGAGTCTATGCTGGACGTTTCAGAGCAGCTTAAGGAAAGAGGCGCGCGAAGAGTATTTGCTTTCTCTACCTTCGGACTTTTTGTAAACGGTCCTGAAATATTTGACGAAGCTTACGAAAAGGGAATAATCAATAAGGTTTTTACAACTAACCTTATTTATACAAGACCCGATGTATTGGACCGTCCCTGGTACGCTTCAGTCAATATGTGCAAGTATGTTGCATATATTATTGATACACTTAACCATGACCAGTCTATCTCCACCTTGCTTAATCCCGTAAAGAGAATTCATAAGCTTCTGGACAAGCAGGCTGAGAAGTGCGCAAAGCAGCTCACTATAAACGACTGACCAATATATTATGAGCCGCCAAGGGCGGCGGAATTGAGATTTATATGCTGAACTTTAAGAAACAGCTTTCGGCACTTTTGGCTGCAAGGGCGGCGGAGTGCTTCGGCGAGGCGGCTCCTTCTGCTGACGAATTTTTCGATATGCTGGAATATCCGCCTGATACTTCTATGGGAGACGTGGCTCTGCCTTGCTTTAAGCTCAGCCGCACTCTCCGTGCTGCTCCTCCTGCTATAGCTGCAAAGCTCGGTGAGGGCGCGTTTGATCCTGCGCTTTGCTCTGTCAGCACCGCAGGCGGTTATCTTAACTTTAAGGTATCCAATGGCTACCTTGCATCTGACGTGCTTGAAAAGGTCGAGAGCGAGGGCGAGCGTTACGGAGCATCCGATATGGGACAGGGAAAGACCGTGTGCCTTGACTATGCGTCACCCAATGTGGCAAAGCCTTTCCATATAGGACACCTCGGCACTACCGTTATAGGTCATTCACTTAAAAAGCTTCACGAATTTGCAGGCTACAATTGCGTTGGTATTAACCATCTCGGCGACTGGGGCACGCAGTTCGGTAAGCTTATAGTGGCGTTTCGTAAATGGGGAAGCCGCGAGGAGATAGAGAATGGCGGAATAGACGCGCTTGTTGCTCTGTATGTAAGATTCCACGCGGAAGCTGAGGCGGACGAGAGCCTTAATCAGCAGGCACGTGATGAATTCAAAAAGCTTGAGGAACACGACGAGGAGAATATTGCTCTTTGGAAATGGTTTATCGAAATCTCACTCAGAGAGTATGATAAGACCTTTAAGCAGCTTGGTATAGAGTTTGACAGCTATGCCGGCGAAAGCTTCTACACTGATAAAATGCCTGAGCAGGTTCAGCTTCTTCGCGACAAGGGACTTATGAAAATTGACGACGGTGCGTCTATAGTCGATCTTTCCGAATATAAGATGCCGCCGTGCCTTATTTTGAAAAAGGACGGAAGCACTTTGTATCCGACCCGTGATATTGTTGCTGCCGTTTACAGAAAGCGTACCTATGACTTTGATAAGTGTATTTATGTAACCTCAAACGGTCAGACTTTGCACTTTGCGCAGTGGTTTAAGGTCGTAGAGCTTATGGGTTATGACTGGTACGACAAGCTTGTTCATGTGCCTTACGGTACTGTAAGCATCGGCGGCGAAAAGCTGGCGACAAGAACAGGTAATGTTGTGTTGCTCAAGGATCTGTTTGCACAGGCTATCGATAAGGTATCTGCGCTTATAGATGAAAAGAATCCCGAGCTTGAAAATAAGGCTGATGTTGCCGAGGCTGTAGGCGTAGGCGCTGTGGTTTTCCATTATCTGTATAATAACCGTATCAAGGATATAAACTTCGTTATGGAGGATGCTCTCAGCTTTGAGGGAAGCACAGGACCGTATGCTCAGTACACCTACGCGCGTACCTGCAGTATTCTCGAAAAGTCAGGAAAGCCCGATATGTCAATTCCTCTCAGCATAACTGCCGACGAGGAGGCAGAGGTTCTAAAAACTCTTGCAAAGTTCCCCGAAAGGGTACTTACCGCTATCAATGACTATGAGCCTTCTGTGATAACACGATATATCATAGAGCTTGCGACATCGTTTAACAGATTTTATCATAACTGTCCTATTATTACAGCGGAAAATGACAGTATGAAAAATACAAGAATACGTATAACTGCGGCTGTAGGCACTGTTATCAAAACTGCTCTCGGTCTTATCTGTATGAGAGCACCTGAGAAAATCTAACAAAGGAACGGTTGTAAAAATGTCAGGACATTCTAAATGGAATAATATCAAAAACAAAAAAGAAAAGACCGATGCCCAGAAGGGTAAGATCTTTACAAAGATCGGTAAGGAGATCGCTATCGCGGTACGCGACGGCGGTGCCGATCCCAGCGGCAACTCCAAGCTTCGCGATCTTATTGCAAAGGCTAAGGCTAATAACGTGCCCAACGATAACATCGAGCGAGCTATCAAAAAGGCTGCCGGCGCTGACGCTGTTGACTACGAGGAGATAACCTATGAGGGCTACGGTCCCTCCGGTGTTGCAGTTATCGTTACTACTGCTACTGATAACCGTAACCGTACAGGCGGCGATGTACGTCACTTCTTCGATAAGTACGGCGGTAAAATGGGTACTACCGGATGCGTGTCCTTTATGTTTGAGGATAAGGGCGTTATTATTATAGAAAAAGACGACGCTATTGACGAAGACAACCTTATGGAAGCTGCTTTAGAGGCAGGCGCTGCCGACTTCGCTGCTGACGGCGATGTTTATGAGATATACACAGAGACATCTGACCTCGGCGCCGTAAGAGAAGCACTGGAGGGTGCAGGGTATACTGTTGCTTCTGCAGAGCTTGACAAGATACCTCAGAGCTATGTTACTCTTGAAACTGAGGAAGACATCAAGAATATGAATCTTCTTATCGAGCATCTTGAGGATAACGACGACGTGCAGGATATTTTCCACAACTGGGAGAACTGCGACTGATTAAAAGCTTCCGAAAGGAGAGATTTTGGCTATGCATGAAATTTCATTTCCCGGCTTTGGTATAGGGCCTTTTGAGATAAATAAGGTCGCTTTTACACTGTTCGGCCATCCTGTGGCATGGTACGGTATTATAATAGCGTGCGGTATGGTCATAGCGTTTTTCATAGCTATGTTCCACGCAAAGCGTGAAGAGATCAAAAGCGACGATATGATCGACCTGGCACTGTTTGTGCTTATAGCGAGCATTATCGGCGCAAGACTTTATTACGTAGCTTTTACATTTGATCATTTCCTTGTCACCGGCAACGGATTTTGGGGCAATATCGGAGGAACGCTGAAAAATATCGTCAGTATATGGGACGGCGGTCTCGGCTTCTACGGCGGACTTATATTCGGATTTTTGACAGTGCTTGTTGTAGCGAGAAAGAAAAAGATCCGTTTTCCTGTTTTGCTTGACACGGTGTCTCCTTCTGTCATTCTTGCACAGTCTATCGGACGTTGGGGCAACTTTGTAAACGCAGAGGCTTACGGTTCGGCTACCTCTCTGCCGTGGAGAATGGGCATCAAGGAGATCAAAGCCGGAGGCCTTTATTCTACCTATATCGAGGTGCATCCCACGTTTCTTTATGAGTCTCTGTGGAACCTTATAGGCTTTGGCATTATGATGTTTCTTTGTAAAAAGAAGAAGTTTAACGGCCAGATATTCTATTTCTATTTGATATGGTACGGTTTCGGCAGATTCTTCATAGAGGGCCTCAGAACAGACAGTCTGTATCTTTTCGGTGAAGTACGGGTATCTCAGGTAGTGGCGGCGCTCACATTTGCGGCAGGTATAGCTCTTACCGTGATAATGTGGAAAAGATCAATATCAAAGAAGCGGGGAGAATCCCCTGAGGAGGTTCAGGACAACTAATGGCACATATTATAGACGGAAAAAAGATATCTGCTGCGGCACGTGCCGATATAGCAGAACGTGTAAAGGCATTTGCAGCGGATACAGGAGTTCTTCCGGGACTTGCTGTTATAATTGTCGGAGAAAATCCTGCATCGCAGGTCTATGTCCGCAATAAGCAGAAGGCGTGCGAGGATGCGGGAATGTATTCCGTAGTAGTACGAATGCCCGAGGAAACTACACAGGACGAGCTTATGGCAAAGCTTGAAGAATTGAAAAACGATGGAAAAATTCACGGTATTCTTGTACAGCTTCCTCTGCCGAAGCATCTTGACGAAGGCGCTGTCATAGCTGCTATTCCTCCTGAAAAGGATGTAGATGCATTTCACGCACAGAACGCGGGACATATAATGATAGGCGACTATGATTTTCTGCCCTGTACTCCTGCCGGTGTAATGACTATGCTTGAATACGAAAACATCGATATTGAGGGCAAAAACTGCGTTGTGGTCGGCAGAAGTAATATAGTCGGCAAGCCTATGGCAATGCTGCTTCTGCACGCAAACGGCACCGTTACCGTCTGCCACTCCAGAACAAAAAATCTTGCAGATGTTACACGCAGTGCAGATATACTTGTTGTTGCTATCGGTAAGGCAAAGTTTATAACGGGAGATATGATAAAGCCCGGTGCTGTCGTTATTGATGTCGGTATGAACAGAGATGAAAACGGCAAGCTGTGCGGCGATGTTGATTTTGAAAGTGCAGAGAAGGTGGCGGGAGCGATCACACCTGTTCCCGGCGGTGTAGGTCCTATGACTATCACAACACTGCTTGAAAACACGCTCACTGCGGCAAAATGTGCAGTAAAATAAGTAAATATTAAAAAAATACTTGACAAAGACATATATTTGATGATATACTATATTCTGCCGCACGATGTGGGTCTTTAATAGCATTTTGCTAACCTATATCGGCGAGTCATAGATGAAAGAGAGGTGCTTTTCGTGTACGCAGTAATTGAAACAGGCGGAAAGCAGTACAAGGTTACCGAAGGGGAAACCATCTTCGTTGAAAAGCTCACAGCTGACGAAGGCGCAGAAGTTGTATTTGACAAGGTGCTTGTCGCAGGAGAAGGCTCCGAAGTTAAGGTAGGCGCTCCCGCAATTGACGGCGCAAGTGTTACAGCAAAGGTCGTAAAGAACGGCAAGAGCAAAAAAATCACCGTCTTTACTTACAAGCCCAAGAAGAACGAAAAGAGAAAAATGGGTCACAGACAGCCCTATACCAAGGTTGAGATCGTAAAGATCGAGGCATAAGGTATGACTAAGGTCAAATTCTTCCGCCGCGGTGGTATATACTACGGCTTTGAAGAAACAGGTCATTCGGGTTACGGCGAGAGCGGAGATGATGTTCTTTGCGCGGCGCTTTCCGCAATGACTATGCTCATTATCAACACTATCGAAATATCCTTTGCAGCCGATGTTGACTATGAAATAGACGACGGCGCTGCAAGAATATGTGTAAAAGCAATGGCTGCGTTGCCCGAGTATTCGGATGACGCTAATAAACAGTTTGCTATAAGCGGACTGTTCCAGGGCTATTTCTTCCAGCTTAACGATCTTGTTGAAGAGTACTACGATTTTCTTGAGGTTGAAGAAGTCGAGGAATGATCGGCTTCGAGCTTTATTCTAAAACGGAGGTAAATACAAATGCTTAGAATCGGATTGCAGTTTTTTGCACATAAGAAAGGTGTCGGTTCTACAAAGAACGGCCGTGACAGTGAGTCCAAGCGCCTTGGCGTAAAGAAGTCTGACGGACAGGCAGTGCTTGCAGGCAATATCATTATTCGCCAGAGAGGCACTCATATCCATCCCGGCAACAATGTTGGCCGTGGTTCTGACGATACACTGTTTGCTCTTATTGACGGTAAGGTCAAGTTCGAGCACATCCATGGCGGCAGAAAACAGGTAAGCGTTTATACTGCTGAGTAAGCAAAAATCAGAGGACGGCGTCAGCCGTCTTCTTTTTTTGAAATTTTCGGGATAAATTTCAGATCTGCACATAAAGTAAAAGTAATAGAAGAATATAAGTGAAGGGTGAATGCAAAATGATATATGATTCTGCTATTATCGGCACGGGTCCTGCCGGACTGTCTGCTGCTCTTAACCTGAAAATACGTGATAAAAGCTTTGTATGGATAGGAAGCGGGGAGCTTAGTAATAAGATCTCCATGGCCGAAAAAATTGCAAATTATCCGGGTCATACGAATATTTCTGGGGCAGCGCTGTCAGAAGCGTTTATAAAACAGATCGCTGATATGGAGATCAATATTATTGATAGAATGGTAAATTCCGTTATGCCTGTTTCAGATCGTTATGCTATTATGGCGGGAAGCGACTTCTATGAGGCAAGGACCGTGATTCTTGCAACAGGTATCGCAAACGCGGCAACGCTTCAAAACGAGAGTGATTTTGTAGGCAGAGGAGTAAGCTACTGCGCTACCTGTGACGGAAATCTGTACAAGGGTAAGACTATAGCGGTTATCTGCAATGATCCGCGCTTTGAACATGAGGTCACATATCTTGCCGATATTGCAAAGAAAGTATATTTTTTCCCCTCTTATAAAAATACCGCTGTTGCTGCCGTTAATACAGAGCTTTCGTCAGACGTGCCGGTGGGGATAATAGGCGATAAGCGCGTAAGCGCGCTTAGGCTGAAGGACGGAGCTGAAATTGCGGTTGACGGAATATTTTGTTTGCGCAATTCGGTGGCTCTTAACACGCTTTTGCCGATGCTGAAAACAGAAAACGGTCATATTATCGTTGACCGTATGATGAAAACGAATCTCCACGGAGTATTTGCAGCGGGTGACTGTACCGGACGCCCTTATCAGTATGCAAAGGCTGTCGGTGAGGGCAATATTGCCGCGCACAGTGTGCTTGAGTATTTGTCAGAGATGACGTCAGGCTCTTCGTATCTCAAAAAATGACAGCTTGCGCTGTCTTTTTTTTCGTAATTCTTGACCTTGGCTGATAATTATAGTATAATAATATGAATAATTGCGGTAGAATTTCAGAGGAGGTGTAAGCCATGGTAGAGATCGTCAGTGTGGACGCTCATTCAAGAGCAGAGAAGCACGGCATTAAAAGCGGCGACATTCTGATATCCATAAACTCTCACGATATAAACGATGTTCTTGACTATCGATTTTATCTTGCGGAAACTTCTCTTGATATCGATCTTATGCGAAACGGCGAGCGCTACAGCGTTCACATAAAAAAACGCGAGTACGATGATATAGGGCTTGAATTTGCTACGCCTCTGATGGATAAAAAGCATACCTGTGAGAACAAATGCATATTTTGTTTTATTGATCAGAATCCTAAGGGTATGCGCGAGTCGATATATTTTAAGGACGACGATTCCCGACTTTCCTTCCTTCACGGTAACTATATTACGCTTACAAACTTAAAGGAAGCAGATATTCAGCGCATAATAAATATGCGTATATCGCCTGTTAATGTTTCAGTCCATACTACAAATCCCGAGCTGCGTGTAAAAATGATGAAAAATAAGCGCTCAGGTGAGGTGCTTCGGTATCTCGGTATGCTGTCTGACGCCGGAATAAAGCTGAGAGCTCAGATGGTTTTGTGCAAGGGCGTAAATGACGGTGCAGAGCTTGACAGAACTATGAGTGATCTTGTTTCGTACTATCCTCAAATGGACAGTGTGTCTGTTGTGCCTGCCGGTCTCACTGCTCACCGCGAGGGTCTGTACCCGCTTGAGCTGTTTACCCCTGATGAGTGTGCAGACGTGATACGTCAGGTGACTGCTTTCGGCAACGAATGTGTGGAAAAGTACGGAGAGAGGATCTTCTACGCTTCTGATGAGTTTTATGTGAAAAGCGGAACGCCCCTGCCTGATATTGATTTTTGGGGCGAGTTTTCGCAGCTGGAGAATGGTGTGGGTATGCTTTCCTCCTTCGAACATGAGTTTATGCTGGCGCTCAGTATGCTTGAAGATGATGAGCTCAGTGTTTGCCGCGAGGTGTCTGTTGCGACGGGAGAAGCTTCATTCAAAATGATAAGTGAGCTTTGCAGCCGTCTTGCCGATAGGGCAGCGGGACTTCGTGTCAATGTATATCCGGTAAAAAACAACTTTTTCGGCGGCGGTGTTACTGTAACCGGTCTTCTCACCGGAAAGGATATTTCAGAACAGCTTGAGGGTAAGTCTCTCGGTGATGAATTGCTGCTTTCAAGAACTGTGCTTCGGGCTGAGGGCGACTTGTTCCTCTGCGGCATGACTCCTGATGAAGTGTCGGACACCCTTAAAGTACCAATCAAATTTACTGATAACGACGGAGGAGAGTTTTTGTATAACCTTCTCGGTATTGAATTATAAAAATCATAAAGGAATAGTCATAATTATGTCAAAACCCGTAATTGCCATAGTAGGCAGACCTAATGTAGGTAAATCAACACTTTTTAATAAGCTTATCGGAGAGAGACGGGCTATAGTCGAAGATGTGCCGGGCATAACCCGTGACCGTATTTACGGCGAGACTGAATGGTGCGGAAAAACGATGATGGTTATTGATACCGGCGGTATTGAGCCTAAAACTGACGATATCATTCTGAAAAAGATGAGAGATCAGGCGCAGATCGCTATTGATACGGCAGATGTTATTATATTTATGTGCGATATTAAAACAGGTCTTGTTGCAGACGACCTTGATATCGCCGTTATGCTTAAAAAGTCCAGAAAGCCCGTCATTCCCGTTGTAAATAAGGTTGACAAGGTGGGTGACGTTCCTCCGGAGTATTATGAGTTCTATGAGCTGGGATTTGATGTAGATCCCGTACCGATGTCATCTATCCACGGCAGCGGAAGCGGCGACCTTCTGGATGCAGTTATTGCGGCACTTCCTGAATTTGAGGAGACTGAGGAGGAAGAGGATGTTATCAGTGTTGCCGTTATCGGTAAGCCTAACGCAGGTAAATCCTCGCTTATAAACAAAATTCTCGGCGACGAGAGACTTATAGTTTCAAACATTGCCGGAACTACCCGCGATGCTATTGACACGCGTTTTGAGAATGAATACGGTAAATATAATTTTATAGATACCGCAGGTATTCGCCGTCAGTCAAAGGTAGAGGACAGAATTGAAAAGTTCAGCGTTCTCCGTGCCAAAATGGCGGTTGAGCGCGCGCAGGTGTGTCTTCTTGTTATCGATGCGGCAGAGGGCATTACCGAGCAGGACGAAAAAATAGCAGGAATAGCTCATGAGGCGGGCAAGGCTGTTATTATATGCGTGAACAAGTGGGATCTTATTGAAAAAGATAACACTACTACTAACGCGTTCACGAAGAAGATATACGACGCGCTGTCATATATGACTTATGCGCCCCTGCTGTTTATTTCTGCTGCGACGGGACAGAGAGTTGTCAAGCTGTTTGAATATATAAACTATGTTCACAACCAGACCAATATGCGTATATCAACGGGTATGCTGAACGATGTGCTGGCAGACGCTGTCAACCGTGTTCAGCCGCCTACGGACAAGGGCAGACGCTTGAAAATATACTATATGACCCAAACCGCAGTTGCGCCGCCCACATTTGTGTCTTTCTGCAACAGTGCAGAGCTGTTCCATTTTTCATATCAGAGATACCTTGAAAACTGTCTCAGACAGACTTTTGGCTTCAAGGGTACGCCTATAAGAATGATCATACGTCAGAAGGGAGACAACGAGGGCTGACCTCGTTAGAGTCATATGCTGTTTAATAAGCTTTTAGATGCAGGCGCGGGTTCAAATCTCGCCATAATAGTATCAATGGTACTTTGCGCAGTATTTTCTTATCTTCTGGGAAGTTTTAATTTCGGTATTATTTTATCAAATAAGCTCTATCACAACGATGTTCGAAAGTCGGGCAGCGGTAACGCAGGCAGCACTAATATGCTGCGTACATACGGAAAAAAGGCGGGAGCGCTTACATTTTTATTCGATTGCCTTAAAACGGTAATTTGTGTATGCCTCGGACCTTTGTTTTACTATACATCGGGTTCAATGTTTCTCGGTATGTTCGTAGCAGGTATTTCCTGTATGGTAGGTCACAGCTACCCAGTATTTTTCAAATTCAAGGGCGGCAAGGGCGTTGCGTGCTTTGCAATGCTTGTGACTGTTACAAGTATTTGTATGAATATGTGGTATCTGTTTGTCGGACTGTTTGTGCTGTTTTTTGTAACGGTTGCCGTTACAAAATATGTGTCGCTCGGCTCAGTGCTTTGTGCGATGCTGTATCCCGTTCTTTTGAACAGACTGAACGGCGGAGACAAAAGTGTAGAGATCATTGCAGTTCTCGCAGGACTTTTTGTGGTATTTCAGCACAGAAAGAATATTTCACGGCTTCTGCGCGGTGAGGAAAATAAGCTCTCTTTTTCAAAAAAGAATAAGGACGGCGAAGCAAAGTGACCGACGAAAAGTTTCAAAGCTTTTGTATGCTCGCAGAGCGCGGCGCTGAGGCGAGAACGCTTAAAAATGTTGTTCTGTCGTCGCCCTCGGCGGGAGACGTACAAAAGGTAAAGGGAACTCTTTTCAAAGTATCGGATAAAATTCTTGTTCAGCTTGAATTTTTCTGTACTGAGGGCAGAGTACGCCAAAAAAACGTCGACGCAGATAAGCTTTCGTCAGAGCTTGCAAAAATAATCGATACGTTTAACCGCTGCGAGATAAACGATGCGGGCGGCTCAGCTTCTCTTATGCGAAGCAAAAAGGGAAAGGTTACGCTTATAACCCGCGGCGCTGTGGGCAAGGGTGAGAGCGTATCTGTTGAAAAGAAAGAGAAGAATTATATTCTTGACGGCAGCGAAGAGTTTTTGTATCATTTGGGAATATCTGATAAAAACGGACGCGTGTATGATAAAAAGCAGTCGAAGTACCGTCAGATAAACAGGTTTCTGGAGCACGTCGGAGACGCAGCGGCAAAGCTTCCTAAGACCGGCACACTTCGCGTTGCCGATCTCTGCTGCGGAAAAAGCTACCTTAGCTTTGCGGTTTATTATTATTTGACCGCTGTTCTTTCGCGTGATGTTATAATGGACTGTGTGGATCTCAAAGAAAGCGTTATGGATTTTTGCAGGGATATAGCGAAAAAGTGCGGTTTTTCCGGTATGACATTTACTGCCGGAGATATCAGCAAGTATTCGCCCGATGTACCTCCGCATATGGTCATAAGCCTGCACGCTTGTGATACCGCAACGGACATTGTTCTTGAAAATTCCGTTCGCCTCGGAGCGGAGGTTATTTTATCTACCCCCTGCTGCCACAGACAGCTGAGTCGTGAGCTGAATTCAGCACCCCTTGAATTCGTTTCAAGAAATTCTGTGCTGAAATCAAAGATGTGTGATGCTCTGACTGATGCTCTCCGTGTTCTTCGCCTTGAGGTCTGCGGGTATACTGCCGATGCAGTCGAATTGATCGATCCTGAGGATACTCCGAAAAACGTGCTTATCAGGGCTTACAGATCACATAAGCTTCCGTACGGTAAGGCACGCGATGCAAAAATACATGAATACGAGGAAGCCTTCCGTTTTCTGTACGGTAAGGATGCCCCTGAAATTACTTTTATAAAGGAGCAATGAATAGATGAGCGATAATATCAGTAAATTGCTTGATGCATCACTTTCTGCCGATGAACGGCTTGAAGCGCTTGCGGCGTTGGGCGCTCCTGAGGTAATATCTGATGGAGAGTGGGTCAACAACCATATACATACAACGTATTCCTTTTCTCCTTATACACCCGCCGGAGCAGTTTACTTTGCAAAAAAAGCAGGACTTTCTACCGCGGGTATTATGGACCATGACAGCGTTGGCGGAATTCGGGAATTTATCGAGGCAGGAAAGATTATCGGTATGCCCGTAACCGTGGGCTTTGAATGCCGTGTCAGTGTAAAGGGCACTGTCCTTGAAGACCGCAGGCTCAATAACCCGGACCAAAAGTCAGTTGCTTATGTAACACTTCACGGTATACCGCACCAGAACATTGATAAATGCGAAAAGGTTCTAGCAGGGCTTCGTGAAAAGAGAAATGAGCGCAACCGCAAAATGTGCGAAAAGATAAACGAGCTGTGTAAACCTATCGGTATTGCCGTTGATTTTGAAGCCGATGTTCTTCCGATCTCTATGGCGTCAGACAACGGCAGCGTTACTGAGCGCCACGTGCTTTTTGCACTGACAAAAAAGCTTGCTGAGGGAAGAGACAGAGCGTCAGCCGTTTGCGATATTGAAAAGCTTTGCGGCGCTCTTTCCGAAAAGCTTCGTGAAAAGCTTTTTACGGCACCTGAAAATTTCTATTTGTATGATGTTTTAGGTGTGCTTAAATCAAGTCTTGTTGCTAAGATATATGTGGACGCGGACGAAGAGCTTATGCATATAACGGATTTTACCAGTCTTGCAAAAGAGGTCGGCGGAATATCTGCATACGCTTATCTCGGTGATGTCGGTGAAAGTCCCACAGGAGACAAGGCGGCACAACAGTTTGAGGACAGCTATCTTGACGAGCTGATGGCGACAATTAAGTCTCTCGGCTTTAATGCCGTTACATATATGCCGTCGCGCAACACCGCACAGCAGCTTGAGCGTGTTATGAAGCTATGCGAGCAGTACGATTTCTTCCAGATAAGCGGAGAGGATATAAATTCCCCCCGTCAGTCCTTTGTTTGCAGCGCAATGCAGGGCTTTGATCATTTGTACGACGCTACCTATGCGCTTATCGGACATGAAAGACTGGCAAGTATCGACAGTGAGAACGGTATGTTTTCCGATAAAACAACGGAGCGCCTGCCCGATCTGTCTGAGAGAATAAAATATTTTGCCGAATACGGCAGGAACGGAGATAATAATGGAATTAAGTGAGAAAAAAAGCTGTGCTGCTGCTATTGCTCCCTGTCTCAGAATGATAGCATCAGCTGACGGAAAAGCACGCGTCAGCGTGGATTTTGACGCAAAAAGCGGTGATATTGTCACTGATGCGGACGGTGCGGCAGAGGCATATAAGAACGCTGATAAAAGTGCTGTATCAAGTGTTTATGTTGACGGCGTCGGAGCCTTTAACATAAGTCCTTTGACCGAAAATAAGCCTATGTCAGGCAAGATAGCTGTGGTAACAGGCAGCGCACAGGGCTTTGGCGCAGGTATCGCCGAATATCTTGCAAGCGAGGGCGCTATGGTCGTAGTTGCGGATATGAATGCAGAAGGCGCTGAAAAGGAAGCCGAAAAAATAGCTGCTGAATATGGTGCTGCAGTTATTGCCGTAGCGGTAAACGTTACAGACGAGAACTCTGTAAAGTCTATGATAGATGAGACCGTTTGCACCTTCGGCGGACTTGATATTTTCGTAAATAATGCAGGTATCGTTCGTGCAGGCAGCCTTGAGGAAATGACAAAGGCAAACTTCGAGCTTGTAACAAGCGTTGACTACACAGCTTTCTTTGTTTGCACAAAGTATGCTGTTGCTCCTATGAAGCTTCAGAGACAGTATGCGCCCGAATATATGTCGGATGTAATAGAGATCAACTCAAAGTCCGGTCTTGAAGGCTCAAATAAGAATTTTGCATACGCAGGCGCAAAATTCGGCGGTATCGGTCTTACTCAGTCATTCGCACTGGAGCTTGCTCCTTACGGAATTAAGTGCAATGCTATTTGCCCCGGTAACTTCTTGGACGGTCCTTTGTGGAGCGATCCTGAAAAGGGACTTTTCGTGCAGTATCTGAAGGCGGGAAAGGTTCCCGGTGCAAAGACCGTAGCAGATGTCCGTGCCGCATACGAGGCAAAGGTTCCCCTCGGCAGAGGCTGTAGGGTAGAGGACGTTACAAGAGCGATAAGATACATCGTTGAGCAGAAATACGAAACAGGACAGGCGATCCCCGTAACAGGCGGTCAGACGATGCTTAACTAAGCCGGTTTCCTGTGGTATAGGAGGTTCAGAATGAGGACTGTTGAAAATATAACAATGGACGAGGAAAGAGCCCTCTACGGCGAAGACGGCATTATAGTAGAGAATTGCAGCTTTGACGGTCCCGCAGACGGTGAAAGTGCTCTGAAGGAGTGCAAAAATGTAGCTGTAAACAGAAGCTTTTTCAATCTGAGATATCCTTTTTGGCATATCACCGACTTGAAAATAACAGACTGCGAAATGACAGAGCTTTGCCGTGCGGCGCTGTGGTATACAAAGGACGCAGATATTGAGGCTACTAAAATGCACGGAATAAAGGCACTTCGTGAGTGCAGTGACATCAGAATTAAGGACTGCGACGTAATTTCACCTGAATTCGGTTGGTTTTGCAATGATGTTAAAATGGAAAAGACCGATGTGACAGGCGAGTACTTTATGATGCGCTCGAACAGACTTACATTTAACGATGTTACTCTTCATGGCAAATACTCATTTCAGTACATAACCGATTCGGTTTTTGAAAACTGCGTATTTGATACAAAGGATGCTTTTTGGCACGCAAAGAACGTGACTGTCAAAAACAGTATTGTTAAGGGCGAGTATCTGGCGTGGTACTGCGAAAATGTGACTTTTGAGAACTGCAAAATATCCGGTACACAGCCCCTTTGCTACTGCAAGGGCTTGAAGCTTGTAAACTGTGAAATGGTTGGAGCGGATTTTGCCTTTGAAAAATCAGACATGGAAGCAGATATTACTACTCCTGTTATAAGCATAAAAAATCCTGCTTCCGGCTGTATTACGGTACCCTCGGTTGACGAGATCATTATGGATGACCCGACAGCCCACGGAAAAATAGTAGTTGCTAAATAAGTTATACACGTAAAAAATCCACCTGATTTGCAGGTGGATTTTTTACGTGTAATATCAAAAATAACTTACCTTTATTCGTTTGCCCATTTGCTTCAGACAGCTTGAAAGCTCCTCGACCAAATTCATCTTAATGTTGAAGTTTATGGGAAGGTCGGGGTTTTGGTGAGCGGGATTTATAGCTCTGCCTACATAGAAGTTGATATCTGTTGCCTCTTCAAACAAAAGGCGGCTTATAAGCGATGCACCGTCGCGCTTTATACTCCAGTGCTCGTACATTGTGTTGTCCCCTAAATAATCCTTGGCGTACTCAACTACCTTGTTGATAGTTATAACGCCTTCGGTAACAAGGTCAACACCTTCTATCTCTGCGATCGGCGGAACATCTGATTGCTCAAAAGCAAGCGTTGCCTTCAGCGGCTTGTGCAAATACTTTGCGGCGATAGACGATGTAGTGCCGCCGCAAATAATATGCTTTCCGCTTTTTGAGAAAAACAGAGACATCATGCGGTCGCAGTCGTCGCGGTTGAAGGGAGGACCGAACAGCATACTCATAGGCACGCGGCGCCGCACTCTGATAATACAGGCAGTAACGTCATCACCGGGCTCGTAGCCGTACAGCTTATTGCATTCATCAACCAGCATGGTGGACAGCGTTTTTGCCGTATATCCTACAGGCGCAAGAGTTTCAAGAAAGCTTATTATCTCCTCACGCTTCCAGCCAAAA
Source organism: uncultured Lachnospiraceae bacterium (assembly GCA_964490165.1). Taxonomy (GTDB): domain Bacteria; phylum Bacillota; class Clostridia; order Oscillospirales; family CAG-272; genus Avispirillum. The sequence continues at coordinate 17,764 of CAZBAR010000016.1, read as the reverse complement.
TTATATGCAAGACCGATACCTGCGTGGGGGCACCCATCACTCATTGCAATAAACAGATCGTTTTCCTTCAGCGGAATTATCGATTTATAGATTTTTTTGCCGCCGATGCTCATTTCGGTTTTAGGATAATCGTAGTTCTGATCGTCTCTTATAAGAATAACGTGAGGATTGTCGTACTGGATTATTTCAGCAGTCTGATTGTCGATGAGGTGAATGATAGTAAATGTAGAATAGGCTACTCCTCGTACAGAACAGACGGGAAGAGTCTGAGCAATAGTTGCAACGCATTCCTCAACTGAAAGTCCCTCAGACATCATAGTAGATATTATTTTGGAGGTAAGTGTGGACAAAATGCTTGCTTTAACGCCGCTGCCAAGTCCGTCAGCCAATACTACAACAATGGAGTTGTCACCGCGCTCGACTATATCTACATGATCTCCGCAAAGCTCCTCGCCGTGATGATTCAGACTTTTATATCCGATGTCAGCGCATAAATCATTCATCTGTAATAGACTCCTTAAGCTTTGCAAGTGCAATTTTTGTTTCCGCAGCCGTTTCACCCAGCAGAGAAGCGATCTCCTGTACGATACGCATCTGCTTATCAACGACCTTATCTGCTACCTCAACAGTTTGACGGCTGATCTTTTCTTTCTTTTCTTTCTGAATTTCCTCATCGGTAATATCGCGCATTATGCACAGCAACAGATGGGAATCATCAATGTGAACAACGGTCTGCTCAACATATCTGCCGTACTCGGCAAGATATGTGCGCTGTGCGCGAACGGTATCATTGTTTTGAAGCACTCCTAAATAGACTGACGGGTCAAGTATGCGCACTACCTGCTCGCCGAGCACGTCGGAGGCGGAGCGAATGTTCATCATACTTCTTGCAGCGTCGTTTATCTGCTGCACCTCAAGCTTTTCATTGAGAACTATAATACCGTTGGGGGTATTTTTAACTATAGTGTCAGAGAAGCTTTCTGCCTTATCCTTCAGGAAGGGCAGACACATCGATACATCAGCCTTGCCCTGATAAATGGCGACAGCCTTTTCGCGGCAGGTGTTGTAACCGCATGAACCGCAGTTCAGTTCATGCGCGGGCTTGAATTTGCCCATTTGTCTCAATATATTGTTTATGGTAACTTCGTCGGGCATAGCCGATCTGCGGTCAATGTACTTGAAGTCCTTGTGCAGTTCAATAATGTCGGGCTGTTCAACCTCAAAATCCTTGCTTCCCGCAAAGCCTGCAACTGCCATATAGTCACTGACAGGTGTATTTCCGATGCCCTCCATAACAGGGCCGCCTATACAGCTGCCCACACAAGCGGACATCTCTATAAAGCAGTTGTGTATTTTTCCGGCTTCAATATTTTTGAGCGCAGAAATGCAGTTTTCTACGCCGTCAACGGCAAGATATGTATAACCCGGTGCATCAAGCGCCATGGTCTTAAGAATACCTCCGGTGGTGGGGAAGAAGCGCGCACGGCTTTTTTCCTCAGTCGTTACACCCTTCTGAAGCTCTACTTTTTCTTCCTTGAGCCAGTTCGTCAGTTCCTCAAAGGTAAGAACTGCATCAGCAAACCCCTCATAGTGCTCAGCTTCGTCCTTTTTTGAAACGCAGGGACCGATGAATACTGTTTTTGCATTGGGATAACGTTTTTTTATATCCTTGCAGTGAGCCTGCATAGGAGAGAGAATATCGGCGAGATAATTTATTGAAGATGGGAAATATTTTTGTATAAGCAAGTTGACGGAATGGCAGCAGGAGGAAATAACAATATCACGTGCATCTTCTTTAAGCATTCTCTCATATTCGGTCTTTACTATAGTTGCACCGATAGCGGTCTCTTCAACATCATAAAATCCGAGAGATTTGAGCGCCTCTCTCATACCCTCGATGCCAACGCCGTCATAATTTGCAATAAACGAGGGCGCAAGGCTTACAATAACGGGTGCTCCGCTTTGCAAATACACTTTTACTTTCTCTGTTTCGTCAACTATCTCTTTAGCATTCTGCGGGCAAACAACAACGCACTGTCCGCAAAGTATACATTCCTCGTCTATAATATGTGCCTGATTTCCTGAAAAGCGTATAGCCTTAACAGGGCAGTGGCGAATACATTTATAGCAGTTTTTACAGTTTGATTTTTTTAATGTAAGGCACTTTGCCATATGTACTGAGTTCCTTTCGCTTTATATTTTCTCAACAAGATTTCTTTTGATCTGTGTCGGTTTTGCTGTGAGCGAACGGCATAAACTGTGTATAAAAACACCGGTTGCCGAATTTTGTCAGATGTTATTTTCAGGCTCAGAGCCTTTCCAAAACACTTTCTTTGAAGAAATCTTCAAGCGTATCCGGCGATACAGAGTGGAATTTTTCGTCTACAGATACACATACGCCCTCCTGGCATTTGCCCATACAGAACGTACCGCCAAGCTCGACCTTGTCGCTCAGATTGTTTTCGGCGATAAGCTTTTGCAGACCTTCGACGACCTGACGAGAGCCTTTAATATGACAAGATGAGCCGATACATACCGTGATCTTCATAATAATCTCCTTTCTTTTTAGGCATTGTGCGAAGCACAAAACAAGCGTAAAAAAGATTAATTAAGATTTGAGATTTCGTATTTTTCACGCTGATCCTACTGTTAAATTTATATTTCAAAAATTATTGATACCTGAGGTCTTTATCTGAGAGTGTAGAAATTCGCGCTCATTTTCATTGGCGCCTGCGTATTGCGCTGCGGCTACGGGAGCCGTCCAGCCCATGACATAACCAGCCGCAGTGCCGCTTTTTTTGCAGTACAGGGACAGATATTTTCCCGCCGTTTCCTGCCCGTAGCTGTAATACAGTGAAAGATATGTCAGTGCAGCGTCGGCAGCGCCGCTGCCGCGGGTAACGTGTGCCCAGTCTAAAATATAAGCCCAGCCATTATCAGCTATTATAACATTGCTGGGGTCAAAGTCGCCGTGGCATACCTTGTCGTTTTCCGGCATACTGTCAAGGGTGTGCAGCAGTGCCAGTCGTACCGAGGCATCAAAGGGACAAAGCTCTATTTTTTCACGCATTTTATTTTTTAAGTTTATAAGTCTCGGGCAGGTCTTTGTATGCATACGCGCTTGCATAGATGCAAGCGTTTCGAGATAATCACCCGTTTTATCCGGATAACGCTCCATAAGCTCTGCCAAAGTTTTGCCTTTGATGTATTCCGTGACTATCGCCCATTTTCCCTCAATAACGCTTACCTCGGAAAGCTTTGGTATAAGAAGACCCGTTTCCTCTATACGCGCCTGATTTAGCGCTTCGTTCAATATATCTGCCTTAGAATAGTCGCTGTTGAAGACTTTAATGCACACGTCGCCGTTTCGATAAATTGTTTTCTTATTTCTGACAGCAATAACTCTGTCAAGCTTCATATAGTGAGTCTCCTTTCTATGCAGATGTACCTAAACTTTATTATACCAAACATTTGTTGTTTTTTCAATTGCAATTTACGTTTTTTGTCGAAACTGTCCGCAATTTTTAGAAAAATAAAGTCGAAACCTACAAAGCTCCGACTTTTATCATCTTCAGTATTTTTCTATAAGGTATATTTTTTCATCAAAACCGCCGCGCGAAAGCTTTTTCTTTTCCGCTCTTTCGGCTATTTTTTCAAGACTTTCTCCCTCAAGTGCAGCAAGCGCTGAAATGACTTCAAGCATATCGGCAAGTTCGCTGCATCTTTCTTCTCCGCAAGCCTCCAATGTTTCCACATACTCTTCGTACAGCTTTTTCTCAAGCTCTTTTTTGTATTCAATGCTGCTCAAAGTTTTAGTGACGGGAGTATAGCCCTCTTTCTTTATTATCTCGGGAATCTTGTCACGCACAAGTTTATTATATTTGATGCTCACAAAATCTACCTCACATTTTTCTTTGACGCAATTATGTTCATAAGAATATATACAGCTATCAGAACAGCGATAGAACCGCCGAGAAAGGCAAACATCGCACCGCAGCTGACCTTATTGTCAAAAAAGTAAAGATTGCAGTCGATAGAATCGCGAATGCCTTCAATGACTTCATCGGGAAAACCGATATCCGACATTTCCTGCATAACGCCGCGCATACAGTGATTGCGGATAAGGGAAGTGCCGTATGTTCCGGGTAAAAATGAAAGCACTTTTTGCAGACCCTCTCCGAACTGGGATATAGGCATATATGCACCGCATATAAAGCCGTAGCCTGCCGAAATTATGGTGCCCACAGCGGACATTTGTCCCTGTGTTGACAAAAAGAAGTTTATAATGCTTGAAAGGGCAGTGCCGAAAAGCGACAGCAGAATAACATCCAGTATTATAAATATAACATCAGATACGGATAAATACCAGCCGCAATTTGCGAGATATATAAATCCGGCGCCCATGGCAATAAAGCAGACTATAAGTGTGTTTACGGCAGTAGCGAGATAATAGCTCATGGCAAGGACCGAGCTTTTAACAGGGGACACGGTAAGATCACGGCGCACGCCGTTTGCTTTGTCCTGCACCATTATCATGTTAGAGCAAAAGGCAACTGTTATGCATGATACTGCCAGCAGTGACGATATAAGCTGACCGCCGACTGTTGCATCTATAAGCTTGTCCTGGACTCCAAATGATGCAGGCATCGATGAGCTGAAGCTGTCACGGTATGTATTTGCAAGAAAAGTGGAATAAAGCAATAATAGAATAAGGGGTGTTACAAGCGAGGTGAAAAATATGCCTTTGTCCTTGAAAAAGAGCTTGCAGTTTCTTGCAGTAAGATTTCCAAGTCCCTTCATTTATTCTCACCTCCGGTCAGATCTTTGCCTGTCACGGCAAGAAAAACATCGTCCATCTTTCCCTTATATATTTCATAGTCCGTAAATATCCCTGGGTTTTTCACTATAAGCTCCGTGGCCTCCGCTGTGTTTTTTACGGAAATACGGCGTGCACCGCCGATCTCGGTATATTCCAGACCCAAAGCGTCAATGTTACAGTCACCGTAAATGTTTATGTAATCCCCTGTATACTTGTTTTTCAGATCAAGGGGCGTACCCTCTGCGGCGATCTTTCCCTGATCTATAATAACAACGTAGTCTGCATCTGCCGCTTCTTCCATATAGTGTGTAGTAAGCAGAACTGTCATACCGTGCTGCTCCCTGAGCTTTTGCACCACATCCCAAAGCAAGTGCCTTGTTTGCGGGTCAAGGCCCGTTGTCGGCTCGTCAAGTATAAGTATTTCGGGATCGTGCAAAAGAGCGCGCGCAATATCAATGCGCCGTCTCTGACCGCCCGATAACTTTGACACAGGGCGGTTCAGCAGATCGGAAAATTCAAGCAGCTCGCAAAGCTCGGCAAGTCTCTTTTTGAAATCCCCTCCCGTAATACCGTACAGCGCGGCGCGGCTTTTTAAGTTGTCGCGCACACTGAGCGCTGAGTCAAGCACAGAGGACTGAAATACTACACCCAGCTTCGGCGCAATTTTTTCAATGCCGCCTTCAATGTTTTCACCGTCTATTATAACGCTGCCGCCGTCCTTTTTCAGCTGACCGCTGATAATTGATATGGTAGTCGACTTTCCTGCTCCGTTCACACCGAGAAAGGCAAACAGCTCGCCTTTTTTTACTTTGAACGACAGATCATCAACAGCTTTCAGACTGCCAAAGCTTTTTGAAAGATTTTTGATTTCCAAAATATTATTCATACGCAGCTCTCCTTTTTGACAAATAAAGCTTACACTGTTCCGAGAAAGAATTCTACCAACAGAGCGTAGCAATTTGTCAACCGCAGGTTGCACCTGTAATTTTACTTAAATACGCACCTATTTTATCATGTTCCTGTGCATATGTCAACTTGATTTGGTATTATTAGTCTGTACACTTGACTTTGCGGCTTTAAGGTTGTATAATTATTCCAATAGTTTTAGGGGGATAAACATATGTCTAATGTATTTGTGCCGAAGGGCTATGCTACGCGCCTTTCAGTATATGAAACACAGAGAGCTATTGAATTTATAAAGCATCATTTTCAAAAAAATCTGTGCGCAGCACTTAATCTCAAGAGAGTATCCGCCCCTTTGTTCGTAAGCGCAGAAAGCGGACTCAACGATGACCTCAACGGCGTTGAAAGACCTGTTTCCTTTGACGTGCCCGCGGCTGAGGGCAGAAGCTTTCAGGTCGTTCACTCGCTTGCGAAGTGGAAGAGATGGGCGCTGAAAAACTACGAATTTCACGAGGGTAGGGGTCTGTATACAGACATGAACGCTATTCGCCGCGACGAGGAGAACCTTGACAATCTGCACTCTGTTTATGTTGACCAGTGGGACTGGGAAAAGATCATAACCAAAGAGCAGAGAAACGTTGAATTTCTCAAGGAGACAGTTCGCCGTATAGTCAGTGCTGTGTGCAACACCTCCGACGAGCTGAAATGGGAGTTTCCCGAGATCGACGTTTCTGTTTGCCGCGATATTACTTTTGTGACCACTCAGGAGCTGGAGGATATGTATCCCGATCTGACGCCCGCTGAGCGCGAGACAGAGTTTGCACGTGAGCACAAGACCATATTCCTTATGCAGATAGGCAAGGCTCTGAAAAGCGGCAAGCGTCACGACGGCAGAGCGCCCGACTATGACGACTGGGAAATGAACGGCGATATTATCGTTTATAACGAGCTTTTGGAGCGTGCATTTGAGATATCCTCAATGGGTATAAGAGTGGACGCTGAAAGCATGGCAAAGCAGCTTAAAATTGCAGGCTGCGAGGAAAGAGCAGCACTTCCGTTCCACAAGGCGCTGCTTGACGGCGAGCTGCCTCTCACGATCGGCGGCGGTATCGGTCAGTCAAGACTTTGTATGCTGCTTATGGGCTGTGCGCATATAGGCGAGGTACAGTCAGGCGCATGGGATGCAGAAACTTTGAAAATTTGTAAGGAAGCAGGTATAGCACTGTTATGATATTCAAGGATATGGACAGAATCGTTTTTGCAGGCGATTCTATAACTGATATGGGAAGCGATCAGCCTGTAGGCGACGGTTCTCTTTGGGATGCGCTGGGACGCAGCTATGTACGAGTAGTTGATAATATGCTTGCGGCATACTATCCTGAGGTCAGAGTAAGGGTCACAAACTCAGGTATCAACGGCGATTCCTCTGCCGATCTTCTGAAAAGATTTCAGCGTGACGTTATTGACCTTGATCCCGACTTCGTGTCAATATGCATAGGCGGTAACGATTGCTGGAGACAGTTTGACTCTCCCGCTCAGAAGGAGCAGCATATATCGCCTGAGGATTACAAGGAAAACGTTCGCAAAATGGTAGAAATGGCAAAGGCAAAAGAGGGCGTCAGAGGTATATTTATCCTGTCACCTTACTATATGGAGCCTTTGAAGCAAGACCCTATGAGAGCGCGTATGGACGAATACGGTAATGCTTGCCGTGAGCTTGCAGAGGAATACGGTGTTGAGTTTATCGACTTGCAGGCAATGTTTGATAAATACTTCAAGTACCGTCATTCTTCTTTCATTGCGTGGGACAGAATTCATCCCAATCAGATAGGCGCAACGCTTATTGCAAGAGAGTTCTTGTCACGCTGCGGCTTTGATCCATTGCATACAGTGGAGTAATAAGCAGTAATATGAGCTAAAACATCTGTACCACGTCGGTGAGTGCTGATGCTTTCAGAAAAGTAATTTTAATGCAAAGTGTTATAATAAAAGCGAAAAATACCATCCGTCCGACGGATGGTATTTTTGTATATCTGAATATATGCAGCTCGGTCTTATTATCTGAACTGACTTACATACTCCTTGCTGTTATCAAGCTTTTTCTCTTTTCTGTGTATAACTATGGCACACACTGTGCCGCAAATAACGTATACGAGCGCAAAAAGTGCCATGGCAATAAGCGTCTGTGCGCCGTTCGAGATATAACCGCCGCACAGCACTACGCATACGAAATAGAGAGCGGCGCATACTGCAAAGTGTATGAGCATTCGCACGCTGAGCCCGATCTTTTTAGCCGAAAGTATTTGATTTGCCGCTGCAAGAAGCAGTGAAAAGACAAAAAACAGCCATATAAATTTTATATTCGGTATAAAAGATTTTTCGCTGTTTGAAAGAGCAGCACCGACAGAGTAGGATATCAGTGTAACTACGGTGAATATTACGCATCCGCGTGATATGATCTTCTTCAAATAATCTATTGTCTTCATATGCATCCTCATATTGTTGATGCTATTATCATACCACTGCGAAGCGTAAAGTTCAAGTCAAAATTGTAAATTAGTCCGGATCACAATCAGCTACAGAGGTGCGCATGGAAACATATTCTCCGTCAATGCTTTTTACAGGCGCCTTGTTCTTTTCGAGAAAATCTGTTATAGCGTACATATCTATCCATATCTGGTTCCAGCCGTCCTTTTGCTCCGGGTCAAATATTACCTCAAGTCCGTAGTGCAAGTGGGGAACATTGATATTATTGGTGTCGGGCTTTGAAGAATAGCCTGTCATACCCAAATATCCTATGACCTCGCCTGCCGACACCTGCTTGCCCTCATACATATCGGCGTAGGGATGACCCTTGCGCAAATGTGCATAATAATAGTATCTTTTGCCGTCATATGAGCGTATGCCTATACGCCAGCCGCCGTACATATTCCAACCGCAGGCTTCAACATATCCGCCCTCAACTGCAACTATGGGGGTGCCCACGGAGCCCATAAGATCGTGACCCAGGTGGTTGCGCTTGTATCCAAAGGAGCGGGATGCCCCGAAGTCGTCATAATGGTTGAAATAGTATCCTTGTGCAATGGGTGAATATGCGCGAAGTCCGTATTTTTTCTCACTGCCGCCGTCATAGCTTTGCTCTGTGTATTCGCCTACCATACCGCCCAGCACGGCTTCGTATGCTTCGCTGTAATAGTTGAATAATTTTTTGTTTTTTGCGCTTTCCGAAAGATTTCCGCCGTTCTTTATGATATCGGCGGCAGCTGTCATCTTCTCTTTTTTATACATCTTGAAGTCACCGCCGAGCTCAGCCGCAATATATGCCAGCAGCTCACTGAAGCTGCACTCGATATTGTCTTTGTGCATCTCGCAGCAGGCGTTCAGTGCGTCAGTCATAGCGGCTGATGTGGGGGTGAAATCTATCCATTTTATATGATCCGCGCCGATGCCTACACATAAGCTGAAGCACAAAGCGGCGCAAAGTATAATTGTTATAATTTTTTTCATATTTTTGATCTCCTGTGTTTTCAATATTATTTTTTACTTACCTGCCGTCTTTATTTTGATAACTGTTTTCCATCGCAGATAATAGTCGGAAAATGAATATTTTAATGTATATTTGTGTGTATATTCATTGACAATGAATGGCATATGAGGTATAATTATTACAATGAAAAATTATGCAATTTTTAAGAAGAGGTGCCGTTATGACAAAGCGTGAAGGCAGAATATGCGTTTTTGAGCTGCTTTATGAGGCTGATTTTCACAAGTCTGTAGAAGCAGATGAAATATACTCCCGTGCAGTAAGAGTACGAGAGGCCCAGACTTCAAAATTTACAGATACTCTTTATGCTGCTTGCACTGAAAATGCAGAGAGCATCGATAGCGCTATTGCTGCTGCCGCCGAGGGCTGGACTCTTGCGCGTATGAGCTGTGTTACACGTGCGATTCTTCGTATGGCGACAGGTGAGATGATATATACCGACGTGCCTGCCAAGGTTGCCATAAATGAGGCACTTGAGATCTCAAAGATATATAACGATAAAAAAAGCACATCGTTTATAAACGGTATTCTCAACAGACTTGCGAGAAACAGCGGCAAAATTCAGGACGGTGAGTGAACTTGAAGGGTGTTTTTCTCGGTATAGATACCAGTAATTACACTACCTCTGCTGCGCTTTGCAGTGAGGACGGAGAGATAATTCTGAATTTGAAAAAGCTTTTGCCAGTTGCCGAAGGTCAGAGGGGATTGCGTCAGAGCGATGCATTGTTCCACCATACGGTTCAGCTTCCGGAACTTCTCAGGGAGATAGGGGAAAAGCTTTGCGAAGAATATAAGCTGCTTGCGGTCGGAGTAAGTGAGAGACCGCGAGATGCTGAGGGCTCGTATATGCCTTGCTTTCTTGCAGGGGCAAGTGCGGCACGCGCCGCTGCCGCCGCTTCAGGTGCGGCATATTTTGATTTTTCACACCAGTGCGGGCACATAGCCGCAGCCCTTTATTCTGCCGGAAGGCAGGAGCTTTACGGGCAGCGCTTCGCTGCTTTTCATGTTTCAGGCGGTACTACGGATATTCTTCTGGCTGACGCAGGCGACGGAGGTAGGCCGTTTGACATAAGCCGCATCGGCGGTACACTTGATATAAATGCAGGTCAGGCAATTGACCGCGCCGGTGTTATGATGGGACTTTCGTTTCCTTGCGGCCCTGCGCTTGAAGCATTGGCTTTGCAGAATACAAATAAATTCTCACGCGCTTCAATATCGGTTCAGGGTATGTCCTGCAATATGTCCGGAATTGAAAACAGGGCAGGAAAGCTGTATGAAGAGTGCAAAGACAAGTCGCTCACGGCGGCATATGTTATAGATTTTGTGTTGCGTACTCTTGAAGCTCTTACAAAAAATCTTCTTGATGAATACGGTGATATACCTGTGATCTATGCCGGCGGAGTAATGAGCTGTTCGATCATTAAAAAGCGTCTTTCACATTTCGGCTCTTTTGCCGATCCGGTTTATTCCTCCGATAACGCCGCAGGCATAGCCTTGCTTGCAAGACGCAAATATTTTAATATATAAAACTAAGGAGTCGCGCCGTGGACAACAATATCGATATATCGCAGATGCGCTTTCCGTCGGCGCTTACGGTCTCTCAGCTGAATCAGTATATAAAGGATCTGCTTGACTGCAATCCTCCTCTTACCGACATATATATAAAGGGCGAGATCTCTAATTTCAAGGCGCACAGCTCAGGTCACTACTATTTTTCACTTAAGGATGAGAACGGCGCACTTCGCAGCGTGATGTTTCGCAGTGCCGCGGCAGGTCTTGGTTTTATTCCGGAGAACGGAATGAAGGTCATCGCCCACGGAAGAATATCCGCGTTTGTGAGAGACGGCACGTACCAGCTTTACTGCGATAAAATTGAGCCTGACGGTGTCGGCGCGATGTATATTGCTATAGAGCAGTTAAAGCGTAAGCTTTCATCAATGGGCCTTTTCGACGATGCAAGAAAAAAGCCGCTTCCTAAGATCCCGTCAGTTGTCGGCGTTGTAACATCACCTACCGGCGCTGCTGTAAGGGATATTATAAATATCACATCACGCCGTTTTCCTTTTGCGCATATCCGTGTGTATCCCGCTCTTGTTCAGGGTGAGGGAGCCGTGGAAAGCGTTGCGCGGGGTATTGAGTATTTCAATCAGAACGGCGCTGCTGATGTTCTGATCGTCGGGCGCGGCGGCGGCAGCATTGAGGATCTGTGGGCGTTTAACAGCGAACGCGTTGCCATGGCTGTGGCGAACTCCGGAATACCGGTCATATCTGCCGTCGGACACGAAACTGATTTCACCGTGTGCGATATGGTCGCTGACAGACGAGCGCCTACTCCGTCAGCTGCGGCTGAGCTTGCAGTTCCCGAAACATCGGAGCTGCGAGCAAAATTTAATAATATTATTTCAAGAGAGTCGGCAATTCTTTTACGCAGAATGGATAATTTATCAGACAGACTGCGGCGCCTTGCCGCTTCACGTGCGCTGACCTCTCCTATGAATACTATTGACGACAGGTGTATGTCCGTAATGCAGCTTTCCGACAGACTTTACAGAGCTGAGGGTGCACAAATTGCAGATAAGGCTGCAAAGCTTGCCAAAGGTGCGGCATCGCTTAATGCACTTAACCCGCTTTCCGTTCTTTCCAGAGGATATTCGGCAATATTCAGCGGCGAAAGAGTCATAAAAAGTGTTGGTGACGTTTGCGCGGGTGATGAGATCGTGATGAAGCTTCGCGACGGAGAGATACTCGCGTCGGCAGTTTCAGTAGATCCGTATATAACAGACGACAATGAAGGGAATAATGAAAATGGAAGATAAAAATAATGATATGCAGTTTGAAGCTGCACTTGCAAGACTTGAAGCAATAGTCCGCTCTCTTGAGGGCGGAGACGCACCTTTGGATAAATCCCTTGAGCTGTTTGAGGAGGGCGTGTCTCTTGTCAAGCTTTGCAATTCAAAGCTCGACAACGCAAGACAAAAGGTAACTGTGCTTACCGAAAACGGCGAAGTTGAAATGAAGCCCATTGAAAACTAAAACACCGCCCGTCGGTGGAACGGAGATCGTATCGTATGGAAGAAATTATAAATATAGCAGAGCGAGTCAGAGAAAACGCCGAATATATGGAGCATGAGCTTGATCGCAGACTTGACAGGCAGCTTCTCGGCGGCGGAAATATGGCGGAGGCTATGCGGTATGCAGTTCTCGGCGGAGGAAAGCGGATACGCGCCTTTTTGACAAATGAGTTCTGTATTATGTTCGGCGGCAGACGTGAGGATGCGGCGGCATATGCAAGCGCTGTTGAGATGATACACGCATACTCTCTTATTCACGACGATATGCCGTGTATGGATAACGACGATATGCGCCGCGGCAAGCCCTCTTGCCACAAGGCATTCGGCGAGTCTACTGCGCTGCTTGCAGGAGATGCGCTTCTGACTTATGCCTTTGAGACCGCTGTGCTTGATTTTACAAACAACGACAGAATGAACAGGTACGCGATATATGAGCTTTCCCACGGTTCCGGTGCCGCGGGTATGTGTCTCGGTCAGGAGCTTGATCTGAGGAGCGACTGCTCAAGTCTTGAGGCGCTTAAGTATCTTCATAACAGAAAAACGGGCGCGCTTATAAAAACAGCGTCAATGATCGGCTATTATGCCGCTGTTGATCATCCCGAAACGGCTGTGCGCGATAAAATATATTCTTATTCAATGGCGATAGGTCTTGCTTTTCAGATAGTTGACGATCTGCTTGATGTAAAAAGCAGCAGTGAAGTGCTTGGTAAGCCTGTCGGAAGTGATGAGAAAAACGGCAAAAAAACAATACTGTCATTTATGACCGTAGAAGAAGCTGAAAAGGAAGCAGAAAGACTTTCAAGCTATGCAGCCGGAATATTTGCTGATATGGAAAACAGCGAATATATATGTGCATTGCCTGAATATCTGTGCAAGCGTGAAAAGTGAGACTTGATATTTACCTTTTTGAGAAGGGATTGGCGCAAAGCCGAACCTTTGCAAAAACGCTCATTTCAGACGGATTTGTAATTGTCAGCGGCAAAGCGGTGACCAAGCCGTCATATGACGTCGGTGAAGATGACGCAGTTGCTGTTACAGGCGTTCCTTATACCTATGTGAGCCGCGGCGGCGTTAAGCTTGAGGCCGCGCTGGATCATTTCGGAGTCGATGTCAGCGGAGATGTGTGCGTTGATATCGGTGCTTCCAGCGGCGGTTTTACGGACTGTCTTCTCGGTCGCGGGGCTGAAAAAGTATATGCTGTAGACTCAGGCAGCGGTCAGCTGGCGGAAAAACTGCTGGGAGACAAAAGAGTTGTAAATATAGAAAATTTTAATGCGCGTGAGCTTACGTATGAAAAATTGGGCGAAAAGACAGATGTTGCCGTCTGCGATGTTTCGTTTATATCCCAGACCTTGATTTTGCCCGCCGTCGCAAGAACCTTAAAAGACGGCGGAATTTACATAGGGCTTATTAAGCCTCAGTTTGAGTGCGGCAGAGCTGCTTTGGGCAAGGGCGGAATTGTCAAGGATAAAAAAGCTATGGCTGCTGCCGTCGGCAGGGTGTGCGATCAGGCTGCGCTGCTTATGCTGGGTGTTGTCGGCATTATACCGTCCCCGATTTTCGGCGGAGACGGCAACCGCGAATTCCTGATGATGGCAATAAACGGAGAGCGCTCCGTTGTTACTAAAGAACAAATAGATAAGGCGGTATATTCCAAGTGAATACAAATAAAGTTTTAGTGCTTCCGAATCCCGAAAAGTCGGCTGCTCTCGAAGCTGCCGACCGTATAGTCAGAGATCTTATTTCCTGGGGTGTGGAGGCGACGGCTGCCGAGGTGTGTGCTGCTGTGGGCGAAAAAATAGCAGAGCTTGCACCTGACCTTTTGGTAGTTTTGGGCGGTGACGGAACTATTATAGATGTTGCACGCACGACTGCGGGAATGAATATCCCCATAGTCGGAATAAATTTCGGAACTGTCGGATATATGGCGGAGATCAGCCATCACAGGACTGATGAGCTGAAAAAAATAATTGACGGCGAATTCAATGTTCAGAAACGAATGATGCTTGATGTTGTTATTATTAAGCAGGACGGTACTGTTGTTACTGCAAAAAGCCCTGCGCTTAACGATGCTGTGCTGTCTAACGGACCTATACCGAAGCTTCTTGAGTTTGAGCTGTATGCAAATGGTATGCTTGCACATTCAATGCGAAGCGACGGCGTTATAATCTCCACGCCTACAGGCTCCAGTGCATATTCAATGTCGGCAGGGGGACCCGTTATGGATCCCGAGCTCAGCTGTATATGCTCAACGCCCATATGCCCCCATCATTTGAATAATAACAGACCTACTATATTCAGAGGACGTACTGTACTTGAAATAAGAAATGCGAGATGCCGCGGCAATAAAATATACCTTTCTCTCGACGGCAGAGAAGTTTACGAGCTTGAGGACGGCGATGTTGTAAGAATATCCAGAAGCACCTGTACGGCGCCTCTTGTACGTATAGGCAACGGCAGCTTTGTAAAGCTGCTTAATACAAAGCTTTCGTACAGACCTAAAGACAATTAAAGGATCTTCACTGATATGAAAAGTAAAAGACATAATGCAATATTAGAAATTATAGAGAACAATGATATAGAGACGCAGGAGGAGCTTATCTCAGCGCTCAGAGACAGCGGCTTCAATGTCACACAGGCTACCGTATCAAGAGATATACGCGAGCTGAAGCTTACAAAATCTATGACAGCAGGCTCCAAATATAAATATGTAATATCTCAGGCGACTGAAAGAGACGGACATCATATTTATTCAAGTGCTCTTGCAGCTTCTGTTATAAGCATTGAATGTGCAATGAATCTCATAGTTATAAAGACTTATCCCGGAATGGCTCAGGCAGTCGCAGCGGGAATAGACGCTATGGAAATTGCAGGTGTAATGGGTTGCGTTGCCGGTGACGATACTTTGTTTATAGCAACGCACAGCGCCGAGGGCGCATCTGGCGCATCGGCAGAGATCAGGAAAATGATCGGCAAATGATTTTTGGAAAAATACTTGTGAAGGGGGATATGAATAATGCTGAGAGCTCTGTCTGTTGAAAATATCGCTGTTGCAAGACAGCTTGACATTGAGCTTGGTGACGGATTTTCCGTTATAACGGGTCAGACCGGCGCCGGTAAGTCCGTGCTTATGGATTCTATCGCCCTGCTGCTTGGCGCAAAGGCGTCAAAAGAGCTTGTTCGATACGGCGAAAATGCAGGATCCGTCACCGCCATATTTTGCGGTGAACCCGGTGGTATTTTTGATGAAAACGGCGAAGCCTGCATTTGCCGCACGATCAGTGCCGACGGTCGCGGCAGCGCTAAAATAAACGGCAGAAGTGTGTCCGTTGCCGCACTCAGGGAGGCCGCGGCTGAGCTTATTTCTCTCCACGGTCAGAATGAGTCTACATCGCTTTATGACAAAGCGGCACACATATTGATACTTGATGATTACGCAGGCTGCACCGAATCGGTCGAAAAATATCACGAAATATATGTCCGTCTGATGGAAAAGCGTAACGAGATAAAAGAGCTAAAAAAGTCAATGACGGATAAAAATATGATGACCGATATTCTGAAATATCAGATATCGGAGATCGATAAGGTCAGAATTACCGATGTAAATGAAGAAGAAAAGCTCGAAAAAATGCGGCTGAAGCTGAAAAGTCTTGAGGCCGTTACGAAAAATGCAAATCTTGTGTATCGTGCGCTTGCACCGGGCGAAAAGGGCGCTTCAGCCGCATATTTGCTTGATCGGGCGGCTGCTGCTCTGCGGCAGCTTTCAGACGTTATGGACGGCGCTGAAGAAATGGCTGACCGTCTTGAGGAATACCGTATTGAGGTCATCGATATAGCTGAAACGGCGCATTCTCTTATTGATGATGAAGACGGCGCAGACCCGGAAAGGCAGCTTGACAAAGTGGAGACCCGCCTTGCTGCAATTTCAAGGCTGGAAAAAAAGTACGGCGCCACTCTTGAAGAGGTAATAGCATTCAGAGATGACGCTAAGAAAAAGCTGCATGACCTTGAGGCAGGAGACGACCGCATTGCAGAGCTTGAGTCAGAGTACAAAGCGCTCAGGCGCGAGGCGCTTGATGCAGCTGCCAAAATTACGGAGCAGCGCCGTGACGGCGCAAAACGGCTGTCTGAAGAAATAATGAATACATTGAAATTTCTGGATATGCCTAAAGTCCGTTTCTTTGCAGAAGTACGGCAAAATCCTGCGGGGGAGGAAAAATTCACACCGCGCGGATGTGACAGCGTTGATTTTACCGTTATTACAAACCCCGGTGAGGAGCCGCAGTCGCTTGCGAAGATCGCGTCCGGCGGTGAGGTGTCAAGAATAATGCTGGCGCTGAAATGTGCGGAAGCAAAGAAAAAAGGCGTCGGGTGTGTTATTTTTGATGAGATAGATACCGGCGTTTCCGGCGGTACAAGCGAGCGCATCGGAATAAAGCTTTCCGAGCTGTCAAAGGATGCTCAGGTCATATGTGTCACACACTCGGCGCAGGTGGCTTCTCACGCTGATAATCACTATCTTATTGAGAAAAAAGAGATAGACGGCAGAGCAGAGAGCTTTGTAAGAGAGCTTTCGGGAGATGAGCGCGTCGGCGAGATCGCGCGCATTATCGGCGGCATAAATATAACGGACAAGCAGATAACAGCCGCTGTCGAAATGCTTTGTGCTAATAAACAGGATAAATAATTATTATATAAACACAGAATGGAAGGAGTACGGATACTGTCCGTAACTTGGAAAAATGAAACTTTACGACGAACTTAAAGCACGCGGCCTTATTGCCCAGGTAACCAATGAAGAAGAGATCAGTAAAATGATCAATGAGGGCAAGGCTGTATTCTACATAGGCTTTGACTGCACCGCAGACAGCCTTACTGCAGGTCACTTTATGGCGCTTACTCTTATGAAGCGTCTGCAGATGGCAGGCAACAGACCCATTGCGCTTATCGGCGGCGGTACGACTATGATAGGCGACCCCTCAGGCAGAACAGATATGCGTAAAATGCTTACTAAAGAGGATATAGACCATAACGCCGAGTGCTTCAAGCGCCAGATGGAGAGCTTTATTGATTTCGGCGAGGGCAAGGCGATGATGGTAAACAACGCGGACTGGCTTTTGAAGCTGGGCTATGTTGACCTGCTTCGCGAGGTCGGCGCCTGCTTCTCTGTAAACAATATGCTCCGCGCAGAGTGCTATAAGCAGCGTATGGAAAAGGGGCTCAGCTTCCTTGAATTTAACTATATGATAATGCAGTCCTACGACTTCTATCAGCTTTATAAAGACTACGGCTGCAATATGCAGTTCGGCGGAGATGACCAGTGGAGCAATATGCTGGGCGGAACCGAGCTTATCCGCCGTAAGCTGGGTAAGGACGCTCATGCTATGACTATAACGCTTCTTACTGATTCTCAGGGCAAGAAAATGG
>CAZBAR010000015.1:0-54129 GCA_964490165.1 uncultured Lachnospiraceae bacterium | reverse complement strand
AGAAATAAAGGTGGTGTTCGTCGGCGGTCTTGAAGTACGAGAGCAACTGATTCCTTAAAATTCATAATTGCATTATTGACAAATATAGTATTATGATGTATAATAAATACAAAGATAATATGGGCGGTCAAAGTGTGGGTTTCCAGATGTTCGAAAAAGCACATGGGTTCAAAACCATAATCAAAAAACGCAAAAACATCTTTTTCGTAGCCGCCTCACAAACAGTATAAATCCGAACTTTTTCCTTGTTGGGGATGGGTTCGGATTTATTTTTTTATTTATAGTTAAATAAGAGAGCAAAGGTGAGTAAAGATGACAGCAATTGCAAGCAAAAGAGATAAGCTTATGCTTGCAAATAAGGAGTATGCTGATAAAGCTCTTGATCATTTTGATTATTGGGAGCAGCATATTAAACTTGTAAGTTAAGGAAGCACTTGTATTAGCTGATAGATACGGCGCTGATAAAGAAATTGTCGAGCTTGGCGCGCTGCTGCATGATATAGCCTCGGTTTCGGAGGTCGGGACTCGGTTTGGATATTAACACATTCGCTGCGCAAAAAGTCCTGTCGAATTACCATGATATTCTTAACGGAGAATTGAAGGCGGTATGTACCGAGATCCCAGCAAATCTTGTGCAAAAGCTAATAAATACTTCCGGACAGACGAAACCCAAAGAGAGAAGAAATCTGAAAGGAAGTATTTTTATTATGGGAAAAGCGTCAGAAGAATTACCGAGAGAATTCGTAAATATCCGGCACTTCTGAGGCACGAACGAGACCGTGAACAGCATGAAAGAGCTGTTTAACGAGATATTTCCGAACTAATTAAAAATCTCTATGATGTAGACATCTCAGACGGACAGGTTATCTTTATGGATGCTATACACTATAAGGTGAAGGAAAATCATCAGTATATAACAAAAGCAGCATATGTCGTTTTAAGTATCGGACTTGACGTAAGCAAGGATAATTATCCTTGACCGGTTTTTACGGTTCGGTTCAAAAGCTGAATACAACTGAAAAGTATGAGCGTGATTGTAAGGGTTATTGCGGAGGAAGCTAAGGGAAAGTTCACATTTGCCTTGTGTGAGCATCGCAGAACATGAAGAGTATGAAGCAGATTCCGGAGCTTTTTTTGATTAGTAAAAATTTTACAAAATGTTGTACAAAATATTCGGTATTACGCTGTTAGCTGGACGGCTGCTAACCGATTTATAAAATTCATAAAACCTTGATAAAACAGTTGTTCAATTTGTTAATCTTAAAAAATAGAATGGTTTTGTTGTTGTATAAATATTTGCAATAAATGCGCAAAATAGCATACTTTTTTGTCAAAATATCTTGAATTTTCCTTTAACTTATGATAAACTGTTCTCGTTATGTTAATGTTTGCTTAATTATTTGCAAACAAATCCGCAACATAAATCAGTGTTATGCTGCGGATTTATGCGTTTTGAATAATAATATTTTTCTCTTCTTGACGGTGACAATAATGATTTTTTCTAAAAGGATTTGGCAGAAGTCAACCCTGCTATTCGCCAGATGATGTTCAGGCTTACAAAAAATCTAAGCTTTACGGCTATAAAACGTAATGTCGATAGCTATAGATTACTGTACAGAAGCGTTTTGAATGTTGCGATCAGCGAATATGAAACCACGGGTGATCTAAAAAATGTCGGTGGAGAGATTACAAAGATCAATAGCTTTTCAAGAATAAGTCGGATACTCTGACTGCATATCAAAAGATATGGCCCAGTTTTATCTGGTTCGGTGTTGGTGCAGCCTCAATAGCAGGAGTATTTGCTCCAGCATTACCGGCGATGCTGGTTGTAACGGGCGGCGGTGTTATAGTCGGTATTGCCCGGATTTTGATGACCGCTAAGAAAAAAGCGTATTGCCGAAAATTGCGAGATTGAGGCGTGAAATACTGCGGCATCCATGAGTCAGCTGTCTGCTGAATTTGCTAAATTCGAACAAGAATTCAGTGAATATGACCGGTATTTTGAAACTGTTGAGTCCGAGATTACAAAGCTGTAATCCAAAAGCTTAATCAAATATCTTGATTCTAAAGTTAAAGCTTTAGTATCAGTTATATTTTTGATATAAAAAAGGAGAAAAAAGATGAAGATTTGTCCAAAGTGTCAAGCGCAGGTAGAAGACGATGTTAATTTTTGCACTTCCTGCGGAGAGCCCTTTAATGCAGTAGTTCAGGAATCCGGCGATGCGGCATTACCTAAAGTATGCCCTAATTGTAATGCTACTGTTGATCACGACCTTAATTTCTGTACCAGTTGCGGTGCAGCTCTTGCTCAAAATACTGTAGCACAGCCGGCTCCTGAAAAGAAAAAAATCAAAATAGACTTTAAGGAACTGTGGAATAAGTATCAGAAGTTTATACTTATCGGTGCAGGTGTTCTTGTGGCTTTAATAGTTCTTATAGTTGTAATAGCCCTTATGCCCAGAAGCGTAAACGTTGCAGACTACATGGAAATTAACGTTGACGGCTACGAAGGCTACAGCAACTTTGTTTGGGATTTAGATGAAGATGAATTCTTTGATGCTGCCACAGGAGGCAAGTACACTGCCAAACTTAAAAAGAGCAGTAATTCGGCTTCATCGTCGTCTCTGTCATCATTGATGGGTGATCTCCAACAGGCTTCAAAAGCATATTTGGAGTATGAAGCAGCCAGAACTGCTATAACAAGTGCCCTGGATATAGAAATTGAATATCCTGAAGGCAAAAAGAGTACTAATCTTACAAATGATGATGTAATAACCTTTACCTTTACCTGTGATGAGAAAGTAGCTAAAGAATACGGCTTTAAGCTCAAAAAGGATACGTACGAATATACAGTTGCTGAGCTGAAAACGGCGTCAACCTTTGACGTTATGAAGTATTTTGATGTTAGCTTCAGCGGCATAGACGGTGCAGGACGCGCTGCTATAACAAGTGAAGAGACTGAAGTTAAGGTTGGCGATATTACATTCAGCATAAACGAAGACAGTGATTATGTATACTGTTCGTCTGATGAGTGGTACAGCAACAGAACCTTGTATATTTCTTTGGACAATAACTCTGGCCTCAGCTCAGGCGATGAAGTTACTCTTTCTGTTAATACCGATGCAGGGGAATTTGCTGAGTACGGTGTAATTCTTACAAGTACCACCAAGAAGGTTACAGTACCTGAGCTTGATGAGGCAGCGGTATTTGATGTAATGGAGCATTTTGATATTAGCTTTTCAGGCATCGAAGGTGAGGGAAAGGCTAGCATCGTAAGCGAAGAAGCTGAAGTAACTGTCGGAGATATAACATTTATTATTAATGAAAACAGCAGTGAAGTTGTCTATAAAATGGATGGTTGGTACTACAGCAGAAGCTTCTACGTTGAAATTGATAAGAGCAATAAACTGAGCACCGGCGATGTTGTTACTTTAACAGCTGATATTTCCGAGGACTATTTGGCAGCAGATTATGGAGTTGTCCTTAAAAATCTTACTAAGGAAGCAAAGGTCAGCGAACTGGGGGCATATGTTACTGATGTAACAAAGTTGACTAACCTTTATAATAAGGGTGCTGACGGAAGCGCATCTATTGCAGATCAAGTTAAGGATACAATAAAGGATCAATTGTATACAAACTGGGGATCAATTGTACACAACAACAGATATCGTGATTATAAAAATCAGTATATCGGCGATGACTTTAAGTTGTATAAGGCATTCATGACAACACCTAAAAGCACTTCTGACAGTACAAAGAACACTTTGTGGCTTGTTTATTCAGTAACCTTGAACGACAACGAAATTGAAAACAATACCGTATATTATTTTTATGCATCATTTAACAATGTCTATGCTGATACATCCGGAAACAGCAATTACGACTTTAGTGCCGATCAGAAAGAGGGCAAATGGTACGTTGGTAGCGAGTCTTATGACGATGTGCATAAATCAATAGCTACTTATAACGTAAATGTTCAGGAATCAACACCCAGCTGAGTCTGATTAATTAAAAACTATAATATCAGAAAGGATAAATATGAAAACTTGTATTAACTGTCAAGCAGTTGTGGATGACAATGCCGTAGTATGTCCTTACTGCGGAACAATGTTTGCTCAGGCAGCACCTCAATACGGACAAGCCGTTTATAATCAAAATTCAGTATAATCAGTATAATCAATATAATCCTCAGCCTGTAGGTGCAAACGCACCTGTAGTGCTGCAAACTGTAAAAGCAGCATTCTCATCTCCGCTTGCACTTGTAACAATTATAATGTATACAGTCGCTGTCGTTCTCAGTCTTATCGGCGGCCTTATGGGTAATTCTGCACTCAGCAGCATTTATACTGTTGCAGCCAACTTTGGTATCGATTCATCAGATCTTTATGATATGATGAACTATATCAACGGCTCAAGTATTGTGACAACCATACTTACTGCTATCCCTTCCTTTCTAATCGTATTGGGTATGTGGCTGGTATTTTCATCTGCTAAAAATAAGATTCAGAATACAATGTCTACAGCCGGATTTTCCATCTTCAAGGGTGTTGTGATATATGAACTGGTACTTTTATGTATTGTTATGGCTATAGTTGAGATAGCTTTAATAGTATGTATAATAGCAGCAGATGAGTTGAGATATTACATCAATCTTGATTCTGATGCAGTGGTTGGTGTATTTATCGCTCTGCTCCTTCTTATTACAGCTATATTTGTAATGGCGATTATTTACTATGTGATGGTGATAAAGTCACTTAATACTGTAAAGAAAACAATTGTAACAGGTCAGGCTTCAGATAAAATATCTACATATGTTGCCGTACTGCTGTTTATTTCCGGAGGATTGTCCGGTATAAGCTCGCTGCTTTCTTTCATTGGTTCATTTGCTGCTATAAGATATGGCTATTGGAATTCTCTCGTATCAGCTACAGCAGCGTTGCTTTCTGCGGCTATTACCATAATGTTTGGTGTATTTCTGATCACATATAAAGGAAAAATGCGTTCTCTTTCAAATACTGCAGTACCGTTTCAACAGAATTTCTGAATAACACATATTAATCTTATCTGTTCATGATAATAGCCGCATACAGGCTGTATGTGGCTATTATCAAGTCCACTGATGTACATTACAATCCTATTGGATGTAAATAAATATTTATGGAGGGACACAAAATGAAAAATTGTCCGAAGTGTCAGGCTCAGTTGAGCGATAACGCAACTTTCTGCGGAAATTGCGGAACAAAGCTTGACGCTGTTCAAAATCCTCAGCCTCAGCAGCCGCAGGACTTCCAGCAGGCTTCTCAGCCTCAGCAGCCCCAGAGCTTCCAGCAGGCCTCTCAGCCTCAGCAGCCGCAGGGCTTCCAGCAGGCTCCTCAGCCTCAGCAGCCGCAGGGCTTCCAGCAGGCTTCTCAGCCTCAGCAGCCCCAGGGCTTCCAGCAGGCTCCTCAGCCTCAGCAGCCGCAGGGCTTCCAGCAGGCTCCTCAGCCTCAGCAGCCGCAGGGCTTCCAGCAGGCTTCTCAGCCTCAGCAGCCCCAGGGCTTCCAGCAGGCTCCCCAGTATCAGCAGCCTCATGGATTCCAACAGGCGCCTCAGTATCAGCAGCAGCCCTATCAGGGCGGCTATCAGCAGCCTTTTGCTCAGCAGCAGAAGCGAGACGACGGTAAGGGGTTGTCTATAGCAGCTCTTGTACTCGGTATTTGTGGTCTTGTAGTTCCTTGGGTAGGCACTATATGCGCTATTCTCGGTATCATCTTCGGAGTAATAGGTCGAGCTAAGTCCGTAGCTTGCTATAATAAGGCATCCGGTTTGGCTACTGCCGGACTTGTTTGCGGCATTGTCGGAGCAGCTTTTGCGGTTATGTGGATCGTTGTATGCACTTGCCCCGGCGCTTTGTGCTCTGCTTGTGCATCCAGTGCTTACTACTGGTAATATTTAGTTTTGTGATTAAAATGAGAGCATTTGCATAGATAAGCTTATGCTCTCATTTTTTCAAAAGGAGTTTGTATGTTTCCGACTTTTACATTCCTTGGCAAGGAGACATCTATGTATATAGTTATGTCATTGATAGGTGCATTGCTTGTCGGTTTTTTGTTATGCAGAAAAATCAGACATCAGGGACTTAACGACAATGATGCTATAATTATGCTGCTTGTTTCAGCGGTAGGTGTTCTCTTTGGGGGACATTTTCTCTATGGGTTGACAAACATAACCCATTGGGGAATTCTTTTTGAGTCTACTTCATTTGTTGATTTTTGGATGAGAGTAGCAGCCATTTGGGGCGGTCAGGTTTTTTACGGCGGCTTGATAGGCGGTTTCTTTACCGGTTGGCTGTATATCAGTCGAAGAAAACTTGACAGAGAGCTGTATATGGATGCAATGGCTCCGCTAATTCCGCTTTTTCATTCGTTTGCACGAGTTGGCTGCTTTTTAGGCGGTTGCTGCTACGGAATAGAATCATCCATCGGATTTACTGCCCATGGTAATCCTTATGTACCCGAGCTTAATGATGTGCAGCGCTTTCCTGTTCAGCTTTTGGAGGCGTTTTGCAACTTAATTCTTTTCATAATTCTGAATTATATGTATAACCGTGTACGCGGCAAGAAAATGCATGGAGCATCAGCATTTTACCTACGACTGAAAGGAAGGCTAATGCCTTTATATTTATGCTCTTATGCAATAGTTCGCTTTTTTGACGAATTTTTAAGAGGAGATGTCATACGTGGATTTGTCTTCGGCGGATTACTGTCGACTTCTCAGTTTATCAGCATCCTTTTGGCACTGACAGGTATTATTTGGCTATCCGTGACATCCCGCAAAAATAAAACTTTATAAACAGAAAATAACGCAGAATATTTGCTTGAACAATATATATTGGCATGACGCAAAATCTTATAAAATATTAAGGAGAAAACAATGAGCTATAATTGCCCTAATTGCGGTGTTGAACTGAACGGGCAAACATCGTATTGTACAAATTGCGGATTTTATCTTGCAGGCTATCAGCAGCAGCTGATGCAAGAACAGCAGCAAATAACATATGTACAAGCTCCTCAGCCTATCCAACAGCAGAACCGCAAACAACCGAAACAAGCAAAAAAACGTAAGATACCGGGTGTTGTGTGTTTCTTTCTTTGGGTTGCGGGAATTGCGGCATTTCTTTTGTTTTTATGGTTTGGTTTCGGAAATATAATAACGCTTAATATCCACAGTCAGGAAGTTGTAGAAACTATCAATTCGGGAAGTCTTGATCTGCCGGGTATGCAAAGCGATTATTCAAAGCTGCCGCAGTATGTAAAAGAAATGCTCGGCGAAAATGAGCAGGAACTGGATCAACCTATCAAGCAGGCAATTTTGCCGTACTTAAAGGTTGAGTGTACCAAAGTGAACGGCTTGTTCGGTGCCTCTTCTATCGAATACATAATTACTGCTCCTGATATAGGATCGTGGCTGCTCACTCCGGAAGTGGAGGAGTTTACTACAGAGGATGAATTCTTAGCAGCAATGCTTGAGTATATTCCGAATGCTCCTTCACGTCAAACAACAGTAACGATAGAATATTATAAGGACGGATTTTTTTCCGTTGATTGGCGCGGCAATTACTATACAGTGGAATTTGCCGACGCTATCAGCGGTGGAATGAATACGGCATACAATGAGCTTTATAAAAAAGCTATGGCGGAATTGGAGGACCTGTTAGGATGAGTAAAAAGATCATTGCGACGGTATTGGCAATATGCATACTGCTCTCTGTATCATTACCCGTTTTTGCTGAAGAAGCAGAGGCAACTCCGAACTATTATCGGCTTTCGGCAGAGATCCACGATAATAACTGTGTTTTTGATTCACCTATGGATTTTATGATACTCGGTAACGAAAACGGCGTATATGTAAACGCCGAGAATTTTAATGATGTATTAAATGCAAACGGATATAGCTTTGGTTTGTCATATCAGAACTGTGCATTTGTAAACAGTGAAACAAAGCGTGCCGTTATGTTTGAATTCGGCAGTGATATTGTAGACGTTCAGTATTATTGCTTTGACGGTATTAAGTATACAGCGCCTATGCCGGCGTTACTGAAGAATGGTGTTGCTTGGATACCGTTTAGTTTTGCAGTGGAAATATTTGACTGTCATTCTTATATTGACAATAATAAGCTCATAGTCACTTCTCCTGATAAAACTGCGCTTGATGTTGCTTCAAAGGTTTACTATAATAAAGATGATTATTCTTTTAACTGGGTGAATGAGATTGGCTATACAGAAAAAGATACTTATGCTATGTCTTCATCGGCAAAAACAGTTAATTTGTTAAACAGCGTTGTTACTGGTGGTATCAAAGAGTTTGGTATGCTTATAAAATATGTTCTTTTTAGTGATACATCTGAATATGATGCGCAGTTTGAACAAGAAATAGCTCAATTGTTTATAAAGCCCTGTCAATCTGAAACTCAGGCCGCTATTGATGAAGCATGTCAATCCAAAAAGGATTTTTATGACTTTGTAAAAGGCGGTATTAGTAATACTAACACGATCACAGAGCTTATTGACAATGGAATAAAGAGCGGTGATTTGCTGAATGTGATGGAGAAGTTAGTTGAGGCTTATCCTATGCTTGCAAAGGATAAAAAGTTTTCTAACTTTATGACTGCTCTTAAAGATAAAAAAGGTTGGGCAAAAGATATTAACGATCAGCTTTATAAGGCAACCGACATGTATTCAGCGGGTAAGTGGGGAGTAAAGATAAATGCACTGGATCTTATTGAGTATGCAGTAGATATATCTGGGTACTTTTACATATTTGCGAATAAAAATGATTATGCGGTATCAGCTTTGGAGCAGTACGCAAAAAATACTGACGGAAACGAATCAAAAGTATTTTTGTCTTATACAAAAACTGCTAATGGCGAGAACGGAGTGCTGGATGTATTAAATCAATATCTTAAGGATAATGCCGGCAAGATCGTATCAAATTCCGTGTCTGTTGATGCTGTATTGGGTGCGCCGGCTGTCATCGTACGTGTAGGATGGGATGTGTTATCCAATACATTTCCTTTTATAAAAGGAACATTGGATAGCATGAAGAGCCACGAGCTTGCGGATTATGCCATGATGTACCAAAATAGCAGCTCGGAGATGATGCTGGAAAAACGTGCGGCTTGTGTGAAGGGATTCGGTTCATTCAATGAAAATAAGCTGGATTCTTTAATGAAAAGCACATATGCTTACTTGAAATTTTCAATGATAGCACGTAATGCAGGACAGGCATCTGTAAAGGCAGGGCATATGGATGCTGCTATAAAAGAGAGAGAGATTAAACGTATGGAGGATAAGAATGCCCAGGTCGCAAAATGCCTGAATATTCTTGAGGTGAAAGATATTAAAGATGCCGGTTATCTTCCGTCAGAGAATAAGAAATTCCTGTCAAATTGGAATGACAGCGAGTTGCTTGAGTTCCTGAGAACAAAGGCTGAGAAAATCGATGCGTCATATCAAGAAACAATTCCCACTTCGGAACTCTGTTTATCTCCGTACAGCTATAAGACACTTATTACAAAAGAAGAAGCTGTGGAACTTGTTAAGAAAACTTTGGGAAAATATCTGACAAAAATGTTCGATTATATGCTTGATCAGTATTATATTTTTGAAGCCGAGGATGAATTGTATAGTTCCGGTGAAGATGGAATGCAGGCTTACATAGTTAATATGGCGGTGCAGGTCAGCGACGAAGAACCCCAATATGATAATGGAACCCGTTTCTTTGTTTCCGTTTACGGTGATCACATCTGGATGGGTGAGGTAAATTCCGACGGTTCTTATACCTGCTATACTCAGGTGGATATAATAGATCTATCATGGGCATCACTTGCGAAAACTTTAGGCGATTTGTTTGAAGATATAGACGTCAGTGATTTTTATAACTAATGTGTATAGTTTTTGATATCACCCTTTACTTAATATTGACAACCGCGCTTGGAAATGGTAAAATAATACCGTAAATTTACCGAGCGCGGTTAGAGAAAGCTTAATATACTTTCATCTTGCAAGGGATACCGGGCGGTGTCCCTTGTTTTGCGATTTGTAGACAGTGAAAGGAGAATTTATTCTATGAAGATTGCAATTTACGGTTACGGAAATTTGGGACGCGGCGTTGAGGCTGCTGCCACACAAAACGATGATGTTGAGCTTGTCGGAGTATTTACAAGAAGAGATCCCGGCAGCGTAACAACGCAGACAGGCGTTGCTGTTTACAACATTTCCGAGATAAATAAATTCAAGGATGATATTGACGTTCTTATTATTTGCGGCGGCAGTGCTACCGATCTGCCTGAAATGACGCCTGAATTTGCAAAGAGCTTTAACGTCGTGGACAGCTTTGATACGCACGCAAATATACCCGCACATTTTAAGAATGTAAACGACGCGGCAAACGCAGGCGGCAACATTGCCATCATATCCACCGGCTGGGATCCCGGTATGTTCTCTATTGCAAGACTGTATTCCTCTGCTATTTTGCCCCAAGGTAAGGATTACACCTTCTGGGGAAAGGGCGTCAGTCAGGGTCACTCCGACGCAATACGCAGAATAGACGGCGTTTTGGATGCAAGACAGTACACAGTTCCTGTTCCCGCTGCTCTTGATGCAGTAAGATCGGGCGAAAATCCTGAGCTTACTACTCGCGAAAAGCACACAAGAGAGTGCTTTGTTGTAGCTGCTGAGGGCGCTGATCTTGCAAGGATCGAAAAGGAAATAAAGGAGATGCCCAATTATTTCGCGGATTACGACACGACGGTCACCTTCATTTCAAAAGAAGAAATGCTTCGTGACCACAGCACACTGCCTCACGGCGGTTCGGTTATCCGCACAGGTGTTACCGGAATTGACTCTCAGAACCGCCATGTTATTGAGTACAGCCTGAAGCTTGATTCCAATCCCGAATTTACCGCCAACGTGCTTATTGCATTTGCAAGAGCAATAAACAAGATGCACGCGCGCGGCGATGTTGGTTGCAAGACTGTATTTGATATCGCGCCTGCAGATCTGTCACCTCTTTCGGGCGATGAGCTTCGCGCACATATGCTTTGATGAAGATATGAACTGACCTAAACAAAAAAGCCGCATGGGCGGCTTTTTTGTTTAGGTCAAACTTCAGATAGACTGGATTTTAGATATTTATTCTCATTACAGAGCTGCTTTTATCTCATCCGCGAGGTCTGTGGCCTCCCATGGGGCGTTCAGATCCTCTCTGCCCATATGGCCGTATGCTGCAAGGTCTGAGTAAATAGGGCGGCGCAGATCGAATTTATCGATGATAGCGGCGGGGCGCATATCTACTTTATCGCAAACAATAGCTGCGAGCTTTTCATCGGACACCTTACCTGTGCCGAAGGTATCTACCATTACGGAAACGGGGCGTGCTACGCCTATAGCGTATGCCAGCTGTATTTCGCATCTTTCGGCAGCGCCGGAAGCAACGATGTTTTTAGCGATATAGCGAGCCATATATGCAGCGCTTCTGTCAACCTTTGTTGGGTCCTTGCCGGAGAAGGCTCCGCCGCCGTGACGGGAGTAGCCGCCGTAGGTGTCAACGATGATCTTTCTTCCTGTAAGTCCTGTGTCTCCCGCGGGGCCGCCGATAACAAATCTGCCTGTGGGATTTACGTGTATCACTGTATTCTCGTCCATGAGGTCGCCTGCAATGGGGAGGATAACGTTCTTTGTAATATCTTCTCTGATAGTATCGAGGTCTACCTCAGCGTCGTGCTGGGTTGAAACTACTACAGTGTCAATGCGTACGGGCTTATTGTCCTCATATTCAACGGTGACCTGCGTTTTTCCGTCGGGTCTCAGGTATGTAAGCGTACCGTTTTTTCTTACCTCGGTGAGCTTCATTGCCATTTTATGTGCAAGGGAAATGGGCAGGGGCATAAGCTCAGGTGTCTCATTGCACGCGTAGCCGAACATCATACCCTGATCGCCTGCTCCTGTGTCGAAGCTGTCGTCCTCGCCGGATTTTGCCTCTAAAGACTTGTCAACACCCATAGCAATGTCGGGGGACTGTTCGTGGATAGAGCTGAGAACACCGCAGGTATCGCAGTCAAAACCGTATTTTGCGCGATCGTAGCCTATAGAGCGGATAGTCTCACGAACGATGTGAGGAATATCGACGTATGCAGAGGTAGTTATTTCTCCCATTACATTAACAAGGCCTGTTGTTGCAAAGGTCTCGCAAGCTACACGCGCTGAGGGATCGTTTCTCAGTATTTCATCAAGAATAGCGTCGGAGATCTTATCACATATTTTATCGGGATGTCCTTCAGTTACGGACTCGGAAGTAAAAAGCTTTTTCATTTTTTGTCAGAACCTTTCTGCTGTTTTTTGCTGTTTATATTTATATGGCTGCCAATTCGTTTTATAAGATTTGGCCTTTTTTCTTTTGGTGCCGGGTCGTCGATATCCTCATCTGCAGACGGCTCGGGAACAGGAGTGTCACGGTCAATAAATACCTGACCTGCGTCAAGCTCGTCCGCATCGCTTTGAGGATCGGCTGCGTAATAGGCGGTATGTACGGGATAGCCCTTGTGCTTCAGCCGTCTTTCCGTCCACTGCTTTACAAGAACGTATATAACAGCGGTTGCAGGTACGCCAACGATCATTCCTACAAAACCGAACAGCCCGCCGCACATCAGTATTGCAATAACCACCCACAAAGCACTTATTCCGATAGAATCGCCCAGTATCTTAGGTCCGATTATATTACCGTCTACCTGCTGGATTATCAGAACGATGATCAAAAATACCAAAGCCTTTTCAGGTGACACTATAAGGAGCATAAGAGTTCCGATGACACCGCCGATTATAGGACCGAAGGTAGGAATTATGTTTGTTACGCCGATAAGCACGGAGAGCAGGGGATAGTACGGAATTTTGAGTATCCAAAATATGAGAAAGCTTAAAAGTCCGATTATAATAGAGTCGATTATCTTTCCAACAAGAAAGCCGCCGAAGGTGCGGTGTGTGTATCTTGCAAGGCGCACTGTGTTAAGGTACGCTCTGCGGCTGATGACAGCGTTGAGCAGCTTTTTGGTCTGGGCGCATATGCGCTCCTTGTAAATGAGAAAGTATATAGCAACGATAAAGCCCATAAGGACGTTGATAACTTCGCCGACGATAACGGTGCCGTAATCAATTACATAATTAAGGGCGCTCTGCAAAAGTGTATACGAATTTGAAAGTATATCCTTTATACTTAAGGATATGTCATATTCAGCCATAAGAGATGACAGCGTGTCAAACTGTTTGCCGAGTATTGAGTCGGAGTGTTTGCTGACAAGATCGTCGGCAAGTCTTTGAAGCTTGGTCACATAGTTGTTGAGCTGACTGCCGAAGTCCTCAATGCTGTTTATTGCCTGAGGCAGAACTGCGTACAGAAGAACGGACAGCACTGCAAAAATGGTTATAAGCGTTGCTATCAAAGACAGCGCGCGGCGCACACCGCTCATATTCTTTTTTGAATTTTTGAAGGTGAATACACGCTTTTCAAAAAAGTTAAGCACGGGGTTGCACAAATAGGCAAAAACAAAGCCGTAAACAAATGGCGACAGTACAGATAAAAAATTCTTTATGCAGTCGAGCACTACACCGAACCTGAACATACACAGTATTATCAGTGCGCAGATAATAACAGTCGCCCCGGCATAAAAGCATATGGAGGCATATTTATGGTTTTTATCAAATTTCAGCATATTTCCTCCGTCAAAAATCAGTTTAACAGCATTTCAATTTATTATATTACAATATCCGTAAAAGGTCAATGATAAAGCGTCAAATTTCTGCGCTTTTATATGATTTTTGCGCTGACAGTCGCAGTCTTATGCTTATTTCTCCGGCGGAAAGGGTCTCGGTGCTGCCGTCTGTATGCCTGACCAGAAGACGGCAGGCGGAGTCAGTGTCCATGGCGACACCGGTTCCAACTACTTTTCCGGCTAATATAATGTTTATTTCCTTGCCGATGATAAAGCACCGGCGGCGGTATTCGTCGGCAATAAATGCACTGTCGGTCTCAAGGAGACCGTAAAGCTTTTTGCAGTGCTTCAGAAAGGATGCAAGCATCCGGTTTTCTGCGTCCTGTGCAGGTGCAGACAGCAGGCAGCCTGCAACATCCGAAACACCCTCCGGAAATCCGTTTTCAGGCGGCGTAAGGTTTATTCCGACGCCGACTACCGCGTAGCTTATTTTTCCGTCCTTATCAAAAGCTGCTTCTGTTAAAATGCCGCATATTTTTTTATCGTTCAGATACACGTCATTTACCCATTTTATTTGGGGCGATATACCGAATTCCTCCTCGGACGCCATACAGACGGCAACAGCTGCCGCTGTTGTAAGCATTGTCAGCTTTTCAGCTTCAAGCTTCGGGCGTAAAATAAAGGAGAAATAAATGCCGCTGCCCTCAGGTGAATAAAAGCTGCGTCCCAGCCTGCCGCGTCCCGCGCTCTGGTGCGAGGCAGCAATGCAGCTCCACTCAGGTTCACCTGCTCCTGCCGCTTCTTTGGCGAGTATGTTTGTGCTTGTTACGGTGTGATATACCTTCGGTACGGGTATATCAGTGCCGATAAGTATCTTGCCGAGAGCTTTCTCGCTCAGTCCTGTAGCAGTCTCCATAAGATCTTCACCTTCAAGTTAAATACTGTTCTTCTGACTATTTTATCACCTTTTTTTGTGCGCCGCAATATGCTTTGATTATTTTTGCATTTTTATGACAATACTTCATTATAAGCTATGATAACAAGGAATTGGAAAAATGAAAAAATATGACGTGCTTATAGGAGGCTATTACGGCTTCGGGAATATAGGTGACGAGGCAATACTTGAGTCGCTGTGCTCCTCACTTCACAGGGTAAATTCTGAGGTGAGAATATGTGTACTGTCTGCTTCCCCCGAGGCAACGGCAAATCGGCTTGGTGTTGCTGCTGTAAGGCGGGACGATCCGTCAGCGGTTATTCGCGCTATGCTTGATGCGCAAATGTATGTTAGCGGAGGCGGCAGCCTCTTGCAGGACACGACCAGCCGCCGCAGCCTTTTATATTACACCTTGCTTATGATGATGGGAAAGCTGATATGCGGCAAGCTGTACGTTTTTGCAAACGGGTTGGGAAATTTGAAAGCTTCAGGTATTGCGGCAGCAGCTCTTAAGTCGGCTGACAGAATAAGTGTGCGTGACCGCCTTTCGGCTCGCCGGCTTGCAGAGCTCGGCATAGGGGCGGAGCGAATACACCTTACTGCCGATCCCGCACTGCTTTTGGAGGAAAAGAAAACAGTTTTTGATGTGAGTCGGGAATGCGGTATAAATGGCAGAAACTATTTTGCCGTATCGCTGAGAAAGACAAAGAATACAGAGCCGGACATTTCGGAAATAAAACACTTTGCCTGCTCGGTTGACGCTGTGCCGCTGTTTGTGTCAATGGAGGACACGTATGACTTTGAGCTGTGCCGCAGTGCCGCGCAGGCGTGCGGTGGAGCGGTCTTCAGACCGAGGGATTATTCAGAGCTTTTGTCAGTTCTTCGCTTTGCTGATTTTGCCATAGGCATGCGCCTGCACTTTTTAATAGCCGCAGCTGCATCGGAAACGCCCTTCGGTGCGCTGTCATATGACTGTAAGATAGACGGATTTATGGATTATATAGGCAGTGACGCTGTTATCAGCGCCGACGATATCAGCACAGAAGCCCTTACGCATTTAAGGGGAAGAATGACTGTTGCCGACAGTCTTCGTCTTGAAGAAATGCATTCTCTTGCACTTTCAGACGTTCGTATGCTTCTGAAATGCATTGCCAAAGACAGCACCGGCATCGTACCGAGAAGAAAAATTGAGAATATGCGTTGAAAATGTGCAGTCCGTGTGTTATTATTGAATATAAAATAATGACGCCCTTTGGCAGGGCAGGATGGGATCAATATGAAATACACGGTTTGTGAAAATTATGAGTGGACATATCCCGATGTTCACAGCTATGCTACGTCTGCAAGCGAGGCGAGGATCGATGCGCTTCGCGGCTCCATAGCATCATTTCAAATACACATATATGACTGCGCAGGAGCAGTGACGGCGCAGTGCGATATACCCGATGCGACGCTGTACGAGGCGATAGCTATACCCGTAGAGTCGTGTCCGGGGTTGGAAGATGACGAAAAAGCGCCGCATTTTCCCGAAAGAGGCGCGCCCTTTTTTGTAAACGACTGCCTGAAGCCGTACAGCGGTAAAATTCCGTCGTCTCCGTCATGCACCCTGTACGTCGCCGTAAATGCGGCGGACGCAGGGGAGATAACGGGGAAAGTACGTATTTCCGATGACCGCGACACAGCAGATGTTCCTGTATATGTGCATATATCAGAAGCTGCAGTGCCTGACGAGAGACTTGAAGTGCTTATGGGATTTTCGCGCCACTGTATGCGAATAAACCATAAGATAGGTGATAATGAAGAGAAATTTCACCGTATGGAGGACGAGTACCTTGCCATGCTGCGAAGAATGCATCAGAACCGCTTGTATATTGATCCTCCCGTTATCCGCAACGGCAGGGACGGTCTTCGGTTTGATTTCACAAATATGGACGCCTATGTGGAAAAGGCTCTGAAACTCGGATTTCATTCTTTCCACTTGCCTGATGTGGGACATCGCCGTTCGTGGGAGGAAGGCGATGTGCTTATAGGGAAGAATGATTACCGATCCCCTGAAGCGAGGCATTTTCTTGAGGCGTATCTCGGCGCTCTCAGGGAACACATCAGAGAAAAGGGATGGACGGAATACGGTATGTTCTCAATCGGTGTTTCCGATGAGCCTAATGAGCTTAACACGCCTGCATTTGTTGAACTGTCTCATATTGTAAAGGCGCTTGTGCCGGAAATGACTGTATATGATGCTGTTGCAAATACTGATATTGACGATGCAGCTCTTGATATCTGGGTGCCAAGATGCGATGAGTTTGAAAAGGGTATCGGGCGTTTTGACAGAATACGTGAGAAGGGCGGGGAAATGTGGCATTATGTATGCCTTTTCCCGAGGGCTGCGGGATATGTCAACAGGTTTATGGATATACCATTACTACAGACAAGATATTTGTATTGGGGTAATTTCAGATATTCACTGACAGGGTATCTGCATTGGACAGTGAATGATTATCAGGGCGGCGGAGATCCTTTCAGAACGAGCTGTCCTGTGCATATAAATGCAGGAAGCAAAAGTATTTTGCCGCCCGGTGACGATAAGCTTATATATCCCGGAGACGATCACCCATGGATGTCTATGCGCCTTGAAAATCACAGAGAAAGCGCGGAGGAATACGCAATGCTGGCTGTTATAGCAGAGAGGGATGCCGACAAAGCTATGCAGCTATGCAAAAAAGCAGTTAAGTCTTTTCACGAGACAGAGCTTGATCCTAAGGTATTCTCGGATATACGTCGCGAGCTTATTTCAGAGTACGAAAAAACTGTTATAAAAAACTGAATAGCTATTGACAAATACCCTATGGGGGTATATAATAAAAATACCCCTGTGGGGTATTTTGCGAGAAAGGGTAGATCATAAAAATGTGTGATTGCTGCGAAAAGACAACTGACAGGACAGATGAAGAGCGGAAAAAGCTTGTCAACCGTTTGAACAGAATAGAAGGACAGATACGCGGTATACGCGGAATGATAGAGCAAAATGCATACTGCGCCGATATTCTGATTCAGTCTGCTGCGGTAAATGCTGCCGTAAATTCATTTAATAAGGATCTGATAGCAGCGCATATACGCGGATGCGTTGCCAGAGATATACGAAGCGGAAATGATGAGGTTATAGACGAGCTGGTCGTGCTTTTGCAAAAACTGATGAAATAAGCGCTACTCACTTGAATGATACCGATACGAATACAATGGGAGGAAATGTCACGGTTATGAAAAAATATAATGTAACGGGAATGAGCTGTGCCGCTTGCTCTGCAAGAGTGGAGAGGGCGGTAAGCGCTGTTTCGGGTGTTGAAAGCTGCGCTGTCAATCTGCTTACGAATTCTATGGTGGTTGAGGGCAGCGCTTCTGACGGAGATATTATTGCGGCAGTCAGTAAGGCCGGTTACGGCGCTTCTCCCGAAAGCGGTGCGTCGGAAAGATCCGATGACCGTGAGCTGAGTGATACCGAAACACCTTCAATGCTGCGCCGCCTTATAGCGTCTCTTATTTTCCTTTTGGCACTGATGTATATTTCTATGGGTCACACCATGTGGGGCTGGCCTTTGCCGTCTGTGCTGAGTGAAAACTATATGGCAATAGGTCTTTTGCAGCTGATTCTGTGCATCATTGTAATGGTCATAAACCAAAGATTTTTTATAAGCGGCACAAAGGCGCTTATTCACCGTGCGCCTAATATGGACACGCTTGTGTCTTTAGGAGCTGCGGCATCGTTTATATACAGCGTGTGGGCGCTTTTTGCTATGTCGGGCGCGTATTCGGTAGGGGATGCCGATGGCGCAATGCACTATATGCATGAGTTTTATTTTGAGTCCTGTGCTATGATACTGGCGCTTATTACGGTCGGCAAGACTCTTGAGTCTCGCTCAAAAGGAAAGACAACGAGCGCGCTTAAGGCTCTTATGGAGCTTGCACCTAAGACGGCGACCGTGCTTCGCGACGGGGAAGAGGTGGAAATTCCCGCCTCGCAGGTTCGTATAGGAGACATATTTGTTGTTCGCCCCGGCGGAAGCATTCCTGTTGACGGAACAGTTATAGATGGTCACAGCGCCGTTGACGAATCTTCACTTACAGGAGAGAGTATCCCTGTTGATAAAGAGTCTGACAGTCGTGTATTTGCCGGATGTGTAAACCAGTCGGGACTTATTAAATGCAGGGCGGATAAAATAGGCGAGGACACGACCATATCGCAGATAATAAAGCTGGTAAGCGATGCGGCTTCAACAAAAGCTCCTATAGCCAAAATTGCAGATAAGGTATCCGGTGTGTTTGTCCCTGCGGTGATGACTATAGCGCTTGTAACGGCGGCGGTATGGCTGATTGCCGGTGAGACTGTAGGCTTTGCCCTTGCCCGCGGAGTGTCTGTTTTGGTAATAAGCTGTCCCTGTGCTCTGGGTCTTGCTACCCCTGTTGCAATAATGGTGGGCAGCGGAGTGGGTGCACGTTCCGGCATACTGTTCAAAAGCGCTGCCGCTCTTGAGGAGGCAGGAAAGACTGACATTGTCGTGCTTGATAAAACAGGAACAGTTACAAAGGGTGAGCCTGTAGTAACCGATATTATTCCTGTTGGTGGTATCGATGAAAATGAGCTTGTTCAAATTGCAGCCTCACTTGAGTCCGGAAGCGAGCATCCTTTAGCCAGAGCTGTTCTGTCCTATGCAAAAGAGAAGAATATAGACCCCGCAGCAGTTACGGATTTTGAAGCGCGTCCCGGCAACGGCTTGTCGGCTAAGTACAACGGGAAGCTGATCTTCGGCGGAAAAATGGAGTTTGCAGGACAGCTTGCGGCTGTAGACGACAGCGCTGCCGAAAGATCGAGAGAGCTGTCTGACAGCGGAAAAACGCCTCTGTTCTTCGGCATGGAGGGTAAGCTGCTCGGTATGATCGCCGTAGCAGACACTATAAAAGAGGATAGCTGCACTGCCGTTTCGGAGCTTAAAAATATGGGCATTGAAGTTGTTATGCTCACAGGTGACAATAAGCGTTGCGCTACGGCTGTGGGCAGAGAAGCGGGGATCCATAATATAATTTCAGACGTGCTTCCCGCAGGTAAGGAGCAAGAGGTGTCGCGCCTTATGTCACGCGGTAAGGTGGCAATGGTAGGAGACGGTATTAACGATGCTCCGGCGCTGACACGTGCCGATACGGGTATTGCTATAGGAAGGGGAACGGATATTGCCATTGATGCTGCGGACGTAGTGCTGATGAACTCATCACTGAGAGACGCAGCGGCGTCTATCCGCCTGAGCCGGAAAACGCTCAGAAATATAAAGGAAAACCTGTTTTGGGCGTTCTTTTATAATGTAATAGGAATACCGATAGCGGCAGGCGTGTTTATACCTGCCTTCGGCTGGCAGCTTGACCCTATGTTTGCTGCGGCGGCAATGAGCCTGTCAAGCTTTTGCGTTGTGTCAAATGCGCTTCGGTTGAATTTCACCGATGTGTATTCTGCAAAGAGAGATAAAAGAATAATCAAAAAAACAAAGGAGATAAAAACTATGGAAAAAACTATTCGTATCGAGGGAATGATGTGCGGACACTGCTCAGGCAGAGTTAAAAAGTGCCTTGAGGCGATCGACGGCGTCGAGAGCGCAGACGTAAGCCACGAAAGAGGAGATGCAATTGTTACTCTGACCTCTCCCGTATCTGATGATGCCCTGAGATCCGTAATCGAGGCCGAGGGCTATAAGGTAATAGACTGACGTAAATATCGCAAATATTATATGAGGCGCTGCCCCACACCCCGCTTAGAACCTTTTTGGAGAAAAAGGTTCTAAGGACTCGAAAAATCTCAAATATCTCAAATATAAGGATATATTATCCAATCATTTGAAGTTCTCAACACGCAAAAAAGCTCCCCGGCGGGGGAGCTTTCAGACTGTCGAAAAACTAAATGGCGGTAGCAAATTTACTAAAAGTTTTGGTCAAGCTTTTTCAAAAGCTTGCGGTTTTTTAAGGCAGCGCCTTAAATCGCGCTCCGCAGAGCGCGAAAAGCCTAAGCCGTCATGGAGTCCAGAGGGAACCTCTGGTCGCTCTCCGCAGAGAGCGAAATTCCTTTTGTGCAGTTTGCTATTTCTGCGGACTTTTTCGAAAGCTCAAAGCTCCCCGGCGGGGGAGCTTTTTCATATGTTTATTTTGTTTATTTCGGATCAATCATAAACGCATTGGGCAGAATTCGTCCGAGATCCGGGTGCAGGGAACAGTTGCGCGTTATGACCTCGCCTTTATATGCGATAACGCTTGTTGCGCCGCTGTCACAGCTGGATGCGTTTATAACGCCGTACTGAAGCAGTATTTCAGCCATATCATCAACTGTGCAGCCCAGTGAATATGTAACATCGCGGCCGTCGATATTGAGAAATACCATAACTCCGTCCTCGCGCTGTCCGATACCTGTTCTGGGCTGTATACCGTAACCCGACGAACCGTGCACCATTTTTTCACCGTTCGCTATAAGTACTGGGCTGAACTGCATACCGTCGCGTATATTTCCGTAGCTTTCCCAGTCGCCCAGAGAGCCTACAACCAGTCTGTCGTCAGTTGTAAGCACCATACTGCTGTAATATTCAACGTATGTGCCCCAGTACTTACCCTGAGACAACGACATACCTACGACTTCACCGCCGTTTCCGTTCTCGTACGGGTCGTTAAAGCCGCTGGCGTTTACTCCCGCAATTGCACCGTAATGCTCCAT
The DNA here is from genome assembly GCA_964490165.1 of uncultured Lachnospiraceae bacterium. Taxonomy (GTDB): domain Bacteria; phylum Bacillota; class Clostridia; order Oscillospirales; family CAG-272; genus Avispirillum. Next base: position 32,709 of record CAZBAR010000015.1, on the reverse strand, counting down.
CATATCAAGTATTCGCATACCTGTTTCGCCGGGATACTGCGTCATTCCGATATACACTCTTGACGGGGTATCGACAAGCATTATGCGTCCTTTGTACGAAGGTCCGTTTATCTCAGATACGAGAATTCCGTTTGAAATATCGTTGATAACTATAGTGTTGCCCACATAGTCAGGACCGCCGACGTAGTATTTTTCAAGCTCCAGCGGATTATATTCGGGTTCCGGTTCATCGGGTGCAGGAGGCTCAGTCTCAACAGGTGTAATGTCGCCGCCGGTAATAACGGGGTCAACATACTGATAAGCCATAACGCTTTTTATAACTTCATCAGGGAAGAACGCCGTGGCAAGCCACTGATGAGTACGGGTAGTCATAGCTGTTTCTATCCAGATAGTACGCCAGTATTCAATAAAAGGAATGTTTGAATACACTACCACGGCATAGCAGGCGGAAAATATAAGAAACAGTGCGATAAATGTTGCTGTAAGCGCACCTGTGCGCTTCTTTTTATGCTTTTTTTGATTTTTAGTGCCTTTCATATTACCTTGCTTTGCTTTCAATAATCTTGCGTCCCATAAGAACGCCCATAACGCTTGCCATCATAAGTCCTCTTGTCCAACCGCTGCTGTCACCGAGACAGTGCAGACCGCGGATGTTGGTGTTAAGATCTTTATCCATACGAACCTTGTTTGAATAAAACTTAAGCTCCGGGCTGTAAAGCAGTGTTTCGGTTGAAGCGAAGCCGGGAACTACCATGTCAAGCATTTTTATAAACTCAATTATATTTGTCATAGCACGGTAGGGCATTGCTGCGGTAATGTCTCCGGGAACAGCGTCCTTAAGCGTGGGTTTTACATTACTGAACGCCAGCTCCTTTGCCCATGTGCGCTTGCCGTCCAGTATATCGCCGTAGCGCTGTACCATTATGTGTCCCGCGCCAAGCATATTTGTAAGCTCGCCTACCTTCTGTGCATATGCAATAGGCTGATTAAACGGTTCGGTAAAATTATGGCTTACAAGTATGGCAAGATTGGTGTTGTCACTTTTGCTGTCCTTATAGCTATGACCGTTTACAACGGCAAGATCGTTGTCGTAATTTTCCTGCGCCACAAATCCTCCGGGATTCTGGCAGAAGGTGCGAACCTTGTTTTTCCACGGCTTGGGGTAGCCGATGAGCTTGCTTTCGTAAAGCACACGGTTCACCTTTTCCATTATCTCGTTACGGCATTCAACGCGAACACCGATATCTACCGTGCCCGGCTTGTGTGCAATGTTGTGCTCGGCGCATATTTTTTCAAGCCATTCTGCACCGCGTCTGCCGGTGGCAATAACGACCTTTTCGCTGTGGATCTCAAGTGTTTTGCCGTTATCGTCAAGTATTATGCCGCGGCACACGTCGCCGTCAAGAATAATGTTTTTGCACTGCGCGCCGAATATCATATCAACACCGTGATCTGCAAGCCAGAGCTGAATGCGGTGATACAGCTCCTGAGCTTTTTCGGTTCCAAGGTGGCGAATGGGGCAGTCTACCAGCTTGAGTCCCGCCTTAATGGCGTTCTTTCTTATTTCCTTTATTTCCTCGTTGTTCCCAATACCCTCAATGTGCGGGTCTGCGCCGAACTCCAGATAAATTTTATCGGTATAATCTATAAGCTCCTGCGCTTCCTCATAACCTATAAGATCGGGCAGATCGCCGCCCACTTCGTAGGAAAGAGACAGCTTTCCGTCGGAAAAAGCACCCGCGCCCGAAAAGCCAGTGGTGATATCGCAGCCGTGCTTGCAGTTAACGCAGTGGCCTACTTCTGATTTTGGGCAGTGACGTTTTTCTACAGGCTTTCCTTTTTCAACTATAAGTATTTTATCCTGAGAGCCGTGTCTCAGTATTTCCATGGCAGTAAAAATGCCGGCAGGACCGGCGCCTACAATAATAAGATCGTAATTCATACTTCACCCCGAATTTTTATAAGATCATATGGTAATTCAGAATATCAGCATTGTCAAGGGCAATTTTTGACGAATAAATTTTATCACGCTACGGAGCTAAAGTCAAGTATTTCGACATTCGGACACTCAATTTTTACATTGAGTTAGCGGATAGTTCATATTATATTTGGGCAAATTGCTTGCATTTTTGCGAAAGATGTGCTATTATATATAAAAAATAAGGCGCTATGTGCGTAGTGCTTTGTTTTTGGGGGCAAAGTTCCCCTTGGAGGAAATAAATTGAATATAGGAATATTAGGCGCCGGTACATGGGGTATTGCTCTTGCAAAGCTTTTAGCCGAGAACGGTCACAGTGTAACAGTGTGGTCGGCATTGCCGCATGAAATAGACGCTCTTTGTGAAAAAAACAGACACTGGGTGCTTCCCGATGTGCCTTTACCTGACAGTCTTGTTTATACGAAGAATATAAATGAAGCTCTTAAGGGTGAATTTGTAATATTTGCCGTAGCCTCCGCGTATATAAGAAAAACTACAGCGGCGGCAGCACCGTATCTGAGGGAAGATCAGATACTTATTGACGTTGCCAAGGGCATAGAGCCGGGAAGCCTGATGTTTATGACAGAGGTCATTGCAGATGAGCTTAAAAAGCAGGGCAGAGACTATGGTGCAAGGCTTGTGGCTCTGTCCGGGCCGACGCACGCTGAAGAGGTTGCGATAAATATGCCAACCTCTATAGTTTCTGCGTGCGAATGCGAGGAAGACGCCGAGAAGGTTGCGCAGCTGTTCAAAGACTCCTGTATGCGCGTTTACACCAATACGGATATCCGCGGTGTGGAGCTGTGCGGAGCGCTTAAGAATATTATAGCTCTTGCAGCGGGAATGATACGCGGAATGGGCTACGGCGACAATACCGCCGCTATGCTTATGACGCGCGGCATTGCTGAAATGACCCGCATAGGTCTTGCAATGGGGTGCCTGAGAAGAACCTTTATGGGGCTTGCCGGTATCGGAGACCTTATAGTGACCTGTACGTCTCCCCATAGCCGGAACAATCGCTGCGGCGAGTACATCGGTCAGGGAATGACCTACGAGGAAGCGTCTGCAAAGGTCGGCGTTGTTGTTGAAGGCTACTACGCCCTCGAAGCTGCTATGGAGCTTTCGAAGAGGTATGATAACAGCCTCCCCATAACTGCCGCAGTTTACGATGTGGTAAAAAACGGCCGAAGTGCAAAAGACGTCATGAAAGAGATCATGGCGAGAGAGATGCGCTCCGAGCTTGAATAACTAAGTTTTCTAAAAAATTTATATATTTAGGAGAAAAAACAATGAAAGCAAAGAAATTCATTGCATTATTGCTGGCTGCTCTTATGTGCCTGGCTGTTTTGGCTTCCTGCGCTGAAGAAGGCGGCGACGGAAGCAACACCCGTCCGCCGGAAGGTCCGGGATCAAGTGATGATAACTTCCCCGAAGCTGATTACGGCAACGAAGAATTCACTTTCCTTTACATCAAGCATACTGATGTAGGTACTGACTACTACGGCGGAAACTACCTTGATTCAGAAGGACTTGAAGGTAAGACCATTGAGGACGCCGTATACACAAGAAACCTTGCTGTAGAAGAGAAGTACAAGGTAAAGATCGAGCAGAATGTAAAGATCAGCGGCGAGCCCGCAAAGATCCTTCAGGATTACATAATGTCCGGTGACTACTGCTACGATGCTATATACGGCTGGTGCTACAAGCTGGGCGCTGCTATTACAGAGAACTATTTTGCAGATTTCTATGAGCTGCAGGATAACGGCACTGCCGATCTCAGCGCTGAGTATTGGAGCCCCTCTGCTATTGACGACCTTACTGTCGCTGATAAGCTTTATCTCTGCACAAACGATATTTCCATGAACAAGCTCAACTGGGCCGGAATGATCTTCTTCAACAAGCAGCTCGTTGAGGATCACCGTGTTGAAGAGCATATCGGTACTACTCTTTATGATCTTGTTGACAGCGGCAAGTGGACATACGATAAGTACCTTGATCTCATTACATACGTAAATGTTGACCAGGACGGTAACGGAGCCATTACCAAAGACGACGTGTTCGGTCTTATCGACGGTAACGCTGTCGGTGACGGTTTTGCTGCAAGCTGCGGTATTCAGAACATAAAGAAGTCTGACGACGGTTCTCTTGTACTTGATATTTACAGCGAAAAGCTGCTTGATATCATGAACAAGGTAAACGAGGTCTACAGCAACGATAACTACGTTAAGTCCTTCCAGTCCATTTGGGATGAGCCTAACAGCAGCGTTCCCGATTCTATGGACCAGTGGCAGTACGCACGCTCATTCTTCACCACAGATCATGCTTTGTTCTGCGGCGGTTCCGCTTACATTACAAGCGAGTTCCGTGATATGGAGTCTGAGTACGGTATTCTGCCCAATCCTAAGTATGATGAAAATCAGGATAGATATTACTCAACTGTAGATTCTCTTGCTTCTATTTTTGCTCTTCCTTCTACTGTTCGTTCAAAGGGTGCAAACGGAAGCATGGAGAGAACCGGTACTATTCTTGAGTACATGGCATATAAGTCAAATGAGCTGCTTCTTCCTGCTTATTATGACACCCTTCTTAAGGGTCAGCGTCTGAACAGCCCCGACGACTCCAGAATGCTGGACGTTGTTCGTGAGTCTGTTTCCTACGACTTTGCTGCTGCTGTAGGTCTTGAAGAAGTAGGTTCACTTCATTCTCAGATGTTCTCCAGCCCTGCTGCTGCTAAGTCTACTTATGACCGCAATGCAAGAAAGGTTCAGAAGGCTATAGACGAGTTCTACACCAAGGTTCTGCTTCTTGATAGTAAGAAAGCTGATAAGTAATAGACTATAATATTAAAAAGCAGGCGACCGAATTTCGGTCGCCTGAACTTGTCGAAAAAGTCCATAGAAATAGCAAAATGCACAAAAAGGGGATTTCGACCGCTGCGGCGGTCGACCAGAGGTGACCCTCTGGACTCCGTGAAGTCATAGGAGTTTCGCCCTTTGCGAAGGGCGATTTAAGGCTCTGCCTTAAAAATCCGCAAGCTTTTGAAAAAGCTTGACCAAAACTTTTAGTCATTTTGCTACAGACATTTAGTTTTTCGACAGTCTGAGGCGACCGAATTTCGGTCGCCTGTTTTGCATATATCAGTGTACGAGTTTTATTAAAATATTTTTCTTGATCTTAACGGAATTGATAGGGCAAAGCTCCTGACAGCAGTAGCAGTGTATGCATTTTGAAGAATTGATCTTTGCTTTTTTGCCGTGAGCTGTCTCTTTTATAGATATGGTGTGCATAGGGCATGATTCCTTGCATTTACCGCAGCCGATGCAGGTTTTTGAATTGATCACCGGACGCGGCTGAAATGCTCTTGCAAGTCTGCCGCCCATAAAGGTAGGCAGTTTTTTTAATATAAATCCGCTTTGCGCGTCGGGAAGAACAAGCTCGCTTGCCTTGCATTCACTGACTGTATTGCCGATAACGGTGATCTCTCTTGCCGTTTCGGGAGACAGGCCTCTTTCTCTTGCAACGTTTTGAATAGTCACGGTACCCTCAAGACCTAAAAGCTCCTCGGCAACAAGGTCGAGGCAGAAGGGTGAACGAGAGGTCATTAAAACGCCGAATGCCTTTGGTGTGCCTCCTGTAGGTCCGTTGCCCTCCATGCCGACTATACCGTCGCAAACGGCGATAACTTCCTTATTTTTGCAAAGCATCTCGCAAAGATCGCATATCATTGCCGAGAAGTCCGCTATTTCGGGGAAGCGTGCGTGCATTTCAAATTTTTCAACACCCGGTACGGTGCCGAAGAAATTTTTAACTGCGGCGCTCATACCTGTAAGCGAGTGTGTTTTCAGCTTCGAAATATTTACGATAACGTCTGCATTTCTGATAGGATCAATAATATTGAATCTGCGGCATTTTTTACCTTCGGGATATACCATTTCGCCTGCTGCCGCGGAGGTGTTAAGGGTGATCCCCTCTTTTTCAGCTATTGCCTGAATTCCGCAGCCCTTGTAGTGATTTTTTATCAGTGCGTCTGTATAAGGTCCGCCCCAGCTTTCAGCCAGTATAACGTCGGCGGCTCCCATCTCAAACAAAAGCCTTGCTGCCGCGGCTACTACTGTGGGATGGGTGGTTGCAGCATAGTCGGGAGATTTGCTCATTACAAGATTTGGCTTTATGACTACTTTTTTGCCTGCAATAAGGCTACCGCATATATCGGCAGCCTCAAATTGCTTTTGCAAAATATTGTATATCGCTTCGGTGTCGTATTCACTGCACTTATTGAGCGCTACATTGCAAAAATTATTCATACAATAATTATATCCTTATTTTACGTGTGTTCAGTCCTCGTCAGCAACTACATAGTGTGCGCCGATACTTTCCTTGCGTGCAATAGCCGCGTCGAAAATGCTCATGGCGGTCTCTGTCATATTGCATATTTCATAAGCATCCTTTGTATCAAGGTGCATTTCCTCATATTTGTCGAGAAGCTCAGTAATAATGCGCTTGCCCTCTGCCATGCCTGACGGGGTTCTCTTGGGACCTGCATATTTTGAAAGGGCAGCGCGGACCCGCTCTCTGTCTGCCGCGATCTCATCAGGGGTAGCATTTTTTGCGAAATCAGGGGCGTCAGGCAAGTTAAGTGCAGGGCTGCTGCGCTTAACGGCATTTATATGACGTGCCGCGCGTCTGCCGAATACAAGGCACTCCAAAATAGAGTTGCTTGCAAGGCGGTTAGCACCGTGAATACCTGTGCAGGCTGCTTCACCGCAAGCGTAAAGACCGTCAATGTTTGTCATTCCGTCAATATCAGTCTTTATTCCGCCCATCATATAATGCTGTGCGGGACGGACGGGAATGGGATCTGTGGGGATATTTATGCCGAACTTGCGGCATTCCTCGAAAATAGTGGGGAAGCGCTTTGCGAAAAATTCCTCACTCATAGATGACACATCGAGAAATACATTCTTTTCGCCGCTTTTTTCAAGTTCAGCAAGAATAAATCTTGCAACAATATCACGGGGGGCAAGATCCTTCAGCTTGTGCTTATCAGCCATAAAAGCCTCACCATTGGAATTTTTAAGAATTCCGCCCTCGCCGCGAACAGCCTCTGAAATAAGGAAAAGTCTTTCGCTGTTTTCGGGAGAATACAGGGTAGTTGGATGGAACTGCACCATCTCCATATTTGCGCACACAGCACCAGCTCTTTTGGCACAGGCAATGCCGTCGCCTACGCTTGCGCGGGGATTGGTCGTGTTCTGATAAAGGTATCCGATGCCGCCTGTGGCAAGTATAACGTTGGGAGAGCGAAGTATTACGGGCTTGCCGTCACAGTCGCTTACAAGCACTCCGCAGGTGTGACCGGACTCTGTGAGCACGTCTATAAGCAGAGTATTATACATGATATCGATATTCTTTTTAGTGGTAACTATCAAACCGAGCTGCTTGGTAGTTTCACGTCCCGTAGCGTCGCCGCCGCAGTGAACTATTCTGCGGCAGGAGTGACCGCCCTCGCGGGTGATCATAAGCTCGCCCTCGGGGTTAGTATCAAAGGGAACGTTAAGCTCTACAAGCTCTTTGATGTTTTCAGGCCCCTCCTCAACAAGAACTCGCACGGCGTCCTCGTCACAAAGACCTGCACCGGCAACAAGCGTATCCTCAATATGACCCTCAAAAGTATCGGTGGGGGCAATTACAGAGGCGATACCGCCCTGTGCGTAGTAGGAATTGCTTGTTTTCAGATCAAGCTTTGTAACAAGAGCTACCTTCAAGTCCTCGTCAAGATGCAGAGCAGAGTACAGTCCTGCAATACCGCTTCCCACAACTACCGCGTCATAATCCTTGACAGGCAGATCCTTCATAGAACCGCTGTATAAATATCTTCTCATAATAGTTCACAACTTTCTTTGGTTTGCTTTCTGATGCTTGCAGTAGTCAGATAAGCTTGAATTTCAGGCTGATATCCAGTGCCTTGACAGAATGGGTAAGCGCTCCGATAGAAATAATATCAACTCCTGTGGATGCAACCTCTCTCAGGTCTCTTTCTCCCATGTTGCCCGAAGCTTCAAGAACAGCTCTGCCGTTTACTGTCTCAACAGCCTTTTTCATGTCCTCGCAGGACATATTGTCAAGCATAATAATGTCAGCTCCTGCTTCCAGTGCCTCGTTCAGCTGGTCAAAGTCTTCTACCTCAACCTCTATCTTAAGTGTGTGAGGTGCGTGAGCTCTCGCAGCCTTAACCGCATTTGTAATGCCGCCGGCGGCAACTATGTGGTTATCCTTGATAAGCACGCCGTCAGACAAATTGTAGCGGTGATTTGTGCCGCCGCCTACTCTTACAGCAAGCTTTTCAAGGTAACGTAGTCCGGGGGTGGTTTTTCTTGTGTCGGTAATAGTAGCATTATATCCCGTAACCTTAGCTACAGCGTCAGCCGTCATAGTAGCGATGGATGACATATGCTGCAAAAGGTTAAGTCCGACTCTCTCACCTGTAAGAACGCTTCTCGCGTCGCCCTCTACCTCTGCAAGAATGTCTCCCTTTGCAAAGTGCTGTCCCTCTTTGAAATTAACGGTTAGCTTTATTGTGGGGTCAAGCTCGTCAAATACTGCGCGAACGATCTCCATTCCGCAGAGAACGCCGTCCTCTTTTGCAATATATCTGCCGTGCGCTACGGCATCGGCGGGGATAGTAGAGATTGTTGTTATATCGCCGTTTCCGCAGTCCTCTTCAAGGGCGGTGCGAATAAGATTAAGCACAGCAGGTACTGATGTTATTTTCATAATTATGACCATTCCTTCAAATTTGGTTATACTAATTCTATAATATCACATAATTTTCTATAATGCAAGGAAAATAAAGGGAATTTAAGGTGTGAGATAATAATTTTCTCGTATATTGACTTTTTTCGCACATAATATTATAATATAAATTGGAATCTGATTTTATTATATGACAGAGGTCAGCGTGAAAAATAAAAAAATCAAATTATAAGTAATCTTTTTCACGCGCGCTTTGTGCTTTGCACAAAGCCAGAGAAAGCATGGTGATCAGAATGAAAAAACTATTCTTTATTATAAACGCCGTATCCGGCAAGCGTGCGCTTGATGACAGCCTTATGCGAGTTATTGAAACATTTTCAAAGGCTGATTACGATATAAATGTTTACATCACAAAAAGCGAAGAGGATATGATAGATCAGGTTCGCGTCCGCGGCGGCGAATTTGATCTTATCGTTTGCTGTGGCGGTGATGGAACACTGAACCTTGTGGCAGGAACTATTTTCGAAAATAATATAGACACACTTCTCGGCTATATTCCCGGCGGTACTACCAACGATTTTGCAAACACGCGTCATATTGACACTGTGACAACAGGCGCAGCCGAGCAGATAGTAAGCGGTGTTGTACGCGACGTTGATCTGGGTCTGCTTAACGGTAAGCCTTTTATTTACGTTGCTGCTTTCGGTATGTTTTCGGATCTCTCTTATCTTACCAGCAGAGAGCTGAAGCAGAATATGGGATATGCGGCATATCTAATGGGCGGAATAAAGTCCATGGCAAAATCAAAGCCATTTTCACTTCGCGTTGAGCATGACGGAGAGGTGATCGAGGGTGATTTTATATACGGAATGGTCAGCAACTCCAAGCGTATCGGCGGTCTTGAAATGCCGATAATGAAAAATATACTTTTCGACGACGGTGAAATGGAGATAACGCTTATTCGCCACGCAAAAAATCCCATAGATACTCAGAAGCTTATAAACTGCCTTGTCACACAGATCGCAGATGATAATATGGTGTATATGTTCAAGTCTTCAAAGGTGAATATCAGTTGCAGCGATGATGTGCAGTGGACGCTTGACGGTGAGTACGGCGGCGCGTATAGGGATATGAATATAGAAGTAAAAGGCGCAGCGATCAAGATGGTATTTTAAGTCAGTGAGTATTTAGCAGTGTTAAATATTTTTTGTATGATAATTAAAAACGGTCAGAGGTTTCTCTAACCGTTTCAGTCTGTCGAAAAACTATATGGCTGTAGCAAAATGACAAAAAGTTTTGGTCAAGCTTTTTCAAAAGCTTGCGGATTTTTAAGGCAGCGCCTTAAATCGACCTCCGCAGAGGTCGAAATTCCTATGACTTCACGGAGTCCAGAGGGTTACCTCTGGTCGCGGCTCGCAAGCCGCGAAATCCCCTTTGTGCAATTTGCTATTTCTATGGACTTTTTCGACACGCTCAAACGGTCAGAGGTTTCTCTGACCGTTTTTTGCTTATTCAGCTATTTTCAGTGAGGGAAGAGCGCCTTTTTCAATACATTCCTTTGTGATATGCACCTCTGAAATATCACTTCTTGAAGGGATATCGTACATTATCTGTGTCATGTGCTCTTCAAGAATGGATCTGAGGCCTCTTGCGCCTGTGTTGCGCTCTATCGCCTGTCTTGCAATTGCAGAAAGTGCGTCTTCCTCAAACACAAGTTCAACTCCGTCAAGCTCCAGAAGCTTTCTGTACTGCTTTGTAAGTGAGTTGCGAGGCTCCCTCAGTATTCTTACCAGCGCCTCTTCGTCAAGGCTCTCCAGGCCCACTATAACGGGAAGTCTGCCTACAAGCTCAGGTATCAGACCGAATTTTACGATATCGTGAGCTGTAACATCCTTAAAAATAGCAGTTGTCTTCTTGTCTTCTTTAGTTTTTACCTCGCCGCCGAAGCCCATGGTAGAGTTGCCCTTGCGAGCTTCGATTATCTGATCAAGGGTGTCAAATGCGCCGCCGCAGATAAACAGAATATTTTCTGTATTGATCTGAATGAATTCCTGATTGGGATGCTTGCGTCCGCCCTGCGGGGGAACATTTGCTACAGTGCCTTCAAGAATTTTCAGCAGTGCCTGCTGAACGCCCTCGCCGGAAACATCTCTTGTAATAGAACGGTTCTCGCTGCGGCGTGAGATCTTATCTATTTCGTCGATATAGATAATTCCGCGCTCAGCCGCCTCGATATCGTAGTCAGCAGCCTGTATAAGGCGCAGCAGGATATTTTCCACATCCTCTCCGACATAGCCTGCCTCCGTAAGGGTAGTAGCATCGGCAATGGCAAAGGGAACCTTAAGTGTTTTTGCAAGAGTCTGTGCAAGAAAGGTCTTTCCCACACCTGTGGGTCCTATGAGAAGTACGTTGCTTTTTTGCAGCTCTACGTCCTCATCATCTGACTCCTTGCTCTTTGAGTCCTTATACAGAAGTCTTTTATAGTGATTGTACACAGCTACTGAAAGGCTTATCTTGGCTTTATCCTGACCTATAATATAGTGATCAAGGTTTTCTTTGATCTCTGCGGGGCGGGGAAGTGAGTCGGCGCTGAGTGAAAAGTCAGACGTCTGATGGGTGTGGTCGTAAATTAACTCGTTGCAGGCTTCTATGCAGTTGTCGCATATATACAGTCCTGTGGGGGATGGGATAAGAAACATAACCTGCTGCTCGTTTCTTCCGCAGAATGAGCAGCATCGCATTCCCTTTTTATTCTCCATAATGATCTGTCCTTTAGTTGTTTAGCATTCAGTGGTCAGCGCTTTTCGATAACTTTATCAATAAGACCGTATTCCATAGCAGCTGTTGCTGTAAGGAAATTGTCACGGTCGGTATCCTTTGCGATAACGTCAAGGGGCTTGCCGGTGTTCTTTGCGAGGATCTCGTTAAGTCTTTCCTTTGTGCGCAGAATATGGTCTGCGTGGATCTTGATATCAGATGCCTGACCCTGCATACCGCCGAGAGGCTGATGGATCATGATCTCGCTGTTGGGCAGAGCAAATCTCTTGCCCTTAGCACCGCTAGAGAGCAGGAAAGCGCCCATTGATGCCGCCATACCGATGCAGGTGGTAGAAACATCACATTTGATAAAATTCATGGTGTCGTAAATTGCAAGTCCTGCGGACACGCTGCCGCCGGGGCTGTTGATATAAAGGCAGATATCCTTATCGGGATCCTGAGCTTCAAGGAAAAGCAGCTGCGCTACTACAAGTGATGCTGTGGTGTCGTTCACTTCGTCAGCCAAAAATACGATGCGGTCATTCAGCAGTCTTGAATAAATGTCGTATGCTCTTTCGCCTCTGCTGGTCTGTTCAACTACGGTTGGTACAAGTGCCATAATAATTGTTTCCTTTCGTTAAAAAATAATTAAAGGTATTGCTTATAAATAGCAATAATTTGTTGATTTTTGTTTTTACATCTAAATATACAATCACCGCTGCCCGGCAACAGTGCCGTAGGCAGCGGTAATTTTGTATCATAAAATGCGTGAAATTATTCAGCGTCTGCTTTTGCTTCAGCGTCTTCAGCAGGAGCTTCTTCCTCTGCCTTCTTAGCAGGAGCTTTCTTCTTAGCAGGAGCCTTCTTTGCGGGCTTCTCCTCAGCTGCTTCTGCGTCAGTCTTCTTTGTAGCAGGCTTTCTTGCAGCGCTCTTCTTGATAACAGCCTCAGCCTTAACAAGGTCAACAGCCTTCTTTACCTTAATGTCCTCTGCAAGAGCGTCAGCCTCGATAGAAGCCTTGATCTTATCAGCCTCCATATTATATGCCTCAGCGAGACGGTTATATTCAGCTTCGATCTCTTCTTCTGTAGCAACGATGTTTTCAAGCTCTGCGATCTTTTCAAGAGCAAGACGTGTTTTTACCTGCTTTTCAGCCTGAGGACGCATCTGTGTTCTCAGTGTGTCAAGATCAAGTCCGGTATACTTGAAATATGTAGAAAGGTCAAGACCCTGCATACGAAGTCTGGTGTCGTAATCGCGAACGAAGTTCTCAGTTTCGTTTACGAACATAGCCTCGGGAATGTCGGCCTCAAGCTTTTCGATAAGAGCATCGATAAGCTGATCCTCAACAGCAGCGTCAGCAGCCTGTTCCTTGTTCTTTGTAAGCTTTGCCTTAACGTCAGCCTCGTACTCAGCAAGAGTATCAAAATCAGAAACGTCGCGAGCAAACTCATCGTCAAGCTCGGGAAGCTCCTTGAACTTAATAGCGTTCAGCTTTACCTTAAAGGTAGCGTCCTTACCGGAAAGCTCCTCAGCGTGATATTCTTCGGGGAACTTGACATTAACGTCAAACTCATCGCCGATGTTGTGACCGACGATCTGATCCTCAAAGCCGGGGATGAACTGACCGGAGCCGAGAATAAGATCTGTGCCCTCAGCCTTGCCGCCTTCAAAAGCAGTTTCGCCTACAAAGCCTTCGTAATCGATGTTTGCAGTGTCGCCGGTCTGAGCAGCTCTGTCTGTAACCTCAGTCATTCTGGAGTTGCGCTCGCGAATTCTGTCAATTTCAGCCTTAACGTCAGCCTCGGTAACCTTTTCAACAGTCTTCTTTACTTCAATGCCCTTGTAGCCGTCGATAGAAACTTCAGGCTTTACATATACCTTAGCAACGAGAACAACGCCGTTTTCGTCAACAGACTCAACGTCGAATTCGGGCTGGCTTACAGCGTCGATGCCGGATTCCTTAAGAGCCTCTGTGTAAGCTTCGGGGATAAGGTCGTTGATAGCATCCTCGTAGAATACACCCTTGCCGTACATCTTCTCAATGATAGAGCGGGGAGCCTTGCCGCGTCTGAAACCGGGAACAGTTATATTCTTTGACTGTCTTTTATATACCTTGTTTACAGCCGCACCGAAGGTCTCAGCATCAATAGAGATCTTCAGCTCATAAAGATTTTTTTCAATGTTTGTGGAAGAAGTTAAACTCATTTTCTGTCTCCATTCTTTATTGTCCTTGTGCAATGCACAAATTCTAAAAATTTATAACGCATTTAGCTCCCATTATAATACAGTATTTTCCGTAAAAAGTCAACAATTTTTCAGCAATTTTTTTGTCATGGAAGTGAAATGTAATTTATTACTTGATTTTGTGCCCTACCACAATGCAGGCATTGTTATCATTGGCACAAAATCGAGATAGTCGGCAGATATCAGGGTCATAGATATGCCGTCGGTTTCAGTGGTGCGGGGGATAGTGTAGTTTGAGTGTATGTGGCCGAAATAGCAGTTTTTTATTCCGAATTCCGCCATAGTCTCGATAAACTCACTGCATCTGAAGTTTTTGAATACGGGAGGAAAATGAAAATACGCAAGTATGGGTTTTGAGGATGATTCGCTGAGCTTCTTTGCCTCGTTCAGGCTCAGACGGAGTCTCGCGTCCTCTCTTGCCACTATTTTTGCGTAATCGGCTGTTTCAACCTGCTGCAGCTTCTCCTCAACGTACCAGCCGCGGGTGCCGGCTATTATGTAGTCCTCGGTCTCAAATGCATTGTTATATAATATATCAATGGTAGAGATCGAGTTTTCATCGAAAAACTGCTTCATTTTAGTCACGGTAGTCCACCAGTAGTCGTGGTTGCCTTTGCCGATTATTTTTCTGCCCGGCAGACTGTCGATAAATTTGAGATCTGCCAGCGCGCCGTCAAGGTCTATAGCCCACGATATGTCGCCGGGCACAATAACGGTATCATCACTGTTTACCACTGCGCGCCAGCGCTTTTCAAGCTTTTCGGTGTGATTTGTCCAACGGGCGCCGAATTTATCCATAGGTTTATCGACGCTGTGGGACAGATGAAGATCAGCAATTGAAAACAGGGACATCTGTTTCTCCTTAAAACTGATTTTTGTTTTATCTGAAAATATACTTAGCCATGTCAGCAGGATCAATAACGTCTGTAAATCTGACAGGCATTGTGAGAGTTGCCTTAAGGGGCGCGGGCGTGACGGTAGCAGTTGCTGCCTCAAGAGCAGTAAGAATATCAGCAGGCGCGTCGCTTGCAGGTTCAGCACCGAGAGTCTTGCATACGTCAAGTGCAAACTTGTAGGGGCTTGCAGTAGAAGCGACTACGGAAACGGTATTGTCGCCGCTGTCCTTAATATATTTTTGCAGGCTGCCGAGAGCAACGGAGGTATGTGTATCGGCAAGATAGCCATATTCCTTAAAGGTCTCTCTGATAGTTGCAGCAGTCTCCTCCTCAGAGCAGCAGTATCCCTCAAATACTTCGCAAAGCTTTGCCATAACGCTCTCAGGTGCTGTGTACTTGCCGGTCGAGGCAAGCTGTTCCATACAGTTCTTTGTTATCTCAGCGCCGCCCAAAAGGAACAGAAGTCTTTCAAGGTTTGAGGAAATAAGAATGTCCATAGAGGGTGACATAGTCTTATAAAACTCTCTTGTGCGGTCATATGTACCTGTGCGTATAAAGTCTGTAAGTACATTATTTGCGTTAGATGCGCAGATAAGCTTGTTTATAGGCAGACCCATTTCGCGGGCTATGTATGCGGCAAAAATATTACCGAAGTTGCCGGTGGGGACACATACGTTTATTTTGTCGCCCATTTTGATGTCGCCTGAGCTGATAAGGTCGCAGTATGCAGAGAAGTAATAAACGATCTGAGGTGCAAGACGTCCCCAGTTGATAGAGTTTGCACTGGAGAAGAAGAAACCGTTTTCATCAGCCTTCTTTGCAAGCTCGTTGTCTGCAAAAATAGCCTTAACACCGCTTTGTGCATCGTCGAAGTTTCCGTATACAGCGCAAACGTTGACATTCTCACCCGTCTGTGTTGTCATCTGCATTTTCTGCATGGTGCTTACGCCGTCAACAGGGAAGAAAACGGTAATATCTATGCCGTCAACATCCTTGTATCCTTCAAGGGCTGCCTTACCGGTATCGCCCGAGGTAGCAACAAGAATATGCGCGCGCTTTTCCTCACCGGTCATTTTCAGAGCGGAGGAAAGGAGGCGGGGCATTATCTGAAGCGCCATATCCTTAAACGCACAGGTGGGTCCGTGCCAAAGCTCAAGTGAATGTATATTGCCGTGCACCTTTTTCAGAGGAGCCGCACCGCCGGGAAAACGCGCCTCGCTGTAAGCCTCTGTACAGTCTGCAAGAAGCTTTTCTTTATCGTAGTCATCAAGGAACATTGAAAGAACGGTTGCTGCGCGCTCAGCGTAGGGAAGTGCGCAAAGCTTTTCAATAAAGGAATAGTCGATCTTGGGTATCTCAGTCGGCATATACAAGCCCTTATCGGGTGCAAGGCCTTTCTTGATAGCCTGTGCCGAGCTGACACCTACGGGATTTTTTGCAGTGTCTCTTGTGCTGATGTAGTTCATTTGGTTCTCCTTTTATCCAATCCGCCGCAGCTTACACCGAAGGCAGATTGCTTTTCATATATTTATAAGCATTATTATAAAAAATGTTTTCCGCTGTGTCCGATCCGTATCGGCGGACAGCAGCATCGAACAGTATTTTCATTGATGATAGGTCTTTTATACCCTCGGGCGTTTCGCTGATCCCGTCAAAATCGCATCCAAAGCATACATTTTCGCTTCCTCCGAGATCGATATATTTATCTATGTGGTAAAATATATCATTCATCCCGGCTTTAGCTTCACTCAGATGAAATGTGCAAAAGCTTATTCCGCACAGACCGTTCACAGAGGCGATCTCACTGATAGTGTCATCGTCAAGGTTTCGGGAATGGCTGCATACCGAAAATGCATTTGAATGGGTAGCCAGCGGTGCTTTGCCGTGACTCTTCATGATCTCCAGCACTTCCGACGTAAGCCTGCGGCTTCCGTGGGAAACATCGGGGATAATGCCCACATCAAGGCATTTTTCAACGACAGAGCGCCCCAGCGGAGTAAGACCGATATCTGTATCCCAGGCTCCTCCTATAGAGTCCGAGCCTTTCCAAACCAGAGTCATTATACGCACTCCTGCATTATACAGGTCATCGATCCGTGACAGCTCACCGCAAATTAGGCGGGCGCCTTCAACGGTCAGTATGAGACCACGGTCACAGTCAAGCTGACCGCTGCTCTTTATAAGCGGAGTTTTCCACATAGCAAGCTGGTTTTTCAGGTAACTGACCGCTTCTGAAAACCTGTAAAAGCAGTCGCCGTCGGAAAGGGAAGCATCGCTCCAAACGGCAGCGCACTGAATGTAATTATCAAAATCAGCGGCTTTATCCAGAGAAACGTGAAGGGTGTTGTCGGCAAGGCCTTGTCTTCTTAAATAAAGTTCAAGAGGTGTGTCGCAATGCATATCAAAAAGCTTCATATAAATACCATACCTTTCATTGCCATACGGCAAAGTATCGTAAACACTTTTTTCATATAAAATGCTATGCTGCGCTACGGCCGCACAGCGTTTTCCATATGTATGATTTTCAGCACCTTGTATTTTTCACTTTTCGGAAGTACGTATACTTCTATGATATCTATTCTGACTCTTTTGTTTTCGGTCTCCCCGGGGTTTTCTCTCTGATATCTCTGAACAGCGCTCATAAGCCTTTTTCGTTTTGAAAAATCAACAGCCGAAGCAGGTCTGCCGTAAGGGTGTGCAGCATTTGGATACTCGCTTCTGGTCTTCACCTCGGCAAACACAATGCAGCCGTCTTTTTCGGCGATTATGTCTGTTTCAAGATGTCCTGTGCGGTAGTTTCGGTGAAGTATTTTGTAGCCCTTGCCGCAAAGAAAAGCGGCGGCGCTGTCCTCGCCCATTTGCCCGAAGCTCTTATGATCCATCGGTCTCTCTCTTTTTTTGAAGTGCCGCTTCGAGCTTGGCTCTGTCGCGTGTCAGAAAAGAAAGAAATGACCGTCTGTGTTCAGGGCAGGGGCCGTATTCGTAGACTGCAAGCTTGTGTGCCTGAGTGGGGTATCCCTTGTGCTTTGCAAAGCCGTACTGCGGATATTTTGTATCAAGCTCAAGACACATTCTGTCTCTTGTCACCTTGGCGAGTATGGAAGCCGCGGCAATCGACTGAACTATGCCGTCGCCGCCTACTATGGCTTTTGCAGGAAGCTGAAAATCTCGGTCAACGTTTCCGTCCACAAGGGCGATGTCGGGACGCACCGAAAGTCCGTCAATGGCGCGGCGCATAGCCAACAGGGAAGCATTGAGAATGTTTATCTCATCTATCTCCTCCGGAGTTGACATGGCAACGCTCCAGCAAAGCGCCCGCTCGCATATTTCGTCGTACAGTCTCTCGCGTTTCTTTTCGCTGAGCTTTTTTGAGTCGTCAAGCCCCTCGATAATAATACCTTCGGGAAGGATACAAGCACCTGCAACAACGGGACCGGCCAGTGGGCCTCTTCCAGCCTCATCAGTTCCGCAAACGAGAGTGTACCCCTCGCCGCGTATTTTTTCTTCAAAGCCGTAGTCAAGCATTGTCGGGTCTCTCCAGTGTTATACGCCCTATCTTAGCGCTTCTGAATTCCTCCAAAAGCATAAGAGCAGTGCGTTCTGTATTTATCTCACCGCCAGAAACGAGAAAACCGCGTTTTTTGCCGACAGCGCACAATGTGTCATAGCTGTCAAGCTTGGCAATGTCGTCGGGAGTGAGCTTGTATCTTGCACAGAACATATCGGGATATGTTTCGAAAAGCCGGCGGGAAAGTATCATTCCCAGCTCCTCGGTATCAATAACAGCGTCCTTGATGGCTCCTGTTGCCGCAAGATTCTCGCCTGTCAGGCGATCCTCAAACTTCGGCCACAGGACTCCCGGCATATCAAGCAGATCAAAGCCCTGATTTGTTGTTACCCACTGCTTTGAAAGCGTTACTCCGGGGCGGTTTTCAACCTTTGCCTTCTTCTGCCCCGAAAGCTTATTTACAAGTGAGGATTTTCCCACATTCGGTATTCCGACTATCATTGCCTTGATGCGCTTGCCGGTCATACCCTTGGCATTCCATGTTGCTATCTTATCTGCAAGTATTTCACGCAGTCTGTCGCCTATTTTTGTAAGATTGTCGCCTGTTATGCAGTCTATTGACAGTACATTCTGACCGCGGCGGCGGTACTCCGCCTCCCACTGCTTTGTTGCAGCGGGATCGGCAAGAGAAGACTTGTTAAAAAGCGTAAGCAGCGGTTTTGTCCCGATAAGCTTTGCTATTTCGGGGTTTTTAGAGCTTTCGGGTATTCTTGCGTCAAGCAGCTCTATGACAATATCTACGTTTTTTAAGTTTTCGGTTATAAGGCGGCGTGTCTTCGCCATGTGCCCCGGAAACCATTGTATTTGCTGAGATGGCATTTTATATCCTTTCGCTCTGTTTTGTTGTGTTCATCAGTTATTGCACGGATTTCAGTTATTGTACGGATTATGGAAAACAGTGAATTCTCCGAACGGGAGAATTCTGACAAGAGCGCGGCCGAATATGCAGCGCTCGTCTACAATGCCTACTCTGTAGTCGCGGCTGTCAGTAGAATTGTTTCTGTTGTCTCCCATTACAACTACATAGCCCTCAGGTACTTCGCAGTGGTAAGGCGCTTTTCCGTATGACTCGTCCTTGATAAAGCTCTGGTCAAGCTCATACGATGTTCCGTCAGCTTCCGTAATTGTAACCTTGCCGTCTGTCGAAACATCAACGGTCTGACCGCCTACCGCGATTATACGCTTTACCAAAGGATGCTGCAGGCGCTCGTCCGTTATTGAGGTGTTTTGTAAAACTACAATGTCACCGACTGTGGGAGTGTATGCAAAATCAGATATTATAAGGTATTGTCCGTCATGTAAGGTGTCCTCCATTGAAGGTCCGTCCACCTTGGTAAGTCTGGCGAAGAAAGAGAATATGATAATAATGCAGGCCATGCAGATCGTAAACACTTCAAGAAAATCAAATATCCAGCTTACTGTATCTGCAAGACTTATCCTGCTTTTTTTACTGACTTCTTCATCTTCCGATGATTCAAGCTCGTCTAAAAGAGAGTCCAAAGATTCGAACTTGTTAAGCAGCTCGTTATCGGTGACTTCTTCCGCCACAGGGGGGATCCAGCTGTTTTCATCTTCTTCCACCTCGGACACTTCTTCATCGGTCTCATCGGTAACAGCACTTTCTTCGCTTTCCTTTGATTCCGGTACAGCATCGTCAGCGAAGGACACCTTGATCTCAGGTTCGGGATCGTCTGCCGACGGCTTCGGTGCGGTCATATTAAGCGCTATATCGCGCTGCTTATTTTCGATAGCTATTTCTTTTTCAAGCTCTTCGGGGGAAAGGTCGAGCCCTTTGGGAAAATAACCCTTGAGCTCGTCATACGGATCGTGTATAGGTTCTTTATTTTCAGCCATATCCTAAGGTTTACCTTTCGTTTACTCGTTTACTATGCAGTTATTTGTCTGATCCTATCATTATGTCAAGCAAAGTGCTGCCGTCGTCAATAACGGTGCCAGAAAGCTTTGCAGTGTCCTCGTTATATGTGTCGGGACCGTTTGCCGTATCAGTGCTTGTGTACATAAAGAAGGGAACATATTCGGAGGAATGTGTTCTTATCTCTAGAGGCGTAGGATGATCGGGAAGAACAAGTATCTTAAAGTCATCTCCGCAGCCCTCAAGATATTTGAGAACAGGAGCCAGTATCAGCTCGTCGATCTTTTCAACGCTGTATACCTTGTTTTCAATTTCACCTCTGTGACCGCATTCGTCGGGTGCTTCAACGTGGACGTATACAAAGTTGCAGCCGTCCTCAAAGCACTTTATTGCGGCCTCAGCCTTGCCTGTATAGTTGGTATGATAGTTGCCCGTAGCACCTTCTACGTCTACGACCTTCATGCCTGCACATATGCCGATGCCCTTTATAAGGTCAACTGCTGAGATTATAGCGCCGTCAATGCCCCATTTATCCTTGAAAGAGGGAAGAGCTGGCTTTGCTCCGGGGCTCCACAGCCAGGGAGAGTTCGCAGGGCGCAGACCCGCCGCACGGCGAGCTTCGTTTACGGGGTGATTTTTCAGTATCTCATATCCGCGGCGCTGGAATTCAAGGAATTCTGCTCCGCCGTTTTCAGCCTTAGGCAGATATTCACCTATACGTCTGCCGATAATATCGTGAGGACGCATAAAGGGATATGTCTGGGAAGCGTTTTTCCAAAGCAGGCAGTGACGGTAGCTTACGCCTGTGTACAGATGACGTATTTCGTCGGCAAGACCCTCATTAAGCGCTGCGATAAGCTTATCAGCCTCCTCAGTAGAGATCTCGTCGGCACTGTGATCGATCATTATTCTGTCCTCGTATGCTTCCTCATCGTCGGAAACGGTAACGAGGTTGCAGCGAATGGCGGTATCATCGTCATCCATTGTAAGTCCCATACTCATAGCTTCAAGGGGAGAACGTCCCTTGGAGTATACAGCAGGGTCATAGGAGAGTATAGCAAGATTTGCAGTGTCGCTTTCGGGAACCATGCCAACGGGAACATTAAGAACAGTTCCGCAAAGCGATTTTTTGCAAAGCGCGTCCATGTTAGGCTTCTTTGCAGCTGCCATAGGAGTTTTGTTGTCAAGTGAGGGAACAGGGCGGTCAGCCATGCCGTCGGGAATAAGTACAAAGTATTTCATAATAATTCACATACCTTTCTTTGGATTTGTGCGTCGCACAAAAGTATATACACCTACGGTGTAATACCGCGTGAAAAGGGTGATTTTGATTTTGTATTTCGTAATTTTCACGCTGTTCATGCATTCTTAAATATATCTCAGAATATTTTATCACAAAATAATTAAATATACAACGATTTTATCTACAAAAATAATATCCGTACGGTAAATTTTTTATCAATTTAATAAGAAATAATGCTGCAGACAATGCGGTGCTGAAAAAATACAAAATAATATAAAAATTTTTTCAAAAAGCTCTTGCAATAAGGAAAAAAATGTGATAAAATTACTGACTGTATGAGATTGTTCGCCAATGTACCCTCTCAGACTGAGGCGACGCTTTGATTTTAATCAGGAGGATAGAAAATGCCTAACATTAAAAGTGCGAAAAAGCGCGTAAAAGTTACTGCTACAAAGACTCTGCGTAACAAGATGTTCAAGAGCCAGATGAAGACTGTAATCAAGAAGTTCTATGCTGCGGTTGAGAGCGGCGACAAGGCGGCAGCTGCTGCTGCATACAAGCCTGCTGTCGTTATCATCGACAAGGCTGCAAAGCGCAATATCATTCACAAGAATGCGGCTGCTCATAAGAAGAGCCAGTTCACAGTTGCGCTCAACAAAATGGCGTAAACAATATAAAACTTCAAAGCACCTCTGCCATGCTCCGGCAAAGGTGCTTTTTGCAGTCTGAGGGTTATGCGGCTGTCGCGTAGCAAAAAGGTCAGTCGCGCTCAGTGCTGAAAAGTTTATTACGATAACGGAGGATAATCATGCAGCTATTTTACGGTATGCCCGAAGATATAGAAAAATGGATGGGACTTGTGAATCGGATCAGTTGTAGCTTTCCCGGTCTTGAGACTCAGGAAAAGCTGGACGAACACAAAGCAATTGTTCTAAAGTTCATGAATAAGCGGCAAGCTATCTGTATAAAGATCGACAACGAGATTGCAGGCATTATGCTTTTCTCACGAGGGCACAATATGATCTGCTGCCTTGGTGTCTCTCCTGATCATCGCCGATGCGGCGTTGCTTCGATGCTTATGAATGAAGCTCTCCGAAATTTGGATAGAACCAGAGAGATTTCAGTCAGCACTTTTCGTGCCGATGATGAGAAAGGTATTGCGCCAAGAGCACTTTATGAAAAGTATGGGTTTATCGAAGGTGCACTTTCTGTAGCTAATGGATATCCGGTGCAGGAATACATCCTTTATCCCGTCGGTTCTGAACGTTGCGAACGTCAGAAAGCCGTAAATAAGATGATCTGTGAGATCAACAGCATTTTGTCAGACTGTGAACCGTCAGTTTATTTGTATGGCTCCTCGGTGTTGGATGATTTCAGACCGGGCTGGAGCGATATTGATATTCTTGTTTTAACTAACAGGCAGATGTCTGAAGAACAGGCGCAAAAGCTTGTAGGGCTTCGACAGGCAATGCTTGAACAGGAACCCGGAAATCCATATTATCGATCTTTTGAGGGCGGAATGCTGACTTTGGATGCTTTTATATCGGGATCCTCCGACAGAGCGGTCTATTGGGGCACCGGCGGTGAAAGAATTACCGATACATATATGCTTGACAGTTTTGGTATGACTGAGCTGCTTGAAAGCAGTATTTTATTATGCGGTCGTGATATTCGTTACCGTTTAAGTGCGCCGAAATTCAGTGATCTGTACGCTGATATAAAGCATCATTATGAAACCATAAGAAAATATGTACAGAAGACGGGACGCAGTCTGTACTCATTCGGCTGGATGTTGGATATTGCGCGCTGCCTGTACACCCTTAACACCGGAAAAATTATTGCTAAAACTGCTGCCGGTGAGTGGGCATTGGAAAACAGTCTGTGTCCGGTTCCTGATGTGTTGAAAACTGCTTTGCAGGTTCGTAAGGCTCCCTTAGAGTATGAGAATAATCAACAATTCCTGGATCATGCACAAACACTTGCAGACCCGATTCAGAGCTTTGCCGATGTGCTAGAGAATGAATTGAAAAGGTTTGAATGTGATTGTAAAAGCAACTGAAATATGCTGGTCAATATTATAAGCCGACCGTTTAGCATCAGTTTCTCGGGGAACGAATTACTATTGAGCGCACTTTTTGCAGGGTTCATACGTTTTCTCGGCAGACTCCTTTGTTGTCGGTATGGCGTTCTTGCCTGCACAAGATGCGCTGAGATGATATTTTTTGCCTGTGGGCGTAATGTAGACCGTAGTGCCGTCATATACTGCCTGACTGTCGCTTGCTGGCGCAGCTTCTGCAGGTGCAGTGTATTCGGTAGTTTCAACGTCGCCTGCGGTGCATTTCTTGCATGGCTCGTAGCTTTGCATTGCAGTGCCCTCGTCTATGGGTGTTGCATTAGCACCGGCGCAGGACGCGCTGTAGTGATATTTCTTTCCGCTGGGAGTAACGTACACGGTTTTACCTGTAGGTGTGGGAGTGTATACAGGAGCTGAACCCTGTACAGAAGAAGGTTCAGTGCTTGCCGTATAGCTTTCCGCCGTTGCAGCAGCGGTTGTATCAGGCGCTGCTGTGTCAGTCGTTTCTGCCCCGGTATCAGGTGAAGTCTCAGTCTCAGCGTCACCGCCGTTTACTATTATATGTATTTTGTCCGAAACAACATCGCTGTCAGCAGCCTTGAAATATATGTCAGTCTCTCCGCCACTGACGCCGAGAATTGTGAAATATATAAAGTTCGTCAGGGTAGTAGACTCATAGTCTACCGTAGCGATCTTTTCGTTTTCGCTGATAAATTCGATCATATCGCGGGTAAAATCGCCCTCTGACGTGACGGTTATATGCATTTTAGAAGATCTTTCACCGACGTCAAGCTCTACAATATCCCCTTGATAGAACATATTTATGGCGGTGATCTTTGCAGAGGCGGTAGTATTGTCTCCCTTGCTCTTGCTGCACGACGCAAAAGACGGAATAAGCATAAATGTGCACAGAATAAGTAACAGTGTTCGGGTCAGATAGCTTTTCATATGATCTCCTGTTCCAGTTTGTCAAATTCCGGCGAGGAAAAGAATTCACCTAAGGTGATATCCAGGCCGTCGCAAAATTTCTTGATTGTAATTATAGATATATCCCGTCTGTTTTTATCCATCATGCTGTACGCAGTAGACGGAGTAACTCCGGACATATTTGCAAGCTCGTTGATTTTAATATTTCTTTCGTCGCAGATTGTTCTGAATCTTTCTGCCACAACATCTTTTACGCTCATTGATAATGTTACCTTTTCGTAATCTGCATAGTATATTTTTACTAACTTATAGTATAAAAGAAATAATTTGATTTGTCAATTATCTGCTTAATTTGATTGTTCACTGAATTACAGTTATATCAACGTATCGTTTATATGACAACAATGAATTGATAATTGACATATGCGGCAACAGAATTTACAATATAGTCGTAAGCTTACGAAAAACAAATTATTTCGGAGGTGCACTATGTTAAACATAGGTATAAAAATCAAACAATTGAGAACATCAAGACATATAACTCAAGATCAGCTGGCTGTTTTCCTCGGCGTTACGCCGCAGGCAATCTCGCGCTGGGAAGCAGGTAACGGATACCCTGACATTGAAACCATTCCCATGCTTGCAGACTATTTTTCCGTGAGCGCTGATGAGCTTCTCGGTATTAAAATGGATGAACGTCAAAAAAGGCTGGCAGAGATCTACAGTGAGATAAACCGCCTGTATGGGCTTGAGGACGATGAAGCTTCACTTGCATTTGCAAGAACGGCTGTAGCAGAGTTCCCGTCGGAGATCAAGCTGCATATCAATTTGGCAGATTCAATATGCAGAATGTATATGTGGGAGCCTTCGCGTGATGTTTCAAAGCTTGGGGAAGCTGAAAAGATTTATGAAACCGTAATAGAAAACTGTACAGATGCAGACTTGAAAAATGATGTGCTGTTTAGCTTGTGCAGTCTGTACTCCGTAGGTTACAAAGACATGGAAAAAGCACATAAAACAGCTATGAGACTTCCTTCAATGCGAGGGGCAAGAGAATGTGTACTGTCATCGGTATATGATCTTCGTGATGAGAAAGGTATGTTTTATTTACAGGACTATATAAGCAAGCTTGCAGAGACATTGGGCGGTGCAATGCTTGACAGCCTTATAAGAGACGGCGTGCCGAATGGGGAGGACACATGGGAAAATAAACTTGCGTTGCTTGATAAGATAATATCAATATATAACATTGTTTTCGGCGATGATCTTAATTATCTGCATATAAATGTTGGAGACTTGCATCGGGTAAAGGCTACTTATTTTGTAGCGATGGACCGTTATGATGAAGCGCTTGACGAGCTGGAAGCCATGTGCGAGCATTGTATAATGGGAGTGCAGTCAAAACCGGGAGATAAATTCACTTCGTACTTTACCGACAGACTAACTCAGCCGGATGTGGGCGATGACTTTGATTGGTTTACAGTTCATAATGCCGCTTATTATGTTTTGAATGGTAAGCTTACGCAGGAAAGATACGATGTTATCCGCGATACGGAAAGATTTAAGAATATTGTAAAGAAGCTTGAGGAAATACAGAAATAGCTTCAACAAAAGCGCAGCCGAGAGTCATATCCGACTCTCGGCTGCGCAGTTTACTTTTTAGTCACAGGAACCCAGATCTCGCTTTTGTAATAGGGAGAATTCATGTCGCCGTCGGGATAGACCTCGATGTCAAATTCAAACGTAGGCTCGTATTCCGAAGTGGGGAAGAATTCCGCACATATGCGGTGCCAAAGCTCCTGTATTGCGTCAGGCATTGCACCCGTGCAGCGAAACACCGCCCATGTACGCGCCGGAATTTCACTGATCCTGTAGCCTTCAGGGGCAGTTAAGGTATTGTCACACTTAACTGCAATTGCATAATCAAAGCTCTGTGCATCTGTATGAGCGTTACCGTAGCAAACGCCGAAAATGCGGTCGTCGCCTGACATATGACTGCACAGCTCATCAACTGTCCCGTCCTGCTTTGAGCGCGTCCAGAAATCGGGTATGCTGTTTTTGTTTACGCTGTCGTCAATGCTTACTGTTTCGATCTTCTCCAGTACCTTAAACGCACCGCGTTTTTCAATTGTGTAATCCATAATATTTCCGCCTTTCAAAATTATCTGCACCGAGAGACGTGAGAAGGACTTAAGAGCACCACTGTTTTTCTTTGCCGCCGACGGCGTGATACCGTGAAAACGAACAAACGCCCGTGTAAAGCTTTCAGGTGAATCGTAGCCGTATTTCAGCGCGGCGTCAATTACCTTTATATCGGAAGAGGACAGCTCGCTGCCGGCAAGCGTCAGCCGTCTTTGCCTGATATACTCTCCCATGGTGCAGCCGCACAGCATATTGAATGTGCGCTGAAGCTGAAAAGATGAAAAACACGCTTTTTTTGCTATTTCCGTATAGTCAAGCTGTTCAGTCAGATTGTCTTCAATATAGTTGATGGCATTTTGAATTCCGGTGATCCAGTCCATATTTATGCCCATCTCTTTCTTTGAATTTGTTTCGGTTTTTCTTCTGTCTCGAGTCAGAAGAAAATTTTGTTCTTTAGGACAAAAAGAAACAAATTGGGTCTGAAAAAGGTTACTTACGATTTTTGCATACTTTGTTTTCAGACCTCGTCTCCTTTCGGTGTGATATGAGTATAGCAGGAAATTGCGGAGAAATCCTGATTTTTTGTGCCTGATAGTGTCAGCAAACGGCAACAGCCACCCATCAAATTCTACACGGAAAAGTAAAGTGTTTCACTATGATCATAAAAATTATATCACAGTATAAATTTTCAGTCAATGCCTTGCAGTTATAAGCTTTGAAAACTGCAAGACAGCGTTTTCTGTCAAGAAAAATCAAAAGGCGTGTGATATAATGATATCACAAACAGACAGCTGAACGTTTGAAAAGACAAGGAGGGCTATTCAATGGAAAATAGCGAGCTTATTACAAAAGCACTGAATTACATTAACACAGAAACCTCGAAAAGCGAAATTACCATTGAGGACGTTGCATCTCACGCGGGCTTTTCTACAGATTATTTCAATCGCATTTTCTTTGCGCACACCGGATTTAATGTTATGGAATATATACGTTTCAGAAGACTGAAAAAAGCTGCACAGCTTCTTCGTATTAGTGATGACGACATTCTCAGCATAGCGCTTGACTGCGGATATGAGGCGCATGAAAGCTTTTCGAGAGCGTTCAAAAACCAATACGGAGTGTCACCCAGCGAGTACCGAAAAAAGTATGAAAAGGTAGAATCCTATTACGGTGAATTTTACAACGACGAAACTATCGGCGCACGGCTTCTGCACGAATTCAGCGGCTTCAAAATTGCCGATACTGATGAAGTAATCGATTATATGCTTGAATATGATGCGCTTCGATACGGATATACTGCGGTATGCTTTCAGGTAAACGGAGGCGTTGCGCTGTACAGCGGCGATGATTTCCGCGACGGTTTTATTTGGTTTACAGAATGGGACGGCAGAAGATTTGAAGGAGATATTATATGCGATGACATGGGGAAGATTGCAGAATATCTTAAAACATTTTCAGATGAGCGTTTTGATATGATAATGTTCACTTTGAAAGATGACGAGTCTATAAAAGCGGAGCTTGCCGCGCACGGTGTGAATGTTAACAGTATAAAGCGCAGGGAATGTAACATTTATACAGACGTACCGTACTCTGTTACTGCTCCAGACGGCTTCTCAATGAGAATGCTCAAGTATTCAGACGTTGATCTGATATCGGATTATTATAAAAAAAGATATCCCGGAAGTGAAAGAAATGTACCTCGTATGATGTTCTTGAAGCATGAGCTTCACCAAAGAGATGTTCTTGGAAACAGCGAGCACTCTGTATTTATGTTCGGTACTTTCAAGGACGGTAATCTGGTCGGAGTTAGTCACGGAGGGCTTCAGCGTACACACGGCTTTGTTATCAATAATTGCGTGGCAACTTCTTTTCTTCCTGAATATGAAAGCGAAGAGCTTTATCAGTATGCTTTTAAGCTTGTAACAAATGCCGCGCTTGAAAAGGGAGCGCTGCCGGTTGATGATGCACAGACACCGTCTGCGTCAGGGAGCCACAGAAGCGGAAATTTCAATTCAACCGATCTCGGCTACAGAACGGTTACTAATGTTTGTGTGATAAAATAACATAAGGGCGTTGCTTGGGAATTAAGTCACTTGCAGCGCCCTTAAGTTATTATAGCAAAGTAATAGCATCGCCGTCAGTCCATACAATAATTAAACCAACCGTTTAATTATTAAACTCAGAATAAACGCAGCGGTTATTGAAAAAATGCGAAAATCTGATACAATATAATTACAACAAGCGCTCGTTGAATTTTATATTTTCAGTGAGGTACACAATGGATATCAGAATAACCGAAAACTTAAAAAGCTTTCGCAGGGAAAAGGGAAACAAGCAGGAGGATCTTGCAAATCATCTGAGTATATCCGTGCAGGCAGTGTCAAAGTGGGAGCGCGGCGAGGGCTTTCCCGATATTACCTTTTTGCCGCAGATCGCCGCTTATTATGGCACAACTGTTGATGATCTGCTGGGTTGCAGTGAGATCGAAAAAAGCAAAAAAATTGCAAAGTACACAGCGCAGTTCGATAAAAACGCCAATGTCGGTAAAATAAAGGAAAACATTGATCTGATGCACACAGCACTGAAGGAATTTCCTGATAACTTAGAGCTTATGGAGAAATTATGTACATCACTTTTCTTTATAGACAAGAAGGAATATCTTGACGAATGCATTGAAGTGGGTGAGAGAATACTTTCAAAAAGTATGGATGATCAGCAGCGGTTTGTGATTATTCAAACGCTTGTTTTTGCCTATAACAGAATAAATAATGTTGAAAAAGCAAGAGAATACGCCGAAAAACTGCCTGATCCGTATTGCACAAGAAATGCTGTGCTGCAAAGTGTTGAAAAGGGAGATGCTCTGCGCAAACTGACACAAGGCAATATTTTTCAGTATATTGGTTTGATCGATTCTTCTGTTTTATGGATGCTGCGTTCAAAGGAGTACACACCGGAAGAAAAAATATTTGCATATGAAACGGTGGATAAGCTTTACAATCTGTTTCTGTATGACGGAAACTACGGAATGGAGCATACCGGACTTCATATGCTTTGGATGAATATTGCCGAAGAATACGGAAAGCTATGTAACAGAGAAAAGACTATAGCTGCTCTGAAGAAGGCATATTATCACGCATATGAACTCGATCATTTAGAGGACGGCAAGTACACATCAATGTTTTCGGATTCAGGTGATTATTCAAAAAAGAGTTTTACTAGGAACTTTGAACACAGTTATGTTGAATGGCTGAAAAATTTTATGAACAACAGCTTTTTCGATTTTGTCAGAGACACAGAGGAATGGCGTAGTATTATGGCATAAATCATCGTATGTAAAAATAAAAAGTCGCTTCGGCGACTTTTTATTTTGCTTTCGGGATGAAATTTATGTATTTGTCAGCTTTATTTGCCCAGTATCAGCGCTGCTTTCAACACAGCCGCCTGAGTTTTTGCATCCATGATCTCACCGTTCATTATCTTTTCGACAAATTCATCAAGCGGGATCTTTACAACATCGAGAAATTCGTCATCGTCTGTGTGCGCTTCTCCGTATTCGAGATCTTTTGCAAGGTACATATGGATTATCTCGTCCGTGTAGGCAACAGAGGGGTACAGACCGCCTATATATTCAAGATTTGCGGATATAACACCTGTTTCCTCGCCGAGTTCGCGCCGCGCCGCGTCAATGGGCTCTTCTCCGCGGTCAAGCTTTCCGGCAGGTATTTCAACAGTGACCCTGCCGATAGGGTAGCGGTACTGTCTGACGGCAATGATCTCGTTATTATCAGTTACAGGCACAACGCATACAGCGCCCTGATGACGTATGTATTCCCGTTTTGCACTGCCGCCGTCGGGCAGTTCTATATCATCGCAGTAAACGTCCAAAAGAACGCCTTTGAAAACATTTTTACTTGAAACTTTTTTCTCTGTCAAACGTTCGTCACTCATACTCATTTCTCCTGAATTTTATTTGAAATATACAGTCTGTAAAAATTATATCATAATTCAGCTATGCGAAGCATAGCAAGGCGCAAATCGCCGAATCCCTTTGCAAGAAAGGATGAATCAGTCATCAATGAAAACTTTGCGGCTATTATACCATGAAGCAAAAATGTTTGCTTGCAAGGACATTTTTGCGAAGCCGTCAATATCGCAGGCGCACGAAGTGCGTGACGGCTTCGCCGTCAAACCTTGATTCAATCAAGGTTTCTGCGATTATTATATCATAAGTATATATTTCCAGTCAATGGTTTGCAGGTATAAGATCCGTGGCAGCTATTTGCAAAGCTGTGCATATTTAAGGCAATATTGGGTATTCTTATAATTAGCTATAATAATTATGGCAGATAAGTCTGAAAATAAGGTGAGTGCGGAGCGAATGTGTACTGTTTTCAGACACGATCTGTGCCTTTCGCCGATGGCGAAACCGACACAGATCCGAAGAAAGGCATGGTTATAATTATGATTCGTATACCAAAGCACATAGGGATAATTCCCGATGGAAACCGGCGTTGGGCAAAAGAAAACGGATTGAAAAAGGAAGAAGGGTATACCTACGGGCTGGAGCCGGGGGTGCGGCTTCTTCGCGCTGCAAAACGCCTCGGAGTAAAGGAGCTTACCTACTATGGCTTTACGGTTGATAATTGTAAGCGTCCAAAAGAGCAGGTAGCTGCTTTCTCGAAAGCTTGCTCTGATGCCGTTAAGTGCATCGGCGAAGAGGATGTCTCGCTCTTTGTGGTGGGAAATACAAAGTCCTCTTGCTTTCCATCTGACTTGCTCCCGTATACTGATCACAGAGCTGCGGACGCTGACGATTCTCATGCTATGCGCGTGAATTTTCTTGTAAATTACGGCTGGGAATGGGATATAAAAAACGGGTGGGTGTCCCGTGATATCCCTCGTATAGATATGGTCATCCGCTGGGGAGGAATGTGCAGGCTTTCAGGATTTCTGCCTATTCAGACGGTATATTCCGATCTGTATATAGAGCCGTCTCTCTGGCCGGACTTTAATGAGGAGCATTTAGAAAAGGCTTTGGAATGGTATCAGCATCAGGACGTCACATTAGGCGGATAATTTATAACGAAACATCTCTCTTTGCCCGATATGAAAGAATGACCTTCGGTCATATTGAAAAAACCGATGCGAAAGCATCGGTTTTTTCTGCCTAAGGAATATGAAAAAGATATTTTCAGAGATTTTGTACAGGAGTTTGAACTCTCACAAAATCATTGTTAATGTAGTTATTATTTTACAACATAGTCAGATATGCAGTCATACCAGTGAATATAGGTTTTTCCGTCCACCGTCAGCGTTTCACTATCGGGCAGCATTTGTGACCATGTTTTTTGGTATCGCGCAAACGCCCAGTCGTCTTTGTTGAACCTGCGCCACAAAACGGTTCTGCCGCTTTTGTCAATAAACACCTCTGTCAATACACCGTTTTCAAAATATTCGATGGCGCATACAGTATCATATTCAGTATTATTGAGTGTTACGCGGTATCGCCCTACAATATCCATAATATGTGTTTTACGGGAAATGGTAAGTTCATTTCCGCTGCGCTTTATCAGTCCCGACGGTGACAGGTGTGTTTCGTTTCCGATGTTATCTTCACCGTAACCCCATTCGGAAATAAATTCATCACCGTCAAGGAATGTAAGCAGCCGTCTCGCACCGTTTCTGTCAATATAGCTCTCTCCGAGCCAACGGCAATGTGTATCGGTAAGCTGTGCATAATAAATATGTTCTTCTGTTTTACCGTGTTCCTTACTCACTATTTCAACGCCCTCTACTCCGTGGATAAATGCAGGCGCCACTACCTTGGAATGTACCCTTTCCGTTAGTTTGCGCGTAGGCAGATCATAGCTCGCCCACTCTGTTTCTTCTCCGACTCGGGGTATGATCTGCCAATTTGGCAGTTCTTCAAAAACCACCGGAAATGCAGGTTGGTCTAAAGCCTCAATTTTATATTCGGGCATAATATCAGGGAATTTTTTCATCGTTTTTTCTCCTTTTGTTTTGGGTGGATATGGATAGTTTTCTCTGAATTTTTCCTTGGCATAGTAAAGTCTGCTTTTTACCGTCCCAACAGGAATATCCAAGCGTTTTGCTATTTCTTTTTGAGAAAGCTCTCTGAAGAAATAGAGATACAAAAGCTGTCGATCTCTATTACCGAGTCGATCAAGCGTTTCACTGACGGTTACCCGCTCTGTCACCTGACAGCTGCCGTGTGACAGCTCCGTTTCGCT
>CAZBAR010000014.1:0-54879 GCA_964490165.1 uncultured Lachnospiraceae bacterium | reverse complement strand
GTACCTACAGAGGTAATATGTACGCTATCTACGAGATACTTGAAGATTATCTCGGATATCGCTTCTACGACAGCGATCACACCTTTATCTACAAGTCAAGAATCGTGGACATTCCCGAGGGCCTTGACACCGGTATCATTACCCCCGCTATGAAATTCAGATACTGCGGCGCCAATGTAAAAGGCGGCAGTCCGGAGGTATACTACTTCCCCTCCCGTATGAACGGCACACAGATATATTCATCTGCCGAGGTCAGATACGGAACACTTTACGGACCTCAGTTCATCAATGCTCATTCCTATGACTATTACTGGCAGATGAGCCTTGGTACAATGCCCACTGATGAAAATATGCCTTTGAGTGACAAATATGCAGCAAAGCTTGCAGAGGGTCAGAAGAAATGGGATGCAGACCCCAAGCTCGATTCATATAACTGGCAGCCCTGCGCTTCCTCCGAATCAAGCTACAAAATGCTTTTCGAAGGTATGATCGATACCATAACCATGATAAGCGAGGGCTGGAAATCCCCCAGCTATGACTTTACCGGTTTTTCAAGAAAATACGTTGAAGACGGTCAGAAGTCTATGTCCTTCTCTCTGTGCGACAACGAGAGCTACTGCACCTGCTCCAAGTGCAGAGGAAAGAAAGCCTCTGAGGGTTACTCAGGACTGTACATCTCTCTTGCAAACCGCGCCGTAAACGATCTTCAAACATATGACGGCGGCAAGTATGCAGGTATGCGTGTACACTGCATTCTCTACAACCACGATATCCCCAAGACCGTAAGACCTGATAAGAACCTTATCGTGTTCTACTGCGGTCAGGGCTGTAACAACCACTATCTCGGCACTGATGACTGCGGAACCTGCCTGGGTCAGCGCGGCATTGAAAACAACATCAAGACCAGCCAGTCCCTTATCGCATGGGGCGAATTCTGTAAAGAAGCCGGCGCTGAAATGTGGTACTGGTACTACGGCGTAACATATCACTATGTTCTCGTAGGTATGCCTAACATTCTCAACCTTTTCTACGATATTCAGTTCCTCTACACCAAGGCTAATGTAGTCGGTATCTACTACGAAGGCGGCGGAAGCACTTACAACTTCGGCAAGCTGAAAGAGTATCTTGCAATGAAGATGATGTGGGAACCCCAAATGACCTTCGACCAGTACTGCGACTATATGAAGGAATATCTGTATATGTACTACGGTGACGGCTATGAACAGCTGTTCCAGTACATCCTGATGCAGAACGACGCTGCTAAGTCCTGCGGCACCTGCTTCATCTCAAACTTCGACCGTCCCGGCGATATGTACTCTCCCAACTACATGAGAGCACATTACGAGGAGATGAGAGCTCTTCTTGCAGAAGCGCTTGAGCTTGCAGATAAGCCTGAGTACAAGGAAAGACTTAATCTTATGCTTTATCTCTTCGACTTCCTCGGACTCTCCTATGTATACCACGACTGGTACACAAACGGCACTGACGAAACAAGAGCATTGTATGAGCAGCGTTACACCGATATGTGGAACTACGTAAGCTCAAAGAAACTCCGTGTGTTCAGCTCTAATGACACCTATTCCTTCCCCGCATCAATCAACTTTGATATCTGTCCTATCGTACAGGTATACGGAGAAATTGACAAACAAGGAAACGTATCTTCAGATGCGAGCCGCCGTGCTGTGATAAACGAATTCTTTCTTAACGGCACAGAACCCGGAATTTAATAACAAAAAGCAGAACAAACTAAGCAGGCGCTCTTCGGAGCGCCTGCCTTTACGTTTTAACCAAAAACAAGACAATTTATATAACTATTATGTACAAAAACAATTCCCTATTTGAACATATTAAACAAAGTCCTTGAATTTTCATTTACAATATGATATTATTATATTAAACTTGCGGTATTATCGCAAAATATAAAAAGGACAGGTAGAATAATGAAAAAATTATTGTCAGTCAGTCTTGCACTTGTTATGCTATTGGGAAGTCTCTGCACAGTAGCAAGCGCAGCGCTGAATTTGAATCAGAGCCTTGATTATGACGAGACCTTTACTCTGGGCGACCTCAACGGAGACGGCGAGATCGATATGAAGGACTCAAATCTTATCAAGAGCTACATTCTGGGCCGCGAGGGTGTTGAGGAAGCGGTAAACTCAGAAGCTGCTGACCTTGCAGCCGACGGTGTTATCAACTCCAAGGACTCATTTTACCTCAAGGCCGTTATGGTAGATTCCATTACGACAGATGAGCTGGGCGACAACCATCAGGTTGCAAAGCTTACCATCGGCGGTGTTGATATTTCCAACTTCACCATTTATGCACCCGAGCCCGAAGGAAGCAACAACAATGCTACCTATGCGGCTGAGATCGCAAGAAAGTACATAAGAGTTGCTACAGGCGTTGATCTTGAGGTCAAGACCGGCGAGCCTGAGGGTAACGCGATCGTCTTCAATTCGATCCCCAGAATCTCCGAGGTAGATCCCGACAAGCGAGATGAGCTTACCGAAGCTGAACTTAAAAAATACAATTTCGGTGCGGAGCTTGGCGTTGAGGGATATCAGTACAAGGTAGAAAACGGCAGCCTTTATGTTTACGGTACCTACAGAGGTAATATGTACGCTATCTACGAGATACTTGAAGATTATCTCGGCTATCGCTTCTACGACAGCGATCACACATTTATCTACAAGTCAAGAATCGTGGACATTCCCGAAGGTCTTGACACCGGTATCTTCACCCCTGCTATGACCTTCAGATACTGCGGTCACTTTGTCAAGGGTCAGAATGCACAGATATACTACTTTCCCTCAAGAATGAACGGTACTCAGATCTATGATTCCTATAATGTAAGATACGGAACACTTTACGGCCCTCAGTTCATCAATGCACACTCATATGACTATTACTGGCAGATGAGCCTTGGTACAATGCCCACTGATGAAAATATGCCTTTGAGTGACAAATATGCAGCAAAGCTTGCAGAGGGTCAGAAGAAATGGGATGCAGACCCCAAGCTCGATTCATATAACTGGCAGCCCTGCGCTTCCTCCGAATCAAGCTACAAAATGCTTTTCGAAGGTATGATCGATACCATAACCATGATAAGCGAGGGCTGGAAATCCCCCAGCTATGACTTTACCGGTTTTTCAAGAAAATACGTTGAAGACGGTCAGAAGTCTATGTCCTTCTCTCTGTGCGACAACGAGAGCTACTGCACCTGCTCCAAGTGCAGAGGAAAGAAAGCCTCTGAGGGTTACTCAGGACTGTACATCTCTCTTGCAAACCGCGCCGTAAACGATCTTCAAACATATGACGGCGGCAAGTATGCAGGTATGCGTGTACACTGCATTCTCTACAACCACGATATCCCCAAGACCGTAAGACCTGATAAGAACCTTATCGTGTTCTACTGCGGTCAGGGCTGTAACAACCACTATCTC
The DNA here is from genome assembly GCA_964490165.1 of uncultured Lachnospiraceae bacterium. Lineage (GTDB taxonomy): Bacteria > Bacillota > Clostridia > Oscillospirales > CAG-272 > Avispirillum. The sequence continues at coordinate 51,436 of CAZBAR010000014.1, read as the reverse complement.
GGCACTGATGACTGCGGAACCTGCCTGGGTCAGCGCGGCATTGAAAACAACATCAAGACCAGCCAGTCCCTTATCGCATGGGGCGAATTCTGTAAAGAAGCCGGCGCTGAAATGTGGTACTGGTACTACGGCGTAACATATCACTATGTTCTCGTAGGTATGCCTAACATTCTCAACCTTTTCTACGATATTCAGTTCCTCTACAACAAGGCTAATGTAGTCGGTGTATACTACGAAGGCGGCGGAAGCACCTACAACTTCGGCAAGCTGAAAGAGTATCTTGCAATGAAGATGATGTGGGAGCCCCAAATGACCTTCGACCAGTACTGCGACTATATGAAGGAATACCTGTATATGTACTACGGTAACGGCTATGAACAGCTGTTCCAGTACATCCTGATGCAGAACGACGCTGCTAAGTCCTGCGGCACCTGCTTCATCTCAAACTTCGACCGTCCCGGCGATATGTACTCTCCCAACTACATGAGAGCACATTACGAGGAGATGAGAGCTCTTCTTGCAGAAGCGCTTGAGCTTGCAGATAAGCCTGAGTACAAGGAAAGACTTAATCTTATGCTTTATCTCTTCGACTTCCTCGGACTCTCCTATGTATACCACGACTGGTACACAAACGGCACCGACGAGACAAGAGCATTGTATGAGCAGCGCTACACAGAAATGTGGAACTACCTGAGCGCTAAGAACCTCAGCGTATTCAGCTCCAAGGACACCTACTCCTTCCCCGCATCTATCAACTTTGATATCTGTCCTATCGTACAGGTATACGGAGGAGTTGACAAACAAGGAAACATATCTTCAGATGCAAGCCGCCGTGCTGCGGTAAACGAGTTCTTCCTTCACGGAACTGAGCCCGGAATCTGATAATTAAGCTACAAAAAGCAGGCGCTCCGAGGAGCGCCTGCTTGATTTTATTTATATTTTTTCAAGCATTATCTCAGCTTCAATATTAGTTTTTCCGCCGTCACGGACAGTGCGGAAATAATATGTGCCTGCTTCGCCACGTCCCATATATATCTTCAGGCTCTCGCCGAGAGGCGCCTCCGAGCAATAGTTTATAATAAACTTTATAACTCTCATACCATCCATAGACGGGATATAGCCGCAAAGTATATCGCCGTAGCGCGTGTTATTCATATGCCGGTTCATATCAACGTCCTGATACTCTACCGTGCGCTCGCCCACAAGCGTCATGGGAATATCTGACGGAAGTCTGAATCTGGTAGGTGCGTCCAGCTCCAGCATATCGTCCATACTGTAATTGTTGTTGAAATCAGTCACCTTGACCAATCTGTTTGTGTTTATATCGACCAGTGCCCAGATACTTGTGGCTTCTGCAACTATCTCTCCGTTGCGCATCACTGAATAGCAGCGATTGAAGGAAAAACCCGATGACTCACAAGCCCACGACTGAACCTGTATTCTGTCATGAGAATGTATTTTGCCGTATACACTTAGAGCAACGCGGGACACTACAAATGCTCTGCCCTGTGATAAAAGCTTTGCATAAGAGGGACCCTCCCCCTCCATCTGGCAGTTAGCAGCATCCTGCATATATCTCAGCATTCCCGTGAGACCCATTACCTCGTTCATATCCATATCGTGCGCATTAACAATATAATTTTCAGTCCACTTCATATCAGTAATTTAACACTCCGAACATCATTAAAACTAATGATACTATTTTATACGCTTTATTTTGGCATTTCAACAAAGATTTTGTTAATAAAAATCTTTTACGTAAAAGCCAAAAATATCCTGAACATTCTTGAACTTGTGTGCAATTTGTGGTATTATTTAGGTGTAGAAAATAAAATATATTATTTTTCCGTGAAAGGAATGTTTTATTATGGCAAAAAACAGACTTATCGGCGAATACCCCGTTATAGGCATTCGCCCTACTATCGACGGCAGACGCGGCGCGCTTAAGGTTCGTGAGTCTCTTGAAGATCAGACCATGAACATGGCAAAAAGCGCAGCAAAACTTTTCACCGAAAATCTTCGCTACTCAAACGGCGAGCCTGTAAAGGTCATCATAGCTGACACCACCATAGGCAGAGTAGGCGAGGCCGCTGCCTGTGCCGAAAAATTCAAGCGCGAGGGTGTTGACATCACTCTTACAGTTACCCCCTGCTGGTGCTACGGTGCTGAAACTATGGATATGGACAGAAACACCATTAAAGCCGTATGGGGCTTTAACGGTACAGAGCGCCCCGGCGCAGTATATCTCGCTTCTGTTCTGGCGACCCACGCTCAGAAGGGTCTGCCTGCATTCGGCATCTACGGTCACGACGTGCAGCCTGCCGACGCTACCGAGATACCCGAGGATGTAAAGGAAAAGCTTCTCCGCTTCGGTCGTGCAGCTGTTGCCTGCGCTACCATGCGCGGCAAGTCATATCTGCAGATAGGCTCTATCTGTATGGGTATCGGAGGTTCTATTATCGATTCCGCATTTATCGAGGAATACCTCGGTATGAGAGTAGAGTCTGTTGACGAGGTAGAGATCATCCGCCGAATGACAGAGGGCATATACGATCACGCTGAATATGAAAAGGCTCTTGCATGGGCTAAGGAAAAGTGCATAGAGGGCTTTGACAAGAACCCCGAGGAACTGCAGCGCGACCGCGCTCACAAGGACGCCGACTGGGAATTTGTCGTTAAAATGATGGTCATTATAAAGGACCTTATGTGCGGAAACAAAAATCTGCCTGAGGGCTGTGAGGAAGAAATGGTAGGCCACAACGCGCTGGCTGCCGGCTTCCAGGGTCAGAGACAGTGGACAGACTTCTATCCCAACTGTGACTTCCCCGAGGCGCTGCTGAATACCTCCTTTGACTGGAACGGCGCAAGAGAGCCTTACGTTCTCGCAACCGAGAACGATGTTCTCAACGGTCTGGGTATGATGTTTATGAAGCTGCTTACCAACCGCGCGCAGATCTTTGCAGACGTTCGTACCTACTGGAGCGCAGACGCTGTAAAGGCTGCTTCAGGCTATGATATAGAGGGCAAGGCAAAGGATGCCGGCGGATTTATCCATCTTATCAACTCCGGTGCTGCTTGTCTCGATGCCTGCGGTGCTGTTAAGGATGAAAACGGCAACGCCGTTATGAAGCCTTGGTACGACATGACCGACGCCGACTGCGACGAAGTTATGAAAAACGTTACCTGGAACTATGCTGACCTCGGCTACTTCAGAGGCGGCGGATATTCCAGCCGTTTCTACACCGATGCAGAAATGCCTGTTACAATGATAAGACTTAACCTTGTAAAGGGTCTTGGTCCGATGCTTCAGATCGCAGAGGGTTGGACTGTAAGACTGCCTGAGGAGGTCAACGAGATCCTTTGGAAGCGTACCGACTACACATGGCCCTGCACATGGTTCGCACCCCGTCTTACCGGCAAGGGCGCGTTCAAGAGTGCTTACGACGTAATGAACAACTGGGGCGCTAACCACGGTGCTATCAGCTATGGCCATATTGGTGCAGATCTTATTACAATGTGCTCTATGCTCCGCATTCCCGTTGCTATGCACAACGTTCCTGAGGAAGATATTTTCCGTCCCGCAAGCTTTAACGCCTTCGGTATGGATAAGGAAGGTCAGGACTTCCGCGCATGTGCGGCTTACGGTCCTATGTATAAGAAATAAGATGAAAGTAAACGTGGGGACTTTTTAAGGAAAAAAGGAAAGGTCCCCGCACATCAAAACCTTTTCAGATAAAAAACCAAATAGCAACAGATTACTGTTTCTATGGACTTTTTCAACTGTCTGAGACCGCCCGGAGCTTTTCCGGGCGGTCTTTTTAGCTTGGTAATTGCAATATAATAAAAACCTCTTGCATTAAGAGAGAAAGTGTGATATAATCATTTTCGACAACGGGGAGGCCGAACGGCCTGAGAGTAAACCTTAAGGTTTTTACCCTTTGAACCTGATACAGATAATACTGGCGCAGGAAAATACATCTATTTACGAGATTTATTATAAAGATCCATGAATTTGCCCACGGCATTTCCTGGATGTTTTTCTCGCATCGTATTGTATGCCAGTGCATCTGCACTGGCATTTTATTTTTTGAATTGGGGAAGGCATATTCATAATTATGAAAAAACTAACGAGATCGGCACCTGTATTGGTAATACTTGCTCTGCTCGGAATTTGGGAGCTTGCAGTCCGTATAGCAAAAATTCCGCTTTATGTTCTTCCCTCCCCAAGCGCTACGATCAGCCGCCTTGTGTCTGAATTTCCCGTGCTGCTGAAGCACGCGGGAATAACGGTTATGGAAGCGCTTGCAGGAATGGCAATTTCTTTTGTGATTTCAATTGTTATAGGCATTATGATCGACGCTATGCCGACATTCAAAAAATGCATTTACCCGATTCTTGTTGTAACGCAGACCGTGCCCGTAATCGTACTGGCACCCATTTTTGTCATCTATATGGGCTTTGGCTATGCGCCGAAGATATTGACCGTTGTGCTTATGTGCTTTTTCCCTATCGTTGTAAGCTTCAGTGACGGACTCGGGCAAATGGATAAGCAATATCTTGACCTTGTCCGCACTTACGGCGGTTCAAAGCTTCAGGTCTACAAAATCGTTAAGATCCCCTCTGCAATGATCTCCCTGCTGTCGGGTCTTAAAGTGGCCGCAACCTACAGCATAAGCGGCGCTGTTGTCGGCGAATGGATAGCATCCCAAAGCGGTCTCGGTTACTATCTTATACGGGCGAAAAACGGTTATATGCTTGACAAGGTATTTGCCTGCGTAGCGGTAATAATACTGCTGAGCCTGCTTATGAACGGCATTGTAAAGCTATTGGGATATGCCGTCAGCCCTAAAAAACACGTATAATACTTCGTGCACGAAGTCTTTATAAAAAATTTTTAAGAAAGCGTACAAAGTACAAAAATGAAAAAAGCAAAAAATATCATTGCAGCTTTAATGGCTGCTGCAGCAGTGCTCAGCATGAGCGCCTGCTCTGCTCAAAATGATAAGGATGACGTACAGGACAGCGAGTCTTTGAAAAAAGTCTCTGTTATTCTGGACTATGTTCCCAACACAAATCATACAGGTATGTATGTTGCACTCAACAAAGGCTACTATGAGGATGAAGGTCTTGACGTAGAGATCATTGAGCCTACCGACGGAGCGACCGCTACCCTCGTGGCTCAGCAAAAGGGCACATTCGGTATCAGCTATCAGGAAGATGTAACCATTGCGCTCTGCTGCGATGATCCGCTTCCGATCAAGGCAGTTGCAACGATCATTCAGCATAATACATCCGGTTTTGTTTCTTTGGCTGACAGCGATATTGAGTCACCCGCAGATTTTGAAGGCAAGACATATGCAGGTTGGGCAGGCCCCGGTGAGTCGGCAGTGCTTGAAGCGTGTATGACTAAAGCCGGCAAGGACTTTTCAAAGCTCTCTATGGTCATTTCGGACGGCACAGGCTTTGAAGCTCTCGGAAAAAGCTGCGATATAATGTGGTTCTTTGAGGGCTGGGACAGCGTTATGGCTGAAATGAACGGCGTTAAGCTGAACTATATGGAGTGCCGCCAGCTTGACGAGCGACTTGATTACTATACGCCTGTAATTATCACAAGCGATGCGGTGATCGAGTCTGACCCGGAAATGGTTTCGGCATTTTTGCGTGCAACCGAAAAGGGATACCGTGACGTAATTGCAGACCCTGATGCAGCTGCTGAAATCCTTTATTCATATGCTCCTACATATGATTTGGAGATGCTGAAGAAGTCGCAGGAATACCTTGCAGATAAATTCATGGAAGATACAGATACCTGGGGCCTTATGAAAAATGAGGTTTGGGATAACTACAGCAGCTTTCTCAAGGAGTACGGCGTTATTGACAAGGTGCTGCCCGCCGAGGACTGCTGCACAAATGAATTTCTGAAGAAATAATCATATGAAGCTTAACGTAAAAAATTTAGATTTTTCCTACAACGATAAAGCGATCATCAAAGATCTTTCGTTTTACGCCGAAGAAGGCGAGTTTGTCAGTATACTCGGCGCTTCGGGCTGCGGAAAGTCAACTCTTTTGAATATTCTTGCAGGACTTTTAACACCTCAGGGCGGAGATATTTTTATAGACGGTGAAAAAACTCAGGGGATAAGCAGTCACTTTGCCTATATGCCGCAAAATGACCTGCTTCTCCCGTGGCGTACCATTATGGATAATATCTGCCTTTACGGGGAAATTCATCATCAAAAGGATCAGCTTCGGTCAAAAGCTGTGGAGCAGATGAACCGTTTCGGATTGCAGGGGTGCGAAAACAAATATCCCAACGAGCTTTCCGGCGGTATGCGTCAGCGCGCAGCATTTCTGCGCACCACTCTTTGCGATGCAGATATATATTTGCTGGACGAGCCCTTCGGTGCTCTTGATGTTATCACAAGAAGTGATATGCAGGATTGGCTTCGCGACCTGTGCAGCCAATTAAAAAAGACCATCTTGCTTGTAACACACGACACAGACGAGGCGATATATCTTTCTGACCGGATCCTGATCATGGGAGCCGCCGGAGAAGGTATTTGCCATGAGATCAGAATAAATGAAAGAAACCGCACAAGAGAGTGGCTTTATGAGCAAAGCAGTCTGCGCGCAGAGATCTACAAAATAATAAAAGGCGGCAGCTGCGATGATTGATATGCACGCTCATCTGTCCAGGGCGCCCTTGGAAGAATTAAAGCTTCGGAGCAACAACGGGATCATCACCTGTTTTTCTTCGGGAACACCTGAGGAATGGAAGCTTCTTTGCAGGTATAAAGACCGTGATGATATTATGATAAGCTTTGGTATTCACCCATGGTATGCCGATCTTTACACAGTGGAAGAGTGCCGCGAATGCTTTGAACAGTGCGATTTTGTCGGAGAGATCGGCATGGACTCTGTATGGTGCGATATTCCCCTGACAGTTCAGCAATTGCAGCTTGAAAAGCAGCTGCAAATTGCGGAGAGCTTAAAAAAGCCGGTAATTCTTCACACAAAAGGACAAGAGGGGAAGATTGCAGATATGATCCGCGGATTTTCTCAAAAGGCTTGCGTTCACTGGTTTTCGGGCACTGAAAGTGACTTTGAAAAATTTCTTGACCTCGGCTGCTATTTTACGCTGGGACCTGATACGGCTGATAAAAACAACAGCTTGATTAAAAAAATGGTAAAGGAAATACCTGCGGATCGCCTTTTGCTTGAAACTGACGGTGTTTCTGCCATATCCTGGGCAATGGAAAAAGATCGCGAGGATCTAAGCGACATTCCCGGAGTTTTAAGAAGTAATATCGGGTATGCTGCAAAAATGAAAAACTGCACCGTGGATTTTCTTTTGAAGCAGATGCAGGATAATCTGAATACGTTTTACGGCAAATGATAACTCATGAAAGCCCCGACTTAGTCGGGGCTTTCGCCGATTTATACGGTGATATATCTAAAATCCGTTTCGTAGATGCACCTTTGCGGTATAGTCTGAATTCTCACGACAACAGAACAGGCAGATAGAGCCAAAAGATAAACCTCCATAAACTCAAACAGCGGTTGAGTTATAAACAACTATTTGATAATTGTTTTTTCACTGATATGTGATAAAATATAATCACACCGGTGAAATACATTTCAAGGAGTAATTTTTATGCAACTTAATTTAGGAATCAAAATACGTGAGTTGCGCCGCCGCGACGGACGCACACAGGACGCGCTTGCAGATGCTCTCGGTGTAACAGCTCAGGCTGTTTCCCGCTGGGAATCCGGCGGCAGTTATCCCGATGTGGAGATAATGCCTGCTATCGCAAATTATTTTCATATTTCAATTGACGAATTGTTCGGATATCACGATGACCGGGAAGAAAAGATCAAAAACATTCTTGACAGCGCTGACAAAGTTCTTACGCATCAAGGATTTAAGCTGTATCAGGGAAGCCTGTCGGAAGACGTTGAAGAGTGCCTGAATATGTTACGGGCGGCAGCGGAAGAGTTCCCCAATGAGCCAAAAATCCTTTTGAAACTCGCTGGGGCTCTCCATATGTGGGGATGGAATAAATATGGAGCCAAAGTACGCCCCTATGACGGTTCCGGCATCATTGAAGATGATGTTGAATACAATTCGCAAAATGTCTATTGGCAAGAAGCAATGCGTGTTTATGAAAAGCTATTGAGATCAGATCCGTCTCCCGAGGATTACGAGGGCGCCGTCAGTCAGATAATACCGCTTTATTGCCGCATGGGCGAATACGAAAAAGCAAAGGCTCTTGCTAACGATCAGACTGCTCTTGCCATTTGTAAGGAAGTTCTGTTGCCTTCAGCCACCGTTGGTGAAGAAAAAGCACGCTACCAAGGAGAAAGGCTAATGGCTCTCCTTTCTTATCTGCGATTGGCTGTTTCTGAATCTGTTGCTATGAGACCTGCCGTTTCCGATTCCGAATACGGAAAACAGATTCTATTGTCCGTTATCAATTTGTATGAAACGGTTTTTGTTGATGGCAGATGCGGAAAATGGCACTGGGATATGGGAGATATGTATCTGAGACTAGCCCATTATGAAGCGCTGCATGACGGAAAGATCAATACTGTACTTGATTATTTTGACAAAGGCTTTGACCACTGCAAGGAATACCAGCACATTTGCAATGAAGAAGAATACAGCTGCTCTGCTCCGCTGGTCTCAGATCTGAAAAGCTTGAAAAAGGGCGGGCTTGCTTCTTTGGATGAAGACTTTTGGAAAAAAGAACTCAGCGACTATCCGCAAAACATTTGTGACGAGCTTCGCAAAAACGAAAAGTATGCCGAATGCTTTGCGTAATTCCCCGATCAATTGTTAAAGCAGTATTTATTTAGAGCTGTGGAGCATAATTCCGGTTTTATAAAAGCTGAAGCTCCAAAAGAACAAACAGGTTTTCACTTTCCTTAACACCTGCGGGATCGGTAAAGACCGATCCTACTCAAGCCCCCGTCTTTTAAGACGGGGGTAAGCTTTTTGTTATTTTGTCATGTCTATACAGTTAATTATAAAAAACTCGTCAAAAACAAAAAAATAACAGTGTCAGTTATTGACAAGCGCGGACAAATTTCATATAATTTAATGTGATCATTTAATTATGTTACATTTATTGGAGATTGCAAATGAATTCAGAAATAGTTAAGGTCGTAAAATTCGGCGGCTCATCTCTTGCAGATGCAGAGCATTTTATAAAGGTTAAAGATATAATTTTGGCTGACCCCGCGCGTCGCTATGTTATTCCCTCCGCACCCGGAAAGCGTTTTGACGGCGACATTAAGGTTACGGATATGCTGTACGACTGCTACCGTCTTGCAGACGAGGGCAGCGATTTCAGCGAAGAATTTTCTCTTATTGAGGAGCGCTACAACTGCATAATTGCCGACCTCGGTCTGGACCTTGACCTCAAAGAGGAATTTGAGACCATAAAGACTGCGTTTAAGTATCACGCCGGAAGCGACTACGCGGCAAGCCGCGGCGAGTACCTCAACGGAATTATTCTCGCAAAGCTTATCGGATATGATTTTATGGACGCTGCAAAGGTCATCAAATTCTATGACAACGGCACCTTTGATGCAGAGAAAACTCAGATCATCCTTTCTGACAGACTTACCCGCCACTACAAGGCAGTTATCCCCGGCTTCTACGGCACACTGCCCAACGGAACCATTAAGACATTTTCCAGAGGCGGAAGCGACATCACCGGTTCTATCGTTGCACGCGCTTCCTCCGCTACGCTGTACGAAAACTGGACCGACGTATCCGGCTTTATGATGGCAGACCCCAGAATAGTTAAGGATCCCTGCTCTATTGACACAATAACATATCAGGAGCTTCGCGAGCTTTCCTACATGGGTGCAAGCGTTCTTCACGAAGACGCTATATTCCCCGTCAGAGTTGCAAACATTCCTATAAACATTAAAAACACCAACGATCCCTCGGCAAAAGGAACATTTATCGTTCCCGAAGCTGACAGCTTTGATGCCAAGCGCGTTATTACCGGTATCGCCGGGAAGAAAGGCTTCTCTGTTCTGAGCATTGAAAAGGACCAGATGAATGCGGAGATCGGATTTGGCAGAAAGGTACTGGAGGCTATTGAAAAGGAAGGAATTACCTTTGAGCATCTGCCCTCCGGCATCGATACTATGAGCGTTGTTGTAAATGCCGATATGACGGAAAAGCAGCGCAAGAACATTATTAACAACATTACAGAGGCTTGCAGTCCCGATGTTATCCAGTTCGAGGATCATCTTGCACTTATCGCCGTTGTAGGACGCGGAATGGTAAGCGCCAAGGGTACAGCTGCAAGAGTATTTAAGGCTATTGCCCAGTCTGATACAAATATTCGTATGATCGATCAGGGCTCCAGCGAAATTTCAATAATAATCGGTATCAATGAAGCCGACTTTGAAAAGACATTAAACTCTATCTACAGTGAGTTTGTAAAACACTAAAAATTCAGGGGAAACTTTTATAAAAAGTTTCCCCTGACAGACTTCATTAAAAGTAAACAATATCACAAAAAGACCGCACAAACCTATTATAATAAAAATCTTGTGGGCAAGGCGGGCGTGTACCGCCGCCAGCCCACACATTACAGTTCCGCGAGTGTCGAGAAGCGTAGCTTCGAGGCGCGACGGCGCGAGCGTACGGAACTTTCTGTCGGAAGAACCGTTAGGTTTTTCGACAAGTATTCAGGGGAAACTTTTATAAAAAGTTTCCCCTGAACATTTTCAAAATCTTTCTTAAGATCAGACCATATCTTCGGAAAGCTTTTTTCCGCCGAGAATATGGAAATGAAGATGCGGAACGGTTTGGCAGGCATCTGCTCCGCAATTGGAAACGATGCGATAGCCGTTTGTAAGCCCCGCCTCTGCCGCAATTTTGGGTATAGCCTCAAAAATTTTGGCAACATAAACGCTGTTGTCCGAATTAACAGCGTCTGCACCTGTTATGTGGAGCTTAGGAATTACCACAATGTGAACCGGTGCAAGCGGCTTGATATCGTGAAAAGCCACGACGCAGTCATCCTCATATACCTTCTTTGAGGGGATCTCTCCGTTGATGATTGAGCAAAAAATGCAATCCATAAAAGTTTACCTCCGACTTATTTAGTAAAATAAGTATATCACCTACAACGAAAAAAATCAAGCAAAGGCAGATATGTGAATTAAAAATGATAAATATTTCCGAAAAAGACTGCCTGTGGCAGAAATTAAAAAATGAAAAGCGTCCTATTGTGCTATACGGTACCGGAAACGGTGCTGACAAAATTTTAGACGCGTGCATAAAATACAGTATAAAAATCAGCGGTGTTTTTGCCAGCAGCGATTTTGTAAGACATCGAACCTTTCGCGGCTTTGACGTTGAAAGTCTTGAGGCTATAGAAAAGCGGCTTGGAAATGAGCTTGTCGTGCTGCTGTGCTTCGGAACCACAAGAGACGATGTCATTAGTCTTATTAACAACGTGGCAGACAGACACACCCTTTACATACCGGATGTGCCGCTTTTCGGCGGAGAGTTATTTGACTATGATTATTTCACACTGCACAGCGACGAGCTGACAGAGGCTCGCGCGCTGATGTCAGACGAGCGCTCGGCAAAGGTATTTGACGATATGTTAGGCTTTCGCCTAACAGGTGAGGGCAAGTATCTTGCAAATGTACAGCAAAGCGCCGACTCGTATACTGAAATACTGAAAAAAGCACGTAAATACAGGGTTTGCGTGGACTGCGGTGCGTTCGTAGGTGACAGCACAGCGGAAATTGCAGCGGCGCTTGAGCCTGAAAAAATCATTGCCGTAGAGCCTGATGCGCGTACCTTCAAAAAACTTTCCGCATATGCCGAAAATGAGTCGCGATGCCCTGTTGATGCAGTTCATGCAGCCGTAGGCAGCACTGTCGGAGAAGCTGTTTTTACCTCGGCGGCAAGCAGGGGAAGCGGAACGGAATCTATAGCAAAGCGATCCAAGACTGTCACGGTTCCGCGTGTAAGCGTTGACAGCCTGTGCAATGACGCCTTTGTGGATCTTATCAAATACGATGTTGAGGGCGCAGAGCTTGAAGCGCTTAAAGGCTCCCTTGAAACTATTAAGCGGTGTTCCCCTGCTCTCGCAGTCTCTCTGTATCACAGATCGGCGGATCTGTTTCTTATCCCCCTGTTTCTTGCAAAGGAGTGCGGATATAAGCATTTTTATTTGCGCCGCGTGCCATGCATTCCCGCATGGGATCTTGTGCTTTTCGCTTTTTGAGCTTAAAAGAGCCTCATTCTTTCAGAATGAGGCTCTTTTCATTTATCAAATTAAAGCTCGTCAATCAAGGTTGCTGCCATTACTGCCTTTATAGTATGCATACGGTTTTCAGCCTCGCTGAAAACAACAGACTGCGCGCTCTCGAATACCTCGTCGGTGACTTCCATAGCGTCACGTCCGAATTTCTCGCACATCTCTTTACCGACAGCGGTTTTTTTATCGTGATATGCAGGCAGGCAGTGCATAAATACGGCGTCAGGCGATGCCTTTGCCATAAGCTCACTGTTTACCTGATAAGGCGCAAGCTCTGCAATGCGCTCTGCCCAGACCTCTACAGGCTCGCCCATAGATACCCAAACGTCCGTATATATCACATCGGCGCCGCGCATCGCTTCGTCAGTATCCTCGGTAAAGCGCAGTGAAGCGCCTGTCTCGGCGGCGATCTTCTCGCACTCTGCTACAAGCGCAGCATCGGGAAAATACTTTTCAGGTGCGCAGGCGGTGAAGTTCATACCCATTTTTGCACAGCCGACCATAAGCGAATTACCCATATTATAACGGGCATCGCCCATATAAACAAAGTTTATTCCGCGAAGGCGGCCGAACTGCTCTTTGATAGTAAGAAAGTCTGCAAGTATCTGCGTAGGATGGAACTCATTTGTAAGTCCGTTCCATACGGGAACAGACGCGTACTGCGCCAGCTCCTCCACGATCTCCTGACCGTAGCCGCGGTACTCTATGCCGTCAAACATACCTGAAAGAACTCTTGCAGTATCTGCGATGCTCTCTTTTTTGCCTATCTGAGAGCCGGTGGGATCAAGATATGTAGCGCCCATGCCGAGATCTCTCGCAGCAACCTCAAAGCTGCAGCGTGTACGTGTACTGGTCTTTTCAAATATAAGCGCGACGTTCTTACCCTCGCATACTCTGTGGGGTACGCCCGCCTTTTTCTTCGCCTTAAAATCTGCTGCAAGATCGATGAGATACTCTATTTCCTCAGGTGTAAAATCAAGCAGCTTCAAAAAATCTCTGCCTTTGAAATTCATAGCATCTGTTTCCTTTAATTTATTTTGCAACCGCAGCCTTTATTACGCTGACTGCACGGCTGAGCTGTTCCATGGGAATATTAAGCGCGGGAAGCAGGCGGACCTTATCCTTTGCCTTTATTACAAGGACTCCGTTCTTCATGCACTCGGAAATTATCTCGCCCGCGTCCTTTTCGGTCTTTATACCGAGCATAAGACCCATACCGGTGACGCTGACGATACCGTCGGCACCCTCAAGCTCTTTTCTTATATACTCGGATTTTTCACGAACCTCGCTGAGCAGCTTATCGTCTATACGGCTGAGTATATTGACAGCACCGGCAGTGCAAACAGGGTTGCCTCCGAAGGTCGAGCCGTGAGATGACGGAGTAAGAACATCCTTTACCTTTTCGCCAAGCATTGTAGCTCCGAGAGGCAGACCGCCCGCCAGTCCCTTTGCAGTAGAAACGATATCAGGGGTGATACCGTAATTCATATAAGCATAAAGCATACCGCTTCTGCCGTTGCCGCACTGGACCTCGTCGCAGATAAGCAGCACATCCTTGCGCTGACAAAGATCATAAGCAGCCTTTACAAAATCAGCGTCGAGAGGATTAACTCCGCCCTCTCCCTGAACCATTTCCATCATAAGTGCCGCGCATTTATGCTCTGCTATCAGCGCCTCTAACTCTTCAATGCAATTAGCATCTGCATACACAAAGCCCTCGGTAAGAGGTGTGAAATCCTTATGAAAAACGTCCTGACCTGTAGCAGCAAGAGTGGTTATCGTTCTGCCGTGGAAGCTGTTTTTCAGAGTGATTATAGTATAATACTCCCTGCCCTTTTTCTCGGCAGCGTACTTTCTTGCCGCCTTTATAGCGCACTCGTTTGCCTCAGCGCCTGAATTTGAGAAAAACACCTTTTTCATACCTGTGCGGCTGCACAGCATTTCGGCAAGGCGCGCGCACGGCTCTGAATAGTACAGATTTGATGTGTGCGCAAGCTTTGAAAGCTGCGCAGTGACAGCAGCGTTCCATTCATCGTCAGCGATACCGAAAGTATTTACCGCAATACCTGTGCCGAGATCGATATATTCCTTGCCGTCCTCATCCCAGACAAGGGATCCCTTGCCGCTTTTCAGCACTACAGGGAAACGGCCGTATGTATTTGCAATATATTCGCCGTCAAGCTCTTTAATGTTCATTTTATTCATTCCTTACTTTGTAAACATAGTGCCGATACCCTCGCTGGTCAGCATTTCAATAAGAATGGAATGCGGTATCGTTCCGTCAATAATAAATACTCTTTCCACGCCCCAGTTTATAGCATTTATGCAGCACTCCACCTTGGGTATCATACCGCCGCAGATAATGCCCTCTTCAATAAGCTTCGGCGCCTCAGCGGTGCTGATAGCGGATATAAGTGTTTCGGGATCGTCCTTATCTCTGAGTATACCGCCTATGTCCGTCATTGATATAAGGCACTCTGCGTGAAGCTCGCCTGCTATCTTAGCTGCAGCGGTATCTGCGTTTATGTTGTATATATTTCCCTCGCTGTCACAACCGACGGTGGAAACAACGGGGATATAACCCTTGTCTATAACGTCATGTATGGGAGACACGTCAACCTTTGTGATCTCGCCCACATAACCGAGACGCTCATCTTTCATAGAAGCCTCGATCATATGTCCGTCAATACCGGAAAGACCGATAGCCTTGCCGCCCTTGTTCTGAATAAGGTTTACAAGACTTTTATTGATCTTGCCTGCCAAAACCATCTGAACGATATCGGCAGTTTCCTTGTCTGTAACTCTCAGTCCGTCAACAAACTTGCTCTCCTTGCCGATCTTTCCCAGCATATCCGTAATTTCGGGACCGCCGCCGTGCACAAGCACAACGTTTACTCCGATAAGCGACAGCAGCACGATATCGCGCATAACATAGTCTTTAAGCTTTTCGTTTATCATGGCGTTGCCGCCGTACTTTACAACAACGACCTTGCCGGAATATTCCTGTATATAAGGCAGCGCGTGTATAAGCACCTTTGCCCTTTGTGCGTTAGTAATGTCCATTCTAAGTTCAGTCTCTCCTTTGCATCATTTGCCTCAGGTTCTGTAATCGCCGTTGATCTTTACATATTCATAGGTAAGATCACAGCCCCACGCGGTGGACTTGCACTCACCCATACCGAGATCAACAAGTATATCTATTTCATCCTCAAGAAGTATTTCCTTTGCTTTTTCTTCAGAGAAATCAACGCCCGCGCCGTTTTCACATACAAGTATCTCGCCTTTTGCGGAAGCAAAGCTTACGTCGATCTTATCTGTGTCAACAGCCGCGCCGCTGTAGCCTATAGCGCACAGCACGCGTCCCCAGTTAGCGTCCGCGCCGAACATTGCCGCCTTAGTAAGTGAGGAGCAAATAACGCTTTTTGCCACAGCCTTTGCCACAGCTATATCGGGAGCGCCGCTGACCTTGCATTCAAGCAGCTTCGTCGCGCCCTCGCCGTCTGCTGCAATACAGCGGCAAAGATGAACCGTAACTGTATTGAGCGCCTTCATAAATGTATCGAAATCCTCGCCCTCGCCGACGATCTCACTGTTTCCTGCCATACCGTTTGCAAGAACCGTTACCATATCGTTGGTGGAAGTATCGCCGTCGACGCTTACCATATTGAAGGTGTCGGCAATATCGCTGGACAGAGCAGCGCGAAGCATTGTGCTGCTGATAGCGCAGTCTGTGGTTATAAACACGAGCATTGTCGCCATATTGGGATGTATCATACCCGAACCCTTGGCAATGCCGCCGATCTTGCACTCTACTCCGCCGATATTAAAGCTTACGGCAATTTCCTTTACCTTTGTATCGGTCGTCATAATGCCTTCTGCGGCGTCAGCTGAATTATCTGTGCCAAGGCTCTTTACCAGCTCGGGAATACCGTTTTTGATAGGCTCTATATTAAGCGGCTGACCGATAACGCCGGTAGACGCAACGACTACATCGTCCTCGGAAATACCCAGAGCATCAGCGCACAGCCCGCTCATCTGATTTGCTATCTCAATGCCGTTTGCATTGCAGGTGTTGGCGTTTCCGCTGTTGCAGATAACCGCCTGCGCCTTGCCGTTTTTAAGATGCTCCTTTGTAACGATAAGGGGAGCGCCCTTTACAAGATTTGTAGTGTATACCGCCGCAGCGCTTGCCTGCTTTTCGCTGTAGATAAGCGCAATGTCCTTTTTTTCTTTATTCTTGCGTATACCGCAATGAACTCCTGCGGCGCTGAAGCCCTTTGCAGCGCAGATTCCGCCACTTATAATTTTAATATTTTCCATATTCACTTCTCCGATATCTTATATTTTTAAGCCGTATGTCTTATCATTGCCCATTACAATATTAAGGCATTCAAGAGCCGCACCTGACGCGCCCTTGCCGAGATTGTCGTAAACTGCTGTCAGGAGTATTCTGTCATCATTTCCGAAAACGGAAATATTCATATTGTCCTTGGTGCTGAGAGCAGCAGCTGACAAAAATCCGCCGTACTCGCTGCCGTCCTTGTAGCTGACAAGTCCGTTTGTATATTTATTCTTATATATTCGGATAATGTCCTCCGCGGTACTGCCCTCTCTGAGCTGTTCCCTGAACAGGGGCACGGTCACCTGCATTCCGCTGAAGAAATCCGATACAAAAGGCATAAACAAAGGGTCGTTTTCAAGTCCTGTCTGAGCCTTCATTTCTCTGAGGTGCTTGTGCTGCTGCAAAAGCGCATACTGACGGGGAGCGTCAAGCAGGGCGCTTCGTTCTTCGCTCTCATAATCGGCGATCATGCTCTTTCCGCCGCCGCTGTAGCCTGTCTGAGACGTACAGGTAAGCAGTGCTGAGCTGTCCAGAACTCCCGCTTCAACAAGAGGATATACAAGAGCGATGAAACCGCTGGCGTGACAGCCGGGGACGGCTATTCTCTTTGACGCGGCGATCTTCGCCTCATGTCCGGCAGACAGCTCGGGAAAGCCGTACGCCCAGCCCGCCGACGTGCGGTGAGCAGTCGATGTGTCTATTATTACCGTGTCCTCATCGCCTAAAAGCTCTACCGCTTCGATAGCAGCGGCGTCGGGCAGACAAAGGAAAGCGATGTCGGCAGCCTTAAGAGCTTCGGCTCTTGCTGCGGGATCCTTGCGGGCGTCGCCCGTAAGTGTCATAAGCTCGATGTCCTCCCTACCTGAAAGGCGGTCATATATTACAAGTCCGGTAGTACCGGCGCTTCCGTCAATAAATATCTTTTTCAAAACAATACTCCAAACTAAAAAATATTCAGCATATTCAAAAAACTATGAATAAATTATAGCATATTGCGTATAAATATTCAACCGCTTTTGCACTTTTTTCGCTTTTTGTTGATATAGACAAATACATTTGCCGGATGGCAAAAAAATTGTAGCTGTTTGATAAAATGCGGCAAATTCGCCCGTAGAAAACGCTTTAATATCCCCATGTCCGGGATATACACCCGCAGTTGTATATTATATCAATGTAAGATTTTTATACAATGAAAGCTGAATACGCTTCTCTCCACGTTTCATTTGAAAAATATCTGCCGTGCTCCCCTTTTTTATTTGCAATACGCTGCGCAGCTTTTAACATCATTTTATTATGGTCTACACCTGTTTTCAGCGTTTTGAAAAGAATTTCACACCAAAATTCGGCGTTTCGGTACACCTCTGTTTTTCTGCAAGCTGCTACAAGCGATTCAATATCATATTCAACTCTGCGCTCAATTACATTAAATCTGCTGTGTGTCTCTTCAAGCACTGTGTAGGCAGCACGGGGGTCAAGATCAAGGGGAATACCGCATGAGCCGGGATTTATCATAAGCTTTGAGCCTGCATATCCGTGCCCCTGAATATGGTTGTGCCCCATAAGCACGACTGATGCATCAATGTTTTGCGTAATATCCTTAAATCCTTTTTGACCGATCATGTTACAAAAGTAATTGTTAAAATCATCACGACTCCAATGCTCTGCCGTCATTTTTTCATACAGTCCGCCGTCACAGCCATAGTCACTCATAATATCATATGGCAGATCGTAAAAGCAGTGGCAGGCAAAAATATTTCCGCCGCCCACAAGAGGTATGTATTCTGTATCCTGAAGTCTTGCAATAAACTTGCGCGAGTGCGGCGTAAGCTCCCGGTATGTCTGATATATTGCGCCCATTTGCTCTGCCGTCCACTGCGACTGATCCTCGAGAGACAGCCAATCCAAATATCTTTCCTTATTGCCTGCAATAAACACAGCTCCGGAAATTTCCGAAACACAGGCAATTACATCATTTGAAAACGGCATATCAAAGATATAATCGCCGAGAAAAATATAGTGCTTGCATCCGAGCTTTTCTGCATCTGCCAAAACTGCCTTCAGCGCAGAAATATTTCCGTGAATATCTGATATTACAGCGTATTTTGACATCTTTATGACCATCTCTTTTTTGAATTTGTTTTGTTTTTCTTCTGCCATGAGGCAGAAGAAAAACAAAACAAATTGGGTCCGGAAAAAGCTGACGTGCGCCCCAGGTGCACATTGTTTTCAGACTTTTCTCCTGTACAGCTCTTTAGATAATTGTAAATCACAAGGAATATTTTGTCAATATAATTTATGGCAAAAAATAATATATTATCAAAAAACGCAAATTTATTATTGACAAACGATAAATAGTGTGGTATAACCAATACATAAAACACCTGATCTGCCGCATTTTGCATATAAAAATTTTTTCACCGGAGGTACTGACATGAAAAAAACTGCTGTAAATCTCACAATGGCATCGACAGTATTATGTATGCTTATACTTTTTTCGCTGTGCATCGCCGCACCGTTCCTTACGGGACTTTATGCGGAGCTGCGTGCGCTTTCCGCGTCATCACAGAAAGCGATATTATGGGCGTTCTACCTGAGCGCCGTCCCTGCGGCGGCGTCGCTTACATGCCTTCTTAAGCTCCTTATAAACATTCGTCTGGATCAGCCCTTTCTGCTTGAAAACAGTATGCTTATGGCTGTTATATCGTGGAGCTGTGTTCTGATCTCCGCTGTATGCTGCATATTCGGCATTTGGTATATGCCGCTATGGTTCATCACCGCGATGATGCTGTTTCTCTTTCTTATAATAAGGGTAGTGCGCGGCTGCTTTATCTCTGCGTTTTACCTTAAAGAAGAAAACAGTCTCACAATATAGGGGGAGGCATCGATGATAATAGTAAATCTTGACGTTATGATGGCAAAGCGGAAGGTGTCATCCGGCGCGCTTGCAGCCGCCGTTGGAATTACCCCTGCAAATCTTTCAATACTGAAAACGGGCAAAGCAAAAGCAATTCGGTTTTCAACCCTTGAAGCCATATGCAAATATCTGGATTGCACGCCCGGCGATATTTTAGAATACAGACCCGACTGACAAAGGCGGGCAGGAGGACCAATATGAATACGGAAATCAATTCGCAAAATACTTTTGAAAAAGGCAATGTCGGCTATAATAATATTCCGCCGATATTACCGCAAACACCGAAGAAGGCGGAAAAGAAGCGCGTTCCCTCTGAAAAGCGCGACATAGTATACGCGGCAATACTTGCGGTGCTCAGCATTCTTACAATAAACTGCCTGTGCTGGGGCGGTGTGGGCATAGGTGTTACTATAACTGCCTGCGCCCTGTACATCGCCACATTCGTATATCTTTTTAAGCTTCGCCGTCATTTCAGCCCGTATACCGCTGCTGTGGGAATACTGTTTGTTATTCTGAGTACAAGTCTTACCTTTTCAGATGCGGGATTCGGAAAAGTTCTTGCGGTGATCACAATGGCAGCTCTGTATGTTGTTACGGTAATGGACATTACCGCAGCGCGGTACTATCCCGCAAACTCCCTCAGATCCGTATGTGACTTTTTCAGAACTGCCGTAGCGACTCCACTTGATGATATGGGAAGATGTATGTGGGCGCTGTTTCACCGCAAAGATGATGAGGGGAAAATAAGCCGGCGCAAGACCGGCGGAATTCTTGCAGGCATTGCCTGCGCCGTTCCACTGGTGCTTATTATAGTTTTGCCGCTGCTTGTATCGTCTGACGCAGCATTTCAGGGACTTCTCTCAAAGCTTCGGCTTGATATGAGCACCGAGATTATCGTCACGCTTATTTTAGGTATTGTATTATTTGCACTTTTGTTTTCTCAGGCGTTTGCGGTAAAGCTCGAAAAAAATATCATAAGAGAAAAAACTGTCGAACACAGTGTTGAGCCGTCTGCCGTATGCTCGTTTTTGTGCGTTTTATCATTCGTATACCTGCTTTATATTTTCAGTCAGCTGGCATATTTTTTCAACGCATTTTCGGGCATACTGCCCAAGGGTTTTACCATGGCTGAATATGCACGCCGCGGATTTTTCGAAATGTGCGCTATATGCATTGTTAATTTGGTGACGGTTCTTATATCTACCCACATATCAAGAAAAACGGACGGCAGATCAACGCCTGCCGTAAGGATACCGTCAGTATTTATATGCGGCTTTTCGCTTCTGCTTATTGCTACTTCCATTTCAAAAATGGCAATGTATATTAAAAACTGCGGAATGACGCATTTGCGTATTTTCACATCGCTGTTTATGATATTCCCTGCAGTAGTGTTTATATCGGTCATCCTTCGTTTGTTTATAAAGCAAATACCCTATGTTCAGATAGCGCTTATCACCGCTTCTGTCCTGATAGCCGCAGCTGTATTTGCCGATATAGACAAAGTAGTTGCCTCATATAACATAAACGCGTATCTTAACGCAAAGCTTGATACTATAGATACGTATACCATAAGCCGCCTGGATTCGGACGCCGTAGTGCCGTATCTGTTCCGGCTTGCAGAGTGCGACGATGCCTTGGTCGCCGAAGACGCAAAGGCCATACTCAGAATCCGTTTTTGCAAATACTTTGATGTTAAGCCGCTCGGCAACGGAAAATGGGAGATCGTTGAGGACAGCGACAAAAACGGTTATGACTTCAGAGGATATAATATATACTCATACCGCGCAAGAAAACTCTTGCTTGAAAATATGCATTTCCTGTTTGACGGCTTTATACTGAATTCAGAAAGGTACTGAATAATCGGCGCATAAAGCACCGCACTTTAGTATCGATTTCTTGACAATACGGGCATATTATGGTATAATTTTTTTAATATAAATTTCCATGCTGCCGCGTAGCGGCAGCATAAATAGCAATGAAATTCGACTGTGTTTCCCCCGGAAACAAAAATGGGTCGGGTCCCATTTTTAAGTTGAATCTGAGCGTGAATAATTGTACAAAAGTCTGATTTTATGTAATTTTCACGCTAAACTCTTTATTCCACCGTTGGGAGTACATTTAATTGAAAAAGAAAAATGAATTAGTATCAATAAGCGGCGTTATGATAATAATGCTTGCGGGCAAGCTGCTGTCTCTTGCCGCCAACCAATTTTATCTCTCATATTTCGGCGCCGATTCCGAGCAGCTGAATATTTTCTCCTGGGCACTTCAGATACCGAACTATATATTTCAGAGTCTCGGAACAGCCCTTGCAAGCGTGGTAATTCCTGTATTTGCAGCGCTGTGTGTTCAGGAAAAAAGAAAAGAAGCCAACCGCTTCGGCTCAAATATTGTAACTATTTCTACTATATTTACCGTAGTTCTTGTTATTGCGGGTATGGCGCTGTCATTCGTTTTGCCGTCATTTACCGACTTTTCGGACAAGTCCTATGCCTCAACGGCGCTGCGCATAATGATGCCTGTAATGCTGTTTTACGGGCTGACCTATATTTATCAGGGAATACTTCAATCGCTTGATAACTTTACAGCCCCTGCACTTGTAAATCTTCCCAACGGCATTATCATAATAATATATGTTTTATTTTTCGCCGGCAAATTCGGCGTTACCGGCCTTCTTTGGGCAGTGGTGCTAGGTCTGTTTTTGCAGTTCGCTATTCTTATTGTACCTGCGCACCGTGCGGGATTCCGATACAGACCTGTTCTTGACTTCAAGGATCCCGGCATACGCACGGCAGGTAAAATGATGATACCTATTATTCTGGGTGCAAGCGCATATCAGTTTAATATGTTCTTTAACAACACGATGATGACCAATGTATCCCCGAATTCGGTATCACTTTTCAATTTTGTACAAACACTTATTCTGAGCTCTGTAATGACACTGGTAATGGCTATAACCTCTGTTATGTACCCCAAGCTTACTGAATTTTTCGCAAAAAACGATATGGAAGGCTTTAAGGGCGCGCTTTCCGGCACAATGAACGGTATGATCTTCATTCTCATGCCCATAAGCGTAGGTCTGATATGTCTCGGAAAGCCCCTGCTCACACTTGTTTCAATGCACGGAAACATATCTGCCGAAAATATCGTCACCGAGTCAAATTTCCTCTTTATGTACTGCCTGTGCATAGTTTTCCTCGGGCTGAAGGAAATTATAGACCGTGCATTTTATTCTCTGCAAACAACTAAAGTCTCTGCCATTACAGGCGTTATCATAATGCTTGTAAATATTGCTGTCGGTTTTGTTCTCAGCAAATACACTTCCCTTAAAGAGTACGGCATTCCTCTGGGATATTCCGTTGCGGCAATTCTCGGTACCGTATTTCTCATTGTAATGCTGCGCCGCAAGATAGGAAGCTTCGGCGGAAGAATAGGAGAAACGACCGTAAAAAGCGCTGTTTCAAGCCTTATTATGGCTGCCGCAGTTATACCAGTGTACAGGCTGCTCAGTACTGCTCTCGGCTCTGCCTCGATCATAAACAGGCTGATAGTCGTAGCTGTTCCTACAGTTATCGGTATCATCGTATTTTTTGCAGTTGCCTTTATTATTAAAACTCCCGTAATGACGGACTTTTTATCAAAGCTCAAAAGCAGAAAGGGACAAGCACAATGAAAGTTTTGTATCTTATCAACTTTGCAGGAAAAGCCGGAACGGAAAAATACGTAGAAAACCTTGTAAATTATTTGCATCCCGAAAAATGCGAGTGCTCTCTGGCTTACAATGTTGACGGTCCCCTTGCCGACAAGATGAGAGCAAAGGGTATTGACACGTATCAGATAGAAATGAAGAATCCTTTTGATACACAGGCTGCAAAAAAACTTGCGAAGCTCTGCATCGACAATAATATCGATGTAGTTCACGCGCAATACCCCAGAGAAAACTATATCGCCGTGCGCTCGAAAAAATACGGTAACCCTGCCAAAATAGTTTTCACATCTCATCTCACTATTTATCAGCCGATCGCATGGAAATTCTTCAACAGAATTTACACTAAAAAAAATCACTGCATCATATCCGTATGTAACGAGGGCAAAGACATTCTTATTCAGAACAAAGTATGCCCCGAAAAAATAAAGGTCGTATTTAACGGTATTGACGCATCAAAAATGCCTCCCCACGACCGGTCTCCCCTCAACGAATTCGGTATAGGCGATGAAAAAGTGATAAGCATACTTACAAGATTTTCTCCCGAAAAGGGACTGCTGTTTTTATGCGATGCACTGAAGCTGCTGAAATCAAAGACAAGCGTACCGTTCAAGGTACTTATAATGGGTGACGGAGAACAGTTTGACGAAATTAAGCAGAAGCTTTCAGAATACGGGCTTGATAAAAACGTTATACTTACAGGATTTCGTACAGATACAAACAATTTGCTGGCTGCTTCCGATATATATTTGAATACTTCAAGCTCAAATGAAGCCATGAGCTTCGCAATACTGGAGGCTCTTGCAAACGCCCTGCCCGTAGTAGCAACAGAGGTAGGAGGAAACAGAGACCTTGTTGAGCTTGGAGGAAACTGCGGATATATCGTTGACTTCGGTGATACAGAAGGCTTTGCAAACGGAATAAAGAAGCTGCTTGAGGACGACGAAAAGCGTCTGGAATTCAGCAGAGCTTCAAGGGCAAAGACGGAGAGCATTTTTGACCTCGGCAAGCTGCTTGACGATGTTTACAAAACATATAATTAAGTGAAGAATTTGTCTGATTTCCGGTTTTTGAAACATTACACATCATCAGGAAGCAAAATTCTAAAGAAAATTCAGCATACCTATTGACAAGGTTTGCAAAATTGAATAGAATAATATGACGGATTTTGTCTGTATGGATCTGTATGGAATGGAATATTTCGACTCGGAGTATCCCGGTTTTATATAAAGAAAACTTCAATATAGGAGATAATTCAATTGAAAAACAGTATTGTAAGCCTTTATAAATCAAATAGCGAAACAGCTTTGAGAAAACTCGGTACTGCTCTCGTGATGTTCCTGTGCGTATTCATAGCGTTCCGTTCTCTGCTCGCTGACTATACTATATCAGCTGTGAAGATACTTCCCGATCTGCTGGTTATTGCATATTTTGCACTCTACTCGCTTTCAATTAAGTTCAGATATAAATTCAAGGCTTATGACTGGCTGTTTTTAGGATTTCTTGCCGTAGGATTTATCTCAACCGTTTTTGTAAACCGTGCAGGAGCTTTCAGCGGAATTTATAATTTTATTTTTGAAGTTCGCAGTATATCCGTTTATTATCTGCTTTTCTTTGTATTGCGCGATCTGAAGCTCGGCAAGGATGAATTTTGCAAGATAGTTGTTCTTATGCAGCGTCTGGCATATGTGCTGCTTGTGCTGTCAATAATCGAAAAGGTCTTCAATAAAGAAATACTTTTCCCGCAGCTGTGGTCTGGCAGTATAATATATGCCGATAACTTTGCAAGAGCCTACAGTATGTTCAACAACCCCAATACTTACGGCGCATTTATCAGCCTTACAATGTTTTTATCCCTGCTGAAGTCTCTTTACTTTGACGAAAAAAATCCCCTTGTCACTTATTTTGCACTCAGCTTCTCCTTACTTCTGACTATGTCGCGCAGCTCTATTATTATAATGGCTGTGGGATTGCTGTGGTGCCTGTATTTTTCATACAGAAAGCGCAAGTCAAATCACGATAAGACAAAGTTCTCCCTGCGTCAGTTCGGTAAAAGCTTTTTCTTCAGAGAAAGCTCAGGCGGCGTATCGATGAGAAAGATCGCAGCCGGCATACTGGCAGTTGCACTTATATCACTTATTTCCTATTCCTTGATAAACACCGCAAATATGGCATATACAAGTATGCGGATATGTTCAGAAGCCGGTTGCGACGACGACATAAAAGTCATAGCCGGTCATGTCAGCACTCTGGACCGCTTTAAGGAAATGGGAAAAAATGATATAATCGAAAGCAGCAACACTAACGGCAGACTGTATTCGGTTACCACCGGTATAAAGATATTCATCGATCACCCCGTGATCGGCACAGGCTTCGGAACCTACGGTTCAGCAGCAAGTATGCAGTCAGAGCCGTCGATCTACAAGCAATATGATGTCCCGTTTCCCTTCTATGCAGACATTCAGTATATCTGCATACTGACCGAAACCGGTATATTGGGCACAGTCGTGTTCATTGCACTTGTTTTGTCAGTAATGTGGAGTTTCAGAAGAAACTACTTCAAGCTGTTTTTATGCGTTATGGTCGGCTGGATAGGCTTGTTCTATAACGTATTCGAGGTGCAGATAATCGCTTTGGTGTTCTGGGCATTTATGGCGTTTGATGACGACTCGTTTCACGATATGAACAAGCTGGCAAAAAGTGCAATAAAGCCGGATAAAGAGGTCGCCTGAAAGCCTGATTCGACTTTTATAAATAAGTAGTATGCCTTAATGCATAGCATTAAGGCATATTTTTAAGCAAAAGAGAAAGGATAGGATCAGTACAGCAATGAAAGTACTTCACATAATAAGCGGCGGCGACAGCGGCGGCGCAAAAACACATATGTTTACAATGCTTGACGAGCTTTGCAAAATAGCCGATGTGACAGTAGTATGTCTTATGCGCGGTGTTTTCTACGAAGAGATATTGCAGCGCGATGTACGCACCCTGCTCTTCGAGCAGAAAAGCCGTATGGATTTCTCCGTATGCAAAAAAATATCAGAGCTTATTGCTGACGAGGGTATAGACATAGTAAATGCCCACGGTGCAAGGGCAAATTTCGTTGCAATGCAGCTTAATTCAAAAAAGCTCGGCGTACCCGTAGTTACTACCGTACACAGTGACCCTCTTCTTGACTTTGACTCTTTTGCAAAAAAGCTTATTTTCACAAACCTCAACCGCCTTGCACTGAAAAAGATCAAGTACAAGATAGCAGTGTCTGACGCTTTCCGCGATATGCTTATTTCCCGCGGAGACAGACCCGAAAACGTTCTTACGGTATACAACGGCATCAGCTTTGACGATGAACCTACGCATATATTAAAAAAGGCATTTGCCGAAAAGTTCAACATTCCGTATGATGAAACTAAGGTATATATCGGCATAGCGGCACGCTTCAACCGAGTAAAGGGCGTGGATATCTTTTTGCGCAGCGCTGCCGAGGTGCTGAAAAAAACTGACAGCGTCAGATTTGTTATAATCGGCGAAGGTGAGGACGAGGCTTTGCTGAAGTCCCTTGCCGCAGAGCTTAACATAGCCGATAAGGTATACTTCCTCGGTTTTGTGCGCGAAATATACGATTTTCTTAATTTTATCGATATAAATATGCTTACCTCCCTCAGCGAAAGCTTTCCTTATTCACTTTTGGAGGGCGCAAAGGCTAAAAAGGCAACCGTGGCATCAGCAGTTGGCGGCATTCCCCATATGATAATTGACAGCGAAACAGGCTATCTGTTCCCCTCCGGCGATCATAAAGCGTGCGCCGACAAGCTTATGCTGCTTATCAACGATCCTGATAAAGTAAAGGCGCTGGGCGATGCACTGTACAGCAAAGCGTCAAAAGAGTTTTCAAATAAGGCACTTGCGGAAAATTATTTGAAGAACTATGAAAGCTTCATTGAGAAGTTTAACAACACAAAATAAAGCAAAAGCGACCCGCCCTGTGAAAAATCACAGGGCGGGTCTTTATTTAAGTCAGTCGTCAGCCTCGTCATCATCGTCTTCATCACCCCTATCTTTCAAAGAAGATATCAATATTGAAGACAAAGCAACGCTGCCGCTGGATATAGCCGCATCCAAATACTTTCTTCGCTGCTCTTGCGGCATATAATTATTCAAGATCGAAAAAATTGCCACCTTATTCTCTTCAAATGCCCTGCGGTACATTTGCTCTCTGGTATTTTGGGGCACCTCGCCTACAAGCATTGAAAAAATTCCGGTTTTGCCGTTCTCAAATGCCTCGATGCATATATCTTTCCTCGCATCCTGACTCATACGATTTACGAATAGGGAAAACATTCCTGTCCGTCCACTTTCGTATGCCTTGCGTGCAAAATCATCTATTTCTTCTGTTGTCAGGCCTAAGGACGTAATATTCAGATCTTCGTACATTTTATTATCATTGACAGTAATTACAGTGCCGTCCTCCGTGCGAATAGTTGAAGAAGCAATGTCAGGCTTTACGTTTGAAATAAGCTGTCTGTTCTTCTCACACGAAAGCAGCGGAGAGACCGCGTTGAATTCCTCAGGTGTTAAGCTGATATTTTCAATATCCTGTTCCTGATCATTCAAAATAGACGTGAGCTTTTTGTCGTTGATGATCTCGTCAACAGATACCGAAAGTATTTCCGCCAGCGCAGACAGATTGGAGATATCAGGCATAGAAATTCCTCTCTCCCAGTTTGAGACAGCCTGATAGCTTATTCCGAGCTTGTTTGCAAGCTCCATTTGGGTAAGTCCCGCGTTTTTTCGAAAAACCGATATTCTCTGACCTACATCTGTCATATTAAACATAATGATAACCAAACCTTTCCTCAGAAAAATTGTTTTTGTCGCCGGCTACACTTATATTATACATTTCTCAGCAAATTTTGCAATAAATCAGTAATTGATATTTGAATTTACGCATACTCAATCACAGATTGACAACACACTTACTTTTTTGATAAGGTCCGCACCTCATCTGTCAGACCGAGGATATAGTCTACTGATACATTATAGAATTTTGACAACAATATGAGCTTTTCTGCACCTATTTCGGCGTATCCTCGCTCGATCTTGCTGTAATGCTGCTGAGTTGTTTTAATAACCTTTGCTATCTCAGCCTGGGTAAAGTCTCTGTCCTCCCGCAAGCTTTTTATTCTGTACATAGCTGTTCTCCTTTTAGTATATATCAATCTTACTATACATCTAAAAGGTGTATTGGCTTTTACATATATTTGGTGTAAAATGTTTTTAATTACAAAACAAATCAGGAGAATGATATGGATAACGAAATAGAAACCTTATAGAGAAAGGGGCTTTGCAGCCCCTTTCGTCTTACTTATACAGCTCCTCGTACATTTCATATCCGAACATAAGCTTTGCAGCGTCGTGACAGTCTGAGGAGAACAAAGTTTTTGATCCTTTTTTTCTGATATATTCAAGCATATTCCGCTCAGGATACGGCTCTGTTCTGTAGCCTCTGGCAATTGCACCGAAATTTATTTCAAATGCCGCAGGTGTAGCGCAGAGCGCATCAAGCGCGCCATATGCCGCAGCTATGTACCGCGGATCTGCAGTATCAAAAAGAGAGCTGCCCTCGTTAAACTTTGTGATCAGGTCAAAGTGCCCTACAATATCGCACTTGGTTTTATTATAAACATCGGAGACGGTCTTATAATAATCCTCGGCAAAGGCAAGAAAATCACCGTTGTAGTGCTTATTTACGCTCTCGATCTGGTCGTCCCGGCTTTTATCGATACACAAATACTCGCCGTTCTTTTTCACATAGTGAACAGAACCGATAACATAATCGTAGCCGTCAGTCGGTGTGTCGGAATAATAGTCCTGCTCGACGCCGAGGAGTATTTTTATCCTGTCGGCGTACTTTTCGCGAAGTCTCAGCACTTCCCTTTTGTATTCAGCTGTAGCCGAAGGGGACATACTCCAATCGCTGCCCACCTCAAGATACGAATGCCCTGAAAAGCCTATTTCAGGGCAGCCAAGCTCTATGGCTCTTAAAACAAGCTCCTCTGCTGTGTTTTTTCCGTCGCAAAAAACGGTATGTGTGTGATAGTTTGCAAACATATCAGTCGGTCATCTTCTCCTGCTTTACCTTATGGTCGATAA
Source organism: uncultured Lachnospiraceae bacterium (assembly GCA_964490165.1). Taxonomy (GTDB): domain Bacteria; phylum Bacillota; class Clostridia; order Oscillospirales; family CAG-272; genus Avispirillum. The sequence goes on along the minus strand of CAZBAR010000014.1, from coordinate 22,025 downwards.
TATGCCTGGAAGCAAGCTCACGGTGAACATCTTCAACCGAAATGCCCATCTGCACCATAAGAACCATAGCGTGGTATGCAAGATCTGCCAGCTCGTAGACTGTTTCCTTTTTGTCGTCAGCCTTGCCTGCAATTATTACCTCAGTGCACTCCTCGCCGACCTTTTTAAGTATCTTATCTATGCCCTTTTCAAAAAGATATGTTGTATATGAGCCTTCGGGCTTTTCCGCCTTTCTGCCCTCCAAAAGCTCGTACAGGCTCTGAAGGCTGAATTCATGCAGCTCGTCGCTCTCCCAAAGGGGGGCGTTAAAGCATGAATCCGTGCCCATATGGCAGGCAGGACCGTCCTTTTCAACAACGACCACAAGTGCATCCTTATCGCAGTCGGCGGTAATGCTTACTATATGCTGATAGTTTCCGCTTGTCTCGCCCTTGAGCCACAGCTCGCTGCGTGAGCGGCTCCAGAAACAGGTAAGTCCCTTTTCCATTGATATTTCAAGGCTCTCACGGTTCATATATGCAACTGTAAGCACCTTTTTTGTTATAGAGTCTACAACAACTGCGGGAATGAGACCCTTTTCGTCAAATTTAAGCTCGTTGATATCTATCATTTTTTCAAATTCCTTTTTTAGTTATAGTCTGACTGTTATTCCGTTTTCGTGCAAGCTCTGCTTCAGGTCGGGTATTTTTATTTCACCGAAGTGGAACACCGAAGCGGCAAGACCTGCGTCAATATCAGGCGCTTCCTTAAAGAGCTTTATAAAATCCTCTGTGCTGCCAGCACCGCCCGAAGCGATAACGGGAACGTTTACCGCGTCAAGCACAAGGCGCAGCATTTCAAGATCAAAGCCGCCCTTTACGCCGTCGGTGTCAATAGAGTTTACAACGACCTCTCCTGCGCCCATATCGACGCAGCGTTTTATCCACTCTATAGCCTCCATGCCCGTATCCTCTCTGCCGCCCTTGGCAAAGACGCGCATCTCGCTGCCAACGCGCTTTACATCGGCAGACAGCACTACGCACTGGTCGCCGTACAGTCTGGCAGCCTCACTTATCAGCGATGGATTTCTAATAGCGCCGGAATTTACGCTGACCTTATCGGCTCCGCACTTCAGCACTCTGTCAAAATCCTCTACGGTATTGATGCCGCCTCCCACAGTAAGGGGGATAAATATAGTGCTTGCCACTTCTCTGAGGATATCGATAAAAAGCTGTCTGCCCTCAAAGGACGCCGTGATATCATAAAAAACAAGCTCGTCGGCTCCGTTATCAGAATAGTATCGTGCAAGCTCTACGGGGGAGGACACATCGGAAAGTCCCTCAAAATTTACGCCTTTTACCACTCTGCCGTTTTTTACGTCAAGGCACGGAATAATACGCTTTGTGATCATTTATCTCGCCGCCTCCAATGCCTCTGCAAGGTCGATAGCACCGGTATAATATGCCTTGCCGATTATTGCGCCGTATATGTCCATTTTGCGAAGCTCTCTGACGTCCTCAAGGCTTGAAACTCCGCCTGACGCAGTTATCTTTACTGAATACTCACGTGAAAGACGTGAATACAGCTCAAGGTTAGTGCCGCGCATTGCTCCGTCCCGTGAAATATCCGTGCATATAATATTGTCTATTCCAAGTCCCTGCATTTTTGCAAAGAAATCGTCTACGGTTACATCTGAATTTTCAAGCCAGCCCTTTATGGCGATGTAACCGTCGCGAATGTCTGCGCCTACGGCTATCTTTGCGCCGTACTTTTTTGCAGCAGACAGCAAAAAGTCTTCATCGCATACAGCAGCTGTACCGAGAATGACACGGCTTACTCCGCTGTCAAGATACTTTTCCACAGTCTCCATAGAACGTATTCCGCCGCCTATCTCAACAAACAGCGAGGTCTCACGTGCCACAGCAGCCACTACGTCTATATTGGGAGTGCTGCCGTCCTTTGCGCCCTCAAGATCCACCATATGGATATATTTCGCACCTGCCGCCTCAAAGTCCTTTGCAACAGAGACCGGAGCGTCGCTGTAAACAGTCATTTTTGCATAGTCGCCTTTGTAAAGACGGACTGATTTCTTATCGTACAGATCTATTGCCGGAAGCAGTATCACTGCCGCTCACTTCCTTTCACAAAAGGCACGGAGGATCTGCAGTCCCACCTTGCCGCTTTTTTCGGGATGAAACTGGCACCCCATAACATTGTCTTTTTGCACGGCTGCCGTAAGCTCTTTGCCGTATTCGGTAGTTGCAATAACGCTGTCATCGCAATCAGCCGCATAATATGAATGAACAAAATACACGCAATCGTTCTCGTTTATATAGCGAAACAGATCGGAATTTTTCTGAAAATGCAGCGCATTCCAGCCGATATGCGGTATCTTGTAGCTATCGGGAACTTCGCCCTTTATAGGCACGACCTTGCCGCGCAGCAGTCCCAGACCGCGGTGCACTCCGTACTCGTGACTTTCGTCAAAAAGAAGCTGCATTCCGAGGCATATGCCCATAATGTCAACTCCTGCCGCTACCCTTTCAAGGACGACGTCGCCGAGTCCGCTGTTCCGGAGCTTTGCTGCCGCGTCTGCAAAAGCGCCGACGCCGGGAAGTATCAGCTTGTCTGCCGAACGTATCTTATCTGCATCTGATGTAACAACGGCATCTGCTCCGATACTGCTGAGTGAGGAGCAAAGCGAAAACAGGTTTCCAACGCCGTAATCAATAACTGCTATCATTAAATGATCCCCTTTGTGGACGGTATTTCATCGGCATATGCTGCATTTATTGCCACTGCCGCGACGAGGCTTCTTGCCACTGACTTGAACGCACCCTCGATTATATGGTGCGAATTTGTGCCCGCCAGCTGACGGATATGCAAGGTAACGCCTGCCTCTCTGGCAAAGGCAGTAAAGAACTCACAGCACAGCTCTGTATCAAAGTCGCCGACCTTCTCCGTGGGAATAGACAGCTCGGTAAAAAGTCCTCCTCTGCCTGAAATATCCACAGCGGACAGTATAAGCGTCTCATCCATAGGCAGGAGCATATTGCCGTATCTTGTTATGCCCTTTTTATCGCCCAGTGCCTCGGCAAACGCCCGTCCGAGGCAAATGCCGATGTCCTCGGTAGTGTGGTGATAGTCTACATAAGTGTCTCCTGTGCATTTTACGCACAGATCAAATCTGCCGTGACGCGCAAACAATGTCAGCATATGGTCAAGAAATCCGCAGCCTGTGGATATCTCAGCCTTGCCTGTTCCGTCTACCGACAGCAGAAGCGTTATATCGGTTTCGGCAGTTTTTCTGTTAATACTTGCTTGTCTCATTTTTAAGAAGTTCCTTTTTGAAATTATTATTCCGTCGTCAGTATATCCCTAACGGCAGCTATAAGCGCGCGCATTTGCTCCATAGTTCCGACAGTTATGCGGTTGTAGTCTGCAATACGTTCTTTTGACAGATGACGAATAAGTATTCCGCGCTCTTTCAGTTTCAGATACAGCTCCTCGCCGCCGATATTATCAGATCTTGCAAACAGGAAATTGGCTTTTGAGTCAGTGACCTCAAAGCCTAGCGCCAGCAGAGCCTCTCTTGTCCACTGTCTGTTTTCGCAAATAGTCTTGCAGTTGTCCATATAGTAATCATTGTCTCTGAGCGCCGCAACGCCTGCCGCCGACGTCATACTGTTTACGTTATACGGATTTGTAGAGTAACGAACAGTATTAAGATCTGCAATAAGAGCGGGTGAGCCGAAGCCCATACCAAGTCTTGCGCCTGCCATTGAACGCGACTTTGAGAAGGTCTGCACGACCAAAAGATTATCGTATTTATGTATAAGTCCTACAGCGCTCTCGCCTCCGAAATCCACATACGCCTCGTCAACAATAACTACATTGTCGGGATTTGACTTTACGATGCGCTCGATATCACTAAGGGGCATACACAGTCCGGTGGGCGCATTGGGATTTGCTATTGCAATATTTCTGCCGATACCGATATAGTCCTCAGGATCGACAGAAAAATCGTCCTTCAACGGTATCTCCTCGTAAGGAATGTGATTAAGGCGCGCAAATACAGGATAAAAACCGTAGGTTATATCTGCAAAGGACAAGGGGTGCGTCTCATCTGCAAACGCCATAAACGCGAAATTCAGCACCTCGTCAGAGCCGTTTGTCATAACGATCTCGTCAGGTGACACGCCATAGACCTCGGATACAGCAGCTCTCAGCTCCGCGCATTCGGGATCTGAGTACAGCTGCAAAGCACCGCCCTTGCACTGCGCCGCCTCTGCTACTGACGGCGACGGGGAAAACGGGGACTCATTAGTATTAAGCTTGATATACTTTCTGTCTCTGGGCTGTTCGCCTGGGACATACGGCACAAGAGATGAATATCTTTCGGTAAAAAATCTGCTCATTATTTGTCTTCAAAGCGCACTGTTGCACTTTTGGCGTGTGCGCCAAGTCCTTCTTTATTTGCAAAGTAAGCTACCTTATCCGCCACCTTTTCAAGAGCGGAGGCAGTAAAATATGTAAACTGAGATTTTTTCACAAAATCGTCAACCGACAAGGGAGAAGAAAAACGCGCAGTGCCGCTGGTGGGCAAAGTGTGGTTCGGACCTGCAAAGTAGTCTCCCAGCGCCTCGGGGCAGTTTTTGCCCATAAATATAGATCCTGCGTGGCGAACCTTATCAAGGTAATCAAAGGGATTGTCAACGCACAGCTCCAGATGCTCGGGAGCGATCTCGTTGGCAATTTCTATTGCAAGCGACAGATCGTTTTCGGCAACGATTATCTTGCCGTTATTATCTATAGACGCTCTGGCGATCTCTGCGCGGCTGAGCAGCGGTATCTGTCTTTCAAGCTCATCGCTGACCTCGGCGGCAAACGCCTTGGAGTCGCAAACGAGAACCGCGCTTGCCATTTTATCGTGCTCTGCCTGAGACAACAGGTCAGCAGCAACATTTTTTGCGCTGCAGGTAGAGTCTGCAACAACAAGTATTTCGCTGGGACCCGCTATCATATCAATAGAAACAGTGCCGAACACCTGCTTTTTCGCCTCTGCAACATATGCGTTGCCGGGGCCTACTATTTTGTCGACCTTAGGCACAGACTCGGTTCCAAAGGCCAGTGCTGCAACAGCCTGTGCGCCGCCTATCTTGAAGATGCGGTCAATTCCTGCAACCTTTGCAGCTGCAAGTATTGCGGGGTTTACCTTGCCGTCCTTTGAGGGAGGAGTTACCATTACTATCTCGCCGCAGCCTGCTATCTTTGCGGGGATGCTGTCCATAAGAACAGTTGACGGATATGCCGCAGTGCCGCCGGGAACATAAAGACCCACCTTTTCAATAGGCGTGACCTTCTGACCCATTACAACGCCGTCAGTCTCGGTTATAACAAAGCTGTTTCTTACCTGCTTTTCATGGAAAAGACGGATATTGTCAGCCGCTTCCCGAAGGATATCAAGAAACTCCGGCTCAACTGACGCTATCGCCTCGTCTGTTTCCTCTGCGGTGACCTCAAGAGCTTTAAGCTCTGCTTTATCAAATTTGAGTGAATATTCGTACAGCGCCTTATCGCCGCGCGCTCTTACGTCGGCAATAATATCTGCAACAACGTCTTCAACGTTTGCAGCTATATTCTCTCTTGCGAAGATCTCGCTGTTTTCGACCTCGCCGTAATTATATATTTTTATCATTTTTTATTTTCAACCTGACTTCTTAATGATTGCATAAGGCGCTCTATCTCAGCGCTCTTAAACTTAAAGCTTGACTTGTTTGCAATAAGTCTTGCACTTATAGGTACTATTGTTGAGAATACCTCCAGATCGTTTTCTCGAAGAGTAGTGCCTGTTTCAACAATATCTACTATAACATCGGAAAGTCCCAATATGGGTGCTATCTCAATAGAGCCGTTAAGCTTGATTATGTCAATGTCTCTGCCGAGACCGGAATAGTAGTCAGAGGCAATATTCGTGAATTTTGTAGCGACCCTCAGAGTTTTTTCTCCGTCGTCGTAAAAATCCTTGGGGGCAGCTACCGCCATACGGCACTTGCCGATATCAAGATCTAAAAGCTCGTATATATCCGGCGCGTACTCAAGCAAAATATCCTTGCCCGCCACGCCGATATCCGCCGCGCCGCGCTCTACATATATAGACACGTCAGAGGGCTTTACCCAGAAATATCTGACCTGCTTTTCACTGTTTTCAAAAATAAGCTTGCGGTTATTTTCTTTTATTGAGGGACACTCAAAGCCTGCCGCCTCAAACATAGCGTATACCTTTTCGCCCAGTCTGCCCTTAGGCAATGCAACGTTAAGCATCTTTACCCTCCTTTTTGACTTTGCCGACGTACTGTATTTCTCTGTATCTGAGCTTTGCAGGCACAGCCTTTTGCACGCTTACTGTTTTGCCGTCGGCTGTCAAGCTGTCAGCCGCAGCCGCTACCTCTGCTTTGTCGTCGCCGTCGGAGTAAATAAGAAGCACGTCAACGTCATAACCGCTGTTTTGTCTCTCAAGCTGCTCCAAAAGATCAAGATACAAAGCAAAGCCAACAGCGCCGCTGGTACGTCCCATTTTGCGCATAAGATTGTCATATCTTCCGCCGGCAAGCACGCCCTCGCATATACCGTCAAGAAAGCCCTTGAAAACGATACCGTTGTAATAACCCATATCGTTGACAACGGAGAAGTCGAAGATCACCTTGTCGCCGAAGCCTGCCTTATCAAGCATTGACGACAGAGCCTTCAGCTCTGCCAATGCCTCAGCCGCTGCGCCGCTGCAAGTCTTTTCAAGACCGCTTATAACTTTGTCGCGGCTGCCGTACATATTAACAAATGAAGAAAGCTTTTCAAAGCCGTCGTTTCCTATGCCGCACTCATTACAAAGGCGGCTGAGATCGTGGGCGTTTTTCTCTGAAATGTACTTCATTGCCGTACGTCGGAATGCCTCGTCTGCTCCTATATCGTCAAGAACAGCCGACAGAATTCCGAGATGCGATATCTCCAGCACATAATCGGCAGAGATACACTCAAGGCTTTTTGCCGCCAGCGATACAGCCTCAAAAACATCATACAGGTCGATGTCTCCGATGCATTCAAGACCTGTCTGCATTATCTCCTTGAACTGATGTGTGCTCTCTGACACGCGGTATACGTTTTCATTATAATATACCTTTTGCTTTACGCCCGTTACATCCTCGCCGTTCTTTATAATAGAAAGAGTTACGTCGGGCTTCAGCGCCATAAGTCTGCCGTTTGTATCGTTAAAGGTTATGATTCGGTCGGAAACAAGAAAATCCTTATTGCCGATATACAGCTCATATTCCTCAAATTTACTCATTTTGAACGGCATATATCCGTATTTTTTATAAAGCGAGCGAAGGGTAAAAACCGCTTTTTCCTCGCTTTTCAAAAGTTTTTCTTCGATCATTCGTCTGAAATTTCCTTTCCGATTTCCGCGTCATCTGTACTGCACCTTTTGATAACGGTTTTATATCCGCCCGTGCCGTATTCGTAGCATTTGCTTACGCGGCTGATAGTCGCGGTGCTTGCGCCGGTCTCACGGCTTATTACAGAATAGCTTTCGCCGCGGCTCAGCATTTTTGCAACCGACAGACGCTGTGCCATATCAAGAAATTCTTTAACAGTGCACACGTCTTCCAGAAAAGCATAACACTCTTCTATTGTATCAAGCGACAAAAGCGCTTTGCAAAGGCTGTCTGTGCCTTCATTATGCCAACTTTCCATTTTATATATCATTCCTTTCACGCTTGATTTATAAGCGTTGACCACTTTACCTTGCTAATGTACTAAATTATAACTCATATAAAGCTTTATGTCAATAGCCGTAGGGAAATTATTTGTTTTTAATGATGTTTTTTATCTTATTAACTTTATTTTCTTAACTTTCTTTTTCGTACCAAAAAGAAAGTTACAAAGAAAAGGGTATCAAAGAGGGATGTATCCCTCTTTGAAATCTCCTTCTGCGCTTCTCCCAAGGGAGAAGCAGAACGAGATTTAATACAAAGCGTTAGGGTACAATAGCCTCAATATTGTTTGCTTAAAACTAACATATACTTCCCGCAGGTAAGTGAAAAGGAAAATAGGATTTTCAAGGGAAAAAACGCAGTTTCTTTCACTTCACTTTGCATTAACGGCGGCAAGCCGTTAATGGGGCGCAGATCAAGAGTACTTACAGTTTTTGCTTTCTATATGATCTGTGCGTTTCTTGCCAAGCATTCTTTTTTTCTCAAAAAAGAATGCGGAAAATAAAATTAACTAAATTAAAGAAAAAAATCATTTCAGCAAACCCCTTGACATTATCAGAAAAAATGTTAAAATATAATAAAAGCATTGACGGAAAGAGTAGCTGTATTTCAGGCAAAAAGAGAAACGGGGTCATCGGCTGAAAGCCCTGTGTTGCAAAAGTACGGTGAAGACCACTCCCGAGCCTCCTGCGATGAGCAAGACGCACCCCTGCGTTAAAGGGTTACTTTGAGTTAAAAACCAAGGTGGAACCGTGCATTTTAACCCATGACTTTCTTTGCATTTGAGGCGTTTTCGCTATGCGAAATGCAGCGCCGCCTTTTGCGATGCAAGTCTAAGATGGGAATTGAAAACAGCATACTTGCGAAATGCAGTTATTTTATTTTCAATGTTGCACCCTTGAATTTATTTTCAGGGGTGCTTTTTTGTACCCCGACAAAAATTTTACGAACGGAGATACTGTTATGAAAGTAATTATGCATGACGGAAGCATCGAAGAACATTCCTTTGACGAGGAAGTCGGACGCGGCGCGCTGCGCCACACTGCATCTCACATTCTGGCTCAGGCTGTTAAGCGCCTGTATCCCGATGCAAAGCTGGCTATAGGCCCCTCTATCAAGGACGGCTTTTACTACGACTTTGACCGCGAAACTCCTTTTACCGAGGAGGATCTCGCAAAGCTTGAAGCCGAGATGAAGAAGATCACAAAAGAGAATTTGAAGCTGGAGCGCTTTACCCTGCCCCGCGCTGAAGCAATAAAGCTTATGGAGGATGCAGGCGAGCCCTACAAGGTAGAGCTTATTAACGATCTTCCCGAGGACGAGGAGCTTAGCTTCTTCAAGCAGGGCGACTATGTTGACCTTTGCGCAGGCCCTCACGTAACCTACACCTCCGCTGTCAAGGCATTCAAGCTGACAAGCGTTGCAGGCGCTTACTGGAGAGGCAACGAAAAGAACAAAATGCTCACCCGTATATACGGCACCGCGTTCTCTTCCAAGGCTGATCTTGAGGAATATCTCAACCGCATGGAAGAAGCAAAGAAGCGCGACCACAGAAAGATCGGCCGCGAAATGGGTCTTTTCACCATGAGCGATTTCGGACCCGGATTTCCCTTCTTTTTGCCCGATGGCATGAAGCTGCGCAATACACTTATGGAGTATTGGAGAGAAATACACACCGCCAACGATTACCTTGAAATATCCACTCCCGTTATGCTTAACCGCAAGCTGTGGGAAACATCAGGTCACTGGGATCATTACAAGGAAAATATGTATACCACCGTTATTGACGATGTTGACTTTGCCGTAAAACCCATGAACTGCCCCGGCTCTATTGTAGTTTATCAGAATGAGCCTCGTTCATACCGCGACCTGCCCCTTAGACTGGCAGAATGCGGACTGGTACATCGTCATGAAAAGAGCGGTGAGTTGCACGGTCTTATGCGTGTACGCTGCTTCACACAGGACGATGCACATATATTCATTACTCCCGATCAGATAAAGGATGAGGTCTCACGAATTGCAGGACTTATCAACGAGGTGTACGAGCTGTTCGGATTTAAATATCATGTTGAATTGTCTACACGTCCGGAAGATTCCATGGGATCTGATGAAGACTGGGCTGCCGCAGAAGAAGGTCTGCGCGGAGCACTTGAGGCTATCGGTCTGCCTTTCGTTGTAAACGAGGGTGACGGTGCATTCTACGGTCCCAAGATCGACTTCCATTTGGAGGATTCTATCGGCAGAACATGGCAGTGCGGAACTATTCAGCTTGACTTCCAGCTTCCTCAGCGCTTTGAGCTTGAATATACGGGCAGTGACGGTCAGAAGCACAGGCCTATTATGATACACCGTGTATGCTTCGGCTCTGTTGAACGCTTTATCGGTATTCTTATCGAGCATTTTGCAGGTAAGTTCCCCACATGGCTTGCACCCAAGCAGGTAAAGCTTATTCCCATTACCGACAGAAATAATGAGTATACCGACGCTCTTCTTGCACGTCTTAAAGCTATGGGAGTTCGCGCCGATGCAGACAAGCGTCAGGAGAAAATGGGCTTTAAGATCAGAGAAGCTCAGATGGCAAAGATCCCCTATATGCTTGTTATAGGTGATAAGGAAAGCGAAGAGGGCACTGTTTCCGTTCGCCGCCGCGACAGCCAGGCAACAGAAACTATGACGGCTGACGACTTTATCGCAATGCTTGCCGACGAGATCAACAACAAAAAATAAGTTTTAAAAGATAACATCCCCTGTGCGCAGATCAGATCGCACAGGGGATGTTTCGTATATATTGTAATATGTCCCTACGGCGCTTGACATTAGTACGAAATCATATTATAATAGCAGTCATGACTTCTTACAGGGGGAGATATAATGAAGATCCAATTATCAGATCACTTTACATATAAAAAGCTTCTGCGATTTACACTGCCGTCTATCGTTATGATGATATTTACATCAATATACGGCGTGGTGGACGGACTGTTTGTTTCAAATTTCGTAGGCAAAACGTCTTTTGCCGCTGTCAATTTTATAATGCCCTTTCTGATGATGCTGGGAGCGGTAGGCTTTATGTTCGGCACGGGCGGCAGCGCGCTTATTGCAAAGACCTTGGGCGAGGGCAAGCCTGAAATGGCGCAGCGCCTTTTTTCACTTTTTGTGTATGTATCGGCGGCGCTGGGCGTAGTAATTGCCGCATTGGGCATTATTTTTATACGTCCTATTGCCGCAGCACTGGGCGCCGAGGGGCAAATGCTTGAAGACTGCGTCATGTACGGCAGAATAATTCTTACGGCGCTGCCTGCATTTCTTCTTCAATACGAATTCCAAAGCTTTTTCCCCGCGGCTGAAAAACCGAATCTCGGTCTCGGCGTAACAATAGTTGCAGGCGTTACCAATATGATACTGGATGCACTGCTGGTAGCAGTATTTGACTTCGGACTTGCCGGCGCTGCCATTGCCACCGCAGCCAGTCAGCTTGCAGGCGGAATTATTCCGGTTATTTATTTTCTGTGCCCCAACAAAAGCCTTCTTCGCCTTACAAAAACCGAATACAACGGCAAAGCACTACTGAAAGCTTGTACAAACGGATCGTCAGAGCTTATGTCCAATATATCTATGTCCGTTGTAAATATGCTGTATAATTTTCAGCTTATGAAATACGCCGGCGAGGACGGTGTTGCAGCATACGGCATGATGATGTATGTATGCATGATATTTATTGCCGCGTTTATCGGCTATTCCGTCGGAACTGCTCCCGTTGTTGGCTATAATTACGGCGCGAGGCGACACGACGAGCTTAAAGGAATCCTCAAACGCAGCCTTGTGATAATAGGAATTTTCTCGGTGTCAATGCTGGCGGCGGCGATCATCGCCGCTCGCCCTCTCGCAACTGTATTTATGGGCTACGATGAAGGTCTTTTGGAGCTTACACTGCACGGATTTTTCATCTTTTCGTTTTCATTTCTCTTCTGCGGCATTGCGATTTATACCTCGTCGTTTTTCACTGCTCTTAACGACGGTCTTACTTCGGCGCTTATATCCTTTCTCAGAACCCTTGTATTTCAGATCGCCGCAGTACTTATTTTCCCTCTTATATGGAAAATAGACGGCATATGGTTCTCAGTAGTTGCTGCGGAAATAATGGCTGCCGCAGTCAGCATTGTTCTGCTGATCGCAAAGAAAAAGAAATACAATTACTGATTAAAAAGCTTATCCATGTAAAAGAAATGTAAAAATAAAGAAGCTCTCCTTGCAATGAGTTTAACCACATGATACAATTAAATCAAGCATTAAGCTGCTATATTTACAAGGAGAAAAAACATGAACAGGTATGTAAAAACATTATCGCGTATACTGGCAGTCGTTATGCTCCTATCGTCAATATCTATGCCGGTTTGGGTTTCAGCCGCAGCTGATACGGCGTCCGGCACATGCGGCGAAAACCTTACTTGGACACTTACTGAGGATGGCACTCTCACCATCAGCGGCACAGGTGACATGGTCAACTATCGCTACAGCAACGTCCCATGGAATGATATGTATTATACATCTGCCGTCATTGAAGAAGGAGTAACAAGCATCTCATACAACGCATTTGCTTATTCCCGTTATATGAAGACCGTTTCTATTCCGACTACTATGAAGTATATCGGAGAATACGCATTTATTAAATGTCCTTCTCTTACGGATGTTTACTATGCAGGAAACAGTATTCAGTGGGATATGATCGATATAGACAACACAAGCTTTTCCAACGTTAACATTATATTTGGTGATACAAGCAACTCGATAAGCGGATCATGCGGCGAAGATCTTACATGGACACTTACCGAAGACGGAACTCTCACTATCAGCGGCACAGGTGATATGTACGACTATTACTACAGTGACAGACCCTGGCACGGTATGTATTATACATCAGTTGTTATTGAAGAAGGCGTTGCAAGTATCGGATACGCTGCATTTTCAAACTCAAGATGTCTGAATTCGGTAACAATACCCTTGAGTGTCAAAAAAATCGGACTATTTGCATTTTCAAAATCCCCTATTTCAGATGTGTACTATGCAGGAAACCGTGTCGATTGGATGAATGCAGGTTTAGACACCGAATTTGAATTATACGACAATATTGTGATCCACTTTGCCAAAGCTGAAGAAGATATAAACGGAACATACGGCGACAACATAACATGGACGCTGTCAAAGGACGGAACGCTTGTGCTCAGCGGAAGCGGAGATATGAGCTTGGACTACAATAATAAAAGTAGTATATGGAGCGGCTATTATATTAAAAATGTTATCATTGAAGAAGGAATTACAAGCATCGGTTGTTATTCTTTTGCAGGAACATCTTTAGCTTCAATATCTATTCCGAGCACTGTTACCAGAATAGACAATAACGCATTCTTTATATGTGAGTCGCTTTCTTCTGTAACTATTCCCGGAAGTGTAGAGACTATTGCTGAATTTGCTTTTTATGCCTGCGATCTTAGCTCTGTAACGATAAGCGAGGGCGTTAAAAATATAGGAGACTATGCTTTTTTACGGTGCAATAACCTTAGTTCAGTAACGCTTCCGTCAACCATTGAAAAAATCGGTAGATCTGCTTTATGCGGAAACATTATGGAGGATATATATTATAACGGCACCGAAAAGCAATGGACCAGCGTTGATTGTGCTGAAGGAGGATATGACGGTACGCTGCACTTTACCGCAAAAGGTGATGTCAACGGCGACGGACGCATTAACTCAAAGGACTCAAACCTCATGAAACGTGCTATTATGGGCGCATATGAATTAAGCGATGATGAATTCCGCGCCGCCGACATATATGTTGACGGGATTATAAATACTAAGGATCTGTACATGGTCAAAATGCTTATCATCGACGGCTAAGCTTATAACAAAAAACAAATCCGCCAAAAGCTAAAAGCTTTTGGCGGATTTTTGCGTATCGAAAGAGTCCATAAGAAAAATCATAAGCTTGCAAAAAACTTGCAAGTTTTTTTGTTTTTCATAATATTTTCCTCCATTTTTCTTACGTTACAGATGACGCATAATCTTCATATTTCTGCAAACAATACTTATACAGCAATTAAATACAGGGACAAAGCACCGTGGCGCATATGCATACGCGGTATTCCCTCATGCCATATACCACAAATAACGGAGGAAATAAATATGAAGGCTACAGGAATTGTAAGAAGAATTGATGATCTGGGACGCGTAGTTATCCCCAAGGAGATACGCAGAACAATGCGTATCCGCGAGGGAGATCCGCTGGAAATATACACCGACCGCGACGGAGAGGTTATCTTCAAAAAATATTCGCCTATCGGCGAGCTGTCACAGTTTGCAGCACAGTACGCGGAAACGCTGAACAAGACCTGCGGACTGGCGGTAGTAATATGCGATCGCGACGCAGTAATAGCGGGAGCAGGTATATCTCGCAAGGAATATGCGGACAGAAAGCTTTCCGCCGACTTTGAAGCTGTTATAGAAGCACGCGCGCTGTACACAGTTGGCAGCGGCGAGAGAATTCCGATAGTAGAGGGAAGCTCGCACTATATAAGCTGCGCTATGCCTATTATTACCGACGGCGATGTTACAGGCTGCGTTGCATCTGTTGTAAGCGGCGATATGGCTGCCCCCGCACTTCAGGGGTCTGTTGAAACAAAGCTTATACAGACTGCCGCGGGATTTTTGGGCAGACAGCTCGAAGGCTAATAAACAGAAAACTCCACCCGTTAGGGTGGAGTTTTCAGACTGTAGAAAAAGTAATAAGTAATATAAAATGAACGCTCAAACAATTACAAATAAAAATCGTGGGCAAGGCGTGCTTTGCCGCCGCCAGCCCACACATTATGGCTCCGCGAGTGTCGAGAAGCGTAGCTTCGAGGCGCGATGGCGCGAGCGTACGGAGCCTCCTGTCGGAAAAACCGTCAGGTTTTTCGACAAGTAAGAAACTCCACCCGTTAGGGTGGAGTTTCTTACTTATTCGCCGAGTATCATCTGTTTTATAAGATAAGAATCTTTAGTGTTTACAGATCCGTCTCCGTTTATATCAGCTGCCGCAAACTGTCTGTTCGTCGGATCATAGCCGCCGAGCATAATGCGCTTTATAAGGTTAGAGTCCTTCATATCGACAACATTATCACCGTTTATATCGCCCGGCAGGTAGATCATTCCCATATCTACAGACAAGACCTTCATATCAGACGAAATGATCACGGTCATACAGGCAGTCTGCAAAGCTCCGTTCTCGTCTACATAGTCATAATTTACAGTAGCTGTCCATTTTCCGTCCTCATATGTGCAGCTGTCCATACCGCCGTCGCCGACAACAAGAAGCTCCGCTGTACCGGATGTCAAATGCTCAGGATACAGCAAAGGTACCTTAACTGTACCGGTCGCTTTGTCATAGCTGTCCAATACTGCAAAATCACATTTAATACCAAACAGCTCTGCTGCCACTGCGTTCAACTCATCCACGTCGGCAATAACGGAAATAAGCGATCCGTCCTCTGAAATATCTACAATATTCTCAAGACCTTCATCTAATGAAAGAATCTTATCCGAAAAATACTTATATGCGCATACGTAGCTCAGATAATCAATGCTGTTCGCAAAGAAATTGGAGTTGTAACCGTAAAACAGGTCGGGAAGCTCAACAGTTGACGTTATCTGATAAAGAACCGACGCTCCTGCTATATCGTAAGCCAGATCGGTTACATTCAGCCACTCGCATGAAGCAAGAGCATTGCTTTCAAGTGTTCCGTAGAAGATCTTTACTTCTTCATCACCGTTTTCGTCTACGGTTGCAAGGCGAACATTATATGTACCTTTATCTGTTACGATCACTGCTTTTACAGCATTGTCATCACTGAAAATAGAGCTGAGATCTGTCTGAATAACTATTTTCTCCGCCTTACAGTCAACAGTGCCGCCGCTCTTTTCGGTAAATACCAAATGCAGCTCTTTGTTTTCAGACTCGTAGATCTCAATTGCAGAAAAGGGATTTTCAACAATATTTATAACAGCTTCAAACTCGACGCCCATGTATTTGCCGTATACAGTATGACTGCCGGCAGACCACACGTTGTATTCGCTCTGATCATCGTAAATGTGCATTGGAATACCGGTCAGGTCGTAGACCTCAGAAGCCTTGCAATCAAACGAATAGCCGTCATCGTATGTAATTGTAACGTCAAGGTAGTCCTCAACATTATAATATGGATATCTGTCGATTATTTCCCATGTATCATAGTCAATGTTGTACTCCCATAAGCAGTCAACGCCTTCAATAAGATCTCTTGAAGATGTTACGATCAGCGAAGCAAGATCGCTTTCAGTGATCTCAACCTCAAAATCGGCTGTCGCGCCCATGAATCTGACGGTAGCAGTATGAACTCCAACACCCCACTGATTTGAGTATGACTGATCGTCAAAGAATTCAGCCCGATAACCTGTCAGCTCATACACATCGTCCAAGGTTCCTTCAACAACACTGCCGTCCTTCATATGAACAGTCAGATACAAAGCTTCGCTGTATTCTATATCATAGCGGAAATAAAGCATATTCTCATAGTCCGCATCAAAGTCGTCGAAATAATCATCAAAATCGATTGTTTCATATCCGTCAACATTCTCGATAAGAGGACGCTGCATTTCTGCCTCAATATAATCCACAGGGTTTTCGATGATAGTAACAGTTGCCGTGGTCTTTTTACCCTCACACTGAATAGACACTCTGTGCTCTCCGGGACCCCACTGATTTGTATAGCCCTGATCGCCGCGGGCGTCAACATCAAACATATAGTACGGCAAAGTATATTCCTCTCCGTTTGCAAATGTAGCAGTTATCATAAGCCCGCCGCAGTACAATACGTCATACATAAAATACTCTCTTCCAAGCGCGTCAGTCGTTATGTATCCGTCCACGTTTTCTATAAGCGGTTCGGTATAATAAGCGCTGATAGAGGTGATAGTATAATCCTCCGCAAAAACAGAAGGAATCATGGCAAGCAGCATTGCTGCACATAAAATGAAAGATAATATTTTCTTCATATACTTTTACTTTTCTGTCCTTTCTTTCACATTATAATCAATGTATATAAATTATAGTAACAAAATGCTTATGTGTCAATACATTTTGCACAATTTACGGTTTATACACTTGCAGTTAAAATATGCAAGAATAAAGGCGGGGATAAACCCCGCCTTTGAGGTTGTCGAAAAAGTCCGCAGAAATAGCAAATTGCACAAAAGGAATTTCGCTCTCTGCGGAGAGCGACCAGAGGTAGCCCTCTGGACTCCGTGAAGTCTTAGGTCTTTCGCCCTCTGCGGAGGGCGATTTAAGGCTCTGATCGACTTCCTGTCAATGACAGGAAGTCGGAAAATCACGCAAGCTTTTGAAAAAGCTTGATCAAAACTTTTAGTCATTTTGCTACAGCCATTTAGTTTTTCGACAGTCTGAGCAAAGGCGGGGATAAACCCCGCCTTTGCAATTTCTGAATACGAAAAGCTTTAAGGTTATTTAGAAGCCTTAATGTCGTTCTCGTACTTCTCGATCATCTTCTTGACCATCTGACCGCCGACAGAACCTGCCTGACGAGCGGTGAGATCGCCATTGTAACCCTGAGTAAGGTTTACGCCTACTTCGCTTGCTGCCTCCATCTTGAACTGATCAAGAGCTGCCTTTGCCTCGGGTACAAGAGTCTTGTTGCTTGCCATAATCGATCCTTTCTCGGACATACGTCCGTGTTCCCTTTTTTAAGGTTTCAAATCTATATCAATTGAGAACGTTTGATGCACTCTCGCGCTCTCTGATATTATTATTATCAGACATTCAATAAATATTTACGGAAATTTTTTCTTTGTTTTTTGCGAAAAAAACAGCAGCCCCGTTTCGGGACTGCTGTGAATGCAAGTACAATTAAGAAAATGATCTCGACAGACTATCGGTTTCTGCATCGCTGAAAACTTCATAAAAAGAAGTATTTATAAACTCTTTTGTACAGATATTATTATATACGTGACTTTCCGAAGAAGAACAATGCAATTGCCCCGGGACCGACGTGTGCGCCGGTAGTAGGCTCGTAGCACACGTTTATGCACTCGCCCGTAAAGCCTGCAAGGCGAATCTGATCTAAAAGATAATTTGCAAATTTTTCATTATCAGCATGCGCGATACCTATAGTCTCGGTGCTGTCGTTGGAATACTCCTTCCAACGTGCTGCGAGCGCGTCCATTGCCTGCTTCATACCGCGTATCTTATCATACATAACTATCTTGCCTTCTTCATTGCCGAGAAGCAGAGGGCGAATACCGAGAAGTCCGCCTATCACTGCCGCGCCGCCGGAAATACGTCCGCTGCGGTGCAGATGCTTCAGATCATCAACGGTAAAGCACTGGCACATATGAGGTATGCGCGAAATTATATGCTCTGTTATCTCGCTCATTGACGCACCGCCGGCTATCATCTCAGCCGCCTCAACAACAAGCAGTCCTGCACCGAGAGAAGCGCCGAGAGAGTCTATGACCTCAACTTTGCCATCGGGATAATTTTCCAAAAGCTCAGCCGCCGCGTTTTTCGCAGCGTTGGCAGTGCCGCTGACACCGCCTGAAAGTCCTATATAAAGAACCTCATCGCCAGCTGCCAGCGCTTTTTCAAAATACGCTTCAAAAGTAGTCATATTTACCATTGAAGTTTTGACAGTCGCTCCGTTGCGTATACCGTCATAGTATGCCTTGCCGTCAAATCGGTCGCCGTAGGTGTTGGACTGAACACCGTTTACTGTATAAATAAAAGGAACTACTGTTATTGAATGCTTTTTTATAAGCTCAGTAGGCAGGTTTGCCGCAGAGTCACAATACAGTTTTATCATAATAAATGATCCTCGCTTTTCTGTTTTGTTTTTACTAGAACATCATAACAGAGAAGAGGCTCAAAATCAATGACTTTGGTGTTTTTTGGCTCTCTACACTTATAATCATACCGGTAGAGCGGCAGTAGAGCCACGGTATAGAAACAAATAGTTAAATTATGTAATAATTATGACATCACATATCAGCTAAATTGCAACTACTTGCTTTATCCAAAAAGAAAAGCAAAAAGATCGGTATCGCAAAAGCGATACCGATCTGAAAGACATATTTGTCCCGGAGATAAAAATTTATCTCTTTGAGAACTGGCTTGCACGACGAGCTGCCTTCAAGCCGTACTTCTTTCTTTCCTTCATTCTGGGGTCACGGGTCAGGAGACCTGCCTTCTTCAGAGGAGCACGGAAAGTCTCGTCTGCGAGAAGGAGCGCTCTAGAAGCGCCGTGGCGGATCGCGCCTGCCTGGCCGGAGAAGCCGCCGCCGCGAACAGTTGCAACGATGTCGAACTTGCCGACAGTGCCTGTAACCTCGAAGGGCTGGTTGACGATAAGCTTCATAGTCTCAAGACCGAAGTATGCGTCGATAGTCTTACCGTTGATAGTAACGTTGCCGGTGCCGGGATAGAGACGAACGCGGGCAACAGAGCTTTTTCTTCTGCCTGTACCGTAGAAGTAAGGCTTAGCACTTGTATACATACTCATATTCTGTTATCCCCTTTCTCAAATCTCGTAAGGCACGGGCTGCTGTGCCTGCTGCTTGTGTGCCTCGCCTGCATAAACCTTAAGGCGGGTGATGGACTTATCGCCGATGGAGTTGTGAGGGAGCATTCCCTTAACTGCAAGCTCCATAGCCATTTCAGGCTTTGTAGCCATCAGAGTCTTATAGGAAACTTCCTTAAGACCGCCGATGTAGCCGGAATGACGGCGGTAGAATTTCTGCTCAAGCTTTTTACCTGTGAGTACAGCCTTAGAAGCGTTTACGATGACAACGAATTCACCGCAGTCAACATGAGGAGTAAACTCAGGGCGGTGCTTACCGCGAAGTATAGTAGCCGCTGCCGCTGCAGTCTTACCGAGGGGCTTACCAGCCGCGTCGATAATATACCACTTGCGCTCAACGGTTTCTTTCTTTGCCATATAAGTTGACATAAGATCTTCCTCCGAATTTGCATAGTTATAGTATTTGTTCAACGTGAAGTATTATAGCAAAGACGGCACGTCTTGTCAAGACTTTTTGACAAAAAAATCCGAAGAAATCAAAATAAATATATCAAAGCTCGCGAATGCTCTCTTTTTCTCACGAATGCTCTCTTTTTCTCCGACGTCGCGATAAATTATTTTGTCTCGGTGAGCTCAGTGACCTCAAATGTTCCGCTTTTTTTTTCTTCATTATATATGATCTTTTTGGGCACGCCGTCGGCGTCGGTCTCCACCTGCCACTCTGCCCCTTCGCTTTTTCCCGTTATGACCGTTCCGCCCTCGTCGGCTGATATATCCGTTATATCCGCAGCGTCAAGGCAAAACATTTTCCCCACACGAAGCATCGTCTCCTTGACGGCAAATTCCATAGAGATATTCATACCGCCGACGCCTATATCCATATGATCGCCGCTGTCAACAACGCTTATTCCGTTCAGAGTTTCGGGTGAGGTAAATGTGAGCGTGCGAAGCACGCTGCCGTTCTCGGTGCTGTCAAAGCTCAGCTGCACACCATAGCTCTCTCCGTCCTCGCACCACACACCGCTGATCTCACCGATGCTCTTCTGATAATCAAAAACCGCGCCCGGCTGCACCGTCTTTGCCGACCCGCAGGAGGTCAACACAGCGGTGCAGACAAGCGCACAAAGAATCAGTTTTTTCATATATTATCTCCATTCCGCCGCCATACGCGGCACTGCTTGAAATAATATATGCGTCACCGTGTTTTTATAGACTTGCCCTCTATTGTTTTTCGTATACGATCGCGCCGTCGCGAAGCACTGCGCGGACCTTATCGCCGGCGATCACATTACCTGCCAGCATAGCCTCCGAAAAGCTGTCCTCAATGCGGCGTACTATGGCGCGGCGCAGAGGACGGGCACCGTATACAGGGTCAAAGCCCTCTTTTGCAAGCGCGGTGACTACCTCGCCGTCAAACTCCACTTTTATATCCTGCTTGGCAATGCGCTCTGCCACCTCGTCAAGCATAAGCGATGCAATAGAGGCGATGCTTTCATCCGAAAGCTTGTTAAACACGATAATGTCGTCAACTCTGTTCAGAAATTCCGGACGGAAGGTGGCTTTAAGAGCATCCTTTACGTCCTGCTTCATCTTCTCCTCATCGGATGCACTGCCGCCGGAGGCAGAGAAGCCCAGGCACTTCGGCTCGGTTATAGATCCCGCACCCACATTTGATGTCATAATGATGACCGCGTTTTTGAAATCTACTCTGCGTCCCTGTGCATCGGTAAGAATTCCGTCGTCAAGTATTTGCAGAAGTATATTGAAAACATCCGGATGCGCCTTTTCTATCTCGTCAAACAGCACTACGCTGTAGGGACGGCGGCGTATTTTTTCTGTCAGCTGACCGCCCTCGTCGTAGCCGATATATCCGGGAGGAGAGCCGATAAGCTTTGATACCGAGTGCTTTTCCATATACTCTGACATATCTATTCTTATCATAGCGTTCTCGCTGCCGAACATTACGTCGGCAAGCGCCTTTGAAAGCTCGGTCTTGCCGACGCCTGTGGGACCGAGGAATATAAATGAGCCTACAGGACGCTTAGGGTCTTTAAGTCCCGTTCTGCCGCGCCGGATGGCTTTTGACACCGCGTCTACCGCTTCATCCTGACCTATAACTCTGGACTTTAATATTTTATCAAGCTCCAAAAGCCGCTTTGCCTCCTCGCCCTCCAGCTTCTGAACGGGAATACCTGTCCAGGCGGTTACGATCTCCTCTATATCCGAGGCTTTTACGACTGCATCGGGAGTCGGAGCAGTGCCGCGGACCTCGCTGAGCTTATCCTCAAGCTTTTTTACCGTATCTCTCAGATTTGCGGCGCGTTCAAAATCCTCACCCAGTATAGCTTCCTCTTTTTCTGCAGCGGCGCTTTTTATCTTATCCTCAAGCTCCCGAACCTCCTCTGAGGGAGTATAGCCCTTTATGCGCAGGCGGCTTGCCGCCTCGTCTACAAGGTCGATAGCCTTATCGGGCAAAAATCTGTCGCCTATATAGCGGACTGAAAGCTTTACCGCAGCCTCTATGGCTTCGTCGGATATTTTCAGCTTATGATGTGCTTCATATCTGTCGCGCAATCCGAAAAGTATCTGTACTGCCTCCTCAGGAGTAGGCTCACCTACCGTTACAGACTGGAAACGGCGTTCCAGCGCTGCGTCCTTTTCTATATATTTTCTGTAT
>CAZBAR010000013.1:0-60730 GCA_964490165.1 uncultured Lachnospiraceae bacterium | reverse complement strand
AAGCAGCATCATTACAAGCTTTGCAATAAAGCTTGACGATAATGATTACAAGTACTTCCGTTCGCCCAGCGATGCAGATGAGCTTGTAAATATCAATGATAACGGTGGCTACACAGTAGAGGCCCGCAGCCTTTATGCAGGTCCCTCTGTAGGTAAGTACTGGACTCCTGCCGAGTGCAATGTTTACCTTGGCGACGTTGTTGTTGAAACTGTCAAGATGGAAGACGGCAAGTGCTCACTTACCGTTGACAGATTTGACAGAGCAGAGGTAAGCTATATTCTTGATCTCGGCGATGTAGATGGCATCGGTGACAGAATTGATTACTATATCAATCTTCCCGATCAGCTTGTACGTGAAGCAGAGGCTCAGATGGCAGAGCTTGAGAAACTGGTAAAGATATTCGATGATGCTCGTGTAAAGAACAACTTTACATATGAGAACATGGATATGGCAGCCAGCGATAAGGTTTGCTCGCCTGAGGCAGTTGAGATCATTGAAAACTGGCTGAAGGTTGCATTTGATAATAAAACTCTTATACTTGCTACATATATAGAGAATTATAAAAATCAGGGTCTTGCTTATTATTACGGCAAGGACGGTATTGTCTCTCACTATGATCAGATAAAGTATCAGGTCGAGGAAATGAAGAAGTGTCTTGAACTTGTCTGGGATGACGAAAAGCTTCAGGAGACTATTGAGAGCAATGAAAAGATAAAGAATAATATAGGCTTTATTGAAAATCTTAAGGATAAGATAGCAGAGCTTGATTTTGAGAGCATTCCTGTAAATGCTGCTATTGACCAGAGCAGCTCTACTGCTACACTGAGAGATTTCGCGAACGCGATCGTTGCGGCTAAGGGCAACACCTCAGCGCATACGGCAAGTGCAGTTTCTGTTGTTTTCCCTGCAAAGGTAAATGCTTATGCGCCCGGACAGAAGAGCATCACCGTAAATGTTGCTCTCAACAACAGTAACGGAAATACTCTGAAGACTGAGGCTATCAGCCTTGCATACGGTATTGATCATGTGCTTAGTTCAGAAGATGCTGCTGATATTCAGAACAAAGTTAATGCTATAATAAGCAGCTTCGGAATTGAAACAGCTTATTACGATATCAATGACGATATTCTCCCCGGAGTTGGATACACCGTTGAGAATAACGTTACCTTTGATGTAGTATGCGCGCCCAGATCCTATGATGTCCGCGTAGAGGATATCGCTTCCGGAAGTGAGATAATAAACACTGTATATCCTGCAGAGGAGCTTACAGTAGTTCTTCCCGGATGCAGCGAAACAGGCTACAAGTACAGCTACACCATTAACGGTGTTGAGATCAAATTGGTATCAACTGCTGCAAACGTTAATTACGAGTTTGCAAGCGCTGCAGAGCTTGTTGCCTTTGTTGAAAACGGCGGTGTTATCAAATGTACAAGGATCGATTCC
Organism: uncultured Lachnospiraceae bacterium; assembly: GCA_964490165.1. GTDB lineage: Bacteria > Bacillota > Clostridia > Oscillospirales > CAG-272 > Avispirillum. Next base: position 59,286 of record CAZBAR010000013.1, on the reverse strand, counting down.
TACAAAGAAGATATTCTTGCATTTGTTAACGATGTAAACAGCATATTTGCAAAAAACGGTGCTGTGTTCAATATGAATGGACAGCAGTGCCTGATGCTGGCGCTTATTCCCATGGAGGATGCTGACGGCAATCTCAGTGTTGTATTCAGAGTATCTCCCGCAAATGTATCTGTCTTTACTGAAGACTTTATTAAGAATGTAATAAACGATCTTTCAAAGGTTCTTGCAAAATATTCTTATATAGGTCTTAACGGAAAGACACTGTGGAATAAAGCACTTTACCTTCAGACTGTGATCGATGCTGTTCTTGCAAGCGATCTCAGCCTTGACTATGTCGCAAAGCTTATTAAAGATAACGGTGATCTGGTAGAAATGACTGATGTTGCTGACGCCACAGTCATCGGTGCTGAAAACGGTACTATCAAGGTAGGCAGCAATGTTATCAATAGTACCGATGTGCTCGGTGCAAAGCTTATGGCTGCTGACGGAAAGCTCGGCGCTGATGCAGAAAACGGAAAAGACTTCAAGCTTTATATAACTATTGAAGACTTCGATCTTAAGGCAAATGCGCTTTCTAAGTTAGACCGTGCAATTGCCAAGGTTCAGCAGTATGTTGACGTAGCTTGCAAGGACGGTAGTCTTGCGGTTTCTCTCAGAGTTCCCGAGAAGCTGTATCCTTACTATCTTGCGGCTCAGTCCATTCCCGGAAATGTCAGCGTAGCAGATATCTATGACGATGATCTCGGCACGGATATTGCTTACTGCATCGACCTTGTCCGTGAGCTTGTCGGCGATTCCGATCTCACTGTAGGTACCCTCCAGAGAACTCTTGCTATGGTAGGCGTTGACAGGGATCTCAGCGAGTATTCAAAGTTGTTCAGCTATGCGCGCAGCGCAGCAGCTTATATTTTGAATGCTGCAAGTGTTGAGGGCTCCTCCGATAACGGCACATATACAGGTGTGGCATCTATCGGTATAAGAGAAGCTCTTGAAAAATTCGGTTTTGATCAGCTTACTCTCGGCTTTATTGCAGAAGCAGCAGAGGACAGCGAAGGCGTAACAGCACCTTTCACCTTTACTCTGAAAAATGCTGAAGAAGATTACGGATATCAGGCAGCTGTTCTTGATATCCATGCAAGCAAGCTTGACAAGTTTACATTTACAAAGGATCTTGCAAAGACTCTTGCAAATGCAAGCGAGAATACAGTAATCATTCTTCTTTCCGACACAGAAGTCGGTAATGTTACTGTTAAGAATTCCGTAATTCTTGACCTGAACGGTAAAATGCTCACCGGTGATCTCAGCGCTAAGAACAATGTCAAGATATTTGACAGCTGCGTAAGCTCTACCGATGCAGGCTCCGTTAACGGCAGCGTTACAGGAAACTTCACTATCCTCGGCGGTCAGTATTCAGATGATGTTACTGCAATGCTCAAGGATGGTTATATCCAGAATGACAACGGCTTTGTTGTTAATAAGTATTATACTGTTGAGGAAAACGGCAACGATATCAATATAATCCTTTCGCCCGACTTCCTTGAAATTGACAGCTTACCTAATCTTAAGGCTATACTTGCTGACGTAGCAGTTGACCTCGCTAAGAATATGTATACCAATGCATATTTCGCTGTTGACGGCAACGCAGTCTACTCAGTTGAGATCGACGATGTTCTCGGCTTGAAGGGAAAAGGCAAGACTAACCTTGTTCAGACTGCTATAGACTTCATTGACCTTGACGGCGTTGAAGCTATAGTAAATCAAATGCTTAAAGACCTCACCGACTTCGGTGCAATGAAGGCTAACCTTGACAGCGGAAAAGCACTTGTTTCTTACACCGCAACAACTAAGCCTTGGGATATTAAGCTCAGCCTTGCAGGCGATAAGAACGACAACTACATCAATGCTGCAATTCAGCCCGGTGAGACTGAAACTGAGCGCACAGTAAATCTGCTTATCGGCGATCCCGCTGATGAAGTATCCGCTCTGCTCGGCGCACTTGACGGTGTGCTTACCGTAGATGCAAGCGTTACTCTCGACGGTATTACATACAACGGCGGAAAATCCGTATCTGTTGATGCAGGCGCTGTTGCCGATGTACTTGTTGATCTTACTTCTAACTCTGACTATGCTTTTGTAGTGGCAGGTATTCTTGCAACAACTGCAAAGGACGAAACCAGAAACGCTCTTGTAGACGCAATGCGTACATACCTTGAGGATCATACAACAAGAGATCTTCTCAAGGCTATTGAGAACGTTACTACCGCTGAACTTGTAAAGGCGGTTAAGAATATTAAGAATGCTGATTTCGCAGCAATTCTTATGAACCTCGGTGTTGACAGCGACAGCGCAATTGAGCTGTACAATACCTATAAAAATGTTATCAGAATAGCTTCTGTTCTTGCTAACAAGATCGATGTTACCGGCAGTGACAGAAAGCTCGGAACTGTCGGCGTTACTGATGAGTATGCTACATACTCGATAAGCCGTGAGAATTGGCACAGATGCGACATTACACTTACACTCAAGCTTCTGGCTGAGGATAAGGCAATTGTTGTTATCGGTAAAGATTCTTCCGTAATAAAGGCTGCATACGATGCAGATGAGCTTTGCGAGGCTCTTGAAAATGCAGAGAGCGGCGACAGAGTTATCATTAATACTGATAATGTAGTTCTCAGCACTGATGCTGCAGTAGCTGCTGACATTGAGATCGAAAACGCAGCAAATATCACCTTTGATAATGCTGAGATCAAGCTCGCTGCTGTTGACGCTAAGATCACAGCTGACGCGGCTATTGAGGTTGCAAGTGATGTTGTCGGCTATCAGCTGGCTGATGTAGTAGACAATGTATACTACCTTGAGCCTATGGCAATCCAGGTTCTCGATACTGACGATAATGTCATCGGCGGATACGAGGCAAATGAGCTTGCTAAGGCTGTAAATGAAAACAAGGGAATTATCCTTGTTAATGCTGCTGCAGCTCTTGAAGGCGACGCAACAGTAACTTCAACTGTTCGTATCAGAGTTGCTGACGGTGCTGCAATTGACTCTAACGGTCACAGCTTTATTCTTGCAAATGCTGATGCATGCATCATATCTCACGTAGAGCTTGAAAGTGTTGAAGTAGCTGCTGCCCTTGCTGAGCAGTATACCGTTAAGGCAGAAGAGGGCGAGAACACCTACTGCTATACTCTTGAGGAAATTGTAGTAGAAGTTCCTGCGATCGTAGTTACTGACTATACGGGTGCTGTTAAGAATACCTATAAGGCAGAAGAGCTTGCAAAGGCTCTTGAAGAAGCAGCCACCGGATCTCTCATTACTATCAACGAATATGTTGAGCTTGACAGAGATGTCAACGTAGGAGCTCAGATCGTTGTTTACACAACTGTTGCCAATATAGGAATTGCAAACGACGCTGAAATTACTCTCACAAATATAGCTGCTGTTATCTGGGCAAATGTAGAGCTTCCTGTTGTAAGCGGCATTGACGGATATGAAGCAAAAGCAGAAATTGATCCCGCTAACGGATTTGTTAAGCATGAGCTTGTTGAGAAGGAAGAGCCTCCTGTACCTAACTACACCATTACTGCAGAGAATGCTGACGGTGAGGTAGAATACTTTGAAGATGTTTATGATCTCGCAGAAGTTCTTGCAGAGATCGAAGACGGAGCAGTTGTTACCATCCTTTCCGCTGACGTAACACTTTCCGATACTGACGTAGCTGTAAGCTTCGAGATCAAGCTTGCAGACGGCGTTGAGGTTTCCCTTGACGGTACAATCACTCTTACAGTTGAAAGCGTTGTTGTGACCTCCGCTGTAAAGCTTACTGTTGAAAGCGGTGTTGACGGCTACGCAGTCAAGGCTGAAGAAGACAGTACACCTTATACCTACTCTCTTGAGAAAGAAGCCGTTACTACTATCACAGTAGAGAAGAATGGCGAGACAACTGAGTACAAAGATGTTTATGATCTTGCAGAAGTTCTTGCAGAGATCGAAGACGGAGCAGTAGTTACCATCCTTTCCGGTGATGTAACACTTTCCGATGCTGACGTAGCTGTAAGCTTCGAGATCAAGCTTGCAGATGGCGTTAAAGCTGCTCTTAACGGTACTATCACCGCTAAAAAATCCGGTGTCCGCATCGTATCTGCTGTTGAGCTTAACGTTGTAAGCGATGTAGACGGCTATGATGTATGGACTATCGTAAACGGTGACACCTATATCTACAGGGTTGCAAAGAAGGCTGCGACTGTCGAAGAGCCCGCGATCATAGTTGTTCACCAGAACAAGACTGAGACTGCTTATGCGGCAGATCAGCTGGCTGCAGCTGTTGAGAACGCTGAGAAGGGTGATCTGATAAATGTCAATAAGCCTGTTGTTCTTGACACTGACGCTGAGGTTACTACTATTGTTTCAATAGCATACGTAAAGAATATAAGCTATGCAAACGATGCAGCATTTAAGCTTGCATCTACAGATGCTAAGCTTATTGCCAACGCAGACCTCAATGTTGTAAGCGGTGTTCCCGATTACGTAGTAGTAAAGAACGGCTTGGTATATGAGCTTGTTCGTGATATTTCAAATTATGTTGCAAGTGTAAATGAGACTGACTATTATATGTCTGTCGAAGAAGCTGTTGCAGCTGCACAGGACGGTGACGTTGTTACTGTTTATACTGAAAGCAACGAGGACATTACTGTTGAGACCAAGATAGTTCTCAAAGGTGCATCAAACGTTAAGGGTACAGTTACCCTCGGTGCTGATGCCGAGATCCTTGCTGACGGTACTGTTAATACAGCAACTGCAGAAGGCTATTATGTAGTAGAAACTGTGAACGGTAACGACACAGTTACATATACAGTAGCTCAGTACGCTGTAAAGCTTGACGATAACGGTGAGGTTTCTTACTTCGATACTCTTCAGGCTGCTGTTGATGCGGCAACTGCCGATGCATTCAATGCTCACATTACTGTTATACTTCCTGTAAATGAGGATGTTGCAGTTGGTAAGCAGATCGAAATACTTAATGCCGCGAATGTAACAGGTATCTTTACACTGACTGCTCCCGAGGCAGGCATTACTGCTGACGGTGCTCTCAGCAATGTTAAGTCCGGTGTTGAATACTACGAGGTAGAAGAAAACGGCACTGCATACAGTCTCAAGGCTGTTGCTCCCGAAATTCTTGTTCCTGTAGTAAAGGTAGAGAATGACGGTCTTATCCGCGGCGCTAAGGTCGATGCAGAAAATAAATACATCTTCCTTGATGTAGCTCCTACAGGCTTCAGTGCAGAGGACTTTAATGAATTCATTACCTTTGAGGCTGTCAACGCAACTGAAGTAACAGCTTCTGTAAACGCTGAGGGTATGATCTGCAACGGCGCTGCTGTAACTGCTTTTGCAACCAATACATCCGGTACAAGTGCTACAGTAACCTACACAGTGATCATACTCGGCGACGTTAACGCTGATGGCTATATTGATACCGGTGATGCAGTGGCAATCAGAACCTTCTATGTCGGAGAAAATGATCTGACAGAGTTGGCACTCCTTGCAGGTGATGTAAACTGTGACGGTGAAGTAGATACCGGTGATGCAGTAAACATCGCAACAAAATATACCGAGCTGTGGGAAACAGGTAAGTATGTTTCCAAGCTTGGTGAATAAGTGGAGGATAACTAATGAAAAAATTAAAATTTATAGTTCTCCTGGTTACCGCTGCGCTGATACTCTCCATACTCCCTATGGGAGTATCAGCCGCCGTAAGCGGTGAGCCCAGTAAAACGGTAACTGTTACATTTTCTTTCCCCGATAGCTACGGTGTGCAGGGTAAATTAACGTTTTCCAATCCTGATCTTTTTTCAAGCTATACCGTAAATGAAGGCAACCCCGGAAGCACATATTCCACAGCAACAAATACGCTGAGTGTATCCGGTGTTAAGATGACAACTATTGAAGTTGTGATCAAGGCTACACTGAAGTCTGACGCGAAGCCCGGTGACAGCTGCACGATCACCTTTAACGGTCAGAGAGTAGTTGATGCACAAGGTACGGTCGACCGTGCTAATCCTGTATCTCGCAGCGAAACTGTAGTAGTTAAGGCGGCTGAGACAACACCTCCTGTCACTACTCCCCCTGTTACTACTCCTCCTGAAACAAAACCGGCTACTCCCGAGACGAAGCCTTCTGCACCTGAAACAAAGCCTTCAACTCCCGTTACACCTTCAACTCCCGTAACGACTGAGGCTCCGGCTTCTTCTTCCAAGCCCACAGCACCTTCAACTCCCAATACATCTTCAACCGCTGATACAACTTCTGCTCCCGCAAAGATCGACTATACTGAGCTTAACCGCCAGATCGATCTTGCAAACGGACTTAAGAAGGACGGTTACACCGATGCAAGCTGGAACGAAATGACCGCTGCCCTTGCCGAGGCAAGAGAGCTTCGCTCAAGCAACAGTCAGGCAGCAGTTGACGCTGGCGCAAAGAAGCTGGCAAACGCAATAGCAGCTCTTCAGCAGATCGATTATACTGCACTTAAGGCTGCTGTTGACAATGCTACCAAGTTCAACGACGAAGACGGAAAAGAGATATCCGAGCTTTGGGATGCTTATGAAGCTGCATTTGAAAATGCCAACAATATGTTCACAAGCGGTGATCAGGCTGCGATAGATAAGGCTGCTGCCGATCTGGAGTCTGCACTCGGCGCTCTCCGCGAGAAGCTTGAGGAAAACGGAACTACCACTGTGAAGGAAGTAGAAAAGGAAGTTATCAAAGAGGTTGAGCCTCAGGGCGACTTCTGTAACATCAAAATGCACCGCGTATGGCTGATACTTCTTATAATCAGTGCGGTTCTTAATGTAGGATTCATAGTTCTTACCGTTCTGTGGTTCCTCAAAAAGAAGAAAAACACTAAGGATGACACTCCTCTCGTAAATTACGATATCGGAGACGACGACTAAAATATTTCTCGTGTCTGTTCGGGGGACGCCCCCGAACAGACACCACACCAAAAAGGGGACAGGCTAAAATGGAACAGAGCTGGAAGAGAAAAGAATATGAAACTTGGGAAGAGGCGTTCGGCGGACTTGCTCCTGCTATAAGACAGCAGTCTGTTCGTGTAGCCGCATATACCAGAGTTCTGTACATTCAGGCTTGTGCATCAGCATTCGGCACAGAGACTGCTGAGGGAAAAGCAAGAATGAGTACAAAGTACGCAGAGCTTGCATATAAGTGCGGTATGTATCACCAGCTGGGAAAGGCGCTTGTTCCTGCCGAATACCAGATACTGCAAAAAGATTTTACCGAAGAAGAGATCGCAGTATACCGCAAATATACTACTGACGGGCGTCAGCTCGTTGCAACCTTGCAGGAGCGCGGAGCGCGCTCTAAAATGAAACGCTCGAAAAATACAGACGATACAGTAGAAGCTGCTACCGATAACATAACCTGGCTTATGCTTCGCGAAACCTGCGAGCAGCATATGGAGCGCTATGACGGCAGCGGATATCCCAAAGGACTTATGGGAAGCGAGATAAGTCCCATTGCTCAGATAGTAGGTCTTGCAAAAGAGCTTGACCGCATATCATCTGAAACTAAATCTGAAAATCCCTTCGGCGAGGCATTTGATGCCGTATGCGCCGAATCAGGTAAGGCATTTGCACCTGAGCTTATAGAGCTCCTTAAAGAATCGAGAAGCAAGTGCCGCACTGTATATAATAAATATATCTACTATACCTTGGCGTTGCCTAAAACAGTGCCCCTTGTTGAAAAGAAGAAGGACAGACCTATGGGTCTTTCATACCGTCCGCTTACAAACGGCGAGGCGGAGCACGTACGTGCATATGAAGCTGAAATGTGGTTCGGTGCCATCGCAGATCGCCCCGGAGAGACCGAGGGTATCTCGGCAGTTGAGGATATGCTTGTCAGAACAGAGCTTGTCTCGGATATGTCAGTGTACTTCCTCTACGAGGCGGCGGATACACTGCTCAGAGTTCAGAACTGTAAGCTGCCCCTTGATTTTATCGTGCTCAATATGATCCCGTCCTTCTATAAGCAGGGAAGTCAGCTGCAAAAGTTTGAACAGCTTTTTGAAGATCAGCCCATAGACAAGTCAAAGCTGCTTTTGACAATTCCTGCAGCCTTCGTAGCTGAAGCAAATAAGAGCGTATCGGAAACGATACAGCGCTATATCAAAAATGATATTATGTTGCTGCTTGACGGCTGGGATCCTGCTGAGCTGCCGCTCTCAAAGATAAGGGAGTATGGCTTTAAGTATGTTCGTCCGAAAACCACCCTATATTCGAAAACCGAGACGTCTGTGTTGTTTACCTCTCTGGCAGAGAGCGGTATAAATGTCATAGCCCGCGGCGCAAACAGCCGAGAGATAGTGCTTTGGCTGTCAGCCTGCGGAGTCAGGTATATGACAGGTACTCTCACAGGCGAGGCTGTAGGCGAGGACGAGCTTATAAGAGATACTCTTGTGAGAGAGCGTGAGGGACTTATATAATACCCAAAACTCTTTATTACCCCTTGGAAAGGAGAGAGCCTATTGCCGAATTTTGATCATATTCCCGATGATTTGAAAAAAGAAGCTGTAAAGGATGCCGACGGCGGAACTGCTAAAAGCGGTACTGCAAAGCCGGCGCCGAAAAAAGAAGAAGCAAAGATAACAGGCGCTGAGAAAAAACAGCACCGGTTATTCAAGAAAAAAAGAGCCGGAGTTGTCCTGAGTAAGGATGAAGTCAAGGCGATAAAGGCAGGCAGAAAAAAGCTTCGCCGCGAAATGAAAGAGCGCGGCATAAAGTCAAAGCGGGAATTTGAGCTTACTGCCGGAGGCCTCGGACTGTATTTTGATAAAAACCGGGGACTTTTTGCGTGGCTGGCAGGGCATTGGCTGGGAGCGTTGCTTGGCGGACTGCTTGCGCTTCTTGCGGTACTGTTTATTTACTCCACTGTTACCCAGCTGAGAGGACACTTTACCATTAACCTGTCAAACGGTATGTTCCGTGAGGGATTCACGCTCAGCGATAATATTGATTTTACGAATCCGACTGTAGCGCTGTTTGCAAACCCTGCGGAGAATGTTCCGGCAGTGTCTATTAGTGCTATACCTGACAGCATAGATCAAATCGACGGTGAGCATAACGACATATACTTCGCCTACACCTACTATATAAGAAATGAGGGCGAAAGCACTGTCGGCTACATATGGCGCTTGCAGCTTAACTCGGATGCGAGGGCGCTTTCAAAAGGCTGTTGGGTCATGGTGTTTGAAGACGGTAATATGCGTTTTTATGCAAGGCCCCATGAGATAACAGGTGAACCCGAGGCGCTTCCTCCATACGGGGATGACACTCGCGGATACCTTGAAATGCCGATAATGAAGCTTGCTCCCGGCAGCGATCAGTTTGAAAAAATCAAAACTGTGGGCAGCGTAACCTATTTCAGAGTAATTCCGGATAACTTCCTGTCAAGTGATCTTGTCACTCAGGGAGAAATAAGCGGCGTAAAGCCTATGGATGTTCATAAGTACACAGTTGTACTGTGGCTTGAGGGCGACGATGTAGATACTACTGACGAGCTTATAGGCGGACATATGGGAGTTGAAATGAACTTCAGGCTTATACGAGAGGAAGAAACAGAAGATGACTCCAGCTTCGGTGTAAGATGGCGTAAGTTTTGGGACAATCTTATATTCTGGAATTAATAACATTTCTTTTTTCAGTAATTTGTATATCATTCAAGCGTGAAAGCGATATGTTTTCCCGTTTGTATATATAACCCATGCCGAGGGTCAAATCGGTAAGTAAATCTATTTCCGAAAGGAGTAAAATTATGGTGAAAACCGCAACAAAGCGGAAGGATAATGAGACAGCAAGTATCAAAAAGCGTCTTTCCGCAGCACTTTGTATGCTGTTGGTGTCACTTATAATATTGATTTCCTCGACTTATGCCTGGTTCACACTTTCCACGGCTCCTGAGGCTTCCAACATAGCAACAACAGTAACCGGTAACGGAAGCTTGGAGATCGCTCTTATGCCGGGTTCAGGTCAGTTTGGTGAGATTTCCAGTAACGGCCGTTCCGCCGACGGCTACGGCGGTGCAGTTAATCTTACAGTTGCAAATACTACATGGGGTAACGTTGTAGACCTCAGCGACCCCGGATACGGTCTCAGCAGTGTTTATCTGTATCCCTCTTCCTTAAACTTTAATGGGGAAAACTTCAAAGCTGCTCCGGTAGTCGTTCCTACTTTTGGCTATGACGGACGTCCTGAGGCTTTGACAGATACTGTACTTGCTAAGCTGATCGCTGCAGATGACGATGCCCCAGAGAAATTTATGCCCAATGGTGGCTACGGCGTTCGCGCTATTTCTGCAAATCTTGGTGAAGACGGAGTGGTTCCTGACAGCCTTGAGTCCTATGGCTATGTAGTTGACCTTGCTTTCCGTATTAACACTCTGAAAGATGGTAATTCTAATGCAAAGCTGTTTTTGCAGACAGACGCTATGCAGCGTATTTACAATGAAAGCACAACATATGACGAAGCGTCAACTAATACCGACACAATGGGCGAAGGCAGCGTTATGACATTTGATGTGTCAAATACCGGTTTGTCTGAAGACGGTCTTAAAGAGCTTCTTTCCGCTATACGTATCACTTTTGTACAGAACTACGGTAATGGCGCTGATGCTGCTATTGCCAGCGTTCTGGGAACTGCTGTTTTAGGTGAAACTGAGACTAGTGACGAGACTCATACACTGACAGCAAAGATCGAAAAGCTTTATGATTACGGTGTTGATGAAGAGGGTAATCTTACCACCACAGAGAAGGCAGACCTGTCTTTGTTAGAGCTTCCGAAGAATACAGCTGTTCAGGTAAGTGCTATCGTATGGCTTGACGGTTCGAAGCTTACTAATGCAAGTGTAAGTGCTGAAATGCTTCAGAACATAAACGGAACTCTGAATCTTCAGTTTACTACTGATGCAACTCTGGCTCCTGCAAACAACAGCACACTCAATCCTCCTAAGTTTAATACAGCTGAATCCGAAGAATCATCTGCTGAAGAAACACCTGAAACACCTGTGGAACCTTAAGGTGCGGCTCTTTAGCTTCGATTATTCTGTATAGACAAATACTAATAAAAATAAAATAAACTATTCCGAAAGGAGAAATTCAATATGTCGAATAACGCAAACAGCCACCGCAAAATTGAAATGCCCGGTAGCATGAGAAATAAATTTGTTGCGGCGCTGTGTATGCTTTTGGTGTCGGCTATAATGCTCATATCTTCGACCTATGCATGGTTCACATTATCAACCGCGCCTGAGGTCAAAGGTATTACTACGCAGGTTGGCGCAAACGGCAACCTTGAAATGCTGCTGCTCGATAAAGATAGTGCTGTAAACAATAGTGCTGACCTTGGTAAGCAGTCTCAGATCGGCGATTCTATGACTGTTCAGGACGTAGAAAAAGCTAATGTAACATGGGGTAACCTTGTAGACCTTTCTTCTTCAGTTTACGGACTCAGCAAGATGATGCTTATGCCCGCAAAGCTGAATGCTGACCTGGGTGTTAATGGTAACACAATCGATTCAAACAATATCCTTCTGGCGCCCTCCTACGGCTCAGACGGCAGAGTTATTGATGTAGATACTGCTACCCATACTGCAATTTATTCCGGTAGTGATACAACACCGTTTACTGTTTCTGATGATGCAGCAGGTGTACGTGCCATCGGAACAAGCTCCGGTGTAACCGTTCGTATTTCTGCATACAATACTGCAACATATGAAGCTAAGATCGCTGCAAGCAATGCACTTGCTGCTGCACGTGGCTCTCTTGCTTCAAATGCGCAGAGTATAACAAACATAATCATTAACAGTGTTGGCGGCGGCACAGGTACATACACTCAGAGCGATCTTGAGACAATGCAGAATATTATCGATAGCTTGACTACAGCTAATGGGTATATCGATAATGCTATCAAAAATACAGCTCTTGCTTATGTACTGTCTGCAACTAATACAGCGGATCTCTCAGATGAAGAGGTTACCGCTATCACTGTCGGTAATGGAGCAACCTGGCTGGATGATCTTAAAGCTGCGGCTAAATTTGACGGTGCAGACTTTAGTTTCTTAGATAATGCAATTGCTAAGCATGACGCTCTTGCCGGAAAGCTTGCAGGTGCTCAGGATGAGCTTGTTAAGCTTGTCGAGGCAGGTAACGATACTGTGTCTCAGGAAGAGCTTAACTCTGTGTTCAAAGAGCTTGTTTCATCATCCGGTGTGACTATAGCAGGAGAAGCGTATACAGGCGATAAAGATGCCTTCATTAACAACGTTGTCCAGACATTTATGAATAACGGATACATAGATGTTGTGTTTGGTAAAGGCTCCGGCGTATACTACGATATTTCCGAAATATGCGGTGAGTTTTCTGTTTCTACATCAATATCTGCTAACTACAACGGCTTGGGTTCTGACAACATTCCCGCTACTGTAAGCACAAAGCTTGATGCGGGAACTGAAGTTGCCCTGAATGTTGCAATTGCCAGTGCTACTGCGGACGGCAAGCCTGCAGAAGGCGGCGAAGGCACAACGATAACTCTTTCCGATGTTTACGGATATGTGCTTGATTTCGGCTTCCGTACCAATGCTGCTAACTCAAGTCTCCTGTTGCAGACAGAAGCGGCACAGCGTGTGTATACTGACTCCGAGTCAACCGTAACACAGGGTCTCGGCAGTAACCTTACATTTGTAAGTGATAATGACAATTTCGATCAGGATGACATTATAGCTCTTATGAGCGCTGTTCGTTTTGCATTTGTTACCCCCGGAAATGCAGGTTATGATATTCTTGCAATGGCTAAGACTAATATAACAAAATCTGTTGATGAAGAATCCGGTGAGTTTAAGTATGAGGGCGGTAAATTGGTAGGCACTAACGGTGTTTCTGCTGATATCGTACTTTGCGGGTACACTGTAGCTGGAGATGGAACTGTTACGATCGGTGATGCTTTGGATTCAAATGCTATTACAAGTCTTGCACAGAACGAGGCAAAGAAGGTATCTGTTATAGTATACCTTGACGGTGAGTATGTAGATAACACAATGGTTGCTAATGCAAACAAGTCTGTTTCCGGTAACCTCAATCTTCAGTTCTCAAGCTCGGCAACTCTTGTTCCTATGACAAACTCTGCGCTCAAGAACGGTACTATTGATACGAATTCCATAACTGCATATACCCTTACCGATGCTCAAAAGACTGCATTGGAGGCCGCAAATCCGGTTATTGCAGCACAAATAAATGATGGTACTGTAACTCTGTACAAGCATAAAACTGAGGACAAGTATTATTACAGCAACGACGGCGGCAAGACATACAGATCTATCAATCTTCCCGGTTGACGTATTGCTTGGTAAATAAAGCATAGCTTAATTTGCAAGCACATATTTTGCCGGACGCTCCTGTTTTCGGAGCGTCCGGCAAGAGTGAAGATTACAGCGCAACGTTTTTGGAAGCGTCAAATTGTAGAGTTTGACGCCTGCAAAAGGGCTGCGCAGAAGCTGTTTTTCGGGCAGATCCTGAAACCGATCCCCATGCAAAAAGGAAGGGTGTATAATTTGTTCAAATCAACAGAAGAGAGCAGGCGGCTGCGTCGAACTGTGCTTTATCTGTATATAATTCTGGCGCTGCTGGCGCTGCTGGTTGCTGCCACATACACGTGGTTTTCGCTGTCTCAGACTCCCCGTGTCAGCGATATGCGCCTGTACATCAGCTCCGAAACAGGGCTTGAGCTGGCAGAGAGCTATAACTCAGAGGAATGGGGACAGACTATCAGTTTTCTAGACCTTGTCAGCGATTCCTCGCCGCTCAGACCTGTAACCTGGTCTGACGCACGTCAGTCCTTTATAGCTGTAAGCTACGGCTACGACGGCAGAATGCAGGAAACTCCTGATGTGCTTACGGACGAGAGAAATGCGACCGGCGGCACGGACTGCTACTACGTTCTCAGTACGTTCTATGCCAGAACAAGAACAGATTGCAAAGTCAGTCTTGCTGAGGCAGTAGAGATAAACGAAGGCGAGGCGGGAGCCGGCACATATGTCATAGGTACTCCTGTCTGGGATGCCGACAGAGTTTTGCATAACGATATGGGCAGCGGAGCAGAGTGTGCCGTGCGGCTGGGCTTTAAGGTAACCCCTATTAACGGCTCTACGGGCACTCCTAACGGTGAGTCTGTGTTCTTCGCATACGAGCCTAACTGCGACAGCCATATAAGCGGTGCAGGGGGATATTTCCCTACAGGCAGTATAGACGGCACAGACACTCTGGTCGGAGCTGAAAGGCTGATACTGCAGAGTATGTCTTCGTGGACAGAGGCATATCCGGTGCAGCGAGATGTCACGATAAAGCAGTTCGGAGAGTTTTTGTCAAATCCCACGCTGTTTTCTCTTAAAGCGGGCGAAAAGGTTCGCATTGACCTGTATATATGGCTTGAGGGGCAGGACTCAGACTGCACCAATACTATTGAAGAAGCTATGATAATGGCGAATATTCAGTTCCATACTGATTATGAGCATGAGTCCGGGCTTGTACCCATACCCAAAGAATAGGTTTTAATTTTATATATAATTTTTGAAGGGAGTATATCCGTGAAAAAAGAAAAGAATTTAGAAAAAGAAGCTGTTGTCGGCGAGAAGCCGAAACGCAATGTAAGAAAGATCGTCAACACCGTTATCAATGTAATTTTGGTAATAGCCTTGGTTTTGGCGGCAGTATGCACTTACATTTCATATGTCAGCACTTCGGGCAGCGGCGTTCCCAGCATTCTGGGCATACGTGTGTTCTCCGTACAGACTGACTCAATGTATCCTACACTTAGCCCCGGCGACCTGATATTTGATACAGCAGTCGATCCTGCTGATCTTGAGGTTGGCGACATAATCACATACTGGACCGTTATTAACGGTGAGCGCGTACTCAATACGCATACAATCCATGAGATTTACGACGGCGGAAACACCCTTATATTTGCCACAAAGGGTGATAACAACGATTACCAGGACCCTCTTACCGTACATGAATCTGAGATCGTGGGTAAGTACACCGAGCACAGGATCACCGGTATGGGCAAGGTCTTTGACTATCTCCAGACAAGCACAGGCTTCCTTATCGTTGTAGTTATCCCTGTAGCGCTGTTCTTCCTGTTCCACCTTGTACAGTTCTTCCGAGTACTGTTCGAGTATCAGAACGTTAAGAACAAACTTCTTTACGAGCAGGAGCGCGGTAAGCTTGAGGATGTAGCCGGTTCCTCCGCCGAGGAGAAAAATGCAGAGCGCGAGCGTCTTGAAGCAGAGCTTCGCGAAAAACTGAAGGCAGAGATTCTTGCCGCAAATGCGTCTGATGTAAAGGCAGATGCCGAGCCTGAAAAAACTGCTGAGGAGATCGATGCAGAGAATAAGGCGAAGCTTGAAGAGGAGCTGCGCGCAAAGATCAAGGCTGAAATGGAAGAAAAAGCACGTGCCGAAGAGGCGGCTAAAAAGGCTGCCGAGGAAAAGGCAAAGCTTGAAGAAGAGCTGCGTGCAAAGATCATGGCAGAAATGGAAGCCGAAGCAAAGGCAAAGGCTTCTGAGGATAGCGAGAGCTGAAAAATCGCTGAATAATAAGATAAGGTCTGAAAATTGAAAAACGCTGTATAACATTGTTTTTTCAGACTCGGTTTTATGCCGGAGCGCTGCCGGCGATCCGGCATAAATTCATAGAAAGGACATCAGAGTCGTGGACAATTTTTTGAGATATTTTTTTCAGGATGTAGGCAGGGTATTCCGCTCATTCCTTGAAATATTGATTGCGTTTTTTGATTTTCTTAATAACTTGCTTAATTTTCCCATGCGGTATGAGATAATCAAGTCGTATGAGGATAGCTTTACGATAGGCGAATGGGTAATGGTCGTAATAACAGAGATAGTGTTGGTTGCCATTGCTGTGCTTCTGGCAGTTCTTCTGTTCAAGCTGCTTCGTAAAATTTTCCGTTTCCGTGTTCCCGTAAAGCAATATGATGAAATGGTAAAGCAGCTTAAAAATTTGCAGCGTGATCTTCTTCGTGCGAACTACGAGAAGGATAAACTGCTGCAAATGAAAACTGCAGAGCTCGGAGTTCCCCAGCAGGAGATCCTTGACGAGCTTTTTGAAGAGAAAGAAGAAGGCGAAGAGGCAGAAAACGTGCCTGATTATCAAAGTAACAGAAACACGATGCTCTCTCCTTGCGTCGATCCTGCGGAAAGCCGTTTCTTCAGACTTACATCTGTAGATAACTTTTATAAGACTGAATACGTTGTGCCTGAGTATAACGAGACTATTACCCTTGAAGAGCTGTGCGATCAGTTCAGAAAATTCTCGGCGTCAAAGCTTGGACTGTATTATGATATCGATATGATGCGGTATTTTATCGCTTCTATGGGCGCCGCAAGAATTATAATCCTGCAGGGTATTTCAGGTACGGGTAAAACCTCGCTGCCGTATGCTTTCGGTAAATTCGTTCAGAAGGATACAACCGTAGTATCGGTACAGCCGTCCTGGCGTGAACGTACAGAGCTTTACGGATATTTCAACGAGTTTACGAAAAAATACACAGAAACAGACTTTTTGCGTGCAATATATGAGGCAAACTATTTCAGAGATCCTCACATAGTAATACTGGACGAGATGAACATTGCGCGTGTTGAGTATTATTTTGCAGAGATGCTGTCAATTCTTGAAATGCCGCGCAAGGAAGAGTGGCTGGTGGATATCGTTACAGCGACATGGGACAACGACCCTTGCCTTATCGAAAACGGTGAAATACTTATAAGTGATAACGTATGGTTTGTCGGTACCATTAACAATGACGACTCTACCTTCGCAGTAGCGGACAAGGTATACGACCGTGCTATTCCCATAGACCTTGACAGCCGTGCCGAGGCATTTGAATGCGAGGACACACCTGCGGTATACATAACGACCGATCATCTTAATAAGCTTTTCAATCAGGCAAAGAACAGCTACAGCGTATCATCCGAGATGCTTGACAAGCTGGAAGAGCTTAACAACTATCTTATAAAGAATTTCCGTCTTGCCTTTGGTAACCGTATTATGAAGCAGCTCGGTGACTTTGTTCCTTGCTTCATTGCCTGCGGAGGAACAGAGATTCAGGCGGTAGACTTTATTGTAGCAAAAAAAGTATTGCGTAAGTTTGAGTCGCTCAGTCTTGGCTTTATGAAGGATGAGCTTACGCAGTTCAATAAATATCTGGACAGACTGTTTGGCAAGGATTCAATGGCTATCTGCAAACAGTATGTAGACTATTTGAAGAAGAATAACTGATAGAAAGAAATCAGGAGAGGTAAACAAATGGCAGAAACAGAAAAGAAAGCATCGCAGAGTGCGTCATCAAAAAAGAATACCTCTCTTATTGACCCTATTTATAAAAAATTTACCAGGGGAGTAATTCGCGCCATAGGCAGCACAGAGTTTTATGAGTTCTTTATGGACGCTGTTTCAAGAGCGCAGAATGAATTTCAGTTTTCTAACAGAAAAGTAGTAAAATCAGTAGATCTTGCATGGGTCGACAGTATTGAAGAATCACTGGAGGCTATGCAGAATATTATATCAAATCCTCGAAATGTTATTAAAGAGGAAGAGCTTATTGTAAATGTTGCGAATGCCAAAAGAGCAGGCGCAGAAACTGTCCGCCACCTGGCGCAGCACGCAGGACTTGTAGAAAAGTACGATGAAACAACCGGCGATGTTCGCCCTTCGCGCCTTATGCAGCGCTACAGGGAGGATACTATCGGTCTTTACGAAAACCGTTTGGTATACACAACTATGGAGTATGCCTACCATTTTGTAAAAATACGCCATGATGCGCTTATGGAAGCTATGAGCGATGAATACGGCGCAAAGCTTAAGGTTCAGACCGATATGGAAAGCGCTACAGAGCACGTACATCTCGATATGTTTTTGCATATAAAGGAGATCGACAGTGCTCTTGATACAGATGCAAAGCACGGAGACGTATTTTCAAGAATATCGCGCATTTACCGTGTTTTGAGTGTGTTTATGAACAGCCCTTTTGCAAAGCAGATGGCAAAAATGCCAAAGGTAAAGGGAACTGTGCATAAGACCAATGTGCTGAAAAAGAACAGGGATTATAAGGCGGTACTTAAGCTTTTTGAATTTTTGCGTCAGTATACCGATATTGGTTACACTATCAGAGTAGTGGAGCAAAATCCTGAAATTGACGAGACCTTCCAAAGAGATATTTTCCACAATGTACTGTTTAATTATCTGATTTTGAAGGGTTACCTTGAGGATGACGAGGACCGTGAGGTTCCCGTAGCGCCTAAGGGCAGAAGGCGCACGCTTAAGCCGAAATTTATACATCAGATAGTTGAGGAGCTTACTGAAGATTACGATCTGCCTGACGTTGAAATACGTAAGGTCCTTATTGAGGAGCTTACAAAGGAACAGCTTATGCAGGAGGAGGAGGCAGAACGCCGTCGTCTTGTAGAAGAAGCTGAGCAGCGCCGCCGTGAAGAGGAAGAACGTCTTGCGGCTGAAAAGAAGGCCGAGGAGGAGCGCATTGCTGCGGAAAAGGCTGCCGAAGAAGAGCGCAAGCGTCTTGAAAGAGAAGCTGAGGAGGCAAGACTCCGTGCAGAAAAAATGGAACGGGATCTTGAAGATCGCCGACGCAGCACTATTTTCAAAAAAGAAATTGAAAAATTTACCGAGCAGCTGTCTGACAGGATAGAGGCTCGCGAAAAGGATAGATTAAAGAAAGAAGAAGAATTCAAGAAGTTTGAAGATGCAGTACGGCTTCGCGAAGAGGCTGAGGCGAGAATTCTTGAAGAAATCGCAAGAGACCGTTTGCGTACAGAGGAAGAGCGCGAGCAGATAAGACTTGAGCGCGAGCGCGAAAAGGCAGAGGCGGAGAGAGCTATTGCTGAGGAGAAAGCGCGCATCAGACGTGAGCGTGAGGAGGCAGAGGCTGCCGCAGCAAGAGAGCAAAGAGAAAAGGATATGGCAGCGCTTGCCCCGTACATAGAAGAAATTACATTTTTCAATTCAAATATTCTTTTGCAGCAAAAGCTCAGAAGCGAATATGAAGAAGAGCTGAGGAGAGACCGGGAAGAAAGAGAAAGAAACCGCAGAGGACGGTCAGCCGCGCGCAAATAGAAAAAATAGCCGAAAGGAGGTCGTTGTATGAAGAAAACTTATTATAAGCTTGCAGTTGCGTTTTTTGCACTTCTGCTTTCTATTACAATGATCGTTTCGGTAACCTATGCGTGGACAACACTGTCCAACAATCCCGTAGCCAGCGGTATTCAGGTAACTGTAGGAGGCGGAAATACTATTATGCTTGCTGCGGATATAACTGAAACACTTGAGGACGGTACAGTCGTTCATTATCCGTCGGAGTTTTCAAACGGAAAGCTTAAATTTGATAATGTTCAGGACTTTACAGGGTTGTCACCCGTGTCAAGTGCCGACGGACTTAACTGGATACTTCCCGAATATGACGAGAACACGGGAAATATAAAAGATATTTCCGAATTTACTGTGGATAACACGCTGTCAGCGGCCAATAATGCCGATGGCGTCGGAAAATATGTGTATCTGGATTTTTGGATAGTATCTCCGGGATCGGAGTACAGTGTTCACATATCAACTGACGAAAAAACAGGCGAAGGAAGCTTTGTTACGGAGATTCCTGAGGTCATTGAAGGAAATACCTCAAGCGGATATACTCTCAGTGATACACGCGGCATGATCTCCGCATCTGCGCGTGTTGGCTTCCTTGTAAACAATTCCACTGTTACAAATGAAAATGATATGCTTTCATATATCACCGGCGGTGCTTATGATGAAAGATATAAAAGTCTGAAGGGTATTTATCAGGAAAAAGGCGAGGTGGCAGGGAACTCCCAGCAGTATACATTTACGGTATATGAGCCGAACGCACTGCTTCACCCTTTGGCAGACACGAAGATCGGTGATTATTATATAACTTATCCGCTGTCATATAACAGTGAGCTTGGCATATGCAAGACGGATATCGAAGGGCACGTTGCGATTCAGGCAAACAGCGGCTTTGTATCAACTGAAAACGGGCTTTTGCTTGAAGATATTTTACAGACTGCTCTTATGGAAAAAAAGGTACAGAGCGCTGATGAAGCGAGGAATGTGCTTTTTGATGAGCGGCTTCAATGGCAGATATCAAGCTATATCACATCCGGACTTTTCTTCAAAAATACGTCAAATATATATGCTCTTGCAGATAAGCACGGTAAGGTTGAAGCGAGTCTTATAGACGGCAGCAATGTCGCTGCAAAAGCCGGTGCCGCTGATGACGTTGTAATTACAAAGCTTGAACGCAATGTTCCTCAGCGCGTCAGAATGTTTGTTTGGATAGAAGGACAGGATATTGACTGCATCAATGATTCGTGTGTTCCGAAGACAGGCTTTGCGATCAATTTGGAATTATCCGGAGCTACTAAATAATGGAAGAACAAATTGAACGATCAACGGCAGAGACAGAAGAGATACAAAAAAAGCATATAAAAGGCTATGTTGCTTCTAATATTGCTTTGGCGGCTGTAGTTATTTTATGCCTTGTGATCACGGTAGTAACTCTTACAAGGGGTTATGTAAGCTTTTTCGGTTACAGTATGTTCCGTGTCGTTACAGGCAGTATGGAGCCGACGGTTCCGGTGGGCGCGGCGGTCATTTGCAAGTCTGAGGGCATAGACAAAATAGAAGTTGACGATATTATTTGCTTTCGCTCCAGAGAATCCGATCACTACGGCGTAACGGTCACCCACAGGGTAGTTTCCGTACAGAGGGATGATAACGGTGAGATCTTGCTGGAGACAAGAGGAGACGCAAACTATACGTCAGACGCCTATTATGTAAATGAAGCAAACCTTATCGGCAACGTAATATGGTATAGCGGAAAGGAGAGCGTAATAACTAATATGTTATCGTTTATTACAGGAAAAACAGGATTTTTTGCCTGTATCGTTTTCCCCGTATTTTTGATTGCCGGGCTTGTTATGCAGTCTGCCGTAAAGAATTTAAGAAAAGATATGGATGTGGCTCTTAATGAGCTTGAGAGAATGGAGTCAGAGGACTCCGCAAAAGAGCTGCTGCCGGGGTATAAAACCATGACCGTAGCTGATTATAATGCGATCTATAACGCATTGAAACAAGAATTGCTTGAGGAGCTTGAAAGACGTGCTGAAGAAACTGATTCAAAAACTGAATAGACCTGCTGTGAATCAGTCTGAAAGTGTAAAGCGCATTCGGCGTTCGGTATTTCTTCAGGCAGCGTTGGGCCTTGGCGCTATAGCGGTGGCGGCGGTGCTTATTTTTGCCGCGTCTACCGCGTGGTATACTAATGTTGCAAAAACCGATACACTTACCTTTGAAGCTGAGGCATGGGGATATGACAGCGAGCTTATAAGTCTCGCAGGTGCTCCCATAAGTATTGCCCCCGGAAAAAACGGTATAGTTCCTCTCAGCGTTGATAACAGCGCAAAGACAGATGACGTTAATATCACTGTTTCAGTTGTCAAAGATAAAATGAGTGAGGATCTGCAAAAGCGCATCTATTTTTACGCAGATACTGCTGCCGAATTAAACGGCGAGCAGCTGTCACGCGTATATATCGGATCTTCCGAGAGTGACGGCTACAGCTACCGTATACTGGCAGGAGATTCACTTACTCTTTCCGATGCATATTACAACGATATTCCTATCAGGTGGGAGTGGGTGTATGATATGCAGGGCTACTATTTCCGCGGTACTGTTAATGGTAATAGTGTCAATGCAGAGGAATACGTTCGTCCTATCCAATATGATTTGGATACTGCGGTTTTTGAGGATGAAAAAGTGCCGGAGGATGATCAGAGTATCATACCGAGAAAGCTTGAAAAGGTAAACGGTATGAGTGTTGATGAGTTTCTTGTTGATATATCCTCTCGCGACGGTTATGAAGGAAGAATAGAAACGTCTGAGGCAGTAACGGTCGGTGACAGCGTTTATTACAAGGTAGACGTTGATAATGACGGCTACGGCATTTGGGCATATCTTTGCAACTACGGAGAAATACTTCTCGAACAGGGTATTGATAACCGGCTTGCGGAGGATAAGGCTGCGGCTGAGGCTACTGTAAGAATTGCGGCAAAAAGCGTGCCCTCAGTTGTGAGAGCAGTTCAAACGGAAAACGAGATACTTGAAGCTATCAATGATGACTCTGTAAATGTTGTCAGACTTGAGCGCGATATTGCATTAAACGATGCAATAAGTATTACAGACGGAATTTCAAAAACTATAGACCTCGGCGGTAATGATCTGTCATATGGCGGAGATACACTTAATTCTAATGAGCTTATAAGTGTAACTAAGGATTCAAAGCTGACTGTAATGAACGGCTCATTGACAAGAACAGGTACAAACCAGCCTCCTAATGCTATAAATACGATTATGTCTGAGGTGACGCTCAGCAACGTTACGTCAACGGGCTTTAGCAGCACGGTTCTTATTTCCGATAACGAAAATAAGGGCGAGACTGACTCTGTTGTTAAAATTCAGAACTGCAATTTTGAATCTGATTATACAACGGTGCTTATATTGGGTAACAGCGCTCTGACTGATGCAAAAACAAAACTGATAGTTCAGAACAGCACCTTAACAAGTGCTTACAATGTTACAATAAGCGGCAATGCTTCGGCGGGTCAGTGGGGAACTGATATTGCTGTGTTGGACAGTACCGTTTCGGGTGCCTACGGTGCGTTGTACCATCCGTGCCCTGACTCTTCTGCGCTTATAGCAAATTCTACTCTCAGCGGATACACAGCAATATGTGTAAAGGGCGGAACTGTTACTGTATGCGACTCTACGGTTAAGGGAACAGGTGCGTTTGCTCCTGCGAAGGCAGCCGGCGGCGGTTTTACCGATACAGGAGATGCCATTTATATTGAGGCCACCTATTCGTGGGCGGCAAATGTTGTTCTGAAGGGTACAAACACGATCACAAGCGAACACGCTTATGCACTTGATCTGTTTGGAGCGACAGGCAAAGGCCCCGGAAAGATATGCGTTTATGACGGAAAAGACAGCACGTACAGCGGCGGAGACTCGGTCGACGGTAAGGCTGTTTGTCATAGCGATATCGGTATACTGGAAGTCTATAATAATGAGCTTCATGACAGACTGCTGCCTGAGAGCTCTGAGGGGCAGCAGTAAATAAACAATTAAGGGGGACAAGCCGTGAGGAGCTTAAAATATAACAGAGCCGCGCGGCTGAATCTTATACTGACGGCGGCTGTGCTTGCTTTGACACTGTGTATTGCAATACCGACCGCGTATGCACGGTATGAAGCAAAAACGGAATCGGAGATGCAAATGAAAGCCGCAGGCGGCAATGTGTATATGAGCGTGTCCGAGTGGAAATATGATGAGGAAAGCAGCTGGCATACTGTTGATATCGAAATAAAAAATTTTGACGATAACGACAATATTTGCAGTGAGGATCAGCTTGCGGCGCTTGAAGTGTTTTCAACGCTCGGTATTGCCGATCCTGCAAAGATCAGCCTGGTTCTTATTGCGGATAATACTGAATATACGGCTGTTCCCACGCCTGTTGAGAAGAACACAATGTATCATATCAATTACGGCGACGGATGGATATTTAAGTTTTATAACGCTGCGGGCGAGGAGCTTAGCTGGACGCTTCTCGGTGGTGAGGCGTCAACAAAGACGTTCAGATTAAAAATGATAGGAAATGCCGTAGAACCTGCGGTATTAAGCTTGATTTTATCGGGAAATGTGATATAATTACCTTTATAACTTATATCAAAAGGAGGGGCATATTTGAAAAAGTATATATGCGCGATGCTTGCGTGTTTTGCGTGTACTGCTGCAGTAGTGACCCTCTTACCGGAGAACTATGCAAGACAGCAGAATACGGTTGTGTGGAACACACAGCTGCTTCTTGACGGTGAAGCGACCGCGGACGAGCCGGTCCACGGACTGTTAGCTTACGGCGGACAAACCGTGTTTCTGTCAAAGGACGAGCCGTATGAAATAGAGCTTGACACAGAATGCGAGATAACTGCCGATGGCTTAAACGCTCAGATCACCAAAGCGGATGAGAATAAATACATCTTAACTATAGAGAAAAACGAAGAAATCCAAGAGACT
Organism: uncultured Lachnospiraceae bacterium; assembly: GCA_964490165.1. GTDB lineage: Bacteria > Bacillota > Clostridia > Oscillospirales > CAG-272 > Avispirillum. The sequence continues at coordinate 35,048 of CAZBAR010000013.1, read as the reverse complement.
GAAGAAACTGAAAAAAACGAAGAAGAAACAAACAAACCGTTTGTAACGGTGACATCCGGCGAGCGCTCTGCAACCTTTGTGTATGTGAGCGACAGCGAGACGTCCGACGATGAAAACGTCACGGATAATAATTTTAACGTAACATCTCAGTTTAACGAAAAATTGCCTATAGGTGTTACAGCGGGGGATGCGCCCGTAATGCTGACAGGACTGCCTGAAAAAACAAGATATACCGTTGACAGTATGTCTTACGTTTTGTATGACGGCGGCAATATAAAGCTTGCGGCGAAAGCTGTTTGCAAAATAGACCTGTCCATAGCGGGAATAAAAGACGATATTATTCTTACGTCGGGAGAGCACAGCGAAACAGTCAGATACGTTCCGCTTCCGACATATAAAGAGGACGGCATACCGATATTCCTGAGTGATACAGTATCGCTGCCCGTTGAATATAGATGGGGCGAGATAGAGCCCACTGTTAAAATATTCCGCCTTGTAAAAGGCGAGGATGCCATTACCTGGGAGGCAGACACATCAGTGACTGCCGGAAGCTCTGACGAAGGAAAGCTCCTGCTTATGGCAAACGGCGCCGCGGCAGGTACCTATAAAGCTGAAGTTGATTGGCACGGAAACGAAGCCATGGACATAACATTTTACATCCGATACAGTAACATTGGTTAGGAGGCAAAAAAGGTGAACAGAGAAACCAAAGAGAGGATAGAACACTATAAGGGTTATCTTCCTCGTATGAAAGAGAAGCTTATGGCTGCCGCCATGATGTTTCTTATTGCGGCGCTTATGATGGGTTCAGCTACTTTCGCGTGGATGACCTTATCTGCAAGCCCGGAAGTTTCAGGCATAGATACAACTGTAACTGCAAACGGAAACCTTGAGATAGCATTGTGCAGTCCGGACGGTTCGGCACCGGGTAAATCTGCAGCCGGCGATTCTACAGCTGCAGGAAATCCTGTAACTAATGCTAACCTTACATGGGGTAACCTTGTAAATTTGTCAGACCCGTTTTACGGTCTGTCCAATGTAACACTGCGTCCTGCTGCTCTTAACGGTACCAGCGGACTTCTTACGAATCCATTGTACGGAGTTAAGTACGGTGAAGACGGAAGACTTGAGAAGATGACGACAGAGAACGACTTTGCGTACACATATTACGATTTGGAGGCAGGAGCCTTCAGAGCGAATGTGAATGACCCGCATTACGGCGTTCGTGCTGTTTCTACTGTTACATATACTAGTATAGGCGGAGATAGGATATTAGCTGAATATGATGAGCTTATCTCTACTAACTATAGACTAGGCACACAGCGTTACTTGACAATGGTTACAACTGATGCAGGTAATTCTACTGCGCAGAAAAACATGAATGCCATTGCAGGCTTAATGCAGGCTTATATACAGTGTCTTCTTGATGACGAGACACCCAAGCTGTCAGAGCTTAATGTGCGTGAATATATTCCTGCGCTTTACGATATGACGGTTCAATTTGATTCAGTTATGGATGCTTGCGGTAAGTCATATCTTAACATGGTCAATATGCTTATGTATCAGAGTGACGGTTCTGCTTATCAGCCTTATGCATCGGTGGACGAGTTGTGTAATGCGGTTTTGTCAAATAAACTGCCGGCATCTGTAACAAAGTACAAAGATAAATACAGCGCCATAGGCAGCAATTACTCCTTTGAAAAAGATCTTAAAGCATTTGCTGAAGATAGAAGAACAATAAAGAATTATATAAAGGGTGATGCAGAGAACAACTTTTCCGATCTGACTGATGCTGAAAAGAAGTCCAGCCTTGCATATTGGGCTTATGAAGCAAATCTCGGCACCCCTGTATATTGGACAGATGTACAAACAATCATTAACAATATTATCGGTGTCAATAGGGCGACTATTGATGGCTATACTATTGCTACATTAGCAGCAAGCGGAAGTATCGCATATAACGTATTTGGTAACAAATCACATTCTGCGGTTTTGGTCAGCGGACTTATCAAACAAATGGAGCAGCGCCTTGGTTCAAAAATGAGCCCCATGCTTTCAATAACTGTTGACGGAAGCAAATTCCTTGACAGAAAAGGTTATGGCTTTATGGGGTCGATGTATAAAAATGTAAAATTAGATGCGACCGTTACTACTTCGGCAACAGAGCCATACGAAATGCCCAATGACCGCCGGTTTGTCTCTGCTCAAATAGACATTTCAAGCATAAAAGGCACAGACGCGGTTTCGGAAGATACATATGCAATGGCACTGGATCTGTGGCTCAGAACGAATGCCGGATCTAAGGATTCATCTTATGTAACAACTGATACAAGTGTCGATGCTGACGGAAATAACGTGATTGTTAAAAAAACAAACGAGCTTGCATTTCTTACGCTTGAGGGAAAGGTAATAACTCAAACGACTGAAAAGAATTCATATATAACAGATCCGACGGACGGAAAAGAGTATCTTGAATATACAGCTAATGTTAAATTTGAAGATATTGATGATAATCACAGCTGCTATAAGAAAGATGACGGCAAGTATTATGTAGCCATAGGTGAAGATGTTTATCCGTTCGAAGATTTTCTGAACGGCACATATGAAGAAAACGCATCTAAAGTAACTGTAACATATACTCAGGTTATAATTAAAGAAACGATCGTTACTGGCTACGACGGTGAAAACCGCGTGTGGGATGACGATCAAATGGCAGCCGTCGATTATACAGGAACGAGCACAACTCAAGGTTCGGGAAGCTGTTATGTATTCTATGCCGACACTCCTGCAGATCAGGCACGTTTTCTTGAATTGCTTAAAGCAATGAAAGTTGTGTTTATAAACAGCGACGGCAGGCAGATAGGCTTTGCCAATATGGATACCGAGAATTGCTTTGCACAAAACGGTAAGGTTACTGTTCCTCTTGTGCTTGATAAGACCACGGCAATTAAATTGGGCACAGACCTTGACGGAAATGATATATACGGACTCTGTGAGCTTGTAAAAGCAAAAGCAACAAGAATTACAGCTCTTGTATATCTTGACGGTACAAGACTTACAAACGACATGGTTCTTGCAAGCGGTGAGATCCAGGGAACTTTGAACATACAGTTCTCAACAAAGAATGCTGTAATGATAAGCACTACAGCTACAGAGGAAGGCGTAGAGAGAACAACAATTTCTTATTCTTTAGGACAAGATTCTACTGCGATCAAAAACGACGCGCTGATGGACGATTATGTTTACGTATCAGCATCAGTAAGTGAAAAACAGTTTGACTTTAATTTTGATCCCAATAATCATCCCAAGACTACTGTTTTTGTAAATGTAGAGGGCGTTGAGCCAAAAAACGTCAGAGCAAGATTTATTCGTGCTATAAACAGCACTCAGGGTTCACTTCAGAATGAGATAGTGCTTGCTAAGAAAGACGGACAATGGAAAGGCGAATATACATTTGACAAGCCCGGTACTTATATATTGCGTTCAGTTTGGGTTGACGGAGTTGAGTATACGTTGGAAAATCCTGTAACAGTACAGGTAGACGGATACAAAGTCACAAGCCTTACCTGCGAAGCTATAAAAGTAGGCAGAGCAGGAGAAGTTATGACTGCAGATGCATCCTATACAACAAGAATAGGACTTGACTTTGCAAGCGGCAAGGGAACTCCGGACAGAGTGGACGGAATATTTATGGATGAGAGCGGAAGACAGGTAACTGTTCCTCTTACCAGAAACAGCAGCGGTACTTATTGGTCAGGTAAAGCGCTCTTTACCTCGTCAGGTGTATATACTATGCAGTATTACCAAGTTGACGGTGATATATATGCGTTGCCTGATGATATGGTAATAACGCTTAATATATTGCTGGGTCTGAAAGTGCAAACCTGGATCTCCTGCACACAGGAAACCCTTGATGCGCTTCGTGAAGTGAATTCCAATGCAACGGCGACATTCTTTACGCTTCCTTCCGAATTGGACGCGAACGGAGTAACTCTTAATGTAGCTGCAAAGATTTTTGACAATAACGAAAATGAGATCAAAAATCTGACCGGTGTAAAACTGAGATATGATAGGGCGGGAACATCACTTGATCCTTTGGACCCCAATCTTACATGGGATGAATCTGAGGGAAGATATATTGGTGATCTGCATGTCAAAAAGCTTGGTGTTTATTCGTTTACAAATGTTTCGGTAGGCAACAATACAATTACAAATGCAGTTAATGCTCCGTCTATTCAGGTAGTATCTCCCGATGATGTTTCTTATGAAAAGAATAGTACTGCTCCGTATCAGTTTGCTGCAGCTAAAGACGGCAATTTCGTTTTGGGCATCAAATACGCGGCAGGTGCTACAAGTGTCGTAGCAAATCTTGTTGAAAAGAGCGGTGCAACTGCTGAAGTTAACGGTGTAATGAGCGGATATGATGAATCAGACAGTAGTATAGCACTTTGGAAGTTTGGACAGAATTCAAGCTTTACCGAAGGAGAATGGACGCTTAACAGCATTACATTGTACGGTGTTTATTATAATAAAGTATATTGCGATGAAAGCAATGGAGGAGCAACAGTTGATCTGAGAAGTGAGAATATAACAGCAAAGATAGTTAATAACATTTATGTAACACTGGTTGACCAAAACAGTAATTCGACATTAAACGGTACTTTTATGGAAAGCCATGTTGTCAATACTATGTCTGTTGTGATAGCTGACTATGAGAATGCACCTCTTCAGAATGTTGACATTAAGGATATAAAAGTAAACTACACTTTGGATATTCGAGATTCAGCATTTGCTGATTACGGATATACGGTATCTGATAAGACGACTTTGGCGACAAAAGCAGTAGTGAACGGTGAGGGTATCTTAAAATCAGGTTCTACAAATGAGTATTCTATTTCCGGTATGGACTTCAAATATGCCGGTGATTATAATACGTGTGCAGTTAGCCTTACGGTTAATGGAAGAAGTCTGACTGCCGGAAGCAGCGATAATTCATATCCTACAATATTAAGATATAATATTGGTGGAAATACGTCAGAGAGTTGTGCATCTTATGAGGTAAGATGGATCAATCCGGATGCTAAATTTACCGCCGTAACAGGAAAGACTACTTCTCGTTCAGATTATAGAGTGGAGGCGCATTTTGAAGGTTCTAGGGGATGCTATACCGCTCCTTCTGCTACACTGACATTGCAGAAGGATACTATAGGAGGCAATTTTGACAGTGCAAAAATAACGATTACAAGCTCTGATTATTCAACAAGTAATCCAGCTGCTAATGCAGTTTGGAATTTTACTCCTAACACGTTGACTGTAAAATCTGATATGGGAGCAATGAATGGGGTTACACGAAATTCACTCGGAAGTAACCGTACGACCGATAAGATTATTATTAGTAAAGATGGATTGGAGTTTACAATGAAGTTGGCGAATGTACTGACTGCTCATTCACCGGATTGATGGTTTATATTTAATATCTTCTCCCTTGCAAAGGCAAGGGAGAAGATATCATCTGATGAGGATACATTATGGAGTTTTTTGTTCTTCTTGCTGTTGGAACAGCTTTCATGTTTTTTGTAATGCTTTTCTGCGGAAAGCGCTATAAAATTTCGTGGTTGAAAGCAAGTGTGTTAACTCTTTCTTTAACTGTTTCCGGTGTTTTAGGCACAAAGTTTATGTTCTTTTTAGAGACTAACGCTTGGGGTGGATTGTCTTTTTTTGGTGCGGTGTTCTTTGCACCGATTATAATGCTTTTGGCGGCATTGATTCTGCGAGTCCCGTTTAGAACTGTACTTGACCTTTGTGCTCCAGCGGAATGTATAATGCTTTCTGTGATGAAAGTAAATTGTTTACGATATGGGTGTTGTAGTGGGCGAGTTATTTTCTACACGGATGATTTCTATCCTGTTTTTTTCCCTAGTCAGCTTGTAGAGTTGCTTAACGCGATTATTTTAATGTTTGTTCTTTTTGCAATTATGCATTATGAGAGGAATAGAGGAAAAATATATCCGTGGTATATGATACTCTATGGTGCAACACGGTTTGTTCTTAATTTTTTAAGAGATACTGATCCTTTTGTATTGGGAATACCGGCAGGTCATATTTGGTCTATCGTTTCTATCTTTGGCGGTATTATATGGATTTGCTTATTTTCAATTTACTATAAAAAGAAGACTTTTAAGGCAGAACTTGAGGAGTAGCTATGAATGTACGTATATGCAAAAATAGGACTTCATATGTACTGCGTATGCTGTCTTTATTGGCGGCTATGCTGTTTGTTTTTCAGCTGTTTGCGCTGAATGCATTCGCTGCAGATGAAAAATGCGGCAGCGATCTCACATGGTCATTTGAAAATGGTGTTCTTACTATAGAGGGCAGCGGAGCGATGACTGACTTTACTGAAGGCACTTTCGCACCTTGGTATGAAAATGCCGATGAAATACGCAGTGTCGTTTTGCCTGACGGTCTGACTCATATCGGTACGTTAGCTTTTTACAACTGTACAGAGCTTACTCATATCAGTATGCCCGACAGCGTTGTATCTATCGGCAATCATGCTTTTTACGGATGCACCTCGCTTCTGACTGTCAAGCTGTCTCAAAAGCTTGAAAGCATAGGTACTTCCGCTTTCCGAGAGTGTGTGAACCTCAGCGCTGTTCGTTTCCCGGATACTCTGAAAACTATTTCAGATATGGCTTTCTACAGATGCTATGCAATTTCGGTTTTGTATATTCCCGCATCTGTTACATCGGTCGGTACGCAGGCTTTTACATATTGCACAGGGCTTGTACGTGCGACCATAGCTGCGAGCATAACAGTTCTTCCGCCGTGGACATTTTACGGCTGTGAAAAGCTTACGGATGTTATTCTCTCAGAGTCTATAACGGCTGTTGATGAATACTCTATGCAGAGTTGCCCGCGCCTTAACAGTGTATACAGCGAAAACCATGACGTCGCTGCTTCAGATGCTTTGATGCAGAGCATATCCGACAGCAATCCTGATATGGCAATGCGTTCCTTCATGTCAAATAATTCTCCCGACGGTACTTCAAAGTCCACTGTGGACAACGGTTCGGCTGTGGTATCTACTCAGGTAAAGGATACGGGAGATTCAGTTATTACCGTTACCGATACTGCGGGATACACTGACAATGGCTTTACCGGTGATACTAAGACCGACATTGATGCTGTTATTGATAACGAAGACGGATGGTCGGATCTGATCGATACTGTAAATCAAAAATTGGAGGAGGATGAATCTTCCAGACTGTCGGTTTCCATAGCGGCTGACGGAAATACCGTTAACGGAGACAAGCTTTCGTCTCTTGCAGGAAAAAATGTTGACGTTACGATAACAACGTCAGACGGTACCGTATGGCAGATCGATGCGTCAAAAGCTTCTGCCGGCGATCTTAAAGGCAACATAGATTTAAGTGTAAGTGTATCAGTGGCAGATCATGAAAAAATAAAGGTAGGCAGTGATGAGGTATACAGCCTTAAGTTTGCAGGCAGCACAGCTTTCAAATCCACTGTCGGTGTTAAGCTTGGTTCAAACACAGCTTACCAAACTGCTACTTTGTATCAGAAAAAAGCGTTCGGCGGATATACAAAGATCCAGTCCGTAAAAGTTGACGACGACGGCAGAGCATGGTTCATGCTTGCAAACATCGATAAGGGAACTGATTATTATATCGCAATCAACGGTGAGGATGTTTCAGATGATGAAGTGCTGATACCCGCAACTCTGAACTCAAGCTATGGTTTGCCCGATGGCCCCGTGTTATTGGGTGTTGACGGTACTGAGTATGCGATCACCGGAAAAAAATCCTCTTGGGGTGTTGATCTCAAGACCGTTATGATAATAACAATTGCTGCAATGGTTGCAGCAGGCGGTATTATCGGACTTGTCATGGTACTTATCAATCGCGGAAAGCAGGCGAAAATGAAGCTTACTTCGGTAGGCGAGAGCGCAGAGCTTGATGAGGATGCCGTATATATGGATGTGCTTCGCGAGCTGGAGGGCGACGGCGACGAGAAAAAGAAAAAGAAAGCTCCGAAGACTGAAAAAATGGGCAAGGAGAAGAAAGCCCCGAGGTCTGAAGAAAAGAAAAAGAAATAATGCCGGTCTATCGAGAAAATCATCGGTATTATCAGATGACTGCACAAACTATTATAAATAAAAATTTTGTGGGCAAGGCGGGCGTGTACCGCCGCCAGCCCACACTCGGCTTGTCGCCTTTGGCGACAATGCCGTCGGTTCACGCGAGTTCAGAGGCGCGACGGCGCGAGCGTACGGAACTTTCTGTCGGAAAAACCGTTATGTTTTTCGACAATTAAATAAAATACTATAAGCGTTGCCGCTTTGCGGCGGCGCTTATATAATTTTTCATTGACATTCAGTCGTTTTTGTGCTATATTAAATTTATCATTTTAAGAAGGCGGTGTGGGAAGTGAAAAGAACACTTATCTCCGAAATATATAAAAACAAAGAAGCTTTTGACGGCAAAGAGATTACTGTTGCCGCATGGGCAAGAAGCATTCGCGCGTCTAACGAATTCGGCTTCGCCGACCTTAACGACGGCAGCTGCTTCGGCGGTCTTCAGGCGGTGCTTGAAAGATCAAAGCTTGATAATTACGAAGAGATCGCGAAGCAGAACATAGGCTGCGCTCTTGTTGTCAGCGGCACTCTTGTGCTTACACCCGATGCAAAGCAGCCCTTTGAGTTAAAGGCTGAGAGCGTAGAGGTGGAGGGTACGTCTACCCCTGATTATCCTTTGCAGAAAAAGCGCCATTCCGTGGAATATCTTCGCGAGATAGCATATCTCAGACCGAGAACCAATCTGTTTTCCGCTGTGTTCAGAGTGCGCAGCGAGGCTGCATTTGCAATTCACTCTTTCTTCCATAACAGAGGCTTTGTATACGTTCATACCCCCCTTATTACAGGCAGCGACTGCGAAGGTGCGGGCGAGATGTTCCGTGTTACTACTCTTGATATGGAAAATCCGCCGAGAAACGAGGATGGCAGCATAGACTATACTCAGGACTTCTTTAAGAAGACCACAGGTCTTACTGTATCAGGTCAGCTTGAGGGCGAGACCTTTGCCCAGGCATTCGGTAATATCTATACCTTCGGTCCCACATTCCGTGCCGAAAACTCCAACACTGCGCGCCATGCGGCTGAATTCTGGATGATCGAGCCTGAGATCGCTTTTGCCGATCTTCACGATGATATGGTGCTGGCATGGGATATGATAAAGTACATTATAAACCATGTTATGGATACCTGCGCGGCAGAGCTTAACTTCTTCAACAGCTTTGTTGATAAGGGACTTCTGGAGCGTCTTACCGCATTGCGCAACAGTGATTATAAGACTGTAACCTATACAGAGGCTGTAAAGCTTCTGGAGGAAAGCGGCGAGGAGTTTAAGTATCCCGTAAGCTGGGGCAGCGACTTGCAGACTGAGCACGAAAGATACCTTACCGAAAAAATATTCGGTATGCCTGTATTTGTCACTGATTATCCTAAGGAGATCAAGTCATTCTATATGCGTGTGAATGATGATAACAAAACTGTTGCGGCAATGGATCTGCTCGTTCCCGGCGTCGGCGAGATCATCGGCGGCAGCCAGAGAGAGGAACGTATCGACGTTTTGCTTAAAAGAATGGAAGAGTGCGGCTTGAAGGAGGAGGACTACTACTGGTACGTCAACCTGCGCCGCTACGGTTCCACCAAGCACGCGGGCTTCGGTCTCGGCTTTGAGCGAATTATCATGTACCTTACCGGTGTTGCTAACATTCGTGACGTTATCCCTTATCCCAGAACGACCGGTACTGCTGAATTCTAATAACAAAAAACGACCGCTTCGGCGGTCGTTTTTTGATGCAAGCTTAGATCGGGGCTTTGCCCCGAACCCCACTTAAGGATGCTTTTGAAAAAACACCTTTAAGAATCCCCAAAAACTTCAAATAATCTATTTAAGATTTTTCGAATTCTCAGGACCTTTTTCTCCAAAAAGGTTCTGAGCGAAGTAAGCACATTCCGCTGCGCGGAAGTACGGGGCAGCACATTCCGCTGCGCGGAAGTACGGGGCAGCACATTCCGCTGCGCGGAAGTACGGGGCAGCACATTCCGCTGCGCGGAAGTGCGGGGCGGAGACCCATATAAGATTAGGTTATTTTGCTTTTATGCGTTCATTATACTTTTCCAGCACCTCAGCGCTTGAAAAGGTGTATTTCTTATTGCAGAAGTGGCAAACGGCTTCTATAGGCTTGTTCTCCTGAGTCAAATCCTTAACGTCGTTTGCCGAAAGTCCGGCGATGGCTGAAAGATACCTGTCGCGCGAGCAGGTGCAGACATAATCGGTATCGAACTCGTCGAACATCTCGTGATCTATTCCGTCAAACACTGCGCCGATGATCGCTTCGGCACTCATACCGTTCTGTATCATAGACGACACTGAGGATATTGCTGTCATATTATTTTCAATGGCGCTTATAACGCTTTCTTCGGCGCCGGGCAAAAGCTGAACCAAAAATCCACCTGCTGCCGTTACGACTCTTTCCTGATTTACGCGAACTCCCAGTGCGCATACCGTCGGTATCTGCTCACTGGTGGCAAAATACTGAGTGATGTCCTCGGCAATCTCACCGCTTACAAGAGGGCAGGTCCCTACATACGGCTCGCCCATTCCGATATCACGGATAACGGTAAGGCTGCCGTCCTTGCCTACAGCGCCGCCAACATCAAGCTTTCCGCGGCTGTTGGGCAAAAGCTCCACTGCGGGATTATCGGCGTAGCCGCGAACATTTCCCTTATAATCGGAAACGCATACTATTCTGCCGATAGGTCCGCCGCCGTTTATCTGAAGTGTAAGAGTATTGTCCTTGTCCTTCAAAAGACTGCCCATCAGAGAAGCCGCTGTAAGGCTGCGTCCCAGAGCAGCGGTCACGGTCTTGGAGGTGGAATGTATGTCGGCGGCTTTCTGAACTATTTCAGTTGTATCGGTGAGTATTATTCTTGCGCTGCCGTCTGCTGTGATTGCTCTTGTTATCAGTGACATATGCTGTTAGTGCCTTTCCTTAAAGGAGACGGACATACCTGCGGGGTGTGTCCGTCTCTTATTATTTATGATTATTTTCAGTCGATCACTTCAACAGTTTTGTTGTAGTGAGATTTAAGCGCTGCTGTTGCCAGTGTGTGAGACAGCTCGGTCTCTTCGGGCGTAAACAGGCCGAAGGGAACCTTCTCGCCTGCGTATTCAAGCATAAATGCGCCGATCTGCTGCTGTATTGCATCTACAAAGCCGAACTCGAAAATAGGACCGGTGATAGTAGGCAGCATGGGCTTGTAGCCGATAATAATGCGGTTCCATGACTGCTCCTTGCCCCATGATGAGGTGTAGTAGAATGCGTTAGCGTCGTCGCTGGAGAAGCGTGCGCTGCAATCCATACCGTAAATTTCAAAGAACCAACGGTTTGTAGAGCCGGGACACATACGCTTTGTTTCCAGTGTCATGGGTATCTCGTCGCCGTCGGCATTGAGAGTGGTGCAGAACAGTGTGCAGTTATCAAAGGTATCGCATACTGCCGTGCCGCCCTTTCCGTCGGGGCGCTCCTTAACAATATTGGAGAAATGCGCTCTTACGGTCTTAGGCTTGAAGCCCATGCGGAAGGGTACGTGCTGTGTATGAATACCGAGGTCGCCGAGGCAGCCGTACTCGCCGTTGAACTTGACCATACGCTTCCAGTTAATGGGCTTGTTAAGATCCATATCGCTGCAATGGTTGAAGCCGGCGTGGATCTCAAGGATCTTACCGAATTTGCCCTCATTGAACCAATTTACCATGGTCTGCATTGCGGGATAGTAGGGGAACTCGCTGCAGCAGCGAACAAATGCGCCGGGGGTCTCGCGGTAAGCTTTAAGAATTGCGTCGTTAGCCTTTTTATCGATACCGAAGGGCTTTTCACCCATGAGAGCCTTACCGCTCTTTATGATGTCGATATAGAACTGCTCATGCAGATTATGGGGCACTGCACAGTAGATGGCTTCGATATCGTCCTTCTCAAGCAGCTCCTTATAATCTGTAACTGCGTACTTGATATCGGGGAAGTTCTTTTTGAACCACTCCATCTCTGCAGGAACAACAGAGCATATTCCCACGATCTCAGGGCGGGGAACATCTCCTGTAAAATGGCACCAGCGAGCCGCCGCCGATGCAAATTCTCTTGCCATAAGGCCGCAGCCTACAAGTCCGAATTTAACTGTCTTCATAAATATAATTTCCTTTTTAATGTATCTTTAATAAGACCTGACAGGCAGATCATACTAACATTTTAGCGCGGCTACAGCCAAACAGCGATGCTGTTTGGCTGTAGCCGTAATTCAGATCAATAACCGAAGTGCTTTTCAGTCTCAGTTACTGCTTCTTCGATGATATCAAGACCCTTAAGTGCGATCTCGTCGTCAAGGATCATAGGAGGAGACATTCTGAGAATGTGACCGGAGGGAACCCATGCAAGCCCCTTTTCAAATGCCTTCTTGTAGATCATCTGACCTGCTTCAACAAAAGGCTCCTTGGTGTCTCTGTCTTTTACTATTTCAATAGCCTGCAGGCAGCCGATAGCGCGAACATCACCGATAATGGGATGTGCAGCCATCATTTCCTTCATCTTAGCAAGCATGATCTCGCCGAGATGAGCGCTGCGCTCGTTAAGATTTTCTTCCTCAATGACCTTGATAGACTCAAGCGCTGCAACGCACGCCATGGGGTTGCCGCCGTAGCTGGAGGAAGCGGAGATCTTTTCGATTGCAGGAGCGAGCTTTTCGGAAACTGCAAGGCAGGTTACGGGGAATCCGTTACCGAAGCCCTTGCCGAGAGTGGTAAGATCTGCGGTTGTGTCCCAGTTATCCATAGCAAGCCATTTACCTGTTCTGGACATACAGCTCAGAACTTCATCGGCAAACATAAGAATGCCGCGCTCGTCGCAAAGCTTACGCAGTGCGGGAATGTAGTCCGGAGGAGGAACGACAGAGCCGCCCCAGCCCTGTACAGGCTCAAATACTATAGCTGCAACGTTCTTGCCGCCGCAGGAGCACTCGTTATCAAGAATACCCTCTATCATTCTGATGTAGGGTGTAGAATCCTTCCATGCTTCCTCAGGTGTTCTTCCGAAAGCGTCGCGGTAAGGATTGGGTCTGGGCGCCAGCATAAAGCCGGGCGCTCTCATATGTGTGTCGGCACCTACCACTGCAAGAGAGTTTGAGCCGAGAGACTTACCGTGGAAATCTCTCCAGAAGGAGATAAATTCCTGCTTGCCGGTAGCAGCTCTTGCGCAGCGCAGACCTGCCTCAACGGCAGTTGTGCCTGAATCGTAGAACTGAAAGCCGGAGAAGCGGCCGCCGGTGATCTCGTGCAGCTTTTCAACAAGCTCCATTTTTACCTTTGTAGTAAAGTCGTGGCAGTTCATCAGAGTCATTGCCTGTTTAGCGACTGCTTCGCTGATCTTAGGATGGCAGTGGCCGAGACCTGTTACGTATATGCCGGACGAAAAGTCTATATAGGTATTGCCGTCAACGTCAGTAAGCGTGTAGCCTGAGCCTGATTCGAAGGCTACAGGGAACAGCTTTACCTGACTGGAATAACCTTTCATGTACTTTGAGCATCTCGCATGATACTCTTTTGACTTAGGACCGGGTACCTCAGCGGATACCATGTGGGGGATAGAAGCGGGATCAACGCTTGCCCAATTCTTGCTCATGTGTTGTACCTCTTTTCAAAAATATGTTTATATAATCAGCAATCATATAACAAAGACTTACTTATATTATACAATATTTTCTTCGACTGTCAACACTATTTTGTAAAAATAACCAATATGAGCTTAATTTTTAAGTGATTGCAGCGGAGCTGGTATCCTGCCGCCGCGGGCTATAAATTTTGCAGGCGATCTTGTATCGTTGAGGGGCATAACGGGTCCGCTGCCCAGCAGTCCTCCGAAAGAAAGCTCGTCACCGACCTTTTTGCCGACTGCGGGAATAAGTCTTACGGCGGTGGTCTTTGTATTCACCATACCTATAGCAGCTTCATCGGCGATAATTGCGGATATTACAGCTGCATCGGTGTCACCGGGCACAACTATCATATCAAGTCCGACAGAGCATACGCTTGTCATGGCTTCAAGCTTTTCTATTTTCAGAACTCCTGCTCTTGCGGCGTCGATCATTCCCGCGTCCTCTGATACAGGTATAAATGCTCCCGAAAGACCTCCGACATTGGAGGAAGCCATAACGCCGCCTTTTTTAACAGCGTCGTTAAGCAGTGCAAGACAGGCTGTCGTGCCGTGCGTGCCGCACATTTCAAGACCCATTTCTTCAAGTATATGGGCGACAGAGTCGCCTACGGCGGGAGTGGGTGCAAGTGACAGATCCACTATGCCGAAGGGCACTCCCAAACGGCGTGATGCCTCCGTACCCACAAGCTGACCCATACGTGTGATCTTGAATGCAGTCTTTTTAATAACGTCGGCAACCTCGTTGAGGTCTGCATCGGGATGCTTTTGCAGAGCCGCGTGTACAACGCCGGGTCCCGATACGCCTACGTTTATAACGCAGTCAGGCTCGCCTACACCGTGAAATGCTCCTGCCATAAAGGGGTTGTCCTCGGGCGCGTTGCAGAATACAACAAGCTTTGCCGGGCCGATACAGTCGCGGTCTGCTGTAAGGCGGGCAGCTTCAACAACTACCTTGCCCATCATGGCAACGGCATCCATATTTATGCCTGCCTTTGTAGTGCCTATGTTTACTGATGAGCATACGCGCTCTGTTTCGTTAAGTGCACGGGGAATAGAGTTTATAAGCTCTGCGTCTCCTGCTGAAAAGCCCTTGTGTACAAGCGCAGAGTAGCCGCCGATAAAGTTTACGCCGATCTTCTTCGCCGCCGCGTCAAGCGTTTTAGCGTATTTTACGGGATCACCGCCGGAAACTGCAACAAGCATTGCGATCGGTGTGACAGCAACTCTTTTATTTATTATCGGAATACCGTAAAGCTTGGATATCTCCTCACCGACCTCTACAAGCTTGCCCGCCTTTTCGCATATTTTGTCATATACCTTGTGGCAGGCTGCGTCTATATCGGTGTCGCAGCAATCCAGCAGGGATATTCCCATGGTTATGGTACGGATGTCCAGATTTTCGTTCTGGATCATTCCGATCGTTTCCATTATTTCGCTGATGTTATGCATTGAAACTTATGTCCTCCCGCTCAAATTCTGTGCATGGAGTTGAAAATATCCTCATGCATAACATTTATCTGCATATTGATCTCTGCTGCAAGCTTTTCAAGATCTCCCTTGAGGCGCATAAAATCGCAGTCTGCATCTGAAATGTCTACAAGCATTACCATGACAAACATATCCTGAAGTACGGACTGGTCAACATCGGCAATGTTGGCACGGTTTTCACTGCATACCGTGCTTACCTTTGCAAGTATACCGAATGTATCCTTGCCTATAACTGAAATAACAGCTTTCATTTTATCTAAACCTTTCTTTTGGTAAGTATTTTTTCACCGTCGAATACGAGCACGCCTACGGCGCTGCCCATAGTTTTTCCCGCTGCAAGTCTGTCGGCAATACAGCGCTGCATTGATGTTTCTCTCGGAAGCGCATAGGCGTCATTGTCCCAGTTTTTGTTAAAAACTCTCCAGCAGTCCTCAAATCCGGGGTCATCCCTGTCAATGGTCCGCATAAAGCTTCTGCTGAAGCGAACTACGTTTGAATCATCCGGTAACGCTTCCTCAAGCCCTGAATACAGAAGCCATGAAGAGCATTCACAAATGAGAAGACCGTCATGTATGTATTCAGTTCCGCTGAAGAAATCATAGGCTCTGTGCAGCGAGTCAAGCACGCTTTCCTCGTCAAGTCTGCCGTTTGAGGGTATATGCAGCTCCAGCGCACGGCTTTCGGAATAAACAACAGTTACACCGCCTACGGTGTAAGGCTCTCTTGTTGCATAGTACGGAGCTTTTTGGTATTGAAGTCTGCCCAGTGCAAAACGGTCAAGAGTGAAATACTGGGGAAACCAGAACATTACGAACGATCCCCAGATGCCGTGCATCTGCCGGCATTCCATAAGCTTTGTACGGATGTCAAGCATCGTATCCATCCATATTTTATCGCCGTAGCCCTTTTCCCTGTATATGTCACTCAAATGCCTTGCAAAGCAGCAGAATATAAGCAGTTCGGCAGCGTAAGGGTGAACGCCGGCGCCCTCGGCGAGCTGCCCCGCCTTTACACGGGCATCGTAAAAATCGGTAGTTCCGTCTTTTTCATATGCTGCGATGTGTTTTTCAAAGTGGGCGCGGCATTCATTATTCGCCCAAAGCGCATCAAAATCCCGAAGCAGCGAGGTCTTAGCCTCTGCGGGA
Source organism: uncultured Lachnospiraceae bacterium (assembly GCA_964490165.1). GTDB lineage: Bacteria > Bacillota > Clostridia > Oscillospirales > CAG-272 > Avispirillum. Next base: position 18,624 of record CAZBAR010000013.1, on the reverse strand, counting down.
TAATCGCACATATCAAAAAAGTCGCAAAGAAATTTTCTCATCTGCATTATCCTTATAAAATTTGCTCTTTACATTATAAAGTAAAAGGCTGGGAAAATCAATACTCTTTGCAAAAAACAGGATGTTTGATAAAAAAATCAAAAAACATCTTGACATAGGAAATATGCGGTGGTATAATAAGCGGGTAAAAGGAAGAAGAACGCTCCGTTCTCACCGTGCCGCAAGGGCGAGCATCGGTATAATAAAGCATCTGCTGTATGGCGGTACTTTTGTGCGGAGTGTTTCCGCACTTTTTTATTGCTTTATTATTTTCAAAGTGGGGTGTTGAGCTATCAGCGCAAAAGAGCTTATTATCAACGATGATATCCGTGCAAAAGAGGTTCGCCTTCTTGATGAAAACGGCGATCAGCTGGGTATCAAAAGTCTTAACGAGGCAAAAGAGTACGCCTATGACAAGGGCGTAGACCTTGTATGCATTGCTCCTCAGGCACAGCCGCCTGTATGCCGTGCTATGGATTACGGCAAGTTCCGCTATGAGCAGGACAAGAGGGAAAAAGAGGCTAAGAAAAAGCAGCAGACCGTCGAGGTTAAGGAAGTACAGCTTTCATGCCGTATCGACAAGCACGACTTTGATACAAAGGCTGCAAGAGCTATAAAGTTCCTTCGCGAGGGAAATAAGGTGCGTGTATGTCTTCGTTTCAAGGGCAGAGAAATGGCTCATCAGGATCTGGGTCGCGAGGTCATTCAGAGATTTCGTGAAGCTTGCGCTGAGGTCTCCACTATGGATAAAAAGCCTACGCTTGAGGGAAGACAGATGACTATGTTCCTCATGCCTCTCAAGGCGACAAGCCCTAAGAAGACCGAGAAGGCAGCAGAGAGCGCCGCACCGGCTGAAAAGGCTGAAAATTAACGCTATCGTAAGATAAAATACAGAATCGAAAGGAATTCAGAAAAATGGGTAAGATCAAAACACATAAGGCTTCGGCAAAGCGTTTTTCCGTTACCGGCACAGGTAAGGTAAAGATGCACCACAGCTCACACCGTCATAACCTGAGCACTAATAAGACTCAGAAGCAGAAGAGACGTCTCCGTTCAGCTGATATTCTCAGCCCTGCAATGGAAGCAAACGTCAAGAGACTGATAATGAAGTAATTGAGCTGAAGGAAAGGAGTATAGAAAGATGGCAAGAGTTAAGGGCGCAATGATGACGCGCAAGAGAAGAAATAAAGTACTTAAGGCTGCGAAGGGCTACTGGGGTTCAAAATCCAAGCACTTTAAGATGGCTAAGCAGGCCGTAATGAAGAGCGGTAACTATGCTTACATCGGCAGAAAGCAGAAGAAGAGAGAGTTCAGAAGACTCTGGATCGCTCGTATCTCCGCACAGGCAAAGGTTTGCGGAATGAACTATTCCACATTTATGAACGGTCTGAAGAAGGCAGGTATCAACCTTAACCGTAAGATGCTTTCCGAGATCGCTGTTGCTGATAAGGAAGCATTTGCAGCACTTGCTGAGAAGGCAAAGGCAGCGCTTTAATCAAAGAACCATTTATATCCCGCGGGCACACGCCCGCGGGTGTTCTTTTGGTTTAATAAATTAAGTTTTCAGAAAAAGGTGCACTCATGGAGTATACATATATTTCATCAAGGCAAAATCCTACCTTGCAGCGTATTGCAAAGCTTCGGGATAAAAAAGGCAGAGACGCAGAGGGACTTTATATTGCCGAGGGCAAAAAGCTCTGCTCGGAGGCGGTTGACTGCTGCTCTGTAAGATATGCGCTTTTATCCGAGCGAGTAAAGGACTCAGAGAATATGGTAAACCTTTGCGAGAAATGCGGCGGCGAGGTCATTGTTCTGTCGGAAAGTGCGTTTTCAAAGATCAGCGCCGATAACGCTCCGGACGGAATTGCTTTTGTCTGTGAGATATGTGAGAATAACAGTCCTATATCCGATGAAGAGCGCATTTTCGCACTTGAAGAGGTTCGGGATCCCGGCAACGTAGGTACGGTAATACGTACTGCCGCAGCCTTCGGCTGCGACAGGCTTATTTTGGCAGGCTGTGCCGATATATATAATCCCAAGGTGGTAAGAGCCTCTATGGGTGCTGTATTTAAGATGAAGTTTACTGTCTGCACATCCCTTTGTGAGATCATTCCCACGCTTAAGGAGAGCGGCAGACGTGTTATAGCATCTGCACTTCGCCCCGGTGCAATGGTGGCGGGCGATGCCGGACTCAGGCACAGTGATTGCCTTGTTCTCGGCAATGAGGGACACGGGGTGTCGGCTTCGACCCTTGATGTATGTGACGATGTTATATATATACCGATGACCGATAAGACGGAAAGCCTGAACGCCGCCGCAGCTGCCGCTGTGCTGCTGTGGGAGCATTCAAAAGCCGGAAAAAATGTATAGGTGAACGATAAAAATATGAAAGATAAGGATACTCGAAAATATTGGCTGTGGCTTTCCCATACGCTGGGACAGGGCAGCACGCTGGCGGTAGATCTTGTGCGCTGCTTCGGCGACGCAAGATCAGTATACGATGCAGGTGACATCGGTATTATGCAGTGCGGTGTTGAGGTCAGCCGCCGCTTGCTTGAAAAGCTTAAAAGACGTGACATCAGCGAGGAAGAACAGATACTGCGCTGGTGTGACAGTAACGGTGTGCAGGTGCTTGTTCCGGATATGGCTGAATATCCCAAAAGCCTGCGTGCGCTTCGTGATGCGCCTATGGTGCTTTACTGCGTCGGAACACTGCCCGACTTTGACAACTACCTGAGCTGCGCCGTTGTAGGTACAAGAACTATGACGGAGTACGGCAAGAAAATGGCATATAATATGGGTGCAGGTCTGGCAGACGGCGGCGCGGTTGTCGTAAGCGGACTTGCTCTCGGAGTTGACGGAATGGCAATGGCTGGCGCTCTTGAAGCCGACGGTATTTGTGTCGGCGTGCTTGGCAGCGGTATCGATGTTATTTATCCCAGGCAGCATACCGAGCTTTATCATCGCGTTCTGAAACGCGGAGCTATCATAACGGAGTATGCGCCCGGCACTTCTCCCAGGTCGGGGAATTTTCCTGTCAGAAACAGGATAATCAGCGGTCTTTCTCAGTCTGTGCTCGTAGTTGAAGGAGACATGAAAAGCGGCTCGCTTATAACTGCGCGCTACGCTATTTTTCAGGGCAAGGATCTCTATGCCGTGCCCGGCAGAGTAGGTGAGGATGGCGCGGAGGGCACAAATCATCTTTTGAAGCAGGGCGCTTTGCCGGTTACATCTGCCGTAGATGTTTTACGGGCTTATGAGTTTATCTATCCTCATACAATAACTATCGACCGTCTTGTTCCCCATATAGACGCCGATACTGCGGCAGACAATATGGGAGTAGGCACAAAGGACAAAAAATCCTCGAGGAAAGAAAAAGCTTCAAGGCGTGCGCCTGAGAAAAAGAAAAAGGTAAAGGCGGAAGAGATCTTCCCCGAAGAAAAAAAGGCGGAGAAGAGCGCGCCGCGACGTGCTGTTCAGCTTGACACTTTAAGTGATGACGACAGGCGTGTGTTTGAATATATGAAGCCGGATGTGCCCATGCTTGCCGATGAAATAGTCGGCTGCGGACTGGCTCTGCCGAAAATAATGGTGTCTCTCACCATGCTTGAAATGGCGGGTGCTGTTGAGTCGGGTGCGGGCGGCTACTATATGCGCCGCGGCGCAGATTTCGGCGGTGAGCCGGAATATATTACCGAAGATGACGACGGACTGTGAAAAAATTAAAAAATATATTTCAATTATGTATTGAAAAAATATCCGCAGTTGATTATAATATTGCGTGCTGCCGTTTTCGGCATATGATCATGTTGATGTATAATACGCTAATTATTCAGAAGGGAAATAATATATGACCAATCTTGTTATCATGGAGTCTCCTGCAAAGGCAAATACCGTAAAAAGCTATTTGGGCCAGAATTATAAGGTCATCGCTTGTAAGGGCCATGTAAGAGATCTGCCCAAGTCAACACTGGGTATAGATATTGAGAATGACTTTGAACCTCATTATATAAATATACGCGGTAAGGGCGAGCTTATAAAAGAGCTTAAAAAAGAAGCGAAGAAAGCCGACCGTATATTCCTGGCAACCGACCCTGACCGCGAGGGCGAAGCCATATCATGGCATCTTTCCGTTGCGCTTGGTATTCCCATTGAAAAAGCAAGAAGAGTTACATTTAACGAGATCACAAAAACTGCCGTAAAGGAAGGCATCAAATCTCCCCGCGAGATAGATATGGATGTAGTCAATTCTCAGCAGACAAGACGAATTCTTGACAGAATAGTCGGCTATAAGCTCAGTCCCTTCCTTTGGAAAAAAGTAAAAAGCGGACTTTCTGCAGGACGTGTGCAGTCTGCCGCTACAAAAATAATCGTCGACCGTGAAAATGAGATAAGAGCTTTTGTTCCCGTTGAATACTGGACTATAGATGCGGTTCTTGAAACTGCAAAGGGCAAGCAGATGACAGTCCGCTTCTGGGGACTTACAGACGGCAAAAAGAAAACAGAGCTCAGCTGTGAGGCTGACGCTGAAAAGGTCTGCAACGCAGTGCGCGGAAAGGATTTTACCGCGGTAGAGATAAAAAAAGGCTCGAAGATGAAATCTCCCACTCCGCCCTTTATAACCTCAACAATGCAGCAGGAAGCGTCTAAAAAGCTTAACTTCCAGTCTCAGCGTACCATGCGTGTTGCGCAGGAGCTGTACGAGGGTATAAATCTCGGCAGCGACGGAGGCTTGCAGGGTCTTATTACCTACATGAGAACAGACTCACTCCGCATTGCAGCAGAAGCGCAGAACGCGGCAAGAGAGTATATTACGGAAAAATACGGCGAGCAATATTGCCCGGCGAATCCCAGAACTTTTAAGACCAAGGCTAAGGCTCAGGACGCTCACGAAGCAATACGTCCTTCGTCTATGAAGCATGAGCCTGCAAAGGTCAAAAAATATCTGTCAAACGATCAGTACAGACTGTATAAGCTTATCTGGGACCGTTTTATAGCAAGCCAGATGGCAAATGCTGAGCTGGCTACCGTTTCTGCCGATTTTGATTGCGAGGGATATCTGTTCCGCGCCAGCGGTTATACCGTGAAGTTTAACGGTTATATGGCTGTCTACGAGGAGACCGCCGACGGTACTGATGATGAAAAGAATAAAAAGCTGCCTCCGTGTCAGGACGGCGATGTTTTGAAAAATGAAAGCGTCAGCGGCACACAGCACTTTACAGAGCCGCCTGCAAGATATACGGAAGCTTCTCTTATAAAGTTTCTTGAGGAAAAGGGCATAGGCAGACCCTCTACCTATACGCCTATTATTTCTATAATCACATCGAGAGGATATGTGTCGAGAGAGGGAAAGTCGCTGGTTCCCACTCAGCTCGGAGAGATCACCAATTCTCTGATGACAGAGTATTTTCCCGATATAGTTGACTGTAAATTTACAGCCGATATGGAAACACGTCTTGACTCTGTGGAGTCAGGTGATGAGAATATGAATGCTATTCTCGGCGCATTCTGGAACGGTTTTTCCGGCGAGCTTGAAAAAGCAATGGATTCGGTATCCAAAGACGATATAGAGCTGCCTGTTGAAGAAACAGATATGGTATGCGAGCTTTGCGGCAGTAAGATGATAGTTAAAAACGGACGCTTCGGCAAGTTTGCCGCGTGCCCCAATTATCCTACCTGCAAAAATACAAAGCCCCTTGTAAAGAACGACGGCGGAGAAGAAAAGAAGCAGGAGATAGCACCCTTTAAGTGCGAGGTGTGCGGCAGCGATATGGTACTTCGTTCGGGACGCTTCGGCTCCTTCTATGCCTGCGTAAAATATCCCGAATGTAAGTTTACAAAGCAGAAGGTCCGCTCCCTCGGCGTGAACTGTCCCGACTGCGGTGCGGAGATCGTTACGAAATTCGGCCGCAACAGAACTGTGTTCTACAGCTGCTCCAAATATCCCGAATGCAGCTTTTCGTCATGGGATATGCCTACAAACGAAAAATGTCCGCAGTGCGGCGGAATGCTTTTCAGAAAAAAAGGTAAGGATATTCTTGTGTGCAAATCCGATGGCTGCGGATACAAATGTGACGCGCCCGCAGCGGAAGAAGCAGGCAATAACGAAGAAAAATAAATAAAAATGAAAATAAATGTACTCGGTGCCGGACTGGCAGGATGTGAAGCGGCATGGCAGGCGGCGCGCCGCGGCTGCGAGGTCAGCCTTTATGAAATGAAGCCGCACAAAAAATCGCCCGCCCACTCTTACAACGGCTATGCAGAGCTTGTTTGCTCAAATTCTCTGCGCAGTGCCGATATAACAAGCGGTGTAGGACTTCTTAAAGAGGAGCTTCGCCGACTCGGTTCACTTATAATGGAGGCGGCAGACAAAACTGCTGTTGCAGCAGGAGGCGCTCTTGCCGTTGACAGATATGCTTTTTCGGACTATATAACGGAAAAGATCAGGTCGGAGCAGGGTATTGAGGTCATAGAGTGCGAGATGTCGGATATCCCCCGCGATGTGCCAACAGTCGTTGCAACAGGCCCTCTTACCTCTGACGTACTGGCAGAAAAAATAGCTGAGCTTATCGGCGGCGATAAGCTGTCATTTTTCGACGCCGCCGCACCTATTGTTGACTTTTCCACTATCGATATGACAAAGGCGTTTTTTGCCTCAAGATATGACAAAGGCACACCTGACTATATCAACTGCCCTATGTCAAAGGACGAATATCTTGCTTTTTACGATGCGCTTGTAAATGCCGAAGAAGCAAAGCTGCACGATTTTGAAGCCGGCGAAAAGTTAAAGGTCTTTGAGGGCTGTATGCCCGTGGAGGTAATGGCACGCCGCGGCGAGGACACACTGCGCTTCGGTCCTATGAAGCCTGTAGGCATTCGACGTCCGGGAACTGATGAGCGTTACTATGCCGTAGTTCAGCTCAGACGTGAAAACGAGGAGGGCACAATGTTTAACATAGTCGGCTTCCAGACACATCTGACGTTTCCTGAGCAGAGAAGAGTGTTCCGTATGATACCCGGACTTGAAAAAGCCGATTTCCTGCGCTATGGCGTAATGCATAGAAATACATTTCTCAATTCTCCTAATCTTTTGGCCAGGGACTATTCCATGCGGAATGACAGAAGCCTGTTTTTCGCAGGTCAGATGACCGGTGTTGAAGGGTATATAGAGTCCGCGGCGTCAGGCTTTACTGCCGGACTTAACGCTGCAAGAGCGGCGCTTGGACAGGAGAGCTTCATTTTCCCCGACAGCACTATGATAGGTGCTATGGCGAAATACGTGTCACAGGGTGGCACGGGCGATTTTCAGCCTATGAACGCCAATTTCGGCATTATTGCCCACCCGGAGGAGAAAATAAAAGGCGGCAAGAAAGAGCGCTACAGCGTGTATGCAGCAAAGGCTCTTGAGGCTGTTGACAGTATCAAAGATATTATTTGAATATAAAGCTTTAACATAGATAAAGAAAGGAAGTATCAGCATGAGTGAAGGAACTGTTTTGCCGCTGGATCAGTCGGGACTTGAAAAGGTGCTTGGCTACAGTTTCAAGAACAAAGAGCTTCTCAGCGAGGCACTTACCCATTCGTCGTATATAAACGAGCATAAGAAGGACTACAGCGGCGAATGCAACGAAAGACTTGAATTTTTGGGCGATTCCGTTTTGTCGATTGTTGTATCCTACTACCTTTTTTCACGTTATTCATCACGGCAGGAGGGCGATCTTACAAAGATACGCGCTTCCGTAGTGTGCGAAAAAGCGCTGGCAAAGTACGCTAAAGAGATATCCTTAGGCGATTATCTGAGGCTCGGTCACGGTGAAGAAAAGAATAACGGAAGAAGCCGCGCGTCTATTACGTCTGACGCTTTTGAGGCGGTGCTCGGCGCATTCTATATCGACAGCGGCAGAGATTGCGATCTTATTGCAAAGTTTCTTTTGCCCTTTGTTAAAAACGAGATAGAATATATCAACCGTGAGGAGTCGTTTATTGACTATAAGACCGCATTGCAGCAAATAGTTCAGCAGGCTGACGGAGAGCGTCTTGAATATATCGTAATAGATGAGGACGGTCCCGACCACCACAAGACCTTTACGGTGGAGGCAAGACTGAATTCCAATGTTATAGGAACAGGCAAGGGTCCGTCAAAAAGAGAGGCAGAGCTTGCAGCTGCAAAGGATGCGCTAGCGTTGTTCGGCGGCGCTCCCGAAAAGGTATGATTAAAAGTGACGAAAGGATAGGCTGAATTGAAGCATATCAATATTCCGATATTTATACAGCATATGGGCTGCCCCAATCAGTGCGTGTTTTGTGACCAACACGCCATTTCAGGCGCCCATTCTTTTTGTTTTGACAAGGTGCGCGGGGACATAGAAGCTGTTCTTGCCACAAGGGGAGACCGTGAGTGCGAGATCGCATATTTCGGCGGCTCTTTTACCGGTATCGACAGAGATCTTATGGTGTCGCTTCTGGAGCTTGCTGAGGACTATGTAAGAAGGGGACTTGTAAAGGGCATACGTATGTCCACAAGACCCGACTACATATCAGAGGAAATATGCGACATACTGCACAGGTATACCGTAAGTCAGGTGGAGCTCGGTATCCAAAGCTTCAGCGACAGTGTGCTGTACGCCTCCCGGCGCGGTCACAGCGCCGTGGCGAGCTACAATGCCGTGAGGCTTTTGAAGTCAGAGGGCTTTTCCTTTGTAGGTCAAATGATGACGGGACTTCCTGCGGCTGATGCTGACAGTGAAAGAGAAACTGCGGAGATAATATGTGCCGAGGGGGCAGACGGGGCAAGAATTTACCCCTGCATCGTATTTAAGAATACTCCGCTCGAAAGAATGACGCGAGAGGGTGTTTATGTGCCTCTCAGTCTTGAGGACGCGGTAGAGCGCAGTGCCGGAGTGTACCGTGTATTTCTTAAAAACAATGTACCTGTCCTGAAAATAGGACTGCACGAGGGAGAAAATCTGCATTCGGAGGACACATATTTTGCAGGGCCTAATCATCCGGCGCTGGGCGAGATAGTAAAATCCAGAGTGTTCCGCGATGCCATAATGTCAGCACTTGCAGACAAGGACGCGCGCTCCCGATGCGTATATGTAAGTGTTGCGCGCGGCGCGGTATCTATGGCGTCAGGTCATAAAAGGGCGAATAAAGAGTATATTATGGAAAAAACGGGCGCAAAATGCGTCAAAATCCTTGAAAACAGTGCGCTTTCGGGATATAATATATCTATTGACATAAAATAGTAAAAAAGATAGGAAGGACAAACCGTTGTACCTTAAAACACTTGAATTGCATGGCTTCAAATCCTTCCCGGATAAAACTGTGCTTCACTTTAATCCCGGCTCTACCGTTATAGTAGGACCTAACGGAAGCGGAAAGTCAAATATAACCGACGCTATGCGCTGGGTGCTGGGTGAAATATCTTCAAAGAATATACGCGGTACTAAAATGGAGGACGTTATTTTCGTCGGCGCAGACGGACACCGTCCCATGAGCTTTGCCGAGGTCTCCATTACTTTTGACGATTCGGCTGAGCCGCGTAAGCTTAACTGCCCCTACGAGGAGGTCACTGTCACAAGACGGTACTACAGAGCGGGCGAGAGCGAGTATTTTATAAACCGCAAGCCCTGCCGCCTGAAGGATATAAACGAGCTGTTTATGAATACCGGTATCGGCAGAGAGGGCTATTCCATAGTCGGTCAGGGTAAGATAGCTGAGATCATTTCAAAGAAGAGCACCGACAGGCGCGGCATTTTTGAAGAAACTGCGGGTATTACAAAATACAGATATCAAAAGCAGGAGTCTGAAAAAAAGCTTGCGGCTACAGAGGAAAATATGACCAGAGTAACGGACATATTTTCTGAGATCGAAAGTCGCATAGGCCCTTTGGAGCGCGACGCTTCAAAGGCAAGAAAATATTTAGAGCTGTATGATGAGAAAAAGCAGCTTGACATAAGGCTTTGGCTGTATGATATAGAAAAGATCAGAGCTGATCTTGATAAGGTAACGGCAGATTGCCGCCTCAGCGCTCACGAATTGGAAATGGTTGAGGACAGCGAAAGACAGCTGGAGAGTCAATATGAGCGGCTTTTTGAGGCGTCTCAGGAGAATAAACAAAGCTCCGTGGCGCTGTATGCAAGAATAAAAGAGATAAACTCGGCTATAAGAGAGGCGGAGAGCTTTGCCTCCCGTCTTGAAACCGAAATCGTTCATGCCAAAGCAAAGGCAGAGGCTGCGGACGCTGCCGCAGAACGCAGCAGAACGGAGTCAGAGTCAGAGCGCGCGTCAGCGTCAGCCCTTCGGGAGAAGCTTTCTGATATTTCCCGAAATATTGACGAAAAAAGCAGTGCCATAACGGAGCTGGAAAAAGAAAGAGACGCGGAGAAAGCAAAAGAAGCTGAGCTTATGTCGCAAATAGACGCTGACTTTGAGCTTATACGTCAGAAAGAGGGCGAGCTGTCAGAGCTGAGAGTACGTTATGATGTTTTGAAAAACAACCTCAGCGAGCGCAGCAGCAAGGAAGAGGCTATAAGCTCAGATCTTGCAAAATATGAAGCCGAGCTTCGCGACTTGCAGCGCGACAGCGACGAATGCCGCAAAAATGTTGAGCTGTATGAGCAGTCGCTGCAAAAATCAGATTCCGAGATAGAGCGCTGCGACAGAAAGCTTAATAATCTTTCCGACAAAATAGAGAATGCACGCAGAACACTCAGCGGCTTTGAGGCGTCAGCCGAGGCGCTCCAGAGCCGGATATCTGCGCTTGAGCGAATGCAGGAGCATTTTGACGGCTACAATAACAGTGTAAAATTTGTAATGCAGGCGCATTCCGAGGGACGGCTGCACGGTGTTCACGGACCTGTTTCACATCTTATCAAGGTAAGCGAGGAATATACCGTAGCACTTGAGACAGCTCTCGGTGCAAATCTGCAAAATATTATTGTAGACGATGAGTCGTCGGCGAAGGCAGCTATTTATGCCCTTAAAAAGTCGGGAGCAGGACGTGCAACCTTTTATCCGCTTTCAAGCATAAAGGGGCAGTCGCCTACCCGCGAGATGCTGGATGCGGCAAAATATCCCGGATTTATAGGCTACGCAGACGAGCTTGTTTCAACAGACGATAAGTACAGAGATGTAATATCAAGCATTATCGGACGAATTACCGTTTTCGATAATATTGACAACGCCTCTGATGTTGCCCGCCGCTGCGGCTGGAAAATAAGAATAGTAACTCTTGACGGTCAGCAGATAAATATGGGCGGTTCATTCACGGGCGGCTCTGTTCGCCGCGATTCCGGAATGCTTACCAGAGCATCGCATATAGAAAAGCTGAAGGCTGAGAAGGCTGAGCTTGACGGTAAGGCGGAAAAATCAAGAAAAGAGCATGACGAGCTTCGCCGCGAGAGCGCAGAGGTATCAAATTACCGCCGTAAGGAAGAAGAAAAAGCGAAAATATCAGAGGTCATGCTGCGTACCGAGCGCAGTCAGCTTGATGAGTACGAGGCACGCGCCACTGTTACCGAGGGGCTGCTTGAAAAGCTTCGCGGGGACATGAACGGACTGGCTGAGTCCTCTCACAACGGAAGCAGAGAAGCTTCTGAGCTCGAAGGCGCGATATCCGAGCTTATCGGTGCAATAGCTAAGCTTTCAGAGGAACGCAACGAGCGCAATGTAGAGAAAAATGAGGCCGCTGACAGAGCGGCTGAGGCAGACGCAAAGATAAACGATTGCCGGGTCGAGATGGCAGGACTTATGCGTGACGCCGAAAACACGGAAAACTCTGCAAAAGAGGCAGACGAGCGCGCAGAGCGGCTTATGGAAGAAGCGGCGGAACAGACCTGTGGGGCAGAGCAGCTTCGCGCAGGTGTATCGGACTCTGAAAAGCTTATTTCCGATAAGGGCAGTGAAGCACAGCTTCTTCGCAGTGAGCTTGCTGAGGCAGAAGAAAAGAGAAGTGCTTTGGAGGCAGGCGGCGACGAATACGACCGCAAGCTTAACGAAAACCGCATAAAGACCCGTGAGGTCAGCGATAAAAAAGAGCTTTGCTTCCGTGCGCACAGCGCCAACGAAACGAAGCTTGAAAAGCTGAATTCGGAGATAGACAAAATGACATCCCGTCTTTGGGACGAATACGAGCTTACTCATTCTACGGCGAAGGAGCTTGACTATCCCGCAGTAAGCGAGGAAGAGCGCTCAGGTGTGAACATAAGACTCGGAGAGCTGAAAACTGCTATAAAGTCACTCGGAAACGTAAATGTAGGCGCTATTGAGGAATACACAGCTCTCAAAGAGAGATACGATTACTTAAAGGCTCAGCTGGACGACCTGTCAAAGTCAAGGGGCGAGCTTGAGGGTATCATAGAGTCTATAGAGAGCGAAATGCGCAAAATGTTCACCGAAGCCTTTGAAAAGGTCAATAAATATTTCGGAGAGACCTTCCGCGAGCTTTTCGGCGGCGGAAGCGCGCATCTGGAGCTTACCGAGCCTGATAATGTGCTGGAGACAGGTGTTGAAATAAACGTTGCACCTCCCGGAAAAATGATAAAGAGCCTGAGTCTTCTCTCAGGCGGCGAGCAGGCGTTTGTGGCGATCGCACTTATATTTGCGCTTATCAGGGTAAACCCGTCTCCCTTCTGTATTTTTGACGAGATAGAGGCGGCGCTGGACGAGGTCAATGTAACCCGTGTAGCAAACTATGTAAAGCGTTTTTCAAAAGAAATGCAGATGATACTTATAACCCACCGCCGGGGAATGATGGAGACGGCAGATACGCTGTATGGTGTAACAATGCCGCGCCACGGTATATCCAAGGTGTTTACGCTTGACGTGGCAAGCGTTGCGGAAAACAGCGCGCAGATCGACGCACTGGCTGAATGATATATACTGATCTATACTGATCTATATTGATAAGAGGTTTATAATGGGATTTTTTGACAAACTGAAAAACGGACTTTTGAAGACAAAAAACGCAGTTTTTTCAAAAGTTGACGATGTACTTAAAAGCTTTGTTAAGGTAGACGAGGATCTGCTGGAGGAGCTTGAAGAAATACTTATATGCTCCGATATGGGTATGGAGTGTGTCGAGGAGGTCATAGACGAGCTTCGGGACAGAGTAAAGTCAGGCAGACTGAAGGAGGCGTCAGAGGTTAAGGACGCACTGCGCGAAATACTTCGTGATAAGGTAGGAGAGGGCGACGGTCTTCATCTTGACACTACTCCCTCGGTCATTCTTGTTATCGGAGTAAACGGCGTCGGCAAAACTACGTCTATCGGCAAAATTGCGGCAAATCTTAAGGAGAACGGCAAAAAAGTCGTTGTCGCTGCGGCGGATACCTTCCGTGCAGCGGCTATTGATCAGCTTGCCGTTTGGACAGAGCGCGCAGGAGTGGAGCTTATATCTCAAAGCGAGGGCAGCGATCCTGCTGCTGTAGTATTTGACGCCGTAGCGGCTGCCAAAGGACGCGGCGCCGATGTTCTTATAGTTGATACGGCAGGCAGACTGCACAACAAGAAAAATCTTATGGCGGAGCTTGCTAAGATAGACCGTGTAATAAATCGCGAGCTTCCCGGCGCTTCCCGCGAAACACTGCTTGTGCTTGACTCTACCACCGGTCAGAATGCGCTTATGCAGGCAAAGGAATTTAAGGAGAGCGCCGATATTACCGGACTTGTTCTTACTAAGCTTGACGGTACTGCCAAGGGAGGCGCTGTGTTCAGCATAAAGAAAATGCTTGATATTCCAGTAAAATATATAGGTGTGGGTGAACAGATAGGCGATATGCAGCCCTTTGACGCGGATATGTTTGTAAACGCTCTGTTTGAATAAGGGCACGGAGTAATAATGACTATGAAGATCGTACTTGCATCAAGAAACAAAAATAAGATAGCCGAGCTTAACAGCCTGCTTGCAAAGCTCGGCGACGGTATTGAGGTACTGTCGCTTGACGACATCGGATATACGGGAGACATTGTGGAGGACGGAGCCTCTTTTGCGGAAAACGCAGTTATAAAAGCATCGGTTCCCGCTTCAATGGGATATATCGGTGTTGCAGACGATTCAGGACTGTGTGTAGACGCACTTGACGGCGCACCGGGCATATTCTCTGCAAGATATTCCGCAGAGGGCACTGCCGAGGCTAACAATAAAAAGCTTCTTCGCGAGCTCTCCGGTGTCGGCGCAGAGGACAGAGGCGCAGGCTTTGTCTGCACGATCGCCTGCGTTGTTCCCGATGAGCTGGAGCTTTCGGGAAATTATGAGGAGGAGCTGCGCGAGCTTGCTACAGAGCGCGCAGGAAGAGCCGCAAATGCGTTTACCGTTGAGGCTCAGGTCAGAGGTGAGATACTTGACGCTCCCCGCGGCGAAGGGGGCTTCGGTTATGATCCTTTGTTCTATTTGCCCGAAAAGGGAAAAACATTCGCCGAGCTTACTGACGAGGAGAAAAACGAAGTAAGTCATCGCGGTATAGCGATGGGAGCATTTGTGTATTCACTAAGTCATATCATATAACGCAAAAATTTACATTTTTCTTGCATTTTTATGATGACTTACATAAATAAATGCGGTAAAATTTCAAAGGATAGGATAATAATATAAATGCTTACCAGTAAACAGAGAGCGGCGCTGCGCCGCATGGCAAATCCCATTGATACTATTTTTCAGGTGGGTAAGGGAGGCCTTTCAAAAGAGCTTCTTGCAGGCGTGTCAGACGCGCTTGAAGCAAGAGAGCTCATAAAGCTTCGCGTGCTTGAAAACAGCGATTACAGCGCAAAAGAGGCTGCAAACGAGCTTGCAGAGGCACTGTCTGCGGATGTAGTTACGGTAGTCGGAACAAGATTTGTACTGTACCGCCAAAGCAGCAACGAAAAGAACAGAAAGATAGAAGTCTGATATGCGAACAGGACTTTTCGGCGGCACCTTTTCGCCGCCGCATACAGGCCACATAAGGGCTGCTGAGCTTTTTATGTCAACGGTAGGTCTTGACAGACTTATAATCATGCCGGCAGGCATACCGCCGCATAAGGAGACTGACTCCGGCGCATCGTCCTACGACAGGCTTCAGATGGCACGGCTTGCTTTTTCTCACATCGGAGAGGTCTCCGATTATGAAATTACAAAAACCGGGAAAAGCTATACCGTGGAGACATTAGAATGGCTGCGCAAGGCTTATCCTGAGGATGAGCTGTATATGCTTATGGGCGAGGATATGTTTTTGTCTTTTGATACATGGAGAGCTCCGGAAGCTATAGTATCCCTTGCGACAGTCGTTTATATGCGCCGAAGCTGCGGCGACGGGCGACTGCTTTTGGCAAAAGAGTGCGAATACAGAAAAAAGTGGGGCGCCGACTTTATCTATCTGGGTGATGATCCCGCAGTGATATCCTCAACCGAGGTCAGAAAAAGCATTGCCGAGGGCAATTTATCCGACCATATTACCCCTGCCGTGGCAGACTACATTAGGAAAAACGGGTTGTACAAATGAAAAAGGGTATTGTAATAACTGACGAAATGCTTGACTGCCTGCGCTTAAAGGTGCGTGACTATCTGACAGAGAAAAGATATCCGCACGTTCTTGCAGTAGAGAGGGAAGCGGCGGCGCTTGGACGTATATATATGCCGGATGATGTCAACGCTCTCAGAGCGGCAGGTCTGCTTCACGATATAACCAAACGCCTCAGTGTCGAAAAACAGTTGAAATTGTTTGATGAGTTTGGTATAATTAAAAATGGTGATGAGGAGGCTGCCCCCAAGCTTTTGCACGCAAAGACTGCGGCGGCGCTTATCGGCAGGGACTTCAGGGAGTTTGAAGACGAGCGTATCGTTTCTGCTGTGCGCCTGCATACCACAGGCTGTGCGGGGATGAGCTTGTTTGACACCATTATATATCTTGCAGACTATATCGAGGATACGCGTACCTTTGAGGACTGCGTGAAGCTCCGCAAATACTTTTACGACGGTATCGGCTCGGCAGAGAGCGAAGAGGAGCGTATGCGCGTTCTTGAAAAAACAATGATACTTTCGTTTGATATGACGATTAAAAATCTTATCGACGAAGGCAGCCTTGTAGATCGTGATACGGTAGAAGCGAGAAACTGGTTTATTCTGAATTCAAAAGACTGACGCCTGTCAGAAAAAGATGAATGAAAGGCACGGATACTTAAATGAGCGGCTTTAATAAGTTTGTAAAAAAGGTCTTGCCCCGCGTAGGTGCGCTGGTACTGGCGTGCTGCTGCGGACTGCTTCTGTACTTATTCAATTATTTCGTTTTGTTTGAGCCTGACAACGACAATGTAAGTATCAAATTTGATATTCCGCAGAAAACAGACTCAAGCGGCAACAAGACCGACGTCACGCCCGAGATAACGCAGAAAAGCTATAACTTCCTTGTTATGGGACATGACAGAGCTGCGAGCCTTACGGACGTAATAATGCTTATCAATTATAATATTGAAACGCAGAATATTACAATAATGCAGTTCCCGAGAGATACGTATATTCAGATAGATGATTATTACTATCATAAGGTGAACGGACTTTATAACTACTGTGTGTCGGCTGCGAGCAGAGAGGGCTCGTCCAATCCCGAGCTTGACGGCTGCACAAAAATGGCAGAGTATCTTGAAGAAAACCTTGCCATAACTATCCACTATTCCGCAGTAATGGATCTTGACGGATTTGAGGGCATCGTGGATGCTATCGGCGGAGTGGATATGTATGTGCCTATGGATATGGTATATCCTGATCCTACTCAGAATTTGTATATCAACTTAAAAGAGGGTTACCAACATTTGGATGGAAATGCAGCAGAGCAGTTTGTAAGATATCGGTACGGTTTGGCTACGGGCGATATTGGTCGAGGCGATATGCAAAAGCTGTTTATTTCAGCGTTTGTTAAGAAGCTGCAATCAAGTCTGCACAATGCAGATGCGTCAATGCTTACATCTCTTGCAGGTAATGTTATAAAGTATGTCGATACAGATATAAGCGTTGCGGATATGGTGTTTATGGCTAAAAACCTTGTAGGTTTCGGCAAAGCGCCTGCGGTAAGCCTTGAAAATGTCAAGCTTATGACAATGCCCGGTATGTCTCAGATGTACGACGGAGTGTCATACTATGTTATGAACAGGCAGTATGTAGCTGAGATCATAAACGAGAATTTCAATATTTACGATATTGATATCACAGAATCATTTGATAAAAATGAGACCTTTACCACGTCTTATCAGTCGGTAATACGCAATCTTTATTCTATGGATAAGGAAAACGTAACGCTTACTGTATACAACGCGGGAAGTCTTGATGAAAACGGTCTTAACTGATCCCGGAACTGATTGGAGGAATAAATATGTCAAAAAGAATAATAGCTGTTCTCTTGTGCCTTATTACGGCAATATCACTGTTTTCATGTGCTAAAAAGTCAGGTATCGGTGACGAAACGACAGACGAGAGAAAAGCGCCTGATAATATCGAGACAGAAACAAAATACAATTTCCTTGTAATGGGTCATGACAGACAGGCTAATCTTACAGACGTAATTATGCTTATTTCGTTTGATACAGCGGATAAGAGCCTTGCGCTGACTCAGATCCCCCGCGACACCTATTTTGAGATAGACGAGTATTATTACCATAAGATCAACGGACTTTATAATTACTGCATAGGTCAGGCAAGAGAGGAAGACAGCAAAAATCCCGAAAAGGACGGAATGCTGAAGGTTGCAGCCTACCTTGAAAAGAATTTGGATATTAAAATTCACTACAGCGCGGTAATGGATCTTGACGGCTTCGGTCAGATAGTAGACGCTATCGGCGGTGTGTATATGTATATTCCTTATAAAATGGAATATAATGACCCCGATCAGAACCTTTATATAAATCTCCCCATTGGATACCGTAATATGAACGGTAATGAAGCAGAGCAGTTTGTGCGCTACCGCAGCGGATTTCTTACCGCCGATCTCGGCAGAGAAGATGCGCAGAAGATGTTTATGACAGCATTTATCGAGTCAGTGAAGAAGAATATCAGCCTCAGCAATATAGATGATATAGCTTCCGCTGTGCTGAATAATGTAACGACCGATATGTCGATTTTGGACATAGTAGGCTTTGCAAAGGACGCACTTAGCATCGATCTTGATAATATAACTATGATGACACTGCCCGGTCTTGCAAAGACCTGCAACGACGCGTCATACTATGTAATGAACAGAGAGTGCGTTATAGATGTAATGCAGAAATACTATAACATTTATAAGACTCCCATTGACGATTCCGTGTTTGATGCCGACAGAGTTTTCTGTAATGACAGTGATACAATAATGAGCGGCGTGTATTACGCGCCTGCAGATGAATGTATTTATGTTGAGCATAACGCGCAGGATATATCCGATAACGATATTGATATACCTATGTATTGATAAATGACAACAAATCAGCCGCTTTTCAAGCGGCTGATTTTTATCATATCATTTTTCCCTTGACAAGGCGGAAAAAAAATGTATAATATTGTTGTATAATTAAATAGATAAAGAAGATACGGTTTGAAAAGTTGTTAGCTGAGTAGATGTAAAAGGGAATCCGGTTCGA